>NZ_JAVDDW010000003.1:0-368685 GCF_030848585.1 Halobellus sp. H-GB7 | reverse complement strand
CTGAGATATAATCTCTTTGGCTGACTCGACGGTTAGATATAGCATATACGGACAACCCAACAATAATTTGGCCATAAACTGTTTGTATGCCAATTATTTATTTACGCTCTCCCCTCCTGATGGACTTCGTATGTCACCGACAGCCATCGACAGCCTACGGATCGGAGTGCTTCAAGCGACACAGGCGGACGCGTTCTCACAGATCCAACGTGACGTCCTGTTGAGTTCGTCGCTGTGGTTGAACGTCGCGCTGGCCGGACTCTCCATCCTGTTATTCGTGTATATGGGACGGAACGTCTCGGACGGTCGGGCGCGGCTCATCTGGGGGGCGACCCTGATGATCCCGCTCGTGTCGCTGTCGAGTTACCTCGGACTTCTCTCTGGGCTCACCGTCGGCTTCATCGAGATGCCGGCCGGGCACGCGCTGGCCGGTGAGGAGGTAATGAGTCAGTGGGGCCGCTACCTCACGTGGGCGCTTTCGACGCCGATGATCCTCCTCGCGCTCGGACTGCTCGCCGACGTCGACAGGGGGAGCCTGTTCACGGTCATCGCCGCCGACATTGCGATGTGCGTGACGGGGCTGGCCGCGGCGCTCGTCACCTCCTCGTACCTGTTCCGCTGGCTGTTCTACCTCGTTAGTTGCGCGTTCTTCGTAGTGGTCCTCTACGCGCTGTTAGTCGAGTGGTCCGCCGACGCCGCAGCGGCGGGGACAGACGAGATTTTCGGCACGCTCCGGGTGCTGACAGTCGTGCTGTGGCTCGGCTACCCGATCATCTGGGCCGTCGGCGTCGAAGGGTTCGCGCTCGTCCAGTCGGTCGGCCTGACCTCCTGGGGCTACTCGGCGCTCGACATCCTCGCGAAGTACGTCTTCGCGTTCCTGCTCCTGCGCTGGGTCGCCGCGAACGAGGGGACGGTGGGCGCCTCCGCAGGCGCAACGAGCGGCGCGGCGCTCGGTGACGACTGAGCCGGAATCTCAGTCCCTTATGCCGTCGCACGGGTCACGTCATCGACGCTGTACTCCTCGGCTTCGATCGCGTCGACGATCGAGGCGGCGTGCTCCGCACCGCTCGTTTCCACGGTGAACACGAGGTACGCCTCGCCGACTTCAAGATCCTCGACGGAACGGTCGTGTCGTACGTCGTGGATGTTCGCGCCCTGGTCGGCGATGATCCCGGAGAGGTCCTCCATCTTTCCGGGGCGGTCGTCGATCCTGACCCGGAGGCGGATGCGCTGCTTCCGCTGGGTCAGCGCGTGGACGAGAACGGTCTGGAGCTGCGTCATATCGAGATTGCCACCGCAGAGCAGCGGCATCACCGTCTCGTCGGTGACGTCGAGGTCGTCACTCAGCAGCGCGGCGACGGAGGCCGCGCCCGCGCCCTCGACGACCTGCTTCGCCCGCTCCATCAGGAACAAGATCGCCTGGGCGATTTCGGTGTCGGTGACGGTCACGACCTCGTCGACGTTCTCCTGGATGATCCGCAGCGTCGTCTCGGAGATGCCGCCGGTCGCGATGCCGTCGGCGATGGTGTCGACCTCCTCTAGCGTGACCGGGATGCCCTTGTCGAGGCTCTCGTGGACTGTCTCCGCGCCGGTCGCTTGCACGCCGACGACCCGCGTCTCCGGCGAGAGATGCTTCATCGCAGTCGAGACGCCGCTGATCAGTCCGCCGCCGCCGATCGGAACGATGACCGTGTCGACGTCCGGGCAGTCGTGGTACATCTCAGTTCCGAGTGTGCCCTGTCCGGCGATGATGTCGGTGTCGTCGTAGGCGTGGACGAACTCCGCGTCGCTGTCCTCGACGGCGGCTTGGGCGTGCGCCATCGTCTCTTGGAAGTCTTTGCCCACCAACTCGACGGTCGCGCCGTAGCTCCGCGTCGCGTCGACCTTCGCCTGCGGCGCGTCGACCGGCATATAGATCGTCGAATCCGCGCCGCACTTCGTCGCCGCGAGCGCGACGCCCTGGGCGTGGTTGCCGGCGCTGGCGGCGATGAACTCTGTGACGCCGTTTGCGACGTCCTGGCTGATCTTGTTGTACGCGCCGCGAGTCTTGAACGATCCCGTCCACTGGAGGTGCTCCATCTTCAGGTGCACCTCCGCGTCGACGAGGTTGCCGAGCGACGTGCTCACCTCGACTGGCGTCTGTTTGACGACGGTGTCGTCGTCGAGGCGCTCGCGCGCACGTTCAATGTCCACATATTGCACGGGCAGTTCGTCGGGTTCGGACTCGGAGTTCGTCTCTGTCTCAGTCATCGTCTGTTTTGGATCGGTGATTCGCTCCCGCGCGGCCAGAATGGCCGCTTCGGGAGGTGTGTCCGCTCGTTTCTCGCTTCTTATCTGATGATCTTGTCGCGGCCGGCGTCGAACAGCGGTTCGTCCCGGACGGTCGCGTCGTACACCTCGCCTTCGCACTCCACTTGGACGGCGGTGCCGGCGTCGGTGTACTCCGTCGGGAGGTACGTGTACGCGATCGACTCGCCGATGGTGTAGCCGAAGTCGGCCGCCTGCACGTAGCCGACGGCTTCGCCGTCGACGAGGACCGGCCGACCGCTCAGCAGGATGTCCGTCGAGTCGTCGAGCGTGATCGGCGTGATCTCGTTGTCGATGCCTTCGGCCTTCGCGGCTTCGAGCGCTTCCTTCCCGACGAAGTCGGTGTCGAGGTCGACGGCGAACGAGAGGCCGGCCTCGTAGGGGTTCGCGTCGGTGTCGATGTCGGTTCCCCAGAGTCGATAGCCCTTCTCCAAGCGCATCGATTCGAGCGCGCCGCCGCCCATCGGCCGCACGTCGAGGTCCTGGCCGGCCTCCCAGAGGGTCTGCCAGAGGCGCTGGCCGTACTCGGTGGGCGCCCACAGCTCCCAGCCGAGTTCGCCCACGTAGGAGACGCGCAGCGCGATCACGGGCACCTCGCCGACGTAGATCTGCTTCGCGCTGAAGTACGGGAAGCCGCTGTTGGAGACGTCGGCGTCGGTGACGCGCTGCAGCAGCAGTCGGGACTGCGGCCCCCACAGCCCGATCGTGCTTTTCGCACCCTCCTCGATGTTCACCGAGACCGTCTCGGGGGCGCGTTCCTTCAGCCACCCGCCGTGGATGCCCGGAGAGTTGCCGCCGCCGGTGGTGACCATATACCGATCGTCGTCGAGGCCGACGACCGTCACGTCCGCGAGGATGCCGCCGCCCTCGTTCAATAGCAGCGAGTACCGCACGTCGCCGACGCCGACGTCGACGTCGTTGCTACACATCCGCTGGAGGAAGTCGCCCGCGTCCGCGCCCTCGACGACGATGCTGCTGAAGGATGTCATATCGAACATCGACACCGCGTCGCGGGTGTGGAGGTGCTCGGCCCCTTCGATCTTCGAGCGGTTGATGCCCTGCCAGCCGTCCTGGTCGGGGAGTTGCTCTTCGTACTCCTCGAGGAGGTCGGCGTTGTGCTCGTACCACTGCGCGGACTCCCAGCCGCCGGACTGGTAGAACTCCGCGCCCAGTTCCTTCTGCTGGTGGTAGAACGGACTCGTCCGAAGCGGGCGGTGCTCCTCGGGCTGCCAGCGCGGCTCGACGATGCTGTAGACCTGCTCGTAGCGCTTTGCGCCCTTGTCGACGAAGTAGTCTTTCTCGCCGGCGTGCGGCTCGAAGCGCCGGACGTGGACGCCGCCGGTGTCGACCGGTCCGGAGGGGAGGCGGGGAACGCCGTTCTCCATCCACTCGGCGACGATCCGCCCGTAGCCGCCGGAGTGCGTCCACCAGATCGCGAGCGCGCTCCAGAGACCGTCGACGCTCGCCGTCGGCCCGACCGCGGGCATTCCGTCGGGCGTGAACACGAAGATGCCGTTCTCGGTCATCTCATACTCCTTATCGGCCGTCGCCGGCAGCAGTTCGTCGAAGGCCTGCTTCGGAGACTTCTCGCGGCCGGGATGCGTCGGCTTCTCCCAGTGCTCCTTCGTGAAGCCGCGGACCGAGGACTGCTGGTCCTCTGTGTTCTTCCCCATCGCGTCGGGGTCGACCGAGAGCGCCTCGTGGTTGTACGACCCCATCCCGATCGACTTCCCGTGCGTCCGGAAGTACAGCGAGTTGTCCTGGTCGCGACCCACGGGTCGGTGCGGGGCCTCGCTCATATACTCCTGAATGTCGCGGTTCCCGGGCACGTCGAGCCCCTCGGTGTTCTTGCCGACGCCCGAGCCGACGCCGCCGAGTTCTTCCATCTCCTCGGTGACGACGTACTGGTGTTCGACCGGCGCGATCGGGATGTCGAGGCCGGCCATCTGGGCCGTCTGATAGCCCCAGTTGTTCGTCGCCATCACGCAGCGCTCGCATTCGATCGTGCCGCGATCAGTCTCGACCGCATTGATCTCGCCGCCCGCGACGTCGAGATCCGTCACTTCGGTGTTGCCGTAGAAGTCTGCGTCGGAGTGCTCCATATACCACTGTAGGGCCGATATCCCGTCGACGCGGCCGTCAGTCGGAGAGTAGTAGCCGCCGAGAATCTCGTCTTCGTTTACGAGCGGGAAGTGTTCTGTGACCTCCTCGGGCGTGAGCAGTTCCGGCTCGGGGAGACCGTAGGAGGTCGCCCACTCGACGCGGCGCTGCAGGAAGTCCATCCGCTCTTCGCTGCGGGCGAGTTCGATGCCGCCGACTTCGTTGTAGACGCCGGCGTCAGAGAGGAGCCGGCTCGTGTAGTACGCCGCTTTCGTCTGGATCTTCGAGGGCGACGTCTGGAACATAATCCCCGGCGCGTGCACCGACGAGCCGCCGGTGACGGGCAGCGGTCCCTGATCGACGACGACGACGTCTTCGGCACCCAACTCGCTCAAATGATAGGCGACACTGCAGCCGACCGCCCCAGCCCCGATCACGACGGTCTCTGCGTTCGATGGAAACTCTGTGCTCATAGTTCTCGTCCGAGGGTGACTCTGTCACGATTATAAAGACAACGGTGGCTCAGATTCCGAACTTGGCGAAAGACGACGGAGAACGACTCAAAACACCGATTTCGGAGGGAATGGATTCGATACTCGACCAGAAACTAGCGCGTGGGCGCGAACCACAGCGTGACAGCCCACCGATACGACGGGGAGCGGCAGCTCTAGTCGATGAGCGATAAAATGCGTCAGCGTATGCGTGGAAGCGGGCGTGAAGGCGGGGAAGCGAGCGCGCTTACAGTAGCGGTTCCTCGCGGACCGTCGCCTCGTAGCGGTCGCCCTCGTAGAGAATCTCGACGTCTGTTCCGGGTTCGGCGTACTCCGGCGGGAGGTACGTATAGGCGATGCACGCGCCGACGGCGTAGCCGTACTCGGCGCTGTGGACGTACCCGAGCGTCTCGTCCTCACCGGGCGCGAACACGGGGCGATGCGGCAGGACCGTCTCGTCCTCGTCGTCGAGCGTCAGGCAGGCCACCTCGTGGTCGATGTTCTCGCCTTCGGCGGCTGCAGCGACGGCCTCCTTCCCGATGAAGTCGGTGTCGAGGTCGACGGCCCAACCGAGACCGGCCTCGTAGGGGTTGTGTTCGGTGTGCAGGTCGTGACCCCACAGGCGGAAGCCCTTCTCGATGCGGAGCGCGTCGAGCGCACCGTTGCCGTACGGTCGGATCCCGTACTCTTCGCCCGCATCGAGCAGAATCTCCCAGAGCCGTTCGCCGTACTCCGAGGGCGTGTAGAACTCCCAGCCGAGTTCGCCGGCGTAGGAGACGCGCAGCGCCGTCACGGGCACGTTCTTCACGAAGAACTCCTGGCTCGTGAAGAACGGGAAGGCGTCGTCGGAGAGGTCGACGTCTGTGACCTTCGAGAGCACCTTCCGCGCGTTCGGCCCGGTACAGACCATCGCCGCGTAACTGGAGGTGACGTCGTTGACGACGACGCTCTCGGGCGACTGCTGGCGGACCCACGCGACGTGGTTGTTTCCGACCTCACGGCCGGTCGTCAAGAGGAGATAACGGTCCTCGTCGGTTCGAGTGACCGTGATGTCGGCGCGGACGCCGCCCGCCTCGTTGCACATCAGCGTGTACTTCACGTCGCCGACGTCGATGTCCATATCGTTCGTACAGAGGTACTGAACGAACTCGCCGGCGTCCTCACCGACGACCTCCATCTTGTTGAAGGAGGTCATATCGTGGAGACCGACGTTCTCGCGGACGTTCAGGGCTTCTGCACCCTCGATCGGTGACCAGTACTTGCCGGTCCACTCGTCGCGCTCGGGGATCTGCTCGCCGTACTCCGCCAGCAGATCGGCGTTCGAGTCGAACCACTGTGGCTCCTCCCAGCCGGCTTCGGCCCACAGCTCGGCGTCGCGCTCCTTGTGGGAGTGATACATCGGCGTCCGCCGGATGTCCCGCTGGTGCTCGGTCCACACCCATTTGGGGTGCATTATGTTGTAGACGATGCGGTACTCCTCGCCGCCGATGTCGCGGGTGAAGTCCCAACTGCCCTCGTGCTCGTCGAAGCGGTTGACGTCGCAGTGTGCCAGATCCATCGGGTCGCCGTCGAGTCGGGGCACGCCGTTCTCCATCCACTCTGCGAGTGCCTTGGCCGCGCCGCCGGCGTGCGTGACCCAGATCGCCGTCGCGCTCCAGAGCCCGTCGTACTTCTCGACGGGGCCGAGAATCGGGAGCCCGTTCGGCGACTCCGAGAACATCCCGTTGTATTTGAACTCTAGTTCTTTGCCCTCGGTGGCGGGGAGGAGTTCGTCGCTGGCCTGCCGCGGCGCTTTGTCCGGGCGGTCCGGGTGCGTCGCGTTGTTCATGTGGTAATCGGTGAACTCGTGGACCGAGCCCTGCTCGCCGTCGGGGTCGTTACCGCCGAGTTCCTGTGGGTCCGGCACGATCGACTCGTGGTTGTACGAGCCGATCCCGTAGGCGTCGCCGTGGTTCCGGAAGTACATCGCGTTGTCCTGATCGCGCAGGATCGGCCGATCCGGCCCCACGAGGAGCCGCTTCGCCTTCTCGCCGGAGACGTTCTCGTAGTTCTCGAACAGCGGGTGGTCGGTGACGTCGACCGCGCTGTCTGCGAGTTCCTCCAGCGACTCGGTCACCGTGTACTGGTGTTCGACCGGCGCGACTGGGAGGTGGACGCCGAGCTTCTCGCCGAGCTGTCGCGCCCAGATGTTGGTCGCGATGACGACCTCATCGCACTCGATCGTCCCGTTCTCGGTGACGACGGCCTGCACCTCGCCGCCCGCTGTCTCGACGTCCTCCGTCCGCGTGTGGGGGACGAACTGCGCGCCGCGGTCCATCGCCTCCCGGGCGAGCGCGTCACAGGCGACGACCCCCGACACCTGTCCGTCGGTCGGGGAGTAGTAGCCGCCGAGGATCTCGTCTTCGTTCACGAGCGGGAGGTGCTCAGTGACCTCCTCGGGCGAGAGCAACTGCGGATCGTCGATCCCCCACGCCTTCGCGTGCTCGACGCGGCGCTGGAGGAACTTCATCCGCTCTTCGGTGCGGGCGACCTCGATGCCGCCGACTTCGTTGTACGCCTGCCGGCCGTCCGCGCCTTCGAGATCAGAGTAGACGCGGCGGCTGTAGTCGGCGAACTGCGAGAGCTCCTTCGGTTCGGCCGTCTGGAACATAATCCCGGGCGCGTGCGTCGAGGACCCGCCGGTGGTCGGCATCGGTCCCTGATCGACGACGACGACGTCGTCCCGGCCGAGCGCCGTCAGCTGGTACGCGAGGTTGCAGCCGACGATCCCGGCTCCGACGATGACTGTCCCAGCCTGATTCGGCACGCTGTCTGTCGAATCCATTCTCGTCCGGAGGTGACTGTGTGCCGCACATATAGGTGTCGCCCGCGTCGATTTCCGCTCTCGACACGTCGTTCGTCCGAGCGGTCCTGGCTCAACACGACTCGGATATTACACGTTATGCTCTACCCGTCGATCCGGGCCTGCGGGTCGCGTTCGCGGACGGCGTCGAGGAGTTTACAGAGCGCTGCCGCCGACAGGTCCAGCAGTTCCTCGCCGAGGTCCGCGCTCGACTCGCGGGGGTCGCCGACGACGCCGTTCTCGGTGAACTCGTGGGAGTCGACCGCGAGGTTGACGCGGCCCTGCCAGTCACCCCAGCGGTCGCTGCCGCCGTCTGCGGCCTCTTCGAGGCGATCCTCGTGGACGGTCTCGGGGTTCGCGTGCCGGAGCAGCGAGGTTTCGAGCGGCCCGGCGTGGCCCATCTCGGAGGTGTGCTCGTCGACCTCGTCGAACCACGTGAACGGGACGGCGTACGCATCGTCGTGGCGGACGATCCGGGCCGTGACCTCTCGGAGGGCTGCGATATTCCCACCGTGGCCGTTGACGACGACAACGCGGTCCCAGCCGTGGGACGCGAGGCTTCCGACGACGTCGCGGACGTACGATCGGAACGTCGACTCCGTCGTCCAGAGCGTCCCGGAAAACTCGCGGTGTTCCTCGGCGATTCCGACCGGGATCGCGGGCGCGACGACGACCGGATCGTCGTACTGCTCGGCGGCCGCGTCGGCGACGGCCTCGGCGTCGAGGGTGTCGGTACCGAGCGGCGCGTGTGGTCCGTGTTGTTCGGTGCTGCCGACGGGGAGCAGCGCGAGATCCGTCTCGGCGTCCGCTACGTCGGTCCACGTCTCGGTCTCCAGATGCATATCCGAACGGTCGCCCAGGGCTGGGATAAACGTACGGCTCGTTCGTGTCGGCCGCGGGCCAGCCCGTCTATTTCTCGCCCCCGCCCGATCTGCCGATTTCTCGTCCGCGACCCAACGCACTGTTTCCCCCGCCGCCGACCTGCGCCGAACCCGGGATTTTTGTCCCGGCGACGTGGCCACCGCGTATGGACTACGAGCCCGTGACACACACGACGACCGACCGGCGTCTCGGTTATTTCCCCTCCGGCCGCGACATCTCCGTGACCGTTCACCGCTACAGCGGCGGCGACGGCCCGACGGTCTTCGTCCAGGCGGCCCAGCACGGCATCGAACTCAACGGCCCCGCGGCGCTCCGTCGCCTGCATAGCCGCCTCACAGACGCCGATTTTGCGGGATCGGTCGTCGCCGTCCCGGTCGTCAACTCGATCGCCTTCGATCACCGCTCGTATCTGACGCCCGAGGCGTACGACGCGCTGAACTCGAACTTCAACCGCATCTGGCCCGGCGACGCCGACGGCAGCTTTCAAGAACGGCTGGTCGCGGGCGTCTGGCCGCTCGTCGAGGCCGCCGACGTCGCGATCGACCTCCACACCGGGACGCCCGAGATGCTCGAACACGTCCGATTCCGGCAGTCGGACCCGATGGCCGAGACACTCGCGGAAGCGTTCGGCACCGAGTTCCTCCTCGCCGACGACGATCCGATCGACGAAGACGACGACTTCACCGGGAAGTTCCGACTCGCCGCGGCGCGGGCCGGCGTGCCGGCGATCACTGCGGAGCTATCGAACAGTCGGACGGTCCGGCGGCCGGCCGTCCAGGCGGGCGTCGACGGCGTCTGGAACGTCCTCTGCGAACTCGATGTCGTGGACGACGCCGCCGAACCGGCCGCCGAACAGCGCCGCCTCCGCGACGACGCCCCGCGAGTCGTCGCCGACGACTCTGGCCTCTTCGAACTCCGGGCGGATCTCGGGGTCGGCGACGTGGTCGACGCCGGTGAAGAACTCGGTGCCGTCTTCGATCCGTCGTCGTTCGAACGGCTGGCTACGGTCACCGCGAGTGCCTCCGGCGTCATCTACTCTGTGGCGCGCGGCGGGGTCGTCGTCGCGGGCGAGCGCATCGCGAGCATCGCGACTTAGTCCTGATATTTGAATGCCCTCAGCATTCCGCACACACCGTTAACCAATCACAATGTGTTAGATGCTATCAGTGATATGGCGATGCAGCCCCACTTCTCGTTTGACGCCCTCTCGTGTGTGATCGAACAGCTCGGCTCTGAGGGCCGATCCGTTCGCCGGGCCGAAGCGGCCGCGGGGGGAGACGAGGACGAGACACTGCGCGCCACAGTCGACGTTTCGGTACCGCTCTGTGGCGCGTCGGGAAACTCGTCGCTCGAACCCATCTCGGCCTCGACGGACGGCGACGGTCTCTGCGTTTCCTTCGATCTGACGGCGCTCTCGGACTCCTCTGGCGACCAGTTGACGGACGGCTGCGCCGACGATTTGACCGTCTCTACTCGTCCGACCGACGCTCGTCTCGACGACGGCGCGGTACTGGTCACGCTCGACGTCGCGATCGGATCAGACGTGACCGACGCCGCCTCCGAGCACACAGCCGCGACGGACGAACGATCTACCACTGCCCACGCATCGACCGCAAATACGGCCGTGACGACGGCCGAGACTGCCGATTCATCGCGTACAGCAGATGCGTCGGGGTCGGCCGGGAGGTCGCTGTCGGAGGGACGCTCGGATCGAACGACGACCGACCGCGCTACGACGGCAGACCGCGCGACGACGGTCTTCGGCGGCGTGCCCGCAGCAGCCGCGAGCGGGCCGAACTCCGAGACACCTCTCGCGGCGGGATCCGACCGCCCGTCGGGCGAAACCGAACAGACGACCGCGGCCGCGACCGATTCTGCGGCCGTCGATTCCGCTCTCCCGACGAACGAGGAACAGACCGCCACCGTGCGGGAAGAAGAACGCGACGCTGCCGCGAGTGATGACGGGACTGACGCCGCAGACGACGCTGCGTCGGCGCTGTCGGCCGCCCGTGACGACTCGGTCCCGCCGTACGAGGACGTCGAGTATCTGCGTTGTCTCTACGACGTCTGCGAGACGTTCGCGGAGATGAGCGAGCGCATCGAGATGGACGTCTCCGCCGAGACCGTCCGCCGGTATATGATCGAAGCCGAGGTCCACTCGCCGACGTCCTACGAGACGACGGGGTCGAACCGTTCCTCGTCGACGGCGTCGCACTCCGGCGCGACGCTGGACGCCGAATCGTCCGGCGACTCGGCGCCCGACGACGACACTGCCGACGCGTCCGCATCGACTGCGGAGGCCTCGCCTTCCGGCCTAGGCTCTGACGACGGTTCGGGCGCTCCGCCCGACGCCGGGCCGTCCGTGAGCGACGGGTCCCAGAGCGACGCCGAGGCGGAGTCGCTCCCGGACGACCAGCTCGTCGCCGATGGTATCGGCCTCCCCGAGGAACTCACCCTGCACGACGTCGTCGACGCCGTCGTCGACGCTCGGACAGTTCACGAAGTCCAGCGCGAACTCGGCCTCGAACACGGCCGCACGCGCCAACTGCTCCGCCAGCTCAACGTTCTCGACCTGGTGCTCCGGCGCGTTTCGGACGACCCCGAACGACGCGTCTCCTTCGATGACGTGGCCGCACGGATCCGACAGTGCACGCCCGACGCCGCGTGAGTATCCTCGCGGGTTGCGACTGATTGCACAGCCGACCGCACGCTGTCGTGCGATCGAGTGGGTGAAGACGTGCAACCTACCGTAGCCGGCCGCTTATAAATGGGCTATGAGTGTCACCCACAGACAAAAGTACGTTCCTCCCTATCAAACAGTAAGTATGTCTCTGGGAGCGCAGCGCGGCACCGAGGACGGAGTGCAGTACCTGTTGAGCGAGGCTCGATTCGAGCTGATGCCGTTCGACAGCTTCGACGACGAGATCGAAGAACTACCCAACGGCGCGAGCGTGGCGATCACGACGTCGCCGCAGTTGGGCATCGAGCGCACGGTCGAGCGTTCCGAGGAGGCCGCCGCGGCGGGCTACGAGGTCGTGCCGCACGTGGCCGCCCGCTACGTCGAGGACCGCGAGCAACTCGAAGAGATCGCGCGCCGACTCACTGAGGCGGGGATCACCGACATCTTCGTTCCCGGTGGTGACAAAGAAGAACCCGGGGAATTCGAGTCCGCCTACGAACTGTTGGTCGCGCTCGATGAACTCCCCTACGACTTCGAGGAGGTCGGCATCACGGGCTATCCGGAGGGTCACGACTTCCTCTCCGAAGAGACTCTTGCAGAGGCGATGGAGAAGAAAGCGCCGTACGCGACGTACATCGTGACACAGCTGTGTTACGATCCCGAGGCAATCTTGGAGTGGACCGAGGACATCCGGGCCCGCGGTATTGACCTCCCCATCGAAGTGGGGATCCCGGGCGTGATGAACTATCAGCGACTCCTGCAGATTTCACGGAAGGTCGGCGTCGGCGACTCGGTGAAGTTCCTCCGGAAGACGACCGGCATCGTGGGCTTCGTCAAACAGCTCGTCGGCTCCCGCGGGGTCTACAAGCCCGACGAACTGATCGACGGCCTCGCGCCGTACGTCGGTGACGAGGAGTACAAGTTCCGCGGCGTCCACATCTACACGTTCAATCAGACGCCCGACCTCGAGAAGTGGCGTCGCGGTCGACTCCAGTAGCGCTCTCGTTCCAGCGTCCTCGGTACGAGGCTCCCCGGGACAGCCCACGATGTCCGGTGCTCTCCGATATCTCCTAACCGCAACGTAGGGGCGTTGGAACCGCTGCTTACTTCGGAAACGGTGGGGTACGGAGGACGCTCCCCGCGGGGTCGCCGGAGCGATGACGACTACTCGGTGTGGGACCTGACTGGACTCCTCTGCGACCCTGACGTGAACGAACGATCCCACTTCGTCCGATGGCGCCCTATGTCGACACAGCCTATCGCTTTCCTATCATATTGTGTCAGAAGACAGAGTTATCCGCGGGTAGGACGCAGACGATATCGTATGACGTACGAGACTGTCGCGGCGGCCGATCCGGCCGTCGCCGAGGCGCTCGAAGGCGAGCGCACGAGACAGAACGAGACGTTAGCGATGATCGCGAGCGAGAACCACGCCTCCGAAGCCGTAATGGAGGCACAAAGCTCCGAGTTGACGAACAAGTACGCCGAGGGATACCCGGGCGAGCGGTACTACGCGGGCTGTGAGTACGCCGACGAGGTCGAGAACCTGGCGATCGAACGGGCGAAAGAGCTGTGGGGCGCAGAGCACGTCAACGTCCAACCGCATTCGGGGTCGCAGGCGAACATGGGCGTGTACCTCGCGATGTTGGAACCGGGCGATAAGATCCTCTCGCTTGACCTCACACACGGCGGGCACCTCTCGCACGGTCACCCGGCGAACTTCGCGGGGCAGACCTACGAGGTCGAACAGTACGAGGTCGACGCCGAGACGGGCTACGTCGACTACGAGGGTCTCGCCGACATCGCAGAGGAGTTCGACCCCGACATCATCGTTTCGGGGTACTCCGCGTACCCCCGCGAGGTCGACTTCGAGCGCGTGCAGGAAGTCGCAGACGACACCGACGCGTACCATCTCGCGGACATCGCACACATCACGGGCCTCGTGGCAGCGGGCGTCCACGAGTCGCCGGTCGGTGTCGCGGACTTCGTCACTGGCTCGACGCACAAGACGATCCGCGCAGGTCGCGGCGGGATCATTATGTGCGACGAGGAACACGCCGACGCGATCGACAACGCGGTCTTTCCCGGCGCTCAGGGCGGCCCCCTGATGCACAACATCGCGGGCAAGGCCGTCGGATTCGGAGAGGCACTCTCCGAGGAGTTCGACGCTTACGCCGAACAGACGGTCACGAACGCCAAAGCGCTCGCCGAGACGTTCACCGAACACGGTCTCGAAGTTGTCTCCGGTGGCACGGACAACCACCTCGTGTTGGTCGACCTCCGGCCGTCCCATCCCGACACGCCCGGGAAGGACGTCGAGTCGGCGCTCGAAGAGGCCGGGATCGTGATGAACGCGAATACGGTCCCCGGCGAGACGCGCTCGGCGTTCAACCCGAGCGGCATCCGTATCGGGACGCCGGGCGTCACGACGCGTGGCTTCACCGAATCGACGTGCCGGGAGGTCGCAGACCTCATCACGCGCGTCATCGACGACCCGAACGACGAGCAGACGGTCGCCGAGGTCGCTGCGCGCGTCGACGAACTGACCGACGAGTACCCACTGTACGACTAAATCGCCCGCTCTGGTTAACACCACCCGTCTTCGCGGACACCATCGTTCTTATCAACTGAGAACAACGACCAACTTATACGGGAACATAAATTAATTATAATTCAGTATGTATCAGGTTCTCATCCCCGTCGACGACGACGAGAGTCGGGCGCTCAATCAGGCGGAATACGCCGCGAGTCTCCCTGATTCCGGATCGGACGTCGAAGCGACAGTCCTGTACGTGGTCCCGCCACGCCGTCTCGATACGGCTGAGGAGGTAGACTTCGAGGAGATCGACTCGGCGGTCGCAGCCGTCGAGTACCTCGAAGACAGTGGTGTCTCGGTCGACGGTCGCGTCGGTGACGGCGGCGTCTCCGAGGAGGTCATCCGGGTGGCAGACGAACTGGACTGCGACGAACTCGTGATGGGCGGGCGGAAGCGCTCCGGCGTCGCACAGGTCCTCCTCGGGAGTACCGTCCGCGACGTCTTCGTCTCCACGGAGCGACCAGTCACGATCACCGGCTCTGGAATGGTGTTCGAGGGCGGGTCACGCGAGGTGCTGCTCCCTGTCGATCGGAATCTGGAACGGGCGCGCCGACAGGTTGAGTACGCCACTGCGCTGCCGAACGCCGCGGAGAACGTCACGGCGACGGTGCTGTACGTCTTTCCGCACCAGGACTACCGGGGCGCGCCGCCGCACGAGTTCGAAGACGTCGAGGCGGCGGTCGAAACAGCTGATTCGCTCGAAGCGGAGGGTCTGTCCGTCGAGCGAGTCTCTATCGGTGGCGAAGTGACACGAAAGGTCCTCGAAACGGCCGAGGAACGCGAGGTCGACAGCATCGTGATGGGCGGACGGAAGCGCTCGGGCGTCCAGAAGACGCTCTTGGGCAGCATCGCACAGGACGTGATGCTCTCTGCGGACCGTCCGGTCACGCTCACTGGGTAATCGATCCAGTTTCTGCCGCTCCGGCTTCAGGTTCATCGACCGCAAAAAAACTGCTTCGTCCGCTGTGGACCGGCGTGGGAGTGCCGCCGGTGGGAGACGCTCAGACAGTGAGGGCTGACTGCTTCAGTTGTCCTGCGCTTCGGCTTCCTGCTTTGCACCCAGCTTCGCCTGTTCGCGGGCGCTCGGGTTGACCGATTCCTTGAACGGCACTTCTGCGACCGTCGCGTACACCGGCTCGCCGTCCTCTTCGGCGTACTCGTCGGGCAGGTGCACCTGGAACTCGAGGTCGAGATCGTTCTCGTAGATCTCGTCGTCGAGCGTCGCCTGCGCGGCGTCTTCGAGCTTGTCGGCGGGCACGAATCCGAGACCGATGTTCGTCTCGAGGTCCGGGTTCCACCACGGCGAGGTCATGTAGCCGCATTCCTCGTCCGTCTCCGGATCGGAGATGATCCAGAAGTCCGGCGCGTAATCGCGGATCGGCTCGCCGGCCATCTTCAGGCCGACCAGCTTGAGGTTGAACGGGTACTCGCCGCCCTCGATGAGCTCCTTCTGGCGTTCGAGTTCTTCCTTGCCGACGTAGTCGGCTTCCTTGTCGTCCGGCACCTGATAGCCCAGGTTGACCTGGAACGGCGAGGTCTCGTGGTCCATGTCCTGACCCCACGAGAGGATCCCCGCCGCGATGCGGCGGTGGTGACCGGGCGCGATCTGCATCCCGCCGTGGTCTTTGACCGATTCGAGGACCGGATCCCACACGCGCTCTGCGTTCTCCATCGCATCGCGCACGTAGATCTCGAAGCCCTTCTCGCCGGAGAAGCCGGTCTGGCTGACGAGCACCGAGGCACCGTTGATCTCGGCCTCCATCAGGCCGTAGTACGGAATCTCGGAGACTTCCTCGCCGACGACTTCGACCATCACGTCCTCGGAGAGCGGTCCCTGGATCTGCATCGGGGCGACGTCGATTTCGTCGACTTCGACGTCGAAGTTCTTCCCGACGTTGACGCCCTGGATCCACTGCATCAGCGTCGAGTCCGAGATAGAGAACCAGAACTCGTCTTCTTCGACGCGGAGCAGAATCGGGTCGTTGAGGATGCCGCCGTCCTCGTTGCAGAGAATGACGTACTTGCCGTTCATCGGCTCGATTTCGGTGGCATCACGCGTGATGAGGTAGTTCGTGAGTTCCTCGGCGTCCGGGCCTTTCACGCGGATCTGCCGTTCGACGGCGACGTCCCACAGCGTTACCTTCTCGGTAAGCGCTTCGTACTCGGCCATCGCACCGCCGTCTTCTGGCTCGACGAGGCCGCGCGGGTGATAGATACGGTTGTACACCGAACACCGCCAGGCTCCTTCCTCGTTGAACGACTTATCGAAGAAGGGGGACTTTCGAACGCGGGTCGAGACCAGCATCTGGATCCCCGGATCTCCGGTCTGTCGGAGGTTCCGCGGGAGCGTTCTGTCGGATTGATCGATACTCGGATGATTTGGGTGTTCGTAGTCCCCTGACATCCAATAAACGATGTTATCAAACCCCAATAAAAGATCACCCTGATAGTACCGTGCTTTTATTTGCCACTGCTTAGCACGGGACATATCGGGCGCTGTGATCGGCTCGTTCCGGGCGCGCTTGCACGCCCCAGAACATACCATATTTCGACCGGTAGATGGCCGATGTAACTCGAATATCGGCGGCAGAAGAAGGACCGTGTTGCCCTCGATCGCTCGTTCGAGGTATTCGATCACTGCTCGCGCGCGCTCACTCGTTCGGACTTCTATCCGACAGTCTCAGGATTGGCGCGCGGCGTAGAGTGCTGCCCCGACGAGCGCGGCGAGTGCGACGGTCACACCGAACCCGGGGCTGCTCGTACTGGACGTCGATTCGTCAGTCTGCGCTGCCGTTTGCTCGTCGGTGGTTTCGCTCGCTGTGGTCGTGCTGTCCGTCTCGGTCGCCGTCGCGGTCGTTCCGCTGCTCGTCGTGGTCTCGCTCTCCGTCATCGTGATCTCTCGCTCGGAGAAGTGATTCACGGCGACCAGGACGCTCGCGCTGGCGTCGGCACTCGCCTGCTGGCGAACGAGGAACTTCGAGGTGTCGCCGCCGTCGATCGCGCTCTGGAGCGCACTGTAAGAGGACGCCTGTGCGGCGGCCTCGCCGTCGACAGTCACCTGCACGTCGTTCGTCGCGTCGACGACCTTCTCGGAGACGGACGTGATGACAACCTTCCCCTGGTGCTCGGAGCGCTCGGCGGTCATTCGCACCGTTCCCTCACTTTGCTGGGTCACTTCGACGGTCGTGTTGTCGCCGTACTGCACGACGTCGGCGACGGCTTCACTTCCCGACTCGCTCTGCTGCATCACGTACACCTCGGCGGCCGCCTGGCCGCTGGTGATCAGTTGTTCCTGCTGTTCGTCGTCCTCGGTGCGGCCCTCCGGATACGAGCGGAACGCGAGTTTGCTGTCTCCTTCGAGGCTCGCGGAGACGTTCCCCTGGTCGTTCACCGTGAGTTCGCCGTCACCGACGACGAGGAAGACGCCTTCCGTGCCGTCGTCGGTCGTCACGACGACTTTCTCACTGCTCTGACTCGCGGCCTCGGCGGAACTGGACAGATTGACCGCTACGTACTGGCTGTCGTCGCCGGCACGCACCGTCAACACTCCACGCTCGTTGTCGTGTGCGCGGAGCGTCGCCCCGCTGTCGGTACTCATCGAAGCGCTCGTCTCGCTCTTCGCGTCGAGAGAGACGGCAGCGCCGGCGATGTCGGAGGCGGCACTCAACTCGACATCGGCCGAGAGGCTGCCACTACTTTCTGTCTCACTCTGCGACTGGACTTTCACTGACTGCATCACGGTTTCGCCGTCGACGGCGTAGTCGACGACCGCGTTGCTCGTCGTGTCGAAAGAGACGTTGGTCCCGGCGTACGCCTTCTGGCTCGACGTGGCTGCACCGACAGTCCCGACTGCCGCGGCGGACCCGAGCGCGGACGCCACGAGCAGCACGGCCATCACCGATGCAGTAACTCGATCTGTGAACATTGCGTCCGATCCTAATCGCCCGCTGGGGTATATAAATAGACGATACCGACCCCGATTTTCACTCGTTTAATCCGGATTCAATCCGTCACAGTCCGTTGATTTTCCTGTTCGAGGCGCTGTCGCAGATTCCTATCGGAACAATAGTTATATATGGCTAATTTCGTACAATTATAGCAGGTTCGCAACTGAGTATATCTCCGGTCGCACGCCGTCGTGCGGCCGTGCACGAAGACGTGAAAACACTGCATACTCGCTACTCCGACCGAGGGAGTCGGGAGTTACCAACAGCCTATGGCATTCCAGTCCATACCGCGCATTGCTTATTTTCTTCGGCCTCGAAACGGGCCTATGACTCCGTCTCGTCCCGCGCCCGGGCCGGACGCCGCTCGCGCGTTTCGGCTCGGGATCGCGGCTGGTGCACTCGTCGGCCTCGCGTTTGCGGGGTTGGTATACTGGACAGGCTCGGTGAACATTTTCGCGTTCGGGTACGTCTTAGCGCTGCTCTTTCCGGTGTATCTCGTTCTGGTCGCGATCGCGCTCAGCGTCTGGCTCGGCTACGACAAAGACGAGACGGCACTGCGTCCAGTCTATCGGACTGAACGGTAGTCCTCCTAGCGATCTGACTCGCAATCGGCGGCCTAGGACCGCACACGCAACCGCGGCGAACCGAATACGGTAATGGCGCTGCCGACGCACGCTTCTGCAATGGCACAACTCGAACGGCTCCGGGTGTATCCGGTGAAAAGCCTCGACGGGATCGACGTCGACGCCGCGACGGTTCTCGATGGGGGCACGCTCGAACACGACCGCGAGTTCGCGCTCTTCGATTCGGAGGGCGACGTCGTCAACGCGAAACGAACCGACCGAGTGCACGCGCTCGCGACGGACTTCGACCCGGAGTCGGGGGCGCTCGTCGTCGAGACGCCCGAGGGTGAGACGGAACGCTTCGTTCTCGCGCAGGAACGCGAGCGCGCCGCGGCGTGGTTCGGGGAGTTCCTAGATCTCGATGTCTCGCTCCGGCGAGACGTCTCTCTCGGTTTCGTCGATCGCCGCGAGATGGGGCCGTCAGTCGTCAGCACCGCGACGCTGCGGGAGTTCGCGTCGTGGTTCGACGACATCACCGTCGAGAGCGCGCGTCGCCGTCTCCGGGCGAACGTCGAGGTCTCGGGCGTTCCGGCGTTCTGGGAGGACCGATTCGTCGGTGACGACGCGCCTGCCTTCGAGGTCGGCGACGTTAGGTTCGAAGGCGTCAAACCCTGCGGGCGGTGTGTGGTTCCCGGTCGCGACCCCGACACCGGCGCGTCGACGCCGAACTTCCGCGCGCAATTCATCGAGAAGCGGCGCGAGACGTTCCCCGAGTGGGCCGATCCGGACGCGTTCGAACACTTCTTCACGTCGATGCTCATCGCCCGCGTCCCCGACTCCCATCGGGGGCGCCGACTCAACGTCGGTGACCCGGTATCCGTTCTCGAGGACTGATCCGCCGCGATTCTCGCCGTCGTCAGTGTCGCTCCGCTCGGTCAGTCGCGATCCCGCTCGGCGATCGTCGCGGCGATGAGGTTTCGCATCCCGCGTCGAAGCCGTCCGCTCATCGCCGTCGAGGAGAGGTCCATCTCCTCGGCGACTTCGCTGAGCGAGATGTCCCGCGGTTCGTTGAAGTAGCCCTTCGCGAACGCGAGTTGGAGCGCCGCGCGCTGCTCGTCGGTGAGACCGTACGAGGACTCGCCGCCGGCGTCCTCGTTGCTGTAGATCTCGATGATGTCGAGCGCGATGTCGTTCGCGATCGCGTACTCCCAGATCGTGTTGAGCGCGGCGCGGTCGGGCAAGAGCAGGTGGACCAACCATCCGCCGTCTTTCGTCTCCGTGTGCACTAGAAAGCCGTTCTCCTCGGTCACGATGCTGCTGATGAGGCGCGTCTGTGGCGTGTGTTTGATGTAGTAGATCGCCGTGTCGTTGGTCCGATCGATCAGCTCGAATTCTTCGACCGTGACGTCGGCTTCGAGTGCCGCTTCGAGTTCTTCGGAGTCGTCGTATTCGATGAGAAACGGAAAGTACGTCGACCCTGGATCGGTCGTCCCCTGCGTGATCACACGGATCTTGACGCCGTCGAGTCGCTCCAGCGTCGGAACGAGCGCGAGGTGTTCGTGTTCGATGTGTACCTTTGCTGTTATCGACATTGTTGGTGAGTTCTCCGTTCGCAGCCGTCCCCCGGTTTCGTCGGTGTCGCTTCCCGGTCGCGCCGACCGCTACACCGTGGTTTCCAGCCTCCCAATAGTGTCTATCGGTTCACTCCGAACCGAGTGTATCTTATATTGTCGGTCGTGTGCAAGCGACAATATCGCCCCGCCGACAGTTACGCCGACATCGCTTCTTTCGGCTCCCGGGTCGACGTCGACTCGCGCCGGTTCTTCGCCGCGAGGACGACGAAGATGACGAAGCCGACGGCCCGCATCGACAGGTCGAGCACGAGCGCGTCGACCGACACCGTCACGCCGGCGAACCCGAGCAGGTCGAATACCGCCGCCGACAGCAGTCGCGGTGCCATTAGCAGGAGTGCACTGACCGCAAAGCCGGTCCGTTCGCCGCGGTTGACGTCACCGTAGAGCGTCCCGATGACGGTCGCACCGAGGGCGATGACGCCGAGGAAGACGCCGACCACGGGAATCAGAATCTCCGGAACGGAGTACGACAGTTGTGCGAGGTCGCTGAAGCCGACGACCCGATACTGATCGCGGATCGGCAACTCCGCGGCGTTCGCCTTCTCTCGGAGCAGCACGACCCCGGGTGCGAGCACGAACGCGAAGGGAACGATCGCTTTGTTCAGCGACAGCGAGAACGCCTTCACGCCGGTCTCGAAGGGATCGGACTTGGCGACCCCACTCGCGGCGTAGGCGGCAACTGCGACCGGCGGCGTGATGTCCGCGATGACGCCGAAGTAGAGGATGAACAGGTGCGCGGCGAGCAGCGGGATACCGAACTCAACCAGCGGCGTCGCGAGCATCGAGATCAGGATGATGTACGTGACGGTCGTCGGCATCCCCATCCCGAGGATGATGCTCGCGACGGCGGTCACGAGCAGCATAATCACGATCGACCCGCCGGATAGCGCGAGGAGCAGCGAGGTGAGGTTCGGACCCAGCCCCGAGACGCTGATGACGCCGGGGATGATACCGGCCGCGGCGACTGCGATGACCACCGGAACGGCCGTCCGTGCGCCCTCGTCCATCGACTTCACGACGAACGTCCCGACACGGAACAGTTGATTCTCGCCGAGGTCGCGGCCGGTCTTCTCGCCGACTGACTCCGCACTCTCTTGGACCGTGGGATTGAGATCGAGCAACTTCGACTGCACGTCGGTGTGATACAGCATCGTCAGCGCGCCGGCCAGCATCGCGTACCACCCGATGCGGGGGCCGACGACGGCGAGGGCCGCTTCCGGTGAGAGGGGCGTCCCGCTCGCTCCGGTCAGTAGCCCGGTGACGGCGACGCCGGTCACGATGTGGCTCACGAGCTCGATGCCGAAGATCGCCGCGAGCGACCCGAACAGCGATATCCGCGTCTTCTCACTGTAGGCCGCAATGAACGTTATGAGCGCGACGAGCGCGACGAGGGTGAACCACGCCGACCGCGACACCGAGAGGCGTTCGACGATGAGGTAATACAGGAGGAGGAAGATCGGAACGAGGTAGAACCACCCGAACTTCAGGTGCGAGACCAGCGAGGCGGTTTCTTCGAGGCCACCGATCCCCTCCTGGACGGCTTTCAGATGCACCATCACCCAGACGCCGAAGAAGAAGACAATCGCCGGGATCGTCGCGAGGATGATGATCTCCGCGAACGGCGTCGCGGTGTACTGGACCATCAGGAACGCGGCGGCTCCCATCACGGGCGGGAGAATCTGTCCGCCGGAGGACGCCGAGGACTCGACCGCCCCAGAGAACTCCGGTGAGTACCCCGAGCGCTTCATCAGCGGGATCGTGAACGCGCCGGTCGTGACCGTGTTCGCGATCGAGGAGCCCGAAATCGTGCCCATAAATCCGCTCGCGAGGATGCTCGCCTTCGCCGGGCCGCCTTTCCGCTTGCCCGTGGCGGCGTACGCGAGGTCGATAAACCACTGGCCCGCGCCGCTCATTTCGAGGAACGATCCGAACAGGATGAAGATGTAGATGAAGCTCACCGAGACGGTGACCGGTATCCCGAAGACACCGTTTTCGGTGTTGTACCAGAGGTTCTGGACGATGTCCGGCCACGTGAGCTCCGGGATCGCGAGCAGTCCGATGAACGGCGTGCCGCTGCTGATCAGATAGCCCCACCGCGCGTAGACGATGAACGAGGCGACGATGAGCATCAGCGGGAGTCCGAGCGTTCGGCGGGTGGCTTCGAGCACCAACAGGACGCCGACGACGCCCAGGATCATCGCATAGGAGTACTCGCTGACGAAGGGGACGGCACCGAGAATCGGGTCGAGGAACGTGTAAATCTCAGTGACGGGGCGGCCCGATTCGAGGCCGAAGACGCGCATATCCTGAATCTCGGAGAACTCCGTCAGGAAGTAGAACGCCGAGAGGAACGCCGCGATCATACTGACGACGTCGAACGGCGTCACGCGGCTCCGGTTCGGATCGAGGAACGCCCAGCGGAAGACGCCCCGTACGCCCTCGAAAGCGCGTGAGACTGGGTTCTCCTCACCGAATGACTCGGTGACGCCGTCGACGACGCGCCCGAGGTTCCGAGAGACGAACCCATCGCCCATACTCGCCGGGAACATCAGGAACGTCAGGACGAGCGCGAACGCGACGTGGATCGCGTTCGCCTGCAGGAGCTGGAGTGACACCTGATAGCTGGTGATGGCCGGCATCCCGTTTTCCAGTGCCAGGATCGGGATCTCGAAGGTGAAGCTCTTGGCCGCCAAGATGAGCTGGAACAGCGAAAAGAGGATCCCGATGGCGGCGACGGCGAGGGCGGCAAGTCCTTTCAAGGACCGTCGGCGCTCAATCTCCTCGATGAGCTCCTCGGCTTCTTCTCTGGAAATCTCCCCCTCTTCGCCGCCGTCGACGTTGTTCGTACTCATAGCAATATGTCGGTCATTGTTCGTCGCTCGATGTGGATCCGAACGTCGTTTGCGTTCGTTTCCGCAACCAAGTCATACTGTTGGTCCTCGACGATCAGTGTATGGTTTGCGATCCGTCCGGGCGAGACCGAGAGCGTTTCGAGTTCGGTGATCGGCTCTGGTGGGTCGTACACGAGCGTTCCGTTCACGTTCGTGACGTTGACCCGTGCCGGAAGCCCCCATCCGTATGACTCGAACTCCATCCGCGTGTTCACGAGCGTCTGTCCCTCTACGCGGTACTCGTCGTACACGCGTGACTTCTCGACGCTGTGCATATATTCGAGACCGACCGTGCTCCCGTTCTCGACGGGCTGTTCGATATAGTGCTCGCCCGTGTCGAGGTCCTCGACGACGAGTACCGTCCCTGTCGGCACGACTGCAGCGACGCCCGCGAGGATCACCCCAAGCGCGATCGCGACGGCTATCAGTGCCGGAACGGTCCGTTCGCTTGCGAGTGTGCGTACGTTCACCGCTGGAAACGAATGTGCTAGACGCCTTTACGGCTACGAAAGACGTTTCGACGCCCCGAAAGTCGGCGGCGCGAGACTGATACAGACCCGACGGTCAGTCGTCGATTACTCGCCGAAGTACGCCGCTGCGCCTTCGTGGAGTTCGATCGACATTCCGTCCTGAGCGCTGTCGGCGGTGATGAAGTCCGTCTTGATCGTCAGCTCGTCGAGGTTGTCGAAGATGGCCGCCGTGACGTTCTCGACGGCCTCGGCGGAGACGCCGGAGTTCGTCGCGATCATCGCCTGCACGGCGACGGTCTCGACGGGGTCGGAGACGCCGCTGTAAGTTCCGCCCGGGATCGTGTCGTCGGCGAACCACGAGGCAGCGTCCTTGACGGCTGCACGGTTGTCGCCCTCGATCGAGACGATGTTGACGTCGTTGGTCGTCGCGAGGTCCTCGATGGCGCCGACCGGCCAGCCACCGACGACGAAGGCGGCGTCGATGTCGCCGTTCGCGAGCTGTTCGGACGCCTGCGAGAAGCCGGCGTTCTGCTCGTTGTAGTCGGTGATACCGACCGCTTCGAGGATCTGGTTCGCGTTGACCTGCGTGCCGGATCCGAGGTCACCGGTGTTGATCGTCGCGCCGCTGAGGTCGCTGAGTGTCTCGATGCCGGTCGACTCCAGCGTGACGATGGTGATCGTCTCGGGGTACAGCGTCGCGACGCCCTGGAGGTTCTCGATCGCGTTGCCCTCGAACGTCTCGATGCCCGTCCCGTTCTTCGCGAAGTACGCGATGTCGTTCTGGATCAGCGCGAAGTCGGCGGAGCCGTCCGAGAGGCTGCCGACGTTCTCGACGCTTGCACCCGTCGACTGGACGTTCAGCGTGTAGTCCGTGTTCGCTTCGACGATCGTCTTGAACTCGTTCGAGAGCGGGTAGTACGTGCCGCCGGTCCCGCCCGCGTGCCAGCTCAGACGCGTGCTCGTGTCGCCGCCGCTGTCTCCGCCGTCTTCGGTTGCGGTGCCGCCGTCGCCCTCGGTCTCGGTGTCGCCGCCGTCGCCGCCACCGTTACCGCTGCAGCCAGCGAGGGCTGCGACGCCTGCGATACCGGCCGCTTCGAGGAATCTCCGTCGAGTCTCTTTGGATGACATACCGTCTCACAATAGCACTCTATGGTTTATATCTCTAATCATTTCACATCGAAAAGTGAAACATACCCAATTTACACCCCTCTGACCGCTTCGTCTAATGGTTTCAGACTCGATACGGCTGTCACGCACCAGATCCGTTACACAAATTGACCGGCCGTATCTCCAGGTCGATATCCCGGCAACGGTAAAAGAACCCTGAAAATGCCGCTTTAGTATATAAAAGAGCGACGCTGATTGTCCCGACACCACCGTGTCCGCTGTTATACGCCTGGAGAATACGTCAGATATGAGTGAATTGTTCTTCGTCGCATCTTCTCGGATCCGAGTAGCGGCCGAATCGACGTCCCGTCCCGCTTCTGTCGCTGACCGTGGGACAAAAAATGAGATCGCCGCACACCAGATCCTCGGGCTCACCCGACGACCGGACGTGGGTCGTCGCCGCTCCCGAGGATGTCTTCGACGATGTCGTCGATGTCTGGGGCGCGGCGCTCACGCCGTGGTTCGTCGGACGGGTAGTGCGGTACCAGGGGCATCGTTTCACCCCACTTACGGTACGTCTCGTATCGGGTAAAAATATCGGGCTCGTGAACTCTACGACCGGAACGATAGCGGCGTGTCAACTACCCCGCCCTACTCGCGCTGACGCGCTCGTTGAGGACGGGGCTTGTCCGTGAACTCGGCCTCGAACCCTTCCGGGTGGGCGGTGAATCCGTCGCTCGGCGTCACTGTTCCAGACTTCAGGCCAAGTTGACTGTTGCCCGTCCGTCGAGACGACTGTTGGCCTCGACGGACATACCGCATCCCGATGTTCTTCGCCGCGTTGTAGTCCGCGTTCGCTTCCGCCTCGCACTTCACGCACCGGAAGTCGTTTCGAGTCGGGCGGTTCTCATCCGCCGTGAACCCACACTCGGCGCACCGCTGAGACGTGTACGCCGAACCGACTTGTGTCACCGAGATACCCTTTGCCTCGGCTTTGTACGCTACTTGCTCGTACAACGTTCGGAACGCCCATTTGTGCCCCCACGACGCACCCGTTCGGTCGCGGATGTCCGTCAAGTCCTCGAACGCAATTATGTCACAGTCGTATCGAAGTGCTTCGTCTACGATGGCGTTCGACGCCCGGTGTAGCACATCCCGGACGTATCGAAGTTCACGACCACTCGACTGTTCGAGCGTTCGGTGGGCGCTTCGCGTCCCGGTCTGTTGGAGTCCGGCACGCACCTTCTCGAATTCACGGAGGTCGTGAGCTAGCTCTCGCCCGCTGAAGAAGTACGCCGTACTGGTGACGGCGAGGTTTTCGATCCCGAGGTCAACCCCGAGGACCGTTCCGTCCTCGGCAGTGTTCCGCTCGGTGTCGTTCTTCGATCGGCGGAAGCCGATATGCAAAAAGTACTCGCCGTCACGGGCGGTGAGCGTACTTTCTGTGACGCTCCATTCGTCGGAGTCGAGGTACTGCCGTTGGTAGCCATCATCGGCGTCGGGCAGCGCAAGGTCACACCGGACGCGACTCTCCGTGGTGGAGAGCGACACCGTATCGTCGTCGAACAGCGTCATAGTCCGCGTATCGTACTTCACTGTGGGTGCGGTGAAGGTAGGCTTGCTCACCCTCTTGCCTTTGGAGCGGCGTTCGAGACAACCGGTGATGGCTTGGGCGGCTTGGTGGGTGGCGAGAATCGCGTGCTGACTGCCGAGGTCGGTGTGTTTGCGCACGTCGTCGTAGGCGAGGGGCTGGACGTCGCTTTTGGCGTTGCACGTGCCCCACGCCATATCCGTGGCGAGTTGGCAGCCACGCTTCCACTCGGAGATGGTTTCTTCAAGGAGGGCGCGTTGCTCGTCCGTAACTTCGAGACGAGTGATTGCCGTCCGACGCACGTAGTCGTCTGCCACAATTTCAATGTAGTAAGATGACTACTTATAATTAGGCGGTTGTGATTTATACGAACGCGCTCCTCCCCTCCCTACTCACTCGCTCCGCTCGTTCTTGGAGGAAGGGGACTCCGCGCTACCGCCTCAGTTGAACGTTTTCACGCATCCAACCGCGCGCACTCGTGCGATCGGTTGCAAACGCTACTATCTCTCGGGACGCTTCACTCGACCCAGATCGTCTTTCGGTTGACGAACTCCTGCATTCCGATCTCCGATAGCTCGCGACCGTATCCCGAGTCCTCGATGCCGCCGAACGGCACCCGCGGATCGGATTTCACGAGTTGGTTTACGTACACGCAACCGGCCTCGATCTCGCTGGCAAGCGCCGTACCCCGGTCGCGGTCGGCCGTCCACACGCTGGCACCGAGTCCGAATCGCGTCCGGTTGGCGACCGCGACGGCTTCGTCCTCGCTCTGGACGCGCTCTACCGTGGCGACCGGACCGAACAGCTCCTCGGTGCTGGCGGGACAGCCGCGAGGCACGTCGGTGAGGACGGTCGGTGGATAGTATGCGCCGTCGCGATCGAGCGGTTCACCCCCGACGAGAACTTCCGCACCGGCCTCGACACTCGCGGTGACTTGCTCGTGCAGTTCTTCGAGGAAGTGCGGTGCCGATTGCGGGCCGATATCCGTCTGTTCGTCCATCGGGTCACCGACCGTTAGCTCGTCTATCGCGTCTATGAGTTCGTCCGTGAACTCGTCGTACACGGCGTCGTGGACGACGAACCGCTTGGCTGCGATGCACGATTGCCCGCCATTTTGATTTCGCGCCCACGCGCCGCGCTCCGCCGCCCGCTCGATGTCGGCGTCGTTGAGGACGATAAACGGGTCGCTGCCGCCGAGTTCGAGCACGGTCTTCTTGAGGTGTTCACCCGCAGTCGACGCGACCGCGCGGCCTGCGGGGCCACTGCCCGTCAGCGTCGCCGCCTTCACTCTGTCGTCGCTGATCATCTCGTTGACCAGGTCGCTGGGTGCCAACACGGACTGGAAGACGCCTTCCGGATACCCCGCTCGCTCGAAGACGTCTTCGATCGCGAGGGCACACCCCGGGACCGACGACGCGTGCTTGAGCACGCCGACGTTTCCGGCCGTGATGTACGGTGCCGCGTAGCGGAACACCTGCCAAAACGGGTAGTTCCAGGGCATAACTGCGAGGATCGTCCCGAGGGGTTCGTACGACGTCTTCGCCGTCGTTCCGGGGGGACTCGGGAAGTGTTCGTCCGCCAGATACGTCCCCGCGTGTTCAGCGTAGTGGTCGCAGACCCAGGCGCACTTTTCGACCTCCGCGATGGCCTGCGAGATGGGCTTTCCCATCTCGACGGTCATCTGCTCGGCGTACGTTCGCTTTCGCTCTCGCAGCACGTCTGCGACGTCCGCGAGCAATCGCTCGCGCTTCCGCAGCGGTTGGTTCGACCACGACTCGAACACGTCGGAGGCGCGGTCTAAGACCGCTTCAACCTCGTCTTCGTCCGCATATTCGTACGAATTCACCTGTTCGCCCGTCGCGGGATTAACTGATTCCAATCTTCCCATATCTAATTGGATTCCAGTTCACTCTGACTCATTCTATTAATATAAATCTGATTAATATCAGAATAATCAAACCACGTTCAGAAAAAACGTGGAAAACAAAACTGGGGCCAATACGACATTCAGTGTCGCCGCCGTGTGTATCATCCGGTTCTCTCGAATAGATCCCTCGGATCGGATCTAAAATAAAACAGAATCCAAAATATAATACTCTGATCGAACAACAGCCAATCCGTTATGGAAGACACGACACCCGTCGTCGTCGAAGCCGTTCGGACGCCGCAAGGCCGCCGAGACGGGGCATTCGCGGAGACGCGTAGTGAGGACCTCTCACTGCCCCTCGTCGAGACGATTCTCCAACGGACGGGGCTCGGAGAGGCCCACGTCGACGACCTCCTGTGGGGCGTCGCTCAGCAGCGCGACGTACAGGGGAACAACTTGGCACGCGTTATCACGTTGCTCGCCGGGTTGGAGTCCGTCCCCGGAGCGACGATCAACCGCTGGTGTGCGTCCTCCGCGGCCGCCGTCGCCAGAGCGGCCGACGCCATCGCGAACGGGCAGCGCCGCTGTCTCCTCGTCGGCGGCGTCGAGAACATGAGCCAGGTCGGCATCGAGGGCAACGTCGACAACGTCCATCCAGGGTTAGCCGACCGGTACGACCTCGATGCGCTCACGATGGGGACGACCGCGGAGAAAGTCGCCGAGCGGTTCGACGTGTCTCGTGACGCCCAGGACAGGTACGCTCTCCGCAGCCACGAGCGGGCCGCCGAAGCCACCGAAACCGGGCGCTTCGAGGACGAGATCGTTCCCGTCGAGACCGACGACGGCGTCGTTACGACCGACGAATGTATTCGGCCGGACACGTCTCTGGACGCGCTCTCCGAACTCCCAACTGTGTTCAAAGACGACGGAACCGTTACGCCGGGGAACGCCTCTCAGATCAGCGACGGCGCGGCCGCGATGTTGCTAACGAGCCGTGACTTCGCTGCGGAACACGGCCTCGACGTGCTGGCCGAAGTGGGCGATCACTCGGTCGCCGGCGTCGATCCGACGATTATGGGCGTCGGTCCGATCTACGCGGTCCGAAAACTCACCGAACGGACCGAACGCTCCGTCTCGGCGTACGATCTCGTCGAACTCAACGAGGCGTTCGCCTCCCAGACGATCCACTGTCGGCGCGAACTCGGGATCGACGAGGAGATATTCAACGTCAACGGCGGCGCGATCGCCCTCGGACATCCGCTCGGGGCTACCGGAGCGCGCCTTCCGGTGACGCTCATTCACGAAATGCGTCGCCGGGGTGCATCTCGTGGCCTCGCGACCGAATGTGTCGGCCACGGTCAGGGGATGGCTATCGAGTTCACCGTCGACTAGCGGGTACTGGAGGCCGTTTCACCACGTCGGCGCTCCGTTCTCACTGATCACGTCGGCGCTCTTCCAACTCGCGTGCGCGCTCGCTAACCTTCGAGAGTTCGCGCACCACTTCGTCGTCTCGTCCTCCGTGTCCGACGCGAACGGACAGATCCAGTGGCGACGGGACGAACCGACTGTCGCTGTCGGTTTCGCGCTCCTCGTCCGTGTTCCCAACGAGTGCGAGGAACACGTCCCATAGACTGCGGAGCATATTCGTTACGACACGCTGCTCGATGATAAGTACACAGGCCCCACCCGGGTTCTGATCGAGGGTCCGCTCTCAGAGCGGGTCTGATACGAAAAAATTTGTTCGAATAGCGGCCGCTACTGCGACTGCGCGTTCGAGAGCACGAACCGCTGGACGACGATTCCCAGGATGGGAATCGCTGTCGTCACCACGAGCACGAGCGTCGCCAGGACGTTGACCTTCGGCGTGATGAGCGTCCGAACCATCGAGTAAATCACGACGGGTACCGTCGTCGTGGTCCGATCGACCCAGAACTGGGAGGCGGTGAACTCTCCGAACGAGATGACGAACGAGAGGACCATCGCGGTCAGGATCGACGGGGCGACGATCGGGAAGGTGACCTCCCGGAACGTCGTGAGCCGATCCGCGCCAAGCGTCATCGCCGCGTCCTCCAGCGACTCGTCGAACAGGTAGAGCCGGCTCCGGATGACGAGGAACGCATACGGGAGCGCGACGAGCGTGTGCATCACGACGAGCCAAAGGATCGAGCGGTCCCAGCCGATCTGCACGAAGAGGATCGTCGACGAGACGCCGATGATGACCGGGGGTACGAGCATCGGCGTGAGCATCGCGATCGCGAGCGACTTCTTGAACGGGAACTGCTTCCGAACGAACCCCATCGCAGTCGCGGTGCCGATCGCTCCTGAGAGCACTGCGGCGGCGACCCCGACCTTGAGACTGTTCCAGATCGCCGCCATGAAGGTGTCGTCCTGCAGGAACGCCCCGTACCATCGCAAGCTATACTCCGAGGGTGGGAAACTCGGGATGCGTGCGGCGTTGAACGAGTTGATGACGACGACCGCGAGCGGCAGGAGCATACTCAGATAGATGAGTAACGACGCGCCCTTCACTGCCGGCCAGTTCCAGCGACTTGAGCCACTCATATCTGGGTCCCCTCCAGTGCTTCTTCGAGGTCCGCTTTCCGCGTGAAGAGATACAGTAGGACGGCGAGAAAGAGGATGTAGACTAACGAGAGCGCGGCCGCGAACGGCCAGTTGAAGTCGTTCGTGAAGATGGTCGCGATCACGGGTGCGATGAGGCGGTCTTCAGGGCCACCGAGCAACGCGGGCGCGACGAACGATCCCGCAGAGAGGATGAACGTGAACAAGATTCCCGAGACGACGCCCGGCCACGACAGCGGGAGCGTCACCTCGAAGAACGCTCTGGCGTCGCTCGCTCCGAGCGTTTTGGCCGCTTGAATCACGTCTTCTTGGATCGTCGAGACAGCCGAGTATACGGGAAGCACCATAAATGGCAGAATACTCACAACTAATCCGAGGATCATCCCGTTCGTCGTGTAGAGTAGCTGTACCGGTTCGCCAATGACACCGATCGCCGTCAGGAACTTGTTGATCACGCCGTTGCGCCCGAGTACCGTAATCCAGGCGTACGTACGGATGATGAGCGGGACCCAGAACTGCACGACGACGAGGCCGAGCAGTACCGGTGTCCACCTGCTCTCGGTCCGACCGAGGAAGTAGCCGAGCGTGTACCCCAGTGGGAGCACGATCAGGGTCGTGATGATACCGATCTTGATCGAGTCCCAAATGACGGTGTGGTACACCGACGAACTCACGAACTCACGGTAGTTCGCGAGCGTGAGTTCGTAGACGATGCTGCCGGCCTCACCGGGTTTGAAGAAACTGAACGCGACGATAATCGTCAGCGGCGCGACCAGGAACAGCAGGATCCAGAAGAGCCCGGAACCCGGAGAGACGAGGAACCGGACGCGCCGGTTCTCCATCAACTGTTCTTTGAGTCCAGCGGTGTAACTCTTCGATGCCGATTCGGGAACCGACTCACTGGCCATCTTCGGCCTCCTTCGTAGATTGTCTCTCCATCATATCAGACGAACTTGTCGTGGTGTGGGTGGGCCGTCCGTGACAGGACCTTCGAACCGGAATCGGTGACTAACACCATATCCTCGAAGCGGACTCCCGCGACTCCCCTGTTGAACAGCCCCGGTTCGATCATCACGATCATATTCTCTTCGAGCGTCGGATTCGCTGTCGGGCCAATGTAGGGCGGTTCGTGGGCGACGGTCCCGATGCCGTGTCCGATGTACCCCATCGTGAACGAGTCCTCGTAGCCGTACTCTGCGAAGATCTCCCGAGAGGCCTCGTAGACCTCCTGTCCGGAGACGCCGGGCTCGATGGCGTCGATCGCCGCTTGATGGGCCTGGAACGTCGCCTGGTACATATCGCGCTGTGCGTCCGAGGGTGTGCCGAGGAACAGCATCCGCGCGAGTTCGCTGTAGTATCCCTTGTACATCGGCCCCTCGTCGAGTTGGACGAACTCGTTCCGCCGGATGCGTTTCTGCGACGGGAACTCCTGACAGCGCGACCAGCGCACGCCCGAGGAAACGATGGCCGGCAGCGCGTACGCACCCGCCGCACCGGCGTCGAGCATCGCCTTCATAATCGTCCCCGAAACGTCACATTCCCGCACACCGACGTCGACGGCCTCGATCCCGGCTTCGATCCCGATCTCGGCGATCTCGAGCCCTTCGTCGATGAGCGCGATCTCTTTCGGGCTCTTTACCGCTCGCGCGCGATAGAGCAGATCGCCGGCGTCGACGACGTCGGCCCGCGGGAGTGCGTCGCCGAACTGTCGTGCGAACTGGAACTCCATATGCGGGTCCAGCCCGACGGTCCCATCGGCGGCACCGTGGTCGGCGAGCACCGAGGCGAACGCGTCTACAGCATCCTCTTTCCCGGTCGAGAACGAACGGACGTCCTCCAGCCAGTGGCGGTCGGCCAGGTCTTCGGCGAGTCGTGGGGCAGCGAGGAACGTCGGCTCGCCGTCGCGGGGAATGACGGCACCGTGTTCGGCCGACAACGAGAAGCTGTCGTACGGGCCGATGCCGACGAGGTACCGCGTGTTGTCCGTGCGGTTGAGGACGAGCGCGTCCACTCCCTCGTCGGCCATCAGCCCCTGTACCTTCTCGATGTTCTCACGCGCGACAGACTCCAGGATTCGGAAGTACTCGTCGCGTTCGTACTGGCGCGTCTCCCGATGCCCGACCGGCGGTTCCGCGCTCATACGGGGGCGGCCTCCGCGGTACGTACCTGCCCTTCGAGTGGCGTGTAGATGACGTCCTCCGGCGCGATCGAAATGGACACCGACGCCCCTTTTTCGAGTACGTCGGTGCCGCCGTGCTTGCGTTTGCCACTGACCTCGACGACCGAGTCGAGTTCCGGCACGTCGACGAGGTACACGACGTCGCGGCCCTGGTAATCGACTTCGCCGACGACTCCCTCGAAGGTGTTTGCCGGGTCGGCGTCGCCCGTGGCGAATCCGACGAGTTCGTTCCGGAGGAATAGCGCGACGTCGTCGCCATCGCCGACCTGTCCTTGTGGCGTCACGTCGAACGTCACCCCGCTGGCGGTTTCGATCTGTGGTGTCGGACTGTCGCTGTAGACACCATCGAGCCGTGAGGACTGACCGAGGAACCCGGCTACGAAGGGCGTTTCGGGGTTCTGATACGCGTTCTTCGGATCGCCGAACTGCTCGACTTGGCCATCATTTAGAACCGCCAGCCGGTCGCCCATCGAGAGCGCCTCGGTCTGATTGTGCGTCACGTAAATCGTCGTGACGCCCGTCTCGCGCTGGATGCGCTTCAGTTCGTTCCGCATCGAGTGCCGAAGCTCTTTGTCCAGATTCGAGAGCGGTTCGTCCATCAACACGAGGTCGGGATCGAACGCGAGTGCGCGGGCGACTGCTACCCGCTGTTGCTCGCCGCCCGAACACTCGTGGGGGTACATCTCGGCGTACCCCTCAAGCGAGATGATCTCGAGCATCTCCTCGACCCGGCGTTTCCGTTGTTCCGAGTCGACGCCCCGCATCTTCAGTCCGAAGCCGATGTTCTCGCCGACCGTCTTGTGTGGGAACAGCGCGTAGTCCTGAAACACGACGCCGATGTCGCGCTCGTAGGCAGGAAGATCTGTCAGGTCTTGCCCACGCAGGCGGATCGTGCCTGCAGTGGGTGTCTGGAGCCCGGCGACGTTGAGAAGCGTCGTCGACTTTCCGCACCCGGACGGGCCGACAACAGTGATGAACTCTCCCTCCTCGACGGTGAGCGAAATCCCGTCGACGGCGGTCAAGCCACCAAACTCCTTTCGTAAATTATCTATCTCTAAGAATGACATATGGATGGTGATTTTGGGTGTTGTGTACGTGGCGTACTGGCGTCAAACACTTGCTAGCGCTAGCTCTTCTGGACCTTCTCCCAGGTCTTAGACCACTGGTCGTTGTGTTCGTTTTTGTAGCTCGGGTTCAGGAACGTCAGGCGTTCACCACCGGAGGGATCGTAGTCGTAGAGGCCTTCGATCTTGTCCGAGGTGGCTCCGGTCGCCGGCGGGTATCCGATGTTCTCTGCGAGGCCCGTGATGACGTCGTCTTCGAGCACGAAGTCGAGGAACGCGAGCGCGGCGTTTCGTTTCTCCTCGCTGAGGCCCTGGACCATCACCCAGTTGTCCGACCACCCGTAGGCGCCCTCTTTCGGCACGACGTAGTCGAGATGGTCGTACCCGTCGTTGACCGCGCTGTAGATACGTCCGCCCCACGCCTCTCCGACAGACGCCGTGTTCTGACTGAAGAGTCGAACGAGTTCGTCGCCGCTCGTCCAGTACTTGACGACGAGGTCTTTCTGTTCTCGAACCGAGTCCCAGATCTTCTGGATGCCGTCCTCGTAGGAGCCGTCCACCTGGATGTTGTTCGGGTCCATCCCGAGATACAGGGCGGTCGTGAAGACCCGAACGAACCCGAAGCCTTCCATCGTCACGCGGCCTTTGTTCGCGGTCTCCCAAGCGGCGGCCCACGAATCGAGTTCACCGAGTTCGTCTTTGTTGTACGCCATCCCGACCGTGCCGTACGTCGCGGGGACGGCGTGCAGCATCTCTCCGGGGTCGTAGATCGGATTCTGGAACGTGTTCAACAAGTTGCCGTAGTTCGAGATGCTGTCCGATTCGATCTCCGCCCAGACGTCTTCGCTCGCCCCGTTGTAGAGCGTCGAGGCAGACGTGATCGTGAGGTCGGTGTCCGACTGACCGGCCTTGATCTTCGAGTAGGCGTCGAACTGATTGCTGACGAGGCTCGATTCGATCGTGACCCCGTACTCGGACTCGAATTTATCGAACACCTGCGACTGGTAGGCGTCGATGTAACTCCCACCGGGAACCTGTACGACGAGCGAGTCCGCCATCTCGTCCGAAGCCGCCGTCGACGACGCCGAACCCGTGGTCGTACCGGTGCTCTCACTCCCGCCGTCACCGCCACCGCCGCCAGTACAGCCGGCGAGGCCAGTGAGACCGACTGCAGCACCGCTACCGAGCGTTTTGAGTATCGTCCGCCGCTTTTGCGTACCCGTCTTTGCCCCTGAACGTTCGACCGGAGACTCCTTGTTCATCGTGTACAAGGTTGACACGCGCCTCCAAATATTTAAAGGTTGGTGGTGTCGTTGACTGACGTTCTATTCTAAAGATAATAACGGAACATCGTACGAATATACACGAAACTATTAAAACATATAGGATGGAATTCGAACGTGTATGAGAGAGTGGTGCATAGCGCCCGGAACGCGTTACTACTTCGAGGTTACCGATGACTAGCATCGACGATACGGACCGTGAAAACGTACTGACAGCTGTCGAAGAACTCCTTCCGGAACTGCAGGAGTTCGTCGGCGACCTCGTCGCAGAGCGGAGCGTTTTGGGGGACGAAGCAGGCGCCCAGGCCGTCGTCCGCGACCGGCTCGAAGCGCTCGACCTGTCGGTTCGCGAGCTCAACGCCGACGATGTCGACGGAATCCGCGATCATCCGGAGTTTTCCGACACCGGCCACTCCTACGAATCGCGCTCGAATCTCGTGGCCGAACGCTCGGGCACTGGCGAGGGACGGTCGCTCGTGTTCAACGGTCACGTAGACGTGGTCCCCGAGAACGACCGCGAAAAGTGGTCGTTCGACCCCTTCTCCGGCGCGGTCGAAGACGGCCGGATCCTCGGACGCGGCGCGTCGGATATGAAAGGCGGCGTCGGCGCGATGATCTTCGCGCTCGCCGCGCTCGATCGCGCGGGCGTCACGCTACAGGGTGATCTCGCGATCGAAACCGTGATCGAAGAGGAAGCCGGCGGATTCGGCGGCTCACTCGCGACCGCACTCGCTGGGCCCGCGGCCGGCGGCGCGTACGACGCGGTCGTCATTCCCGAACCCACGGACTTCGATATGTGGATCGCCAACGACGGGGTCTCGTACTTCAGAGTCACCGTCGAGGGGAAAAGCGCCCACGCCGCACGAACGGACGACGGCGTGAACGCGGCCGCGAAGCTCTATCCGATCTTCCAGGCGCTCTCCGAACTGCACGACGAGCGGAAGACGAGCGTTCACGACCCGCTCTTCGAGCAGTGGTACGATCAGACTGTCTCTCTCAACCTCGGGTCGATTCACGCCGGCGAGTGGCCGTCGAGCGTCCCCGACGAAGCCACGCTGGAGGCGCGCATCTCGCACGCCCCCGCGGAGACGCGCGAGCACATCCACACGGTCGTCGAAGAAACCGTCCGCGAGGCCGCCGACGATCCGTGGTTCGACGAGCATCCCCCGACGGTCGAGTGGTTCGGCTGGCGCGGGAGTTCTGCGAAGATCGGCACTGACGAGCCCATCATCCACGCCGTGCAGGACGTGATGGGGACAATGAACGGCGAGAGCCAGCCCAAAGGGTTCCCCGGCGGGATCGATTCGCGCTTCTTCGTGAACTACGCGGACACCCCGGCGATCTGTTTCGGCCCGGGCGCGCACAACATCCACGGCACCGACGAGTTCCTCCCGGTCGACGAACTCGAACGGATCACGAAGGCGTACGCACTGCTGGCGATGGAGTGGTGCGGGTACGAGGAGGACGAATGAGCGACGAGTATCGGTACGACAAGCTCACCTGGCCGGAGGTAAACGAGGCCGTCGAAGACGAGAAGATGGTACTTGTCCCGGTCGGCGCCACCGAGGACCACGGCCATCACCTCCCGCTCGACGTCGACCGCGAACTCGTTTCGGCCATCTGCGAGCGAACGGCCCGCGACCGAGACGACACTCTCCTGTTTCCGACCGTCGATCACGGTTACCTCCCGCACCATATGGACTATCCCGGCGGGATCACGATCGACTGGGAGACGTTCGTAAAGCACACCATCGACATCTGCGTCTCGCTCGCGCACCACGGATTCGAGAAGATTCTCCTCGTCAACGGCCACGGCTCGAACGACCACCTGCTCCAACAGGTCGCCCGGCAGGTGATCCTCCAGTATCCCGACGTCCACTGCGGGAACCTGTCGTGGTGGCAAATCGAAGAGGTGCGTGAGGCGGCACGCACCCACCGCGACGCGGGTCCGCAGGGCTCCGCGCACGCCGGTGAAATGGAGACGTCGATGTATCTCGCGCTGCACCCAGACGACGTTCGCACTGACGAACTGGCCGACGACGTCTCCTACCCCGAATCGAAGCACTTCAACAACCTGGACCTGGCCGGCGAAACGCGCGAGGAGGAGTCGACGCCGGTCGCGATGATGGAGTGGTGGTCGACTGTCTCCGAGACCGGAACGATGGGCGATGCGACCGAGGCAAGTGCTGAAAAGGGTGAGGCGTTCCTCGACGCTGCGGTCGAGGGACTGCACTCGGTCCTCGATGAGTACCGCGATCACCCGATCCGCGAAATCGACGACCACCACGCTCGAACCGTCGAAGATCACGAGTACGATCCGTTTAGACCGAAATAATGAGCGACACACACGACAAGACACAGACGCTGCAGACAGCGATTTCTGATCACGTCCCGGACGGCGCAAGCATCGCGTTCGGTGGGATGGGTGGCCGCGACCCGGAAGCGGCGGCGCGGGAAATCATCCGACAGGAAAAGACCGGCCTGCGCGTTGTCGACGACGCCCGAACGACGCTGTTCGACGCGATGGTCGGTGCCGGCTGCGTCGACGAGTACGTCGGCTCGTGGGTCGGGACCAGCCTCATCTCACAGGGACACAACGTCCGCCGAGCGGTCGAAGAGGGCGTCCCGAAGGACCTGACGATGCAGGACGTCTCGAACTTCGGTTCCTCGCTGATGTTCTTCGCGGGCGCGATGAACGTCCCGTTCGTCCCGACGCGGTCGATGCTCGGGACGGACATCGCCGAACACAACGACGATATCGAGGTCATCGACGACCCGTTCGGCTCGGGCGAGCCGCTCGCTGCCGTGCCGGCCGCGACGCCGGACGTCGCGATCATTCACGTCCAGCAGGCAGACCGCCACGGCAACGCCCATATCTACGGGAACACGGTCAACGACCACCTCAAAGTCAGAGCGGCCGACACCACGATCATCACCTGCGAGGAGATCGTCCCGAGTGAGACGATCGCGGAGTCGCCCGAACTCACGAAGATCCCCTTCTACACGGTCGATTCAGTCGTCGAGGTGCCCTTTGGGAGTCACCCGTGGCACTGCTACGGACACTATTACGCGGATCTCCCGTTCTACCGGGAATACGGTCTGCGGTCTCAGGACTACGACGAGTTCCAAGACTGGCTCGACGAGTGGATCGTACCGCACGAGGAGTATCTCGAAAAGGTCGGCGCCGACCGACTCGCTCGTCTCGAAGAACTCGAACAGACGATCAACGGTGGCAAAATATGACTGGTGAGACAGATCCCGAGGGAGACAGTGGCGCGACGAATGGGTCGCCGCTCGACGTAGCGAATCCAGACGAACCGGCCGACGATTACTCGCTGACTGAACTGCTGGCCGTCACTGCGGCCCGCGAGATCGACGACGGCGAAATGGCGTTCATCGGCGTCGGAATGTCGCTGATCTCGGGCGTGCTGGCGAAGTACACGCACGCACCTCGCTGCCAACTGGTCACGGAGTCCGGATACGTCGGGTCGCGGCCACCGGGCGTCGTGCAGTCCATCTCCGACAGCGTGCTCGGCGTGGACTCGCTCGTCGCGACGGACCAAATGCAGATCTTCGTCGACAATCAGCGCGGCCTGTTCGACGTGGGCATCATCGGCGCCGGACAGATCGACAAGTACGGGAACACGAACTCGACCGTCGTCACGGGGGCCGAGGGATCCTACGAGAACCCCAAGGTACGGCTCCCTGGTTCGGGAGGGAGCAACGACATTATGACCTCCTGCGGCCGGACGATCGTGATGATGCGACAGCGGGCCCGGGCGTTCACGTCCGAACTGGATTACGTCACGGCCCCGGGGTATCTCGACGGGCCGGGCGCACGCGAGGAGTTCGGCTTCCCCGGCGGCGGCCCCGAGACCGTGATCACTGATATGGCGGTGTTCGGCTTCGACGAGGAGACCAAAGAGATGTACCTGCGTTCGACGCATCCCGGGATCGACGTCGAGGAGGTCCGCGAGATGGTGCAGTGGGACCTGAACGTCGACGACGACGTCGGAACGACACCCGTTCCGACCCGACGGGAGGTAGCGATGCTCCGGACGATCGATCCCACAGACACCGTCTTACGCGACACCGACCGCATCTACGAGATCGGATTCGACGAGTGGGCCGATACGATGGAACGGAACTGGAAGCGACTGATGCAGATCGAAGAGGACAAATGAGTCACCAACAGCGAACGACGACGCCAGGAACGGAACTCGGCGGGATGTTCCCCCGCGTGTTCGACACGGAGTACGTGACGATCACGCGCGGGCAGGGCCACTACGTGTGGGACGCCGACGACAATCGATATCTCGACGCGATTTCCGGCAATCAGAACGTCAATATCGGACACGGACGAGAGGAGATTGCCGCGGCCGCCAAAGAACAGATCGAGACGCTCGAGTACACCTCGAGTATGCTGTTCGCGAACGAACCGGCGATGGAGTACACCGCGAAGATCGCGGAGTTCACGCCGGACGGCTTCGAGCACACGTGGCTCGTTGGGAGCGGTTCGGAAGCCAACGAGAGCGCGATCAAGATGGCTCGACAGTACCACTTCGAGCGCGGCGACGAGCGAAAGTACAAGGTCATCGGCCGCCGGCGAAGCTACCACGGGAACACCGCGGGTGCGATGGCCGTGTCGGGGTTCCCGGCCCGAAAGGACAAGATGGAGCCGTTGTTCCAGAACTTCCCGAAAGCGCCGAGCGCGACCCCGTACCGCTGTCCGTACTGCGACGGAGACGGTGGCCGCGAGTGCGGGATCGAGCGTGCGAACGAACTGGAGCGGATCATCCAGGACGAGGGCGCAGAATCGGTCGCGGCGTTCATCACCGAACCGGTGACCGGGGCAGCCAACGCGGGGGCGTATCCGCACGACGGCTACTTCGAGCGCGTCCGCGAGATCTGCGACGAGTACAACGTCCTGATGATCGTCGACGAGGTGATGGCCGGGTTCGGTCGAACGGGGGAGAACTTCGGGATCGAACACTGGGACGTCACGCCGGACATCATCACGAGCGCGAAGGGGATGACCGGCGGCTACACGCCCGTCGGCGGGACGATGCCGCACCGACGCGTCGTGGAGGTGTTCGAAGACCTCGAAAACGGCTTCCAGCACGGCCACACCTACTGCTTCAACCCCGCTTCGGCAGCCATCGGCAAGGCCGTACTCGAATATATGCAGGCCCGCGATCTCGTGGCCAATTCACGGCAGGTCGGCGCGCATCTCCACGAGGAGTTACAGCGGCTCTATAAGTACGACTTCGTCGGCGACATCCGCGGCAAGGGGCTGATGCTCGGGATCGAATTCGTCGGCGACCGCGAAACGAAAGCGCCGCTCGAAGATACCGGCGAGCGCTTCCAGAACGAACTGTTCGAGAGCGGACTCGACAACAGCATCATCACGTACCCGACCGGCGGCCACGTGGACGCCTCGAAAGGCGACCTCACGTTACTCACGCCGCCGCTGACGATCGACGAGGCGGACGCCGACGAGATCGTCGATCGGATGGACGCGACACTGGCGGACGTCGCTGACGAACTCGGACTGTAACTCGGGCGGTCACGCTTCGTCGGCACCCCCTACCGATTGAACCAGATTTAATATTACGGCGCATTTTAAAACATCATACCGTAAAACGGCCGTCGACCCCGCCGCGATCGGGTCGACGGCGAGCAAGACACACCACACTATGGACGAGAAAGACATTCGGATTCTGAAGACGCTCGCTCGCGAAAAGACGAGCGGTCCAGAACAGATCGAAGCCGAAACGGGAATCCCGAAGTCGACAGTACACTACCGGCTGAAACAGCTCCGAGAGGACGGCATCATCGAGAACGACCTCTACGATATGGACCTCTCCAAGATGGGGGTGACGCTGACCGTCATCAGCGAGGTGAACGCGAAGTTCGACGAGGGCTATCACGAGGTCGTCGGCGAGAAACTGGCCGACCTGGAGTCGGTTTCACAAGTGTACTTCACGATGGGTGACACCGACTTCATCGTAATCGCGCACGTGACCAAGCGGGAGAAAGTCGAATCGCTGATCGCGAGCTACGAATCGATCGACGAGATCCAGCGGACGAGCTCGAAGTTCGTCATCACTACGGTCAAGAACGAACCACGTCCGATCAACGATCTGGAGAGCGAGACGCTCTTAGAAGCGATCGAAAACCTCTGATACACTACTGGCCGACAGTATGAGGACCGGAGACGGCAACGCCTCGCCGTCGCGACTGCCTCGCTCGCACTTGGCGTCTTCTCGGGATGCTTCGATTTCTGCCGGGCCTACCTATCCGACCGATTGAAACGTCCTCAATTTCGCGGACGAGAGACTGAAACACTTTATCCGATTATATATCTGTTTTGTCGCACTCCATCTGTGTACACGATATTTACCCGGATAAATTCCAACAATCACCAGATTAATGGTACTGTGTTCATACACATAGCTCAGAGCCAATGTCGCAGGAACACACCACAGACCGTTCTAACGCTGCCGTCGAGGAGCGTTACGATCGGTACCTGATGCCGATCTGGAAAGAGCTGAACACACCGATCAAGCGTGCGTCCGGGTGCACCGTCGAAGACTTCGAGGAGAACGAGTATCTCGACGTCTTCTCGGGTATCTCGGTCACGAACGTCGGTCACACGAACGATGCGGTCGTTTCTGCGGCGAAAGAGCAACTGGACGAGTTCGTCCACGGTTGCACCTACGTCCATCCGCACGAGCCTGCGGCGGAACTGGGCGAGAAGCTCGCAGAGATCACCCCGGGGGACCTCCAGAAATCGTTCTTCTGTAACTCCGGAACGGAAGCCGTCGAAGGCGCGATCAAACTCGCGCGGAAATACACCGGGTCGAAGGAAGTGCTGGCCCTCGAGATGTCCTTCCACGGCCGGACGATGGGGTCGCTCGCGCTGACGGGGAACAAAGGCTACAAATCCGAGATGGGCCCGACCCTCAACGACGTCTCGCACGTCGCCCCGCCGTACGCCTACCGCTGTCAGATGTGCGACGGCGGCCCCTGTTCGGGTGGCTGCGCGACCGACGTCGAACGCGTCATCGACTCGCACACGACCGGTGATCTCGCTGCGGTTGTCGTCGAGCCAGTGATGGGAGAGGGTGGGATCATCGTCCCTCCATCAGGGTGGTTGGAAGAGGTCCAAGAGATCGCACACGAGCACGGCGCACTGTTGATCGTCGACGAAGTCCAGTCCGGCTACGGACGCACCGGCGAGATGTGGGCGTCCGATCATTTCGACGTCGTCCCGGATATTATGCCACAGGCGAAGGGGATCGCCAACGGGCTTCCGCTGGGTGCATTCACCGCCAAGCCCGAAATTGCCGACGCCTTCGAGTCGGGCGATCACCTGTCGACGTTCGGCGGGAATCCGGTGACGTGTGCGGCCGCGCTGGAGACGATCAACCAACTTCAGGACGGCATCATAGAGAACACGCGAGAGCAGGGTCAGTGGCTCGGAGACAGGCTCGCAGAACTCGAAGCCGAGTACGACGTCGTCGGCGACACGCGCGGACTCGGACTGATGCAGGGCATCGAGATCGTCACCCCCGACGAACTCGGGCCGATGGACGTCGCGCCCGCACCCGATCCGAAGCTAACGGGCCAGATCGGCACCCACCTCCGAGACAACGGGATCATCATCGGTACCGGCGGCTTCTACAAGAACGTCCTGCGGTTCCAGCCGCCGCTGACGATCTCCCGTGACCAACTGGTGCGGACGGTCGACGCCATCGAAGACGCCATCGTCGAACACACTGCGTGACGGCGTGACCGGTTCGTACGCGACACTCGCCGTCGTGCCTCCGTCACCTGTCAGCGCACAGCGAAGCAAATAACACGGTCGCCCTCCGCGCATCACCTGAGACACACGTATGAACGCACCGGCCAACCAGACGTTGCGGACGCTCTTCGAGAACGCTCTTCAACGATACCGGGACCGGACTGCCCTCGTTACGGCGGACCGCACCCTCAGTTACGAGACACTCGATTCCCGTTCGTCGGCGTTGGCGGCGGCGTTCATCGACTCGGGCCTCGAACCGGGCGATAAAGTCGCGGTGTTGCTGTCGAACCGCCCCGAATCTGTTCTGGTCGATCTCGCGATCATCAAGATGGGTGCCGTTCGCGTGCCCCTCAATCCGATGCTCTCGTCGGAGGAGATCCAATATATCCTCTCGGACTCCGGGGCCCGGGCGGTCGTCTGCGAACCGGAGTACTCCGATCCCGTCGCCGAACAGGCTACTGCGACGGCTGCGCCGGAAACCGTCGTCGTCGTCTCGGACGATCCGCCGGACGACATCGCCGGGACGACCGTTCGAGACTACCGCGAGATGGCCGCCGACGACACGTCCGTCGATGTGTCCTCTCGCGACCTCGATATCGCCCCCGACGATCCGGCCGGCCTCTTCTACACCGGCGGGACGACAGGGAAGCCGAAAGGCGTCGTGTACTCACAGCACAGTCTCGTCGCGAGTCTCTACGCGCACCTCGCCGAGTTCGGATTCGACGGACGCGATACGGGTCTCGTCGTCACCCCCCTGTCGCACTCCGCCGGGACGTTTCTGTGGGCGAACCTCCTCGGTGGCGGACGAACGGTCGTCCAGCAGGACTTCACTCCGGAGAGTCTCCTCGATGCTGTCGAGCGCTACGGCGTCACGTGGACGTTCGTCGTCCCGACGATGATCTACCGGCTTCTGGAAGCGCCCTACGATTCGTACGATTGCTCCTCTCTCGAACGGATGCTCTACGGCGCTGCACCCATCCGTTCCGACAAACTCGAAGAAGGAATCGACGCCTTCGGCCCGATATTCTGTCAGTTCTACGGACAGACGGAAGTTCCGAACCTGATCAGCGTGCTCGGCCGAAAAGAACACGCGATGGCCGCTGCCGGTCGCGCGCCCGAGCGACTGGAGTCCGCTGGCCACCCCTGTCTGATGGCCGAGGTCCGCATCGTCGATCCGGACACCGGCGCAGAGCTGGACGCTGGGGAGGTCGGTGAGGTTCTGGCGACCGCTCCGTATGCGTTCGAGCATTACCACAACCGACCGGAGGCAACCGAAGACACGCTCGAAGACGGCTGGGTATCGACGGGGGACATCGGCCGCCTCGACGACGACGGGTATCTCTACCTCCTCGACCGAAAACACGACGTGATCGTCTCGGGCGGGCTCAACGTCTACAGCTACACCGTCGAGAATGCGTTGACTGCCCACCCTGACGTCGATCAGGCGGTCGTGTTCGGCATTCCAGACGAGACGTGGGGCGAAGCGGTTCACGCCGTCGTCGTCCCGGCGTCTGCCTCCCTCACCGAACGGGAACTGCAACGCCACGTCAGTGAGCATCTCGCTGATTACGAACAGCCGAAATCACTCAGCTTCGTGGACTCACTCCCAACGACGTCACACGGGAAAGTGGACAAAGCCGCGCTCCGAGATCCCTACTGGGAGGGCCGGGATCGGTCGATCAACTGACGGCCGGAGCGTACTTCCGAGACGGCCGCACCCCGTGGCACTGCCCGTGGCTGCTCGGACACTGACCGCTGATGATCCCGGAACCGTCGGGTAAGACCGCCGAGGATTCGTTTGTAGCCATACGAGCGCACGCTCGCTGCCGTTGAGCGAGTCTGTCGTCTCGGGATCACCACCCTCACGCACCCAGGCGTCGCATCTCTTCGTCGGTCAGTTCGAGGTGCGAGGCGGCGACGTTCTCTCGAAGATGCGGAACCGACGACGTCCCCGGGATGGGGAGGACGACGGGTGAACGTTGTAGTAGCCACGCTAGCGCGACCTGGTACTCCGAGGCGTCGTTGGCGTCGGCGACGTCCGTCAGGACCGCTGCCTTCTCGTCGCCGAGATCGCCCGCTCCGAGCGGGAACCACGGGATGAAGCCGATCTCGTTCGACTCACAGACGTCGAGTACGGCCTCGTTCTCGCGGTTCCCGAGGTTGTATCGATTCTGGACGGTCGCGATCTTGACGATGTCGCGTGCCGTCTCCAACTGTTCGACGCTCACGTTGCTGAGGCCGACGTGTCCGATCACGCCCTCGTCTTTCAGTTCTGCGAGCGCCGTGACCGACCCCTCGAAGTCGACGTCGGGATCCGGGCGATGGTACTGATACAGGTCGATGCAGTCCGTTCGGAGTCGGTCGAGGCTACAGAGGTGCGCGTTTCGGAGGTAGTCCGGATCGCCGTGAGTGAGCCAGTCTCCGTCGCGATTTCGGAGCAGCCCACCTTTGGTGGCGACGACGAGGTCTTCGGGATACGGCGCGAGCGCCTCGGCGATCAGTCGCTCGCTGGTCCCCGGTCCGTAGGAGTCTGCGGTGTCGATGAAGTCGATGCCGAGGTTGACGGCCGTCTGGAGCACTCGTTTCGCGTTCTGGACGTCCTCAGGGTCGCCGAGCACGTCGTCGCCGGTGATTCGCATCGCACCGAATCCCAGCCGGTGCACAGTCAACTCGCCACCGATGTCGAACGTGCCGCTCGCGTTTCGAAGTGTCACGGCGGGTGAACGGTCGGAATCGACGTAAGTGATCCGGCGAGCCCACCGCTCGATATCCCCGTCTCGCTATTGCCAGGTGACGTACGCGAGGACGCTAATCCCGGCCGTTTCGAGGATCTGGAGGATCATCATCACCTGGACGGCGATCGTCGGCATCGCGGGGGCGGTGAAGTAGAAGTACAGTGCGACCACGTTCTCGGCCAAGAGAAAGCCCGCGAAGACGATCGACGCCAGCGTGAAGGGAGCGCGGATCTCTCGATACGTGTTGACCCACACGCCGATAACCACCAGTAGGAGGAGGATGTTGAGTGCTGCCGCGAGGCGGGCCGCGTCCAACATTAGCGTCATAGTGCCACTCCTCGACCGCTCTCGGGTGTATCCGCGCGTCGATGGGTTCGTCTGTGGGTCGTCTTACTCATCGATCTGTGTGATAATTTTCTCGACGGTGTCCCAGTGCTGTTCCGCCCGCTCGCTCGGGAGATAGACGGTGCCGTAACTCGCGTCGCTGCTCGTGATGATCCCGTTGTCCTCGAGGACGTCGAGGTGGTGTCTGATGGTGTTGTATGCCAGATCGAACTCCTGGGCGAGCTGATTGGCGTTCCGTGGCCGTCGGTCCAAAGCGCGCAGGATACGGGCACGGTTCGGCCCGCCACGTGTACCGGCGAGCGTCTGCCAGAGGACCGTATCCATTCTCCGGGTGATTCTCCGTGCGCGATTATGAATCCTCCGGCGGTGTACAGATTGATACCCATTTGATTTCCGTTCTGAACCCACCGATCCGGCGGGCCCCACACATTTCATATATCCGAGTATAGCGCATAAAATTCTTTCGGGTGTGAAAACTATACTGTCGAATTAGGCTTTCTGAACCGATTTTAGAGGGATATGAGTGAGATTTTAGTCTGAGTTGCGAAAGAGGTTATTTTACTGTCATCCGTCGGTTGAGTTGGATGTCATCAGACACCCCACGCACCACCCGGAGACGCGTCTTGCTCGGCATCGGTACCGGAGCCACCGTCGGCCTCGCCGGCTGTAGCGGTAACAGCGATCAGGGCGGGACCGAGACGGCGACGTCCACCCCGACGGAGACGCCGATGCCGACTGAGACGGCCACAGATGCACCCGAGGAGACGCCGATGGGTTCCGCGATGGTCCGCGTCGCGCATCTCTCACCGAACGCACCGAACGTGGACGTCTACGTCGACGAGTCGGCTGTGCTCGAAGACGTTCCCTTCGGAGCCGTCAGCGAGTATCTGGACGTTCCAGCCGGTGAGCGCCAAGTCGAGATCACCGCGGCTGGCGACCCCGACACCTCGGTGTTCTCGGGCCCAGTCACCGTCGAGGATGGGACGGCCTATACCGTCGCGGCGATCGGCGAAATCGGCGACAGTGCAGACCGGATGTTCGAGCCGCTGATCCTCCAAGACGACAACTCGGATCCCGGCGGCGACACCGCTCGGGTCCGCGTGGTCCACGCCTCGCCCGACGCCCCCGCTGTCGACGTCACCGTGGCATCGAGCGGCGACGCGCTCTACGACGGCGTCGCCTACGGGCAGTCCGGCTACGTCGAGGTCCCTGCTGGCGAATATACCCTCCAGATCCGCGGCGACACCGACGGTAACGACGGCGACGTGGTCGCGAGCTTCGATGTCGACCTCGCCGGCGGCCAGGTGTACACTGCGTTCGCGGCGGGGTATCTCTCCCCGGACGACGAACCCGCAGACACTCCGTTCGACCTCCTCGTCGCACAGGACACCGAGAGCGGGACAATGAGCGATGGGATGGACGACTCAGCGATGGTCCGCGTCGCGCACCTCTCGCCGAACGCGCCGAATGTAGACGTCTACGTCGACGGCTCGGCCGCGCTCGAAGACGTCCCGTTCGGTGCCGTCAGTGGCTATCTCGACGTTCCCGCCGGGACGCGAACGGTCGAGATCACCGCGGCCGGCGATCCTGATGCGTCGGTCTTCGCGGGCGACGTGGGCGTCGAATCCGGACAACCGTACACGATCGCGGCAATCGGTGAGACCGGCGACGGCGCAGACCAGATGTTCGAGCCGCTGGTCCTCCAAGACGACAACAGCGCCCCGGACAGCGGGATGGCCCGGCTCAGGGTCGTCCACGCCTCACCCGACGCCCCCGCCGTCGACGTCACTGTCGCGGCCGGTGACGTACTGTTCGACGGCGTCGCCTACGGTGGATCCGGTTACGTCGAGGTTCCCGCTGGCGACTACACGACACAGATCCGTGGTGACACCGACAGCAACGACGGCGACGTCGTGGCCGAATACGACGTGAGTCTGAGCGGCGGCCAGGTGTACACCGCGTTCGCGGCGGGGTATCTCTCCCCGGACGACGAACCCGCCGACACTCCGTTCGACCTCGTCGTCGCCCAGGACACGATGGCCTGAGAGGCATCCATACGCTGCTTGTGGGCGGTAGCGAGGCTGCCCGCACGCAGCGACTCTTTAACTCGGATCGTATCGCGGCTGGCTATAGTAGCGTTTGCAACTGATTACACAGCCAATCACACGACTGCGTGCGATTCGGTGCGTGAAGACTTGCAAACGCTACTATAGAATCGCATCGGGTCGGATTCGCGGTCGACTGGCCTCGAATCGCCGGGCCGTGGCCTCTATGTGCGAATACTTCTCATCCCAAATTCTGGTGTACTGAGGGCGACAGTATACACAAGACTTTTACTCGTTTCGCTAAATTCTCAAATACGGTCACGGGACGACGCCTCGACGGGCGCGCGGGTAGGGGTACTTGGGCGAACGTCGACCGTCATCCCGATGGACATTTTTCGGACCTAACTCGAACAGCGGCGCGTCTCACAGCCAGAGCGACACGTAGACGACGACGTATCCGATCAGCGCCATCGTCGTCCCCGAGAGCCCGGTCGCCCCGAACGCGAACCCGGCACGGACGTCGCCTGCGGTCGGCCGCCGACGCAGCGATGCGACCGGCGTCGACCGGTACCACGAGAGTCCGCTACAGACGACTCCGACTGCCAGAATCGAGAACACGAAGTGATACGACACCGCAAGTGTCGGCGGGGCCAAAACCAGCGCGAGCGCGCCGTAGCCCGCTCCGAGCACTGCACTCCGGTCGTAGAACGTCCCGAGTGATCGGTCGGTCACCCGCACGATCGCGAGCGCGGCCAGCCACACGGCCGCGAGTTCGATCGCGAACGCCCCCAGCAAGTGCATCGTCGGATCGGGATGTAAGACGACGCGGCTCTCGATGACGCCAACCCCGAACGGGTACAGGAACTGCGGTGGCTGGCCGGTCACGAGATCTCCCCACGGATGCGTGAGGAGTCCGGCGGTCGCCGCGAGCCCGAGCACCCGCGGTGAGAGGTCCGTCTTCCGGCGACTCAGCGCCGTGATCGCGACGCCGGCGACGACGAAGGCGCCCATCACGACGGCGCCGAGTGCGCCGCTTGCGACGATCGAGACGGCGACGAGCGCGACGAGCAACACGGCGCTCGCGACCCGCGAACCCCACGCTCGCCGTCGATTCGTGGCGCCGTCCGCCGTCCGCGCCCGCACGGCCCAGAGGCCGAACGCCGGCCCTGCGACGAGCGCGACGAGCACCGAGTGCGTCATCGACCGGTGCACGCTGTTCGCGGCGTCCCAGAAGGCTGTCGGATTCACGCCGCTGCCGAACAGTTGCCCTCCGTCGAGAGCGACGACCGCGTACACGACGTCAACGTCCGGGAGCGCCGCGAACGCGCCCGTCGCCGCGCCCAACAGCAGTGCCTGCCGTGTCGACCAGCCTCGCCACTCGGCGAACAGCACCGCGAGGGCGAACGCGAGCAGCGCGTGGCCGACAAACACGTTCGAACCTCGGCGGCCGCGAAGCATAAGCGTCTCGCTGGTCTCGTCGACTGGTAACGATACACTACCAACGCCGCCGAAGGGGCGGCCGCTGCACTCTCGGCGGCGAGTGACGACCAATCCTCTAAGTGCGGCGGGTGTGAACGTCGCGGCGATGACTACGCCTGCCGACGTTCCGGCGATGACGACGCCCGCCGACGTTCGCGCGTCCGTTCCGGTCTTCGACGACGTTCGATATCTCAATACCGGCGCGAGCGGTCCCAGTCCGCGTCCGATCGTAGAGGCTGCACAGCGGGCGATCGAGACCCACGAGTGGGACGCTGCGGACGATCCGGGTCCCTACCCCCACGCCTTCGGCCTGTACGAAGACACCCGCGCCGACGTCGCGGACTTTCTCGGTGCCGAAGACCACGAAATCGCGCTGACCCAGAGCACCACTGACGGCATCACCCGCATCGCGTCGGCGATCGAGTGGGACCCTGGCGATGTCGTCGTTCGGACCGATCTCGAACACCCTGCGGGAATTCTCCCCTGGCAGCGTCTCGAACGCCGCGGCTGTGAGGTCCGCGTCGCGCCGACCACTGCGGGCCGCATCGACCGCGACGCCTACCGCGACGCCGTTTCGGACGCGAAACTCGTCTGTCTGAGCGCGCTGACGTGGAACTACGGGACGCATCTCCCCGTCTCGGAGTTGGTCGAGGAAGCCCACGACGCCGGCGCGCGCGTCCTCGTCGACGCCGTGCAGGTCCCCGGCCAGTGCCAACTCGACGTGACCGAGTGGGGTGCCGACGCCGTCGCGATGGCGAGCCACAAGTGGATGCTCGGCCTCTGGGGCGCCGGCTTCCTCTACGTCGACGGGGACGTCGCCGAGGATCTCCACCCGGGACAGATCGGCTATCGGAGCGTCGAGGACGCCAGCGCGCCCGCGTACGAACTGAAACGCGGCGCGCCGCGGTTCGAGATCGGAACCACCAGCCCCGCGCCGTACGCCGCACTCTCGGCCTCGATCGATCTGCTGACCGATGTCGGTCTCGACACGATCGAATCGCACATCGAGGATCTCGCGACGCGTTTCGTCGAGGGCGTTCCCGAAGACCGACTCATCAGCCCCCGCGACCCCGAATCCGGGCTGGTGACGGTGCGCGTCGACGACCCGGAATCGACGGTCGAGCGCCTCCGCGAGGAGTACGACGTCGTGATCCGATCGCTGCCCGACCCCGACGGCGCGGTTCGGGCGTCGCTCCACGTCTACAACACGACTGCGGACGTCGATCGACTGTTGCGCGGACTCGAAGCGACTGGCTGGTAAAACCGCTGCACAGACGCTCTCAGACCCGTCTCTGGATCTCGCCGAACAGCTCGGACACCCGCGCCTCGATCTCGTCGCGGATCGTCGCGACCTCCTCGGCTGGCTTTCCGTCCGGGTCGTCGAGGTCCCAGTCCCTGTTCTCGCCCGCCCAGCCGGCCGGGCAGACGTCGTCTGCGGAACAACCCATCGTGATCACGTAGTCGCTCCCCTGGGTCTCCTCGAACGTGATCTCCCGAGGCGTTCGCCCGGCGACGTCGACGTCGATTGCGTCCATCGCCCGAACGACCTCGTCGTGGACGTGTTCGGCGGGTCGCGTCCCGCCGGTTATGACTTCGACTTCTCCATCGAGCCCTCTGTTTTCGATCTCGCGCTGGCCGAACGCGTAGGCCATCTGGGAGCGCCCCGCGTTCTGCACGCAGACGAACGCGATCTGTGTAGCTTCAGTTTCTCCTCTCGCTTCTGTTCCGTCTCTCGATCCCGCAGGCGTTTCGGAATTGGATTGCTGGGTCATTGGCTGTGTGTCGTCTCTTTTTTCACTGTCAGTCGTTCTCGGAGGGCGCCCCGGTGGTCGGCGCGCTCAGGCTTCCGGTCTCGAATCCGTCCCAGTCGAACCGACGCTGGAAGTACAGCGCGACGTTGACCAGCGCGAGCAGAACCGGGACCTCGATGAGCGGCCCGACGACCGTCGCGAACGCGACGCCGGAGCCGACGCCGAACACCGCGACGGCGACGGCGATGGCGAGTTCGAAGTTGTTCGAGGCGGCCGTGAAGCCGATCGCCGTCGTCGTCGAGTAGTCCGCGCCGATTCCGCGGCCCATCCCGAAACTCACGAGGAACATCACGACGAAGTAGATCGTCAGCGGCACGGCGATCAGCAGGACGTCGCCGGGCGCAGCGACGATGTTCCCGCCCTGCGTGGCGAACATCACGATCACGGTAAACAGCAGCGCGACGAGCGTCAGCGGGTCGATCAACGGGACGAACGACTCTTCGTACCACTCGCGACCCTTCGCCCGCGTTCCGACGTAGCGCGTGAGGAACCCGCCGACGAACGGGATCCCGAGGAAGACGACGATGGCTTCGACCACCTGCATCGGCGTGACGTCGAACGTCGTGATGCCGGCGACGAGCGACTCCATTCCGAGCAGCGGCGGCAGAAACAGCGCGAAGAACCAGACGTAGACGCCGTAGGTAACGATCTGAAAGAGGCTGTTGAACGCGACGAGTCCAGTCACGTACTCGGTCGACCCCTCGGCCAACTCGTTCCAGACGAGCACCATCGCGATGCAGCGCGCCATCCCGATGAACACGAGCCCGAGGAAGTACTCCGGCCGCGCCGGCAGCCCGGGGACGAGGCCGCTGAAGAAGACGACCGCCAGCCCGAACATCAGCGTCGGGCCGATGAGCCAGTTCTGCACGAGACTCAGCCCCAGCACCCGCCAGTTGCTGAACACGGTGGGCAGCCGTGAGTAGTCCGCTTTCGCCAGCGGCGGGTACATCATCAGAATCAGGCCGATCTCGACGAGGTGGAAGTCCTGGATCGGCTGCGTGACGCCCGGTGCGACGTATCCGAGACCGACGCCGATCGCCATCGCGCCGAAGATCCAGACGGTGAGATACTTGTCGAGAAAGTCCATTGACCGCGGATCGCCACAGCTCTCACAGTCGCAGTTGGGGCCGTGCTCGTGGGCGTTACTCATCGTTCACGCACCCTTCGAGGACTGTCACGAGCGCGATCGCGCGGTTCGTCGCGCGGTACTTCTTCCAGCGGCCGTCCTGCCGATCAGAGACGAGGCCAGCGTCGACGAGTTTCGAGAGCGCGTGACTCAGACCGCTCTCGGTGACGTCTGTGACGGCGTTCAACTCACAGACACAGAGTTCCTCCTCTGCGGCGACGAGCGTCCGCACGAGCGTGAACCGCGTCTCGTTCGCGAGCGCGGAGACGATACTGAGCTCAGCATCGACGCGCGCCTCGCCCAGCGCCGCCTCGAGGGTCCCCAGTTCGTCGAGCCGCGCGTCGACGTCTTCGCTCCGACACTCCCCGAGTTCGTCGTCGAGGTATCGCCGAAGCCGTTCTGTTGCTTGTGCCATTGCACTCCAATTGAGAGAATACTCAATTAGTTCTTCCCCTTCGAAATCCCAACGCGGTCAATAGATCTATTTGGTCTACATAGAGTGGGGTAATCGGGCCATTTTGGATTGAAACAGATTGAGGAAAAGTTCAAATCAATTCTCGGCCCCTGATCCCACGCCGTCTTCGCCGACGACGAGTCCCGTGCCGCATCTGACGGTCGTGTCGGGAAACCGCTCCGTGATCTCTTGTTTCTTCTGTGTGCAGTGGCAGGGCGAGACGAAGTCGAGTCTGCGGAGGGCTTCCAGTCTTGCGAAATCGTGAAAGCCGCCCATCACGCCCACGACCGCTGCAGTGTCGCGAGCGGCGCCGAGCAGGGATTCCAGCCCAGGATGTGCGCACCCGGTCAGGAGTACCGCCCCGCGTTGGAACCGACAGACCAATCCCTGCTCACGGATCTCCTCGCCGACGGCGCCCGTCGTGACCACGCCCTCTCGTACCTGCGTCGACTCCCCGGCAGCGATCACGTCGACGGTTTCCGGAACGGACTGCGAAACCGTCGTTGCGAGCGATTCCGTGGGGACGACCACGTCGACTTCCGGATTCTGCTCGACGACTGCGGGGAGTCCGCCGACGTGATCGTCGTGGCCGTGCGAGAGCACTACCGTGTCGATGTCGGTCGGTGTCACGTCGAGCGCAGCCATATTCTCGCCCAACGCGGCCGCGTCGTCGCCGGTATCGAACAGGACGTCGTCGCCGACGAGTGCCGAGAACCCCCAGCCGGTATGCACGCCCGTCCGTGCTCGTTCGTTGTCGTACAGAACGGTGATCTCCATTCGAGTCACTCCCTCACCCACTGCTTCGGTCGCGTCCCGCATACTGTTTCCCCCCTCCGTCTGCCGTCTCTCCACGCGGAACCGCTAGTTCCGGCCACTCGACCGCCCTGGGTAGCGTCGCTGCCTCGTTTCGCGGTCGTCAGCAGTTATACACCTTCGATCCGACTAGTCTGTGTGATGTCCCTCCGGATCGGGCTGACGGGAGACGTAATGCTCGGCCGACTCGTCGACGAGCGACAGTGGACACGCCCGGTGGCTGCCGTCTGGGGCGATCTACTGGATACGCTCTGCGACCTCGATGGGCTCTTCATCAACCTCGAATGTGCCCTCTCGATCCGCGGTGAACCCTGGCGACGAACGCCGCGAACGTTCCGTTTTCGGGCCGATCCGGACTGGGCCGCCCCCGCCCTGGATCGCGCTGGCGTCGACTGCTGTGCTCTCGCCAACAACCACATTCTCGACTTCGAGGAGGCGGCCCTTCGCGATACGCTCGATCACCTCGACGACCAACATATTGCCCACGCCGGCGCTGGGCGGACGCGCGAGGAAGCCTTCGAGCCAGCACTAGTGTCGATACACGATCTCGAAGTCGCGTTCATTTCGCTCACCGACAACACGCCCGAGTACGCCGCGACCGAATCGTCGCCGGGAACGGCTTACGTCGTGATCGATGCTGACGACGAGAAGAGCCGGGCGACCGTTCAGGAGACGTTAGAGCGTGCTCGGGTTCACTCACCGGACCTGTTGATAGTCTCTCTCCACTGGGGGCCGAATATGGTCGAACGGCCACCCGAGTCCTTCCGCGAGTTCGCTCACTGGCTCGTCGACGAGGGCGTCGACGTCGTCCACGGCCACAGCGCGCACGTCTTCCAAGGAATCGAGGTGTATCAGGGACGACCGATTCTATACGACACCGGTGATTTCGTCGACGATTACGCCGTCGACTCCCGCCTCCGGAACGATCGGGGCTTCCTGTTCGAACTTTTGGTGTCGCAGACGGGCGAACTTTCGGAACTGCGGTTGCGTCCGACCGAGATATCCGACTGCTCGGTACACGAAGCCAGCCAGGAGGCGGCCGAGTGGAGTCGCCGACGGATGCGTGACCTCTCGTCCCCGTTCGGAACCACCTTCGAATTGGACGGTGACGAGTTAGTGCTCGATCTGTCCCGGTGAGAAAAGCGGATCGAACCGGGCACGTCCCACCTCCCGCTCGTTTGTCTCGGACCACCGTCTTTCGATCCGATCTCGATCCTCCAACCTGTAGTTGCGAACGCCAAGATTGCTGTACGGGTTTCGCAGTGAGATTAATCATTTACTACTAACCCATCTTTATTCTACGTATGCTGGCATCTAGTGTCTCGTTCGTCGATTCGATTGCACGGGAGATCGCCCTATGGGCTGGTGTACTCCTACTGCTTGCCAGCGGCCTCTCGTTCTATGTGGGATGGAACGAACGAAAACGAGCCGAAGTTATCGCTGAAACCCCCCGGAAACCGATCGCTGAAGTACGATCACCTGGAGTGATTCGGATCCGGGGCGAAATCATTCCACAAGTCGACCAAGATACGTTCACATCTCCGATTAAAGGAGACGAGAGCTGTGTTCTATCGGCGTGGGAGATCAAAGAACAATACGATACTCCGAAGACGAAGTCGTGGGAGAGAGCCGCGTGGGGCATCAAAACAGTCCCGTTCTTTCTCTCGAACGACGGTGGGGAGATACTCGTCGACATTGACGACGTAGTCGTTGGGAACAACACAGATGATGTGTTCACACCGGAAACCCTGCTTTCGGCAGACGGCGTTTCTGTCGAAGGACTTCAGTGCGAGTTCGAAGCATTCGATGTCCATTTGGAAACTGATTACGATGAATCCCCGCCAAGCCGGGTGACGGAGTTCTTAGATGACACTGACGGGTTGTCAGTAGACCCGATGACGACCCCCGCTGGAGAGTACGTCGTTGATGCAAGCAAACGGAAGTACGCAGAACAGACACTCGCACCGGGAGACACAGTCAGTATCCTCGGCTACGCTCAACCCCGGCGTGATGGGGTGGAGTCAACGACTCACCCTGAAGATCTCGTGCTGACGCGCACGAACGAGTCTACCCTGTATCTCTCGGAACTACCATTCGATGGGGTGTCAACTGGTGGCGGGGGGTTGGTGTTCGGTCTGCTGACCGGCGTTCTCGGTGCTGTTCTCCTCGCCTTCCGGTTCGTAGCGTGACACCTGTTGGTTCGCAGCCGAAACGGAAATCCCGTTCAGCAAATTACCGGGATTCGCAACTGCAGTTCAACAATTTAATATAGCGATATATAATTTATCAGTTCGTGGGCGGCCACGCCTCGAAGACTGTGTTGTATAGTTGTCTGCCCGGGACATCTACACAACAAGAATAAACAGATATATTACAAATTTGCTCTATCAGCCGAAATCGACGTGCTTCGAACCACCTGCGCACGGAGATCGCGGCTTTCTCCGGTGGCACACACGGCCACGAGTCGACGGTCTCCCAATTCGACGATCCAACGGAGGCTGATACGTCCTTCTGTGTCGTCTCTGTCCCATCGAGACCGCCCAGCCGACGTCCAGACGCCGGAGAAGTCATACGTCTCCCCGATGTAGGCCCTCGAAGAGATGGCACGAGGCTCCGACACCGCCCGGCTTCCGCTCGAACCGCTTCGTCGACAGGTGGCAGACGCCACCGGCCGCTCGGCGTCGTTCATCGACGTCACGGGCGTCGAAGTGGACGGTAACGCCCTCGAAGTGACGTTTCAGACGCCAGACGAAGACGTTCCGGTCGCGGACGTCGTCGTCGAAGGGCCGAACGGACGCACTGGAACCACGCCGGTCCGACTCGACACCCCGTCGGGAGTGAACGTTTTCGGTGAGTTGCTACGGATCGAATACGCCGGTCGCGACGCCGAAACGGACGAGATACTCGTCTCGGTCGACCAGCAGGTCGGTGACGACTGGCGAACCCTTCTCGGGTGCGGGCAGATGTGGGCAGTACAGACGTCACACCGGGGTGAGGACGTCACGATCACGTGTCACGTGGAAACGCCGTCGGATCCGGACGACGAGGACGGCGACACGGCAGAATCCGAGATCGACCCTGCCTCGAGGTCCGACGCCGGATCGGACGCGGACGCCGGCGCGGCCGACGACGGCGGTCTTCTCGACCTCGATCGGTAGTTAGTACTCCCGTGCCGACTGTCGCTCGCTAGCGTCTTTTTTTCATTAAGTAGATCTTACTGGATGGTAGTAAACCATTAACCGCGATACGGAACGACCCGTCGACAGAATCTTGTGCCGGTCCCGATGACTGTACGTATGGTCTCTGCGCCCTCCGGCAGCGTCCTGTTCGGTAGCGTCCTCGCTTTGCTTGGCGGTCTCGTGTTCGCGTTCAGCGCCAGATACGTCTGGCGTGCCACGGCGATTCGTAGAGCGTGCGACGTGTCGTCGCTGGCCGATACGCCACCCGGCACACTCGTCCGCGTGTCGGGGAGGGCGAAACAGGCCAGTGACCTACTGACGGCCCCATTCAGCGGGCGCGACTGTCTTGCCCTCCGCTACGCTGTCGAAGAACGTCGCCTCAGCCCGGGGTTGCTCCCCTGGTTCGTCACGCTTCACGAAGCGGCCGGCTCGGATGCGTTTCGGGTTCGAACGCCGGAGACGGTCGTCGACGTCGTCGCACCTGCTCACACGGTCGTCCTCGATCGGGACGTCGTCGCGACGGTTCCGATAGACGGCGATCTCCCCGACCGTATCGCGCGCTTCGAGGAAACGACCGCCGCGCTTCCCGAGGCGACTTTCTGGCGCGATCCGCCGTCGCTCCTGCGTCCGCTCGTAGCCACTCTCTCGTTGGGGACGCGCCGCTACACTGAGCAGCGAGCCGTTCCCGAGGCGACTCTTACGGTCGTCGGCCGCGTCACTGACGACGATGACGGTATCGACCCGCTGGTCGTCTCGGATACGACTCCCACAGCAACGGTCTTTCGGATGGCGAAAACAGCCGTTGCTGGCGTTTCGATCGGGGTAATCGCTCTCGGAGTCGGGCTCGCTGTCCTGCTTCTCTAACAGATAGTGGGCGGCGCGAAATCAATACCTATAGCGAGACGTCAGCCAACGACCTGCGAAATGGCGATCGCTTCCCGATAGTTTGCGATGGCGAGGAGGAGGTACCCTCCCGTGAGGACGGCCCACTCGCGGCGGGTCAACGTCCAATCGCCTGGCGATCGGATCCGCTCGAACTCCTCACGCCATCGCGGCCCGGACTGTTGGTGCCACAGCATCACGCCGCGCGTCGCGACTACGATAGCGATCACGGCGGTGATCTCCATCGGACCGCTCCGGTTGACGAGGACTGACAACGACGGCGCGATCCGTGCGCCGCTGCCAACGGCTAACGACCCGGTACCCCAGACGACCCCGTACTGTGGTGCCTGAACGACCACCACGACGTATCCGAGTGGCGTGTTCACCGAGCGGAACGTATTCGCGCCGATGGCGACCAGAGTGACACCGACGTTCCACGCGAAGAGTGTCAGAAACTCCCGCCAGACGCTCCCAGCGTAAGGGATAGATGCCCCCGGATTCGAGCCACGGAGCATCCCGGCCGGGAGGACGTAGTAACTCCCAACCCAGGCAGCCGTGAATACGACCGCGACGACGCTCCAGAGGGCGACGAACCGAACGACGACGTCGTCGTGGTTGACCCATCTCCCGACTGTCTCGAGAGCCATCGGCTCGCGTCGAATTGCGGCTGAAGCGAACATAAAGGTGAGCGGGGTTCTGCAGTGGCTCTCCGCATTTGCCGTCTAGCACGCCAAACTAACACCGATCTGAGGTTGACGTTGCATCAGTATGTCCTGCGGGTCGACCCGAGACGCTACATTTGTTGATGTCCTAGTTACAAGCAACACCACACGTATGACCATCATCGCAAAAGTCTACTTTTCGCATCCGAATATGGCCTTAGCAAATGTCATTTCGTCACTTCCAGACACTGACATTCGCGTGCTGCAGGAAGTGAGCACAGACCCCGTTAGCGACCAGTCGTTCTTCGTCGTCGAGACCGACGAGACCGAGAAACTCGAACGCGAACTGGACGCCGACCACACCGTCGAACACGCGCACCGGGTGTCGAGCTACGAGGATCGCCCCGTCTACAGCATCGAGTTCGCGCCCGATACGCTGCTCCTCGGTTCGGTCGTCACCGAACAGGACGGATTCGCGCTCAACGCCTACCGATACAACAACGGATGGATTGAACGCTGGCAGCTTCCAAACAGAGAGTCACTCCAGTCGGTCTGGGAGTACGCGAACGATCAGTCGTTCGAGTTCGACATTCGAGAAATCCATCAGATTTCGGAGAGCAACCAGACCGACACGAGCGGGCTAACCGACAAGCAACGAACCGCGCTCATTTACGCCTACGAGAACGGTTATTTCGAAGAACCACGAGAGACGACCCTCGAAGAGATCGCCGATTCGTTCGGAATTTCGACAACTGCTGCGAGCGGCCGCGTTCGGCGCGGCGTGAAGAACCTCATCGAGTCATCCGCACAAGACTTCACAGAATAAATACTCGTAAAATAAATCACAATTCGTTTAATCCAGATTTAGATACCACTTTTCAGCTCACGCAGCTTCGAGGTAGTATTTTCTGTTCTCTCAACATATCTGTCGGTATGGCGCGCACCCTCTCCGGCCGACTGCTCACTGGTGGCCTCGTCATACTGATCGGCGTTTTACTTCTCTTGAGCACGACGGGAATCGCCGAGACGGACACGCTCTGGGATTGGGTTCCGGCCCTGTTCGTCCTGCTCGGCGTCTGGGCGATCCTCAGAAGCGACTTCCGTAATCTCACAGGCCCCGTAATGGTCGTCGCCATCGCGGGTACCTTCCTCCTGCGGAATCTCGGACTCGTCCCCGACGCGGCTATCGGAACGTGGTGGCCGCTGTTTCTCGTCCTCTTCGGTGTTCTCATCGTCGTGAACCGTTCCCGCCGTCAACGCCGGCTTCAACACGCTAGTGTCGACGCGGACGGCGAACTCACCGCCGTCGGCGTGTTCGGCGGCGGCGACCGACGGCTCTCGACGGACGCGTTCACCGGCGCCGAGATCGTTGCCGTCTTCGGCGGCGTCGACCTCGACCTCCGCGACGTCTCGATTCCGACCCCGCCTGCCGTCGTCGAGACTGTCTGCCTCTTTGGCGGCTCCGAAATCCGCGTTCCCGAGGACTGGGAGGTCCGCCTCGACGTGTTGGCGCTGTTCGGAGACGCGTCCGATAGCCGCCCCCGCCGGGCGAAGTCCGCGGACGAAGCCGACGAAACTGGCGAACCGGACCTCGTCGTTACAGGACTCGTATTGTTCGGTGGGGTGGAGGTGCTGGACTGAGCTTGACCAGCAGTCTCGTCCGTTGACGTCTTAGTCTCTGTAGTTCCCGCGCCCGACTTCGAGTTCGCCCGACGTCACGTACCAGCCCCGGCCCGGACCGAGCAGTTCCACGCTCGTCCGGTCGCGGTACTCGTTGCCCGTCCAGCCGCCGGAGAACCACTCGTTCCGCCCGGAAAGCTCCGTCGAGACGTAGACTGTCGCGTTCGGTGTGGTGTCGTATGTGGCGTACACGCGACTGTCGTACTCGTAGCATCGGTGCCGCTCTGCGTCCGTTCCAAAGCGACACTCGACGGCGGTCCGGTCGTACTGCGGCGTGAGGATCGGAGCCGTTCCCAGCGGGTCGGCCGTCTCGATCCGCTCCTCGCTTCTGAGCGTCACCGTGAACGTAAACGACCCGTCGTCGCGGACGCCCATCGCCGGGTCCGTGGGGTCGTATTCGTCGGGGCTGATCCGCTCGCGCCAACCCATCGTCTCGTTTTCGACGACTCGGTAGTAGACGCGAGAGACGTCGATCCGGTCGGCCGAAATCGCGATCATCGGCCCGTGCTCGGTCTCGACGCGCTCGTATGTGAAGTTCACCGGCGTCGGGTCGGGGTCGTAGCCCCGGAGCGCCGGAACGTCCCGCTCGTAGCGTACGCTCTGGAGGAACTGTGCTGCGAGCTCTGTGTCGCCGTCGTCTGTCGGCATCGGGACGTACACCGTCGCGTTTTCGAGCGATCGATCCGTCGAGAGCGTGACGCGGTACTCGTAGGTGCTTTCGGAGGACTGCTCGACGCGCTGCTGGCCGAGGACCGAGAGGCCGAAGAGCAAGAGTCCGAAGACGAGTACGACCACGAGAACCCCGATTCCGATCGCGCGCCAGTTAATCGTCTCCTCGGGGCCGCGAGCCAGATACCGGTAACCGAGTACGGCGGCCGAGGCGCCGGCGACCGCCCCGATCGGGAGCGCGACGAGCAGCGAAGGCCAGACGAGCGGATCCAAAACGACCGTGAGCGATATTGTGACTGCGAGGAAGGCGGCGAGCCCCGCCACCAAGCCGCCGAGGATCGCCCTCCAGGAAGGAGGCCGCGCGCCGTCTGCTCCGGCTACTGTGTGACTGCCACTGGGGGCCGACGCGCGGCCGTCGGCGAGGAGCGCTCCGAGTGCGCCACCGACGCCGGCGACGAGTATCTGTCCGAGGGTCGCTGCGAGCGAGAGGAGCGCGGCGATGCCCAACGATCGCAGTGGGCCGCCGCCAACCGGGAACTCTCCAAAGCGAAGGGCCAGGACGACGCCCGTGATCAGTGTGCTCACCGCCGCCATCACGATGCCGGCGACCGCACCGGCGAGCGCGCCGCGCTTCGGCCCCTCGCGTTCGAGGTAGCCGGCGACGCCGCCACCGAGCAGCGGCGCGACCAACAGTACCAACGGGACGAATCCGAGTGCGCTGCCGACGACGCCGCCGAGCACCCCGTTTCGGAGCGTCGACGCTGTCCGCTCCTGCATACCGTTAGCTACCTTACATTAGCATATATGACTGTGGGTCGGTCCGACTGCCGAGTGCGTCGTCAACTCGACCGGCCCGACGGGCCGCCTCGTCGCGGACGAGCGTATGGTCGCCCTCGAGTGGGACCGCTCAGACCTCGTCGCTCAGGCCTCGTTCTTGAGCAGCGAGAGCTTCCCACCCGCCAGCAGCGTCTCGCGCTCTTTGGGCGTGAGTGTCACGTTGGCCTCGAAGGTCCACTCGCCGTTGACGTCCACCGTCACCTGCTCGTCGCCCGCCCGGATCTGCGAGGCGAGATCGCCGACGACTTCGAGGGTGTCGCCTTCGTCGACGTCGTCGTACGCCTCGGCGTCAGCGAACGTCAGCGGCACCACGCCGAAGTTGACGAGGTTCGCAAAGTGGATCCGCGCGAAGCTCTGGGCGATCACGCCGTCGACGCCGAGCACCGCGAGTTCGAGCGCGGCGTTCTCCCGCGAGGAACCTTGCCCGTAGTTCTCGCCGGCGACGACCCAGCCGCCGTCGGCCGCGCGGGCCTTTTCGGGGAAGTCCTCGTCGACGCGGACGAGCGTGTAGTCCGCGCACGCCTGTGGGTCGGACCACAGCGTCATCACTTCGGCGTTCGCGGGGACGATGTGGTCCGTCGTGATGTTGTCGCCGGCTTTCGTGATGACCGTCCCGGCGATATGCTCGGCCAGCGGGTCCTTCAGCGGCACCGACCCGATCGTGTCGCCCTTCCGCACCTCGGCCGTCGGCTCGGGGCCGAGGATTTCAGCGTCCGTTCGGGTCATATCGTCGGGCAGTGCGATCGACGGTGCGTCGCGGTCCATATCGCGCGGATCCGTGATCTCGCCCGCGATCGCGCTGGCCGCGACGACCTCCGGCGAGGCGAGGTAGACGCTGTCGTCGGGAAGGCCCGAACGGCCCTTGAAGTTCCGGTTGAACGCGCGGAGGCTGACCGAGTCCGGAGCGGGCACGTGCCCCTGGCCGATGCAGGCCCCACACGTCGACTCCGAGAGGTTCACGCCGGCGGCGTACAGGTCCTCGGTGCGACCTTCGCGGGCGAGCACCTCGGCGGACCGTTTCGATGCAGGCGCGATCACGAACTCCGTCTCCGGCGCGACGGTCTCGCCCTTCACGACTGCGGCCGCGGTCGCGATGTCGAAGTACGAGCCGTTCGTGCAGGTGCCGACCAGACACTGATCGACGGGCGTGCCGGCGGCTTCCGAGACGGGGACGACGTTGTCCGGCATCGACGGCATCGCGATCAGCGGCTCGATCTCCGAGAGGTCGACTTCGAGACGGTCGTCGTACGTCGCGTCGGCGTCGGCGCTCAGTTCCCGGAAGGCGTCCTCGCGGCCGAGTCGCGTCAGATGCCGGCGCGTTCGCTCGTCGCTCGGGAAGATCGCTGTCGTTGCGCCCAGCTCGGTCGTCATATTGGTGATCGTACACCGCTCGGGGACGCTCAGCGTCTCCACGCCCGGTCCGGTGAACTCGAACAGTTTGCCCACGCCGCCCTTGACGGAGTGGCGACGGAGCATCTCTAAGATGACGTCCTTCGCGGAGGTCCACTCCCCGAGTTCCCCAGTCAGGTGGACTTCGACGATCTCGGGCATCTCGACGGTGTAGGCGCCGCCGCCCATCGCGGTCGCCACGTCGAGGCCGCCCGCGCCGATACCGATCGCGCCGAACCCGCCCATCGTGGTCGAGTGCGAGTCACTGCCCAGAAGCGTCGCGCCCGGTTCGATGAACCGCTCGCGGTGTACCTGGTGACAGATCCCGTTTCCGGGTTTCGAGAAGTGTCCGCCGTACGCCTGCGAGGCCGTCCGAAGGTATCGGTGGGTGTCCGTGTCTGCGCTGTCGAACTGATACACCTGGTGGTCGCAGTAGGTGACAGCCACGTCGGTCTCGACCGTCTCGAACTCCAGCGCTTCGAACTCCATCCAGACTAGTGGGCCCAGAATGTCTTGCAGCAACACTTGGTCGATGTCGAGATCGATCGATTCGCCGGGGGTGAGTTCGCCGCCGACGAGGTGGTCGGACAGTACTTTCTCCGTCAGTGTCTGCGACGTCATTGCTATGTGGCTACGACTCACTGTCGTTTAATGATGGTATCGTTCCGCGAATTGGCCCCCGCCGTTCTATGCACCGTCCGTCATCTCGCGGGCCGAGACGTCGGACTGACAACGTACTCCCGTTTTACCCGATCCGTAGTGAGGGAGAAATCAGAAAGACGACTGTAATCCTGCGAATAGCCATCGGTTTTTCTCGCTCCGCGTCGAAATAATCTCACAGATTGCTCAAAATCGGCACCTCAACATAAACGGAACCTCCGTTATAACTGCGTTTCTTCCAACGGAGTATCGGGTAAAACCGGCGTAGCAGCCGGAGTTACCGTTCGAACTTGAGCGTTCGATCGGGTTCTTCGGCGACGACCCACCAGTGGAGGTCCTCTTTCGGATGTCGCCGCTCGATGTGCTCTTCCAGCGCTTCGCCCGTCTCGAAATCTTTGCCACAGAGGTTGCATCGGTGATGACGCTTCGACGGCATACGTGTGGATACGACGTCCTCTGTAATGGTTGCTTGGACCGATATGGCCCCGCCCAGTCGCAGGCGGCGTCTCCCGGACGTTACGCCTTCTCGACGGGGGTTACGCCTCCCGGACGAACATTGAATGTCCCCCCCCGCGTAGCGTGCCGTCGGGAGAAGCCTATGAACATCAGAGAGATTGCTACGACCGAGTACGAATCGTTCGACGAAGACGCCCGCGTCTCAAAGCTCGTGGGAACGTTTCAAGAGCGTGGCGTCGACGCGGTGGTCGTCACTTCGGACGGCGACTACGAGGGGCTCGTCACGCGCCGGCAACTCAATTCCACCCACCAGAACCCCGACGCCAAAGCGCGGAGCCTGATCTGGAACGTCGGCCGGGTCGGCGTCGACGCGGACGTGCGGACCGTCGCCCGGTTGATGGTCGGCAGCAGCGCGAAGACCCTCCCGGTGTTCGAGGGAGAGGACCTCTACGGCGTCGTCACCGCCCGCGACCTGCTCGCGGCCGTCCAGGAGTTCCTCGGCGTGCTCACTGTCGAGGACGTATACACCGAAGACCTCGTCACTGTCCCGCGCGATGCGACCCTCGGAGAAGTACTGCACACGCTTCGGGACCAGCGAATCACACACCTGCCGGTGGTCGAAGACGACGACGCCGTCGGCGTCATCAGCATTCACGACGTCTTGGACTTCACCGCCCGCGAGATGGGGCGACGACAGGGCGGTTCGCCCGGTGCGGGAACGCAACCCGGCGGCGGTAGCTCCCGTGGTGGTTTCGGCGAGCGCGCGGGCGACCTCGAACGGATGCTCGACCTGCCGGCGGGGAACGTGATGACCGAACCGGTCGAGACCACGACGCCCGACCAGTCGCTCGACGATGCCGTCGATCAGATGCTGGAGGCCGGGGTCTCCTCGCTCGTCGTGACCAGCGAGGACCGGCCGGTCGGCATCGTCACCGACACCGACGTCCTGCGGTCGCTCACCTGGGGCGCGGAGACGCACCTCCCTGTTCAGATCACGAACGTCGACCTCTTAGACGACATCTCGCGCCCGGACGTCGCCGATATGATCGAGGAGTCCACGCGCAAGTACGGCGACCTGACCGTGCTCGAAGCGAACGTCTACCTCCAAGAACACGACGAGACGCTCCGCGGCACGCCGCTGATTATGGCCCGGATTCGGCTCTTCACCGACCGGGGACACTTCGTCGGGACGGGCGAGGGCTACGGCGCGCGACACGCGCTCCACCTAGCGCGGAACGTGGTCGAGCGGCAGATCCTCGAAGGGAAAGAGTACGGGCGGACGAAGAAACACCCGAGCGACGAGGAACGGTCCAGACTCTACGGCTGGTGGCTCGCCGGCCCCCCACGACAGCAATGACCTACGAACTCTCAGAACACGCCGTCGACGTCAAACTCCGGGCGAAGGCCGGTTCGCTCGAACTGGCGTTCGCCGAGATGGTCGACGCGCTCTCCGAACTCGTCGGGGGCCCGACGCAGCCGCAGGCGGATCCGATGATCGAGAAGGTCGACCTCACGGCGCGTGACCTCGAAGCCTTGCTCTTCGATTTTCTGAACAAGCTGGTTCTGTGTCAGGATATCGAAAACGCAGTGGTCTCCCACGCTGGCGACGTCGAAATCCACGAGACCGATATGGGCTATCACCTGTCGGCAACGATTTACGCGACGCCCATCGAACCGGACCGGCCGCTGCTCGACGTCAAAGCCCCGACGTACAGCCAGATGCGGATCGAACAGGACGACGACGGCTGGACCATCGAGGCGGTGCTGGAGGTGTGACCGGCTCGGAAACGTTCCGAGCCTGGAGGCCCGGGTAACGCATAATACGACTCGCGGTGCACTCGTTTCTATGCCACGCATACCCAAGCCGAAGCTGGTCGAACTCGAGGGCGAGTACTACCACGTCCGGTTCCGTGACCCGGACGAATTCAGCGAGATCCGGACGCCCGAGTGGGTACAGGAGGCGGCTGCGGAGGTCTCGACGGGCAGTAAAGTCCGAACGGGTCACAGAAAAGGCAGCGACGAGTGGGTCGTCCAGTCGGTGTTGATCCCCGAAGCCGCAGGGAAAACGACCGCCCGCTCCGACGCGCAGAAGATCATCGAAAAGCTCGAATCGTAGGCGGGACGGAGCGAACTTCTTTGGTACCGCGGCGGAATGGTGATGTATGGAGGAGCGCTACGTCGATCAGTTTCTGTCACGACCAGTCGAGACTGTCACTCCGGACACGCCACTCGCCGAAGCCGCAGCGACGTTGATCGAACACGACATCGGCGCGGTCGTCGTGGTGAACGATATGGACCAGTTCGTGGGCCTCCTCACGGCGACAGACTTCGTCGCGCTCGCCAGGGAGGAAGCGCCCGCGGCTGAGGCGACCGTCGCGGAGTGGATGCGAACCGACGTGATCACGACGACGCGACAGACTCCCATCAGCGACGTCGCCGACACGATGATCGAGCATCTGATTCACCACGTTCCAGTCGTCGACGGCGAGGAGGTCGTCGGGATCATCACCACGCTCGACCTGACCGCGTCGATATCCTAGTCGACTCGCTCTTTTGGGGGTTCCGCGACAACGGGTGGTATGCAGTAGTTACCGCTCTAACAACCGTACTTTTGTTACTCCGGTAGGACGTGTATATTCGTTCATATCTCGGTAGTGACGTTTTACCGACGTCGGGAGGGCTGGCACTCACTCGTATTCGAGGCGGTGGAGTTCGTATCGGTATCGCCGCCCGGCCTTTTTCACGACGACGAAGTGATCCTCGCCGTCCCGTTCGAGGGCGTGGAAGTGCTCTCCGAGTTCCCCGGGATTTAGTGATCGCGTCGACTCCAATGCTCCGCGTCCGAAGTGCAGCAGCGCAGTCCTGTGGCGCACGTCGTCGGCCTCTCGTGCCTCGACCACCAGGAGGTCGCCGTTCTCCCGGACGTCGACGTCGCCGGTGAGTTCCCACGTCCGGTCGCGGTACCGTAGCTCCGTGGCTTCGAGATCGACCCAGTTTTCTTCGACCATACCGCTACTTCCGCACGACCCATCATCGGTTTTTCGGCGCGGCTGACTGGAGTGTCCGCTGGTCGCTCGACGTCTGCTCCGACCGGGCACGACCTACGGCAGCCAACTGGGACAACACCTCGCTTCCGACGGTCGGCCGCTGGCGTCCTCGGATTCGGACGGCCGCGTTGTGAGCACCTGCTCGTGGCGCGACCGGTCGCGGTAGGCGGTGATGCCCTTGCACCCGAGTTCGATCGCCAGGGCGTACGCGTCTGCGATGTCCTCGCGGGTTGCGTCGTGTGCGAGGTTGATCGTCTTCGAGATCGCACTGTCGACGTGCGCTTGGAGTGCGGCCTGCATCCGGACGTGGTCCGTGGCGGAGATCTCTCCTGCGGTCACGAACAACTCCGCGAGCCCCGTCGGGATCGGCAGATCTGCTGGGCGCTCGAACGTGCCGTCTTCGAGGAGCGACAGCGCGCGTTCTCGAATCTTCTCGGGATCGATGCCGTTCGCTTCCAGCGTTCTGAGGAAGTACTCGTCGAACTCGACGAGCATCGCGTCGCCCTGCACGTCCTCGCTCACGTTCTTGAAATAGAGCACGTTGAACAGCGGCTCACAGCCACCCGAGGTGTTCGCGATCATTCCCGTGGTCCCGGTGGGTGCAATGGTCGTGGTGTTGTGATTCCGGACCGGGAACCCGTCGGGCCACTCCTCCGGGTCGCCGCCGGTGTGTCGCTCGAACCACTCCGGGTAGTCGGCCGGCGCGGCGTACTTCGAGTGGCCCCAGTCGGGGAACGAGCCCCGCTCGATCGCCAGTTCGTGGCTCGCCTGCGTCGATTCGCGATTGATTGCGGCCATCAGTTGCCGGGCGATCTCGCGTGCGGGTGGCGCGTCGTATCTGACGCCCAGTTGGATTAGCAACTCGGCGAGACCCATAATCCCGAGACCGATCTTTCGCATCCGGCCGACCGTCTCGTCGATTTCGTCGATCGGAAATTCCGACACTGTCAGTACGTCGTCCAGGAAGCGTGTCCCCAGGTATACGAGGTCGTTCAGCCGCCTCCAATCGATCGCCTGCTCCAGAAACGTCTCGACGGCGGCCGGAAGATCTCGAATCTCCTCGTTGTGGAACTCGGACCACGTGACGGCGTCGTCGTCGACCAGCAGCGATAGGTTCACGTGCCCGAGCGTACACGCCTCGTACTCTTCTAGTCCCTGCTCGGCACAGGGATTGGTCGCGTCGATCCGATGGGACGGATATCGTTCGACGTCGAAGGAGTGCTGGCGGTTCGTCTCGTCGATCATGAACAACCCCGGCTCGCCGTTCTGCCACGTCCCGTCGACGATGAGTTCCCAGACGAACCGCGCCGGTAGCGTCATCTCGGCACCGACCTCCAGGTCGGTTTCTCCGCGATACTCGTCGATCCGCGGGATTTCTTCGGCGTAGTCCCGCCAGAGATTCCGTTCGACTTCGGTCCGCGGGGCCGACTCGTAGGCCGTGCTGTAGAACTGGGCAGTGGCTTCGGTCACTTCGTGGGGGCCGCCAGTGCTCGGATTCTGAAGCGTGTACCGCGAACCCCCCTGGACGGCGTCGTAGAAGCCGTCAGTGATCGCCACGGAGAGATTGAAGTTCGTCAAGAGATCCCGTTGCCGCTTCACCGTGCAGAAGCGACCGACGTCGGGGTGAGTGACATGAAGGATCCCCATCTGGGCTCCCCGCCGGCGACCTCCCTGCCGGATCTGCTCGCACATCGTGTCGTAGACGTTCATAAACGAGACCGGGCCGCTGGCGGCGCCACCCGTCGATCTGATGCGGTCTCCCCGCGGTCTGAGCGTCGAGAAGGAGTACCCGACGCCGCCGCCGCTCTGCATCACTTTCGCCGCGCGGCCGAGCGTGCCGAAGATCGAATCCAGCGAGTCCGCCGGCGAGAGCACGAAACACGCCGCGAGCTGTTGGATCTCGGTTCCGGCGTTCATCAGCGTCGGCGAGTTCGGCATAAACGCGAGCCCAGTCATCGCCTCGTAGAACCGCTGCTCCCAGGTGGCCGCGTCAGCGTCCGTCCCGTACTTGCGCTCGGCGCTCGCGACGTTCGCGGCGACGCGTTCGAACATCTCCGCCGGCGTCTCGATTACCTCACCGGCGGCGTTCGTCCGAAGGTACCGCGCCGGCAGAATCCGTTCGTAAACGTTCTCGCTGAGCCGCTCTCGGAGCGTCTCGCCGCCGCCTCGCTTCTTGGGGAGTACGAAGTCGCTCGTGTCTATCATCGGTTCGTATCTGTCATTCTTCTGTCCTCACGCGAACCGCGACGGTGCAGCACGACGATACCTCGCGGACATCTGTGTACCTGTGCGTGACAGTACCACACTTATGACCGAAGCGAATTATCGGTGTCGGTGCGTCTCCGGGCCCGAAGGGCGTCGCGGGCGGGCGTCTGTCCGGCCGTATCAGCCCTTGATGTTGGCGATGGGGTACGTCCGGGCGACCTTGGTACCGATCCCGAGGGCGTCGCTGACGCGGATGACCTCGTCGACGTCCTTGTACGCGCCCGGTGCTTCCTCGACAAGCGTCCCGCCCGACCGCGCTCGCACGTAGATGCCCTGCTCGTGGAGCTGTCGCTGGAGTTCGTTCGCGGAGTACTCCGCTTTGGCTTGCGTCCGCGACATCACCCGACCGGCACCGTGTGCCGTCGACCCGAACGTCCGGTCGAGTGACTGCTCGCCCCCGCACAGCACGTACGACGAGGATCCCATACTCCCGGGGATGAACACCGGCTGTCCGACCGCTCGATACGCCTCCGGGACCTCGGGCCGGCCTGCCGGGAACGCGCGCGTCGCCCCTTTCCGATGGACGAGAACCGTTTCTTCGCTCCCGTTGACGTGGTGTCGCTCCTCCTTGGCGATGTTGTGACACACGTCGTAGACGAGCTCGACGTCGGTAACGTCGAACAGGTCGTCGAACACCTCGCGAACGCCCTGCGTCATCGCCTGTCGGTTCGCCCACGCGAAGTTCGCGGCCGCGTACATCGCGGCCTTGTAGTCTTCGGCGATCCGCTCCTCCAACGGTGCGTAGATCAGCTGGCGGTCCGGCAACTCGTCGGCAATCTCGGGGAACGCCCGCTCGAACCGGCGGATGTACTCGCTACAGACCTGATGGCCGAGGCCGCGCGACCCCGAGTGGATCATCACGACGACGTTGTCGGGGCGCAGGCCGAACGCCGCTGCGGTCTCGTCGTCGTAGATCTCGGCGACGCGCTGGACTTCGAGGAAGTGATTCCCCGATCCGAGCGATCCGACCTGGTTGTGACCGCGGTTCATCGCCTCTGCAGGGACCTTCCGCGGGCTCCCCGGCAGTCGACCGTTCTCCTCGCAGTGTTCGAGGTCGGCCGGAACCGCGTGCCCGTGTTCGAGCATCCACTGCATCCCGTGAGTGAGGATGCCGCGGAGATCGTCCATATCCGTGTCGAGATAGCCGCCCTTCCCGAGCCCGCACGGAATCGTCTCGTAGAGTCGTTCGACGAGCTCTTCTTCACGTCCCTCGACGTCGTCGTATTCCAGCGGGGTCCGCAGGAGCCGGACGCCGCAGTTGATGTCGAAACCCGATGCCCCCAGGGCTGATCACCCCCGTTTCCGTGTTGACGGCGGCGACGCCACCGATCGGGAAGCCGTACCCCTGATGGCCGTCCGGGAGGACGACCGCGAACTTCCGAATGCCCGGCAAGGTCGCGACGTTCCGCCCCTGCGTGAGCGTCTGATTGTCGCCCCGCTGCAGTTCTTCGACGAGTTGCTCCGATCCGTACACGCGCACCGGCACGCGCATCGCGCCGTCTCGTGGTATCTCGTAGATGTTCGTTGCAACTTCCGCGAGTTCGATTTGCTCTGGCTCTGTCATTCCTTTCTGTTGGTGTTCGGTGTCGCCCGCTGCATCTGGTTCATCGCCGCCGTCAATACCCATTTCGACCCCGGTTCCGGATTGCGGCTCGCGCTGCTGGCCTCGGTCGCATCTAGCAGTAAGTGGCCGACCACCGTAAACTCTGACACTGACTTTTTCTGGGGGAACGTTAACAGTCGATGCCGTCGTTGGTCAGCGTATGCCCGACCACTCTGAGACACTCGTGTCGATCCCGGCCGACGGGGTCGAACTCCCCGGAGAACTGATCGTCCCCGAGGACGCTGCCGGACTCGTCGCGTTCGCGCACGGGAGCGGCAGTAGCAGACACAGCCCGCGCAACACGTTCGTCGCGGAGGTGTTGCGCCGCCACGGCGTTGGCACGTTGCTATTCGACCTGCTCACCGCAGAAGAGGACCGCGAGTACGAGACGCGATTCGACATCGACCTCCTGACGACGCGCCTCATCGCCGCGACGGAGTGGATTCGGGAGCACGAGGAGACCCGAGACTTGAATCTCGGCTACTTCGGGTCCAGCACCGGGGCGGCAGCGGCGCTCCGTGCGGCGGCTCGTCGCGGCGACGACGTCGACGCCGTCGTTTCACGCGGCGGTCGCGTCGACCTCGCGTCCGAGCAGTTGCCGGCAGTCACGGCGCCGACGCTCTTCATCGTCGGCGGCGCGGACACGCAGGTGCTCGGACTCAACCGCGACGCGCTGGCCGAACTCACCTGCGAGAAAGAACTAGAGGTCGTCGAGGGCGCCGGCCATCTCTTCGAGGGGTCGGGCGAACTCGACGAGGTCGCCGAACTGGCGGCCGAGTGGTTCGAGAGTCATCTCGCGTGACCCCGCCGATGTCACGGATATCCAGCGGTCGCGTCGCCTGTGCCGGGGGGAACTAGCCGTGGAACTAGTCGCCACGCCGAGCGCGGAGCATCTCGACTTGGACGCCCATCACCTCGTGGCGCATCCTCAGAACCGGACCCGACAGTTCCCCGACTCGGAGGTGTACGTCCAACTCGGGGATCTCGACGACGTCGAGGAGGTACTTCTCGTTCACAGCGGCCAGCCTCATCCCAACCGCGGGCTCGCGTTCCTCTACGGTGCGCTCGCGGCGCTCGCAGAACGCGAGTGTTCTATCTCGGTCCTGTTCCCGTACGTGCCGTACAGTCGGCAGGACAAGGCGTTCTACGAGGGGACGGTCAACTACGTCTGGTCGATCTTCCGGGTGTTGACCGAGCACTACGGCGTCGAGCGGATCTACGCGGTCGATCCGCACTTCAGCCACCGCGAGTGGGTTCAGGCGGTCCCTATGGAGGTGTTGCGGGCGTTCCCGCTCGTTGAACAGCACGTCGAGATGGACGACTACGTCGTCGTCGGGCCGGATCTCGGCGCTGTCGAGCGGTTCGGCGTCGCCGGCTTCGAGAAAGAACGCGCGAGCGCCGTCGAGGTGGAACTCTCCGGCGAACTCGCCGTCGCGGGACAGAACGTGCTCGTCTTCGACGACCTCATCGCGACTGGCACGACGATGGTCGAGGCGTTCCACCGGCTGAAAGAGCAGGGCGCCGAGACGGTCCAGGCGGCCGCCGTTCACGGCGTTCTGCCCGAGGGCATCCAACGGGTGGACGACACCTACGACGCGCTCTACCTCACCAATACGATCGCGAGCGACGCGGCGACGGTGCGCGTCGAACCGTTGATCCGGGGAGTCGTCGCTGGCGAGCAGGCCTCCCCCGACGACGGATCGTGAGTATCGGACCTCCTCGTAGCGTCTCGCCGAACGATATGGCACGCATCGATGCACGGGTACGATAACCACTATAGTACTGGTCGCCGAACGTCAGACTATGGCGCTCGATATCGACACTCCTACCCCACCAGATCTGACGAACCGTCCCCTGCCGAGCACGTTTGACTCGGAGGAACTCGAAGACGCCGAAGAACTCCGGCGGGCGGAACTCGAAGAAGTGCTCCGCGACGGGGCGTGGAACGAGGCGTTCGAGGAGTGGGCCGAGTACACGGACCTGAGTGACTCGGAAGTTCGGTCCCTCCAGGATGCTGGCGTCTTCGAACAACTGGACTTCTACTGGGACCCGATCGACGCCACGTTCCGATTCGAGGTCCCGAGCCTTCCGCCGGAGTTGGCCGACGAGGAACTCGCTACCTACGCCACCACGGAGTTGACCGATCTCGGGCAGACCGTGATCGAACTCCTCGCGGACGCGTATCTCGACTGGGGCGACGAGGAGTCGCCGATCGACCACTGGAGCGAGGAGACGTTCAGCGATCAGACGCCGCCCGAATAGCGAGGAGGGGTTCGATCGGCCGACGCTCGTGGTCCGCGCCAGCATTAATACGAACGTCGCCGAACAGACAGCTATGAGTGAACACGACTCCGAAGCCGAAGGTGAGGAACTCCCGTTCGAGTGCGATATGTGCGACGAACGCTTCGCGACCCGTGAAGAACTGAAAGATCACGTCTGGGAGTACCACGAGATGGGCGGCGACGTGCCGCCGTGATCTGTGGTCGATACGCAGTTGCGGCCGATACGCGTGTGTCGCAGTAGCGACCACCGAGAGCATCTGTGCTGCCGTGTAAGTCGGATATACTGTTCCCTTCGACGGCAGCTATGGTGCGTCAGCAACGCTTACTCTACAGGGCTCGTGAGTAACAGTTGCTTTCAACCCGGTCTGGGCGACTCTATAGAGCATTTGCAACTGATTGCGCACCCGATCGCACGACAGGGTGTGCTCGGATGCGTGAAGACTTGCAAATACTACTATAGCGTTGCTAACAATGTAGCTCCGTTGTGTCAGTTCGAACGCTATGGGAGCGACAGACAACAAAGTGATCGTCCGGCGGATCATCGACGAAGCGTGGAACGAACAGGACCTCGACGTCATCGACGAACTCTACAGCGAAGACTACACCGGGCACTGGTACCTCCCCGGTGGTGAGGATAGCGACCGCGAATCCCTCAAGGCATTTATGAGCGACGTCTTCGAGGGGTTCCCGGACTACGAGATGGACATCGAGTTCCTGATCGCCGAAGACGACCTCGTGACCATCGGGTTCACCGGAGACGGGAGTCACGAAGGAGAGTTTATGGGGATCCCACCGAGCGGGAGTGAGCCAGCGGGCACTCCGACCCCCGGCCACATCACGTACCGTATCGAAGACGGGCAGGTCGTCGAGGGCTGGTCGACGTGGGACGCGCTCGGTCTACTACAGGGGCTCGGGGTGCTTCCCGAGGAGCTCTCGGCGATGGCACCGGCGGCCGACGACTAGGCGGTGGTCAGGCCTAGGCGGTGGTCAGGCGGGTGTCGTCGTCACCTCTAGCGAGCGCGTTCGCGGCCCGTCGCACTCGACGAAGAGGACCGACTGCCACGTGCCGAGGTCGAGCTCGCCGTCGACGACGGGGACGGAGACGCTCTCTCCGAGGAGCATCGCCCGGAGGTGTGCGTCGGCGTTGTCGTCGATCGTATCGTGCTCGTAGCCACCCTCCCGGGGGACGATTCGGTCGAGCGCGCGTTCGACGTCGCCCAGAAGTCGCGTCTCGTTTTCGTTGACGACGACGCCCGCCGTCGTGTGCGGAACGAAGGCCGTGCACACGCCACGATCCACGTCGTCGGGGACTGCTTGGGCGACTTTCGCCGTCACGTCGACGACCGCGACGCGCTCACTCGTGCTGACTTGGATCGACATAGGTGCTCGTAGGACCGAGAGGCTGATGAGTTTACTTGTGTTCACGTGCTCGCATCTCTTGTGATCGGTCGCTCGGTGCGATCGATCCACGGGTGGATTTATTGACCTGACGTGCGTCTGTGCGGACGATGACCGAAACAATCGAGATCAGCGACGACCTCGCCGAGCGCATCGACGGCCATCTCGAAGAGGACGAAACGATTCCCGAATTCATCGAGGAACTGGTCTCGATCTACGAACAGGAGGGCCGGTTCCTGCAGGAAGGGGCCTAAACCGACCGACTGCGCAGACCCTTTCCGTGGTGGAAATGGCTGATTACGGACAGCACCGGGCGTGGAAGTCTCCGACTTACTATCTTGTGAGGGGGTCTAGCGCGACTATGGATCGGACTGCGAACGGAATTTCGCGACGCGGACTCCTCCGGGCGGCCGTCGGGGCCGGTGCCGCCGCCGGTGCGACTGGGGGGGCAGCGGCGCAGGAAGGCACTACTCACACCGTAGATATGACCGACGAGTTGGTCTTCGCTCCCGATTCGATAACGATCGCTCCCGGCGACACCATCGTCTGGGAGAACGTCGGGACGATCGGCCACTCGATCACCGCCTACGAGGACGACATCCCAGACGAGGCCGAATACTTCGCTTCGGGGGGATTCGACGCGGAGGAACCCGCCCGAGGGGCCTATTCGGCGGGCGACCCTGACAGCGGCGATGTCGCCGGCGGCGAGTCGTATCAGCACACCTTCGAGGTAGAGGGCACCTACGATTACTTCTGTGTCCCACACGAGAGTGTCGGGATGATTGCGGCCGTCGACGTCGTCCCCGGCGGTGCCACTCCCACCCCGAGTGGACCGGCTGCCCCGACTGTCCCGGACGCTGCCAAGACGCTTCTCGTGACGGTCACCGGCGCGTTCGTCGCCGTCCTCGCTCTCGCGTACTTCTTCCTGAAGTACGGCGGGGACTACGAAATGATGGACGAAGAGCAATAACCTGAAGCGAGCGAGGACCACCAGAGCGAGGATCACCTCCGAACGGCGACTGGATAGCGGCCCGAGCACATTGCAGAATCTCGCGGAACGCCTCCACGACGCGCTCGTTGTCCTCTGGCCGCGCCGTCGTCACGCGTAGGTATCCAGCGCCGAGTCGGTCGTCGCCGAGTGGTTTGATGAAGATCTTCCGCTCTCGGAGTTTCGCAGCGACCTCGTCTGCGTCGTGCGGGCTCACGTCGGCGAGGAAGAAGTACGTCTGACTCGGGAACGTCGTGACGCCCACCGACTCTAACTCCGACGCCAACTGGTCGGCCCACGAGCGCAGGCGATCGATCCGTCGCTCGATCTTCTGGTGGTGATCGAGCGTTGCAATCGCGGCCGCCTGGCTCGGCCGCGCCAGCGGGTAGGCGTCGTTGCTCGCGTTCAACTCGGCGGCGACTGACTCGGGGAGCACCGCGTACCCGATCCGGAATCCCGCCAGGCTGTGGGCTTTCGAGAGCGTCCGCGTCACGAACAGATTGTCGTACTCCGGGACGAGATTCGCGACCGGATTCTCGACGAAATCGACGAACGCCTCGTCGACGAGAAACCGTGTCTCGGGGTATTGCTCCAGTAGCCCGGGGAGGGCTTCCATATCGAAGCCGCTCCCGTTCGGATTGTTCGGATTGACGATCACCGCGAGCGTCGTTTCCTCTGGGATCTCGAGGTCCCGGAGATCGAACTGAAAGTCGTCTTCGGGGCGCAGTCGCGTTTCGGTGTATCTGTCGGCGATTTCGGGAAACAGCGGGTACGTCGGCGTCAACAGGTGCACCTGCTCGCCGAACCGATCGAACAACTGTCGCAGAATCAGCTCTGAGCCGGCGTTGACGTGGATGTGATCCGCCGAAACGCCCGCGCGGTCGGCGAGGCGATCCCGGAGCGGTTCCGAGTACGCCTCTGTGTAGTGATTACTCCGCGGCAGTTCTGCACGCGCGGCGTCGATCGCTTCGTCGATCGGTGGCGGCGGATTCTCACAGAGCAGGAGTCTGACGCCCTCGAAACCGGATCCACCTTTCTCCGTCGTCGATTCTTGGGTCATACTACTGCTTCGGTTCACAATGGAGGATAACAAACGTTTGCCGAGCGCAATAGCTTAGTTTCGGCCCACGAAACATCCGACAGCACCGGGACGTATCCACGCAGTCGTGCTCGCCTAGACGAGTCCAGACTCGACGTACCGGTGCGTGGAACACACTATGGGAGACACGAAAGAGGGCCGCGATAAACAAGGTCTCGACGAGGAACAGCGCCAACGCGAGCACGAACTCGAAACCGAACGCGAGTACGAAGAAGCCGCCGAGGAACGGCGCGAGGAACACGAAGCGGAGGAGGCCGAAGCCGAACTCGCAGACGACGAATAGCCGTTCTCGCATCGATCCCCGATTCGTCGCCGCTGTCCCTCCGCAGCTGCTCGTACCGTCCGAATTTATAGTTCCTGCAGGCGAGTGTACACGTGGTGGAAGTATGCCAGACCGCACTCGATCCACACTCGCCAGCGCACAGCCTCGCGGTCGTCCTGCGACCGACCGATCGCGATCGTTCCCCGTCGACGTGGCCGACCGCGGTGACCGCTTTCTCGTGTCGGCCGAACTCCCGGGCCTACGAACTCAAGAGATCGACGTCACGGTCCGTAAGAACAAACTCCAGATCGTCGCCGAACCCACGACGGAGACGGACGGCACGTACCGCCGGCGTGAGCGTGACTCGGGGACGCTCCGGCGCGTAATTCATCTCCCCGAAGCGGTCGACGAGAAACACGTCTCCGCGTCCTACAACGACGGGATTCTGTGGGTCACGCTGCAGAAACGGGACCAACCGACGCACGTCGAGATCCAGTGACTGCCGGGCGCCTCGGCGCCCCCTGTGTGCTTCGACTACAGGTACGATCTCGCTTCGTCGTCGGTGACCTGCACGAACGAGTCGTAGAACTGCCCGACGGCCCCGAAGTGTGACGGCTCGGCGACGCAGATCACTTCGTCGGCTTCCGAACGCAACCGCTCGGCCGTGTCGGGCGGTGCGACCGGGACCGCCAAAATCACGCGTTCGGCCCCCGACTGCTCGACTTGCCGGATGCAGGCGGTCGTCGTGGCGCCGGTCGCGACGCCGTCGTCGACGACCAGCACCGTCTTCCCCCGAAGATCGGGTGCCGACCGATCGCCGCGGTAGCGTTCGACCTTCTCCTGTGCCGCCTCGCGCTCGCGTTCGATCCGCTCGTCGACGTAGGGGTCCGGGACCCGCAGGTCGTCGATCAGTGACTCGTTCAGCCAGACGGTGCCGTCGCTGGCGACGGCGCCGATCGCCAGTTCCGGGTTCTGCGGCGCACCGAGCTTTCGGGCTGCGACGATGTCGAGCGGGAGGCCGAGCGCATCGGCGACGGCGCGTCCGACGGGCAGGCCACCGCGCGGGATCGCGAGGACGATGTCCGCATCGACGCCTCGCGTTTCGAGGACGTCGGCGAGCTGTCGACCGGCGTCGGCTCGATCTTCGAACATTCGAGGCTCACCCACTCATTTGAACGAGACCCCGACGTCGGTCGCACGCGTCTCCTGTGGGGAAATCGTGACCTGTATCTGATCGATCGGACACGCGTACTGGTGCGGGTGTTTGCCGTCGGTGGAAAATTGGACTGCTTCCTCCAGGAGCGGCACCGCGCTGAGCTGATCGAGTTTGCGATAGACGGTCGAGAGTGGAAGATTCAATCGTTCGGACAGTTCACGTGCGGTCAACGACTGCTCGGACGTCGAGGCGAGTATCGCTCGACACTTCGGATCGCTCAGCGCGGTGAGTGCCTCCTGCGTCTGTTCGTCGACGTCGCCAAATTCTACCGTCGACTCCGCTGACTTCGGAACCATAGTACCGCGTTATACTGTTCAACAAGCGTTTATAGTGCTTCGGCTTGGTCCTCGAAGGTGTTCATACACCGGGACACCGCCCGGTGGCTATGGTAGCGTTTGCACGTCTTCACTCACCTAATCGCACGCAGTCGTGCGATTGGCTGTGTAATCAGTTGCAAACGCTACTATAACGGACTGCTCGACTGCGGTTCGTCTCGCTTGCACGGCGTGTGCGACGCCTGTGTACTCCGTTGCAAACGTCCGACGTATTCGACGAGAAAGTGGCTCCGCGTCCAGTTTCTGACGAGCGGCGTCCTGTAGTAGCATTTGCAACCGATTGCACACCGGACCACACGCTGTCGTGCGAGCGGGTGCGTGAAGACGTGCAAATGCTACTAAAGCTGTTATGAACTGCGGTCCGTCTCCCTACTCTTCTTCGATGTCTATCGTGCGGGCTTCTTCGATTTCGAGTTTCGGGAGTGTGACCGTCAGCACGCCGTTTTTCATCCGCGCGCTTACGTTCTCCTTGTCGATATCGTCGGGTAGTCGGATCGATCGGTGCATCGACTGCTGGCGTCGCTCGTGCCGGAGGTACTGCTCTTCTTCTTTCTCGACGTCAGATTCGCGCTCGGCTTCGATCCGGAGCGTGTGATCTGTCACCTGAAGGCTGACGTCGTCTCGCTCGAACCCTGGGAGATCGACGGTGACGAGGAATTCGTCGTCGTGCTCGACGAGGTCGAGCGCCATCGATTCGAACTCCGTGGACCATCGGCTGAGCGGTCCCTCGGACTCCCAGATCCGAGACGAGTTGTCGAACTGTCTACTCATCCGCTCGAACAGGCGTTCGAGCTCTTCGAATGGGTTACCGCGTGCGCTCATAGTGAGTCACTCCAAGAGGTAGTACGACGACCATCAGCAAATAATCTCGGGTCAGGCGGTAGACACTCGACCGGCCATCGATTTGGATCAGTGACGCTGACCGATCGGCTATTATGCGACCCTTGTGTCTGTTATTACCGTATTAGCTGTACAAACACAACGTTAGCTGGCTCAGCGTCTGATTACTTATTGTTTTGTCGTATGTGGTTGTCTCCAACGGGCGCGAGAGCCCCCGTGATCGATATGCAACAGATGGGAGATCCAGACAGGAATCGACGATGAACAGGCAACGACAAGCGACAGCGCTCGTACTCGTCGCGCTGATGCTGTTCTCGGTCGCCGGAACAGGATTCGCTGCGGGGAGTCCGAGCTCAGTAGCGGAAGTGGAATCGCAGCCGACAGCGAGTATCGGCTCGGGTGAGCCGGCAGCGGTGACCGCAGCCGCTGGCGATGTTCTGTACCGCGCGAACGCGGGCGGAAGCTTCACTGCGGACGGTAACCAGTGGGACCCGCTCGTGGACTACCAGGTCGCCGGGGAAGACGAGACCTCTTCTCACGGCCAGCCCAGCACGATCCACAGTTCGGTCCCCGCGGGGACACCCAGTCAGATCTGGGAGACCGAACGCTGGGACCCGAGCGACGGAGAAGAGATGCAGTACGAGTTCGATGTCGCGAGCGGCCAGCAGGTCGAGGTCCGACTGTACTTCTACGACGGCTACTCGGGCACCAGCAGCGTCGGTGACCGGGTATTCGACGTGGCCGTCGAGGGACAGACGGTCCTCGACGACTTCGACATTATCGAGACGTACGGCGACGACACGGGTGCGATGGAATCCTTCACCGTCACGAGCGACGGCACGATCGACGTTGACTTCGGTCACGTGACGCAGAATCCCCAGGTCAACGCGATCGAGATTGTCTCGGCCGAACCACAGTCCGATACGCTCGGTGGACCGGGCTCGGTCGACTTCGGTCAGGTACTGGTCGACAACTCCGAGCAGGAGACGGTCACCGTGACGAATCTAGGCGGTGACGGCGACCCGAGCATCGACATCACAGACGTCTCGGTCACCGGGTCAGACGCGGACGAGTTCACGGCTGGAGCGGCGTCCGATACGTCGCTCGCGCCCGGCGAGTCCGCCGACGTCCCGGTGACCTTCTCGCCGTCCAGCGTCGACCCGATGAGCGCGACGCTCGAGATCAGCCACTCCGGGTCCAACTCCCCGCTGACGGTGGACCTCTCGGGCGAGGGCGCGAGCGCGGTCGACCCGAGCTTCCAGAAGAGCAAGCTGGAGGGCTTCAGCGCGGGCAACCCGACGGCCATCGAGTTCGGGCCCGACGGCCGGGTCTACGTCTCGACGCAGGGCGGCACGGTCTACGCGCTGAACGTCACCCGGACCGCTGAGAACAGCTACGAGGTCGAAAACGAGGTTCAGATTGACGCCATCAAGGACATCCCGAACCACGACGACTTCGGGAACATCGACACCAGCGAGGACAACCGCCAGATCACCGGTCTGACCGTCGGCGGCACCGCCGACCAGCCCGTGGTCTACGTCTCCTCGAGTGATCCCGAGATCGACGTGGGGCAGGACGACGACGACACGGACACCAACTCCGGGGCCATCTCGCGGCTGACGGTCAACGCAGGTAGCGGCGAGACGCTGCAGGCGAGCGACGTCGAGCACGACGTGATGGCCCTCGGGCTGCCGCGCTCCGAGGAGAACCACGCGACGAACGGCCTCGACCTGACTCCCGACGGCGACACGCTGTACGTCGCCCAGGGCGGCCACACCAACAAGGGCGCGCCGGGCGACAACTTCGGCCACACGCCGGAGTACGCGCTGTCGGCGGCGGTCCTCGAGATCGACCTGGCACAGATCGAGAACAACCACCAGGCGACGAGCCTGCAGACGCACAACAGCGAGTACCCGGACCTCGACTACCTGTACGCCCTCCCGACCATCCAGGGCGGCGACCTGCCGTTCGGCGGTAACGACGGCATCAACCAGGCGAAGCTCGTCGAGGGCGGCCCGGTGCAGATCTACTCGCCCGGGTACCGGAACCCCTACGACCTGGTCCTCGCTGAGAGCGGCCAGCTCTACGTCAGCGACCACGGTCCGAACGGCGGCTGGGGCGGCCAGCCGGCCGACGCGAACGGTAACATCGTGGCCGACGCGGCGTCGGTGACGAACCACCCCAACGAGGACGGTAGCTACGGCACTAACGATCAACTCATCGCGGCGGACGAGGGCGACTACGCCGGCCACGCCGCGCCGATTCGCGCGAACCCGACGCAGGCGGACATCTACGACGCGGACGGGAACGTGATCTTCGACATCACGTCGTCGAACTCCCCGGTTCCGGAGAGTCTGGTCGACCCGCGGCAGGCCGACTACATCCCGCCGACGAGCGGGTCGCCCGATCCGGGCGCACCAGCGGGTAGCGCCAACACGATGGAGTTCGAGGACGGCAGCAAGGTCCTCTTCGGGCCGACCGGTGGGACCGGACAGTACACCGCCTCGAACTTCGGCGGCGCGATGGAGGGCGACCTCCTGCAGGTCGAACTCAACGGTAACATTTACCGCGTGGAACTGAGCGCCGACGGTGAGACGGTCACGAACGTCGAACAGATCGGCAACACCGGCGGCGCGCTCGGTATCTCCGCGCAGGACGACGGCGAGGTCTTCCCCGGGACGATCTGGACCGCCAACCACGGCGGTAACGACGTCACCATCTTCGAGCCGGTCGACTACGGCGACGGCGACACGGGCGAGCAGTGCGACCCCGACAACCTCGACCCGGAGGGCGACGCGGACGGTGACGGCTACTCCAACGGTGACGAACTCGCCGTGGGAACCGATCCCTGTTCGTCGGCCTCCACGCCGGCCGACTTCGACGACGACGGCAATCCGAACGAGCTCGATCCCGACGACGACAACGACGGACTCGACGACACCGAGGACCCCTTCGCGGTCGATCCGGACAACGGGCTCGACACGACGCTCCCCGTCCAGCACGACCTCTCCGAACTGAGCCTGTTCGGCGAGGACGGACAGGGCTGGACCGGGCTGATGACGAACGGTACCGACTACCAGGACCTCTACGACCCGACGCAGATGACGGTCGGCGGCGCGGCGGAGGTCCTGACGGTCGAGAACGTCCCTCAGGGTGACGCCCACGCGGGCACGAACACGCAGCAGTACGCGTTCCAGTTCGGCGTCAACCCGCCGGACGAGCCGTTCACGGTCGAGTCGACGGTCGCCTCCTTCCCGGAGAACCCCGAGGACTTCCAGTCCGCCGGCATCTACGTCGGCACCGGCGACCAGTCCAACTACTCGAAGCTCGTCGTCGCGGCCGACGGTGGCAACGGCGGCATCGAGTTCGCCCAGGAGGAGGGCGACTCGTTCACGCACCAGACCTCACCGAACATCGTGAGCGACAGTAACGTCACCGGTGCGGACACGACGCTCCGGCTGACGGTCGATCCGACGACCGACCCGATGCCGGACAACGGCGAGGACGAAGTCGCCCTCACCGCCGAGTACGAGGTCGACGGTGAGACGAAGGAAGTCGGGACGGCCGCGATTCCGGCGTCCTGGCTCGACACCTCCGACGGCACCGGCCTCGCGGTGGGCGTCATCTCGACGTCGAACGGTGCGAGTTCGACGTTCGACGCGACGTGGACCGACATCAGTGTCGAATACGTCACTCCGCCCGCAAATCAGCCACCGACCGCCGACGCGGGCTCCGACCAGACGGTCGACGAGGGCCAGCAGGTCACGCTTGACGGCTCCGAATCCAGCGATCCTGACGGTGACTCGATGAGCTACTCGTGGACCCAGACGGCCGGTCCGTCGGTGACCCTCTCGGACGCCGACACGGCGACGCCGACGTTCACTGCGCCCGACATCGGCGCTGACGAGACGCTCACCTTCGAGGTCGAAGTCTCCGACGGCGAGGCGACCGACACCGACACGGTCGACGTCACGGTGCAGGACACGGACGTGGCGACCGGTGACGTCGTGTTCGCGGTGAACTCCGGCGGCTCGGAGTACACGGCCACTGGCGGCACAGTCTACCAGGCCGACACGAACTTCGACGGCGGCTCGACGTACAGCGTCTCGCAGCCGATCAACGACACGCAGAACGACCCGCTGTACCACACCGAACGGTACGGACAGAACTTCAGCTACGACATCCCGCTGGAGAACGGCACGTACCAGGTCACCCTGAAGTTCGCCGAGATCTACCAGGGGGTCTCCCCCCAGGACTCCCCGGACTCGACGGGCCCCGAGGACGGCACGAACGAGAACGACCGCGTGTTCGACGTGACCATCGAGGGACAGCAGGTCATCGAGAACAAGGACCTCTATGCGGAGGTCGGTCCGCTGAACGCGACCGAAGAGACGTTCACTGTCGAGGTCACCGACGGTGAACTGAACGTCGCGTTCCCCTGGGACTCGGATAACTACGACAACGCGAAGATATCGGCGATCAAGATCGTCGCAGTCGGAGAGGTACCCGACGACGAGATGACCGTCGCGGAGGCAGTCGCGAGCTACGGTGACGGCGACGACTCTACGATCAGTCTGCAGGAGATCCAGACGGGCATCAACTGGTGGTCGACTGGTACGGAAGTCCCGAACACCGGCGGGGAGACGATCTCCCTCCAGGAGATCCAGCAGTTGATCAATATGTGGTCGACCGGCGCGACCGTCGGCGACGGCGGTGACAACACCGCTCCGACGATCGACCCCATCTCGGACCAGACGGTCACCGAGGGCGACTCGGCAACCGTCCCGGTCAACGCGAACGACCTCGACGGCGACGCGGTGTCGCTGTCGGTCAGCGGTCCCGACTTCGTCAGCCTCTCGAACAGCGAACTCACTATCGCCCCGCAGTCGGGCGACGCCGGCACCTACACGGTCGAGGTCACGGCCGACGACGGCCAGGCCACCACGACCGAGAGTTTCCAGCTCACCGTCAACGAGCCCAGTGCAGCCACCGGCTCGGCGCAGGTCGCGATCACGCCCGACAGCGGAACCGAGGCGAGCACCTACGGCGGTGGCTCGTTTACCGTCGAGAACACCGGCGACCAGCAGATATCGTCGGTCACCTTCGACCTCTCGGAGTCGGCGATGCCCGATATGGTGTTCGACCCCGACGGGACCGCCGGCGACCAGGCTGCGAAGGGCCTGAACATCGATTCCCAATCGGGTGACGGCGTCGGCGTCGTGAGCACGGCAGACGACGACGTGTTCAGCCAGCCGCACAACGGCGTGAACGGCTCCGACGGCTACGACGTGCTGACCATCGAGTTCACCGACTTCGACCCCGGCGAGTCGGTGTCGTTCTCAGCAGACAACGACCCGACGGGTATCAAGGGCGCGACCGTTTCCTCCCAGGAGGCCGGTCCGGTCTCCGGTCTCGAACTCGCCCGCTCCAGCGTGAGCGTCGAGTACGCGGACGGAAGTGCCCAGGAGACGCAGCTGTTCAGTGACGGCAGCGCGGGCGGCGCACAGGCGACGCTCGACGAGTCGGTCGCACCGGCACCGACCATCGACGTGCAGGCCGTCGACCTCAACGACGGCGTGCTCCGCGACCACCACAGCGCGGCCACCGTGAACGAAGCCGACCAGACTGTGACCGTCACTGGCCAGCCCGGCGAGACGGTCACGCTGCTGCACTTCGAGAGCGAACTCGAACTCGACAACGTGCCCGAGTACGACGGTACGCCCGGTTACGACATCGAGGCCTATGAGGCGAACAAGATCGAGAACGTCGACTATCAGACGGTCCCCCTCGACTCGAACGGGGAGGCCGAAGTGCCCGTCACGCTGCTCAACACGACCGCAGTCGGCGGCTACAACTACTTCGTGGCGACCCAGGGCGAGCCCGGTTCCGACACCGGCCTCGACTCGAACGTGGTCGTCCTGAAGTACGAGGAGAGCGCCGGCGACGGTGGTGACGACGGCGTCACCAGCTTCGCCGTGAACGCCGGCGGTGACGCCTACACCGCCGCGGACGGCACAGAGTTCCAGGCTGACGCTAACTTCGACGGCGGCTCGACGTTCACGACGGGGAACTCGGGGACGCCCTCGAATCCCGAGATCTCGAACACCGAGGACGATGAGCTGTACTACACCGAGCGGTACGGCGACTTCAGCTACGATGTGCCTCTCGAAGACGGCGAGTACGAGGTCACTCTGCACTTCGTGGAGATCTACCAGGGCGTGGCGAACGACGGTGGCGAAGGCGACCGCCTGTTCAATGTCTCGATCGAGGGGCAGCAGGTCCTCGACGAGTACGACATCTACGCGGAAGCCGGTGGTGCGCACGCCGCCGTCACCGAGACGTTTACCACCGAGGTCACCGACGGCGAACTGAACGTCGACTTCAGCACCGTCGAAGACAACGCGAAGGTGTCGGCAATTGAGATCGACCCCGTCAACGGCGACGGCGACGACAACGCCGCGCCGACGATCGACTCAATCGACAACCAGACCGTCACCGCGGGCGAGACTGCCCAGGTCACCGTCAACGCCTCCGACGACGACGGCGACTCGCTGACGCTGTCGGTCGACGGACCGGACTTCGTCGACCTGACGGACGACGGCGACGGGACCGGGACGCTTGACATCGCTCCCAAAGACGGCGACGCCGGAACCTACACTGTCGAAGTGACGGCCGACGACGGCACCACCACGACCACCGAGAGCTTCGAGGTGGCCGTTGAGGAGGCCGAGGCCCAGCTGCTCCACCGCGTGAACGCGGGCGAGAGCACGACGCTCTCTGCGACCGACGACGGCCCCGACTGGACCGGTGTGGCTGACACGAGTTCACCGCACCTCGTCTCGGTTGCGCCGTCTACCTCGGGTAACTACTGCGGCGGTACGATCGATTCGACGACCGCCGACGTTCCCTCGTCGACGCCCGACGGGGTGTTCGATTGCGAGCGCTACGGGAACGCCACCTGGGAGTTCTCGGTCGATACCGGCCAGGAGGTCGAGGTGCGTCTCTACCTCGGCAACCAGTTCTCGAGTACCAGTGAGCCCGGCGAACGGGAGTACAACGTCTCCATCGAGGACACGCAGGTGCTGACCAACTACGACCCGGCGGCCGACGTCGGCCACGCGACCGGGACGATGAAGTCGTTCACTGTCACCGACGACGGGGACGGCAACGTCACGGTGACCTTCGATCAGGGAGCGGCCGAGAATCCGCAGGTCAATGCGATCGAAATCGTCGAGACGGAGGGTGGTAACTGAACGGCGACCCCAGCGACCACCTCCCGACCCGCGCCGCCAATTCCCGGCTGACGCCGCCCCGCGGTATCTACGTCGGGACGTACAACGTGGCGGGCAACTAGCCCGGGAAACCATTCCGAGGCATCGCCCGTGCCGTCGTGGACGGCACGAAGTGATAGATACAAACACGATAGCAATCATCGATGACAACGACTCGAAGCAGATTCAGACAAGCGCTCGTGACGCTCGTGGCGCTGACGGTCGCCCTCTCGGCATTCGGCTACGCGCCGGTGGGGACGGCCGCGGCCCAGAGCGTCTCAGTATCGAACTCGCCGTCGACGACGACGGCTGCACCCGGCGACACGGTGACCATCACGACGACGTTCACGGCAACAGATGTCAACGGGCCGGGGTTGGAAGCGCAGTTCCCCTCGGGCTGGACTGGAGAGATGACTGACTCTGATAGTGGCTTCGTTAAGGAAGCCGGCGGGAACGTCCTGCAGGCCGTCTGGCTCAGCAACGGCACCTACGAAGTGACCTACGACGTCGAAATACCCGCAGACGCTGACGCTGGCGACTACTCGGTCACTACCGAAGGCTCCGGAATCAATCCGGCCAACGACGAACGGATCGCCGAGTCGACGACGACGACTATCACCGTTCAAACGACGCCCGACAACCAGGACCCGAGCGCTTCGTTCAGCGCCTCGCCGTCTGATCCAACGGTCGGCGATTCAGTGAGCTTCGACGCCTCCGGCTCCAGTGACGCGGACGGTTCGATCGCGAGCTACGAGTGGGACTTCGGCGACGGAACCAGCGCCACGGGCGCGTCGCCGTCGCACAGCTACGACAGCGCAGGCAGCTACACGGTGTCGCTGACGGTGACCGACGACGACGGGGCTACTGCGACGACCCAGCAGACAATTACTGTCTCCGAGGCAGCCCCGGAGAACCAAGCCCCGAGCGCCTCGTTCAGTGCCTCGCCATCTGATCCCGCAGTCGGCGATTCAGTGAGCTTCGACGCCTCCGGCTCCAGTGACGCGGACGGCTCGATCGCGAGCTACGAGTGGGACTTCGGCGACGGTTCGACTGACTCCGGTGATTCGGTCACGCACACCTTCAGTTCGCCCGGCGACTACGACGTCGAACTGACGGTGACCGACGACGACGGCGCGACCGACACCACGACACAGACGGTCTCAGTCGCCGAGACGGCCGCTCCCGCTAACTTCCAAATTTCGGCGATCGACGTCGAATCGCCGGTCACGCAGGGCGATGCGGCGACCGTCTCGGCGTCCGTCGAGAACACCGGCGACGACGGGACGCAGACAGTCGCTGTCGCCGTCGACGGTGCGACGGTCGACAGTCAGGGCGTGACGCTCGCGAGCGGTGCGAGCGACGACGTCACCTTCGAGGTTGCTACTGACAGTCTCTCCGTCGGCGACCACGACGTCGACCTTTCGACTGCGAACGACTCCGCGAGCGGACAGCTGACGGTGACCGAACCGGAACCCCCAGCAGACGACCTTGAGACGTCGGTGAGCCTCTCGCCGGCGAACGGTGAGAGCTCCGTCGGCGGGACGACGACGTACGAACTCGTCGTCGACGACGCGGAAGGCGGCGTCGGTGCGTACACGGCGACCGTCTCCGTCGACGATCCGTCTGTCGGATCCATCACCGACGTGGAACTGCAAGGGAATCCGGCTGAGGAGACTTCGGAGGCCAACATCGCGGCCGACGGCTCCTCAGTCGCGATCGACGCTGCACTGATGAATACGGCCGACTCCGGAAGCGTGGTCGTTGCGACGATAACCGTCCAGGGTGAGGCAGCCGGCTCGACTTCCCTCTCGACCGCTGTCGAAGCGATTGCCGACGAAGACGCGACCACTTACGCCGTCACCGGCACGAACGGTGCGTCCCTCACCGTCACCGAAATCACCGTCGGCAACTACACCAGTCCGGTCACTGACGTCGACGACGACGGTGCTTACGAGGACATCAACGGTGACGGCGAGTTCAACATCGTCGACATCCAGGGCCTGTTCGTCAACCTCGACGACGAGGCCGTCCAGGACAACCCGGCCTACTTCGACTTCAACGGTGACGGTACCGTCGATGTCGCCGACGTCCAGGCTCTCTTCAACGAACTGACTACCTAACTACGCCTCTCTCTTTCCGTTTCGAGCCACCACCAATCAAAAACATACACAGAGGACAGTAATGATCACGACACTGCTCGGCGACCTGACTTCGACCGCCCAACGTAGACGCGCGCTCCGCGCGGGTCTCGCGGTAGTGGCCGCGGTTCTGGTCGTGACCGGCACCGGAGTAGCGGCAACCGAAAAACTCGACTCAGGAAACGGCGGACCGCCGATCGAAGACGCGGACGCGGACGCCGACGCCTACGACGTCGTCGTCGAGGACGCGACCGACGGCGTCGGCGCGTACAACGTCACCGTCTCGCTCGCGGACTCGTCGTCTGCGCGGATCACCGGCTTCGATCCGCACGAGACCGCCGATCTGGCGAACACCACGATATCGGCGGACGGATCGCGGGTCGTCGCGACGGTCGCGCTGATGAACACCACCGATACCGGGCGCGTACGGATCGGCTCGCTCACACTCAGCGGTGCGGACGCCGAGTCAGCCGACACGACGCTCACGGTCAACGCACTCGGTGACGAGCAGGGTGATCCCTACGACGCCGACACGCGCGTGCGAGTCGTCTCGTCGACGCAGGAGTCGGTCGAAGACGATCCCACGGATCCGAGCCAGGGCGACGACGACAACGACGGTTCGGACGCCAGCGACTCTGCGGACTCGAGTGACGACGGCGACGAGCAATCGAGCCCAGCAGACACGACTGAGAGCGAACTCCAGACGACAGCCGACGCTGGTGACGGCACCGCCGACGGTAACGACGCTGGCGCAGCGACGGACGTCGCTGACGATGACGCTGGTACCGCGACCGATCCAGCGACGGCAGACAATCTCGGGACGGCCGGTTCCGACTCCGTCACGGACGCCGACTCCAGTCCGGTACCGGTGAGTGGGATGGGCGTCGTAGCGGTGCTCGCCGCCATCGGCGTCCTCGTGCTGGTTCGTCGGTGGTCAGGCTAATCACGTCGGCTGCACGTCTGTGACGCATCCCGCAACCTCGGGGTTGCGAACCGTTCGTCACAGTCACGACCGATCGGACGAGCATCTATTGCCGCCGATTGAGGGTCGGCCGCAGCCGTCGGTGGTGACTCGCTCTTCGCTTTCTGTTCTGCCCTTGCTTCTCATCTGTGGTATCCACGGCTGGAGCGAGGTGGAACTCAAAGGCCTCGACTGGGCCGATCAAAAAATAGTGGCAGGTATCACCGAGAATCCGGTTCCTGTGTGTCTGCGGACGCACTGTGGGACGACCGTACTCTTGCGGTGCCCTCCGGATCTCGACGGCACTCGATTGACCACGGCCTCGGTCGTTTTTTCGACGTCGATCCCCCAATCGGGGCTGTCGTTCAGTACGGGGGCGATTCGGTTTCGATGACGCCGGCCAGGTTGTCCAGTTCGTCAGAGAGCAGGATCAACAGATCGTCCAACGTCACGATCCCCGCCAGATTGCCATCGGTCTCGGTGACGGGCATCCGGCGAACCGAGTGTTCGTGCATCTGTCTGATCGCCTCGAAGACGCCGGCATCGGTATCGACCGTAACTGGCGTCTCGGTCATCACGTCGGCCGCCGTCACTGTCGTCGGGTCGGCGCGGGGTTCGAGGACCTCGACGACGAGGTCGCGATCGGTGACGATTCCGACGGGACGACCGTCCTCTTCGATGATCACGCTCCCGACGTTCTCTTCTTTCATCACGGTCGCGAGGTTCCCTGCGGATTGGTCTCGCTGCGCTGTCATTACTCCTGTCCGAGCGACGTCTACTACAGGCATTGTCCTCCATCGGAGATATCGGATGCCTGTTGTATAATTGTATCTGTGGCTGTACGTTTCCGCCACACGCCGCCGTTCTGCACGCGCCCCTCGTGATCTAACTGTCTCTCGCCCCCGATTCCGGATGACTGCTCTCCCCAGTCCTCCGCTATCTGTGGACGCAACCCGACGTTGTCTCACGGAGTAAAAAGCTGCTACCACCGGTCAGGAAGCAATTAATATAACAACTGTACGTCTGTTAGTGTTATTTGTTATGATATCACTACGGGGCCCAGAGAGTGAAAAGCGAGTGGCGACGTATTCGGCGTGTGAAGGCGTTATGAAATCATCGGACTACTTCGTCGGATTCGCGAGAATAGTGAGTTCGCTCCGTCGATGCGCCGCCGCTACTGATACATGGTCAAACCTGGGGATTCCTCGAGCTCCTGTTGTTGCTGGGCCTCGGTCATCTGCCGGTAGTGCTGTGCGATCTGTTCCATCTGCTGTCTGATCTGGTCGGCTTGCTCTTCGAGTTCAGTCGTGTCGATGTCGAAGTCGACCAGCGGTTCGAGGGCGTTTTCGATGACAGAGCGCGCGGCGGCTGGGTCAGGCAAGTACGGATTCGCCTTCACCACCAGCACTGCCGCGGGAACGTCGGCGTGGTGGCACTTCGAGACGAGCGCTCCGGTGATCCCGCCAATCAACCCGGGCCCATCAGCCGGCTGGATCCCAGCGTCGCGAAGTTGCGATTCGATCGTTGCTGTGGTCCCGACGCCGACGACGTTGCCGATCTGGTCTTCGCTCTCCGCCGGTGCTCCTGCGAGGAAGACCGCTCGCTCGAACTCCTGGGCGAGGTCGTCGAGGATGCACCGACTGAGCGCTTTGAACGCCTGTCCAGGCAGTGCGACGTCGCTTTGCAGCGTCATTACGGCTGGATCGTCGCGGGCGTACACCCGGACGAGATCCCGGACGCGACCGTCTTTGAACGACGTTACGGGCGGAAAATCTTCCGAGACGATGTTCCCGTGGTGTTCGAGTGACAACTGTCTCGTGATGACGTCGACTGTGATGGCGGCAACTAATCCGTGACCGGGTAATCCTTCGATGAGCGTCGTCGCGTCGCCGTTGATTTCGCTCACTCGATCGAACGTTACTGATGGGCTTTCTCGTGGCATCTTTGTTAACTCCGTGGGGGGGTCTGGTGTTTCGAATCAGCGGTGCGTGGTGTTTGGGCTCGACGGTCCATCCGATCACGTGTCTGGACGTGACCAAACATATTAGTCAGTAAACACGAGCCCATATCAATCCATCCACTCCGTGATTCCGAGGATCTTCTCACAGATCGGGCAGACCCAGACAGTGGCAATCCCGGAGTGATCCTGCGGCTCGCCGCCGCTCACGGGCGTAATCTCTTCTTCACAGTAGGGACATTTCCCCGGCATACGATTCCTACATCACGGGGCAGTACCAAGATAGTACCCCCTCTCGGCGTGTCCTTTTTTTGCGTGCTCGTGGTTCAACTCACCGGCTGGCCGTCGTGTTTGTACGCGAGCGGCCGGTCTACGGAGCTATCCACTATGACAGCCATCGCCCGCCTCGAGGCAAGCCGCCCACGCCGCTGCCGACGGTGATCGAGTGATCACCTCACTTGAGATTGACGAACAGCGCGGTCGAGAGCAACACATCGACGACCGCGTCGCGGCGGTCGAAACCGCGCTCGGCCACCGTCCGCGACGGCGGAGCGAATCGTAGGCCGACGTTCGCCGACTCGCTGCCCGAAATCCCTCTCGACAAATAAATATAAGAATCCAATCATTCATATCTTATTTACTATTTCTCTGTTCTCTAATCCGCATCCAACGTATAGCTATCTCGGAATCTCTTTCTTGTCTCTAATGAACTATGCGAAAACAAGCACCAAAACTCTGCTAACTCCTTTTTGTGCTGGTTCCACAGCGCGCTCCACGTCTTATTCCGGATCGCGAAAGAGAGTGCTGTCGCTCAGAAGAGGGTAAAATATAATTCATAATGGTCTAACCGATCAAAAATAGGACCAATTTCCCGACCGAATTACTCTATCTCTGTAGCGCCGTTCTCCGCGGCGTCGGTCTCGGCATCAGGCCCGAGATCGCCTCGCCGCTCCAAGTATTCTTGTCCCTCCTCGGTTTCGGCGATCAGGTCGTCGAAGATGGCTGCGTCCGTCTTGAACTTGTGGAGGTTGTGGACGGATGTCGTCTCGAACTCGTCGATCACCTCGCCGTGGTCTTCGAAAAACGCCGTCACCCACTCGTCCATCTGCTCGGTGCTTCGGAACTGGGTGATGAGCTGCCAGCGGTACTTGTGATCCGCGTTGAAAAACATCAACACGTGCGGGTCCTCGACGAGGGTGTCGTAACAGTCCTCCCAGTGGTCTCTGAAGTTCGGGTAGTGGAAGGCGATGCGGAACACGTAGTGCTTGAACAGCGTCCGTCGCGGGACGACGGTTTTCCGGAAGAGCCCCTCTGTCTCCATCTCCCGAAGCAGCGTGTTCACGTGATTGTGGGACAGTGAGATGCCGTACTCCTCTTTGAGGATCTCGCTGAGTTCGCGACTCGACGCGGTCGGATTCGCGATGCGTGCCTGCAGAAGGATGAGATCTCGGGGGCCGATTTCGGCCAGCGTGTCATTGGTCATCGTGTTTTCCGACTCTTTTCGGGCAGCCTTCAAAAGGGCTGCGAGAAGTTGCCCGTGGTCCGGACTGTGGGCGTCGCTGTGACGCCTTCAGACTGTCGGACAGATGCCACTGAAGCAGTGCGACACCCGTGGATGCCGAGAAATTTCCAATCTCCGACAGTATCACGCCCCCTCTTCGAACTGAACGACGCTTCGGATCACTTCGCCCGCGTCGAGCGCGGCGAACGCCTCGTCGAGTTCCTCCAGTTCGTAGCGGCGCGTGAGGATCGCGTCGAGATCGAGATCGCCGTTCTGATACATCCTGACGTACCGCGGGATGTCGACCCGCGGTTGCGTGAAGCCGACGATGTTGCCGACGACGGAGATCCCCTTCGTGAACCGTCCGAGGTCGATCTCGGCGGGCGGCGTGTCGCTCGTCCCGGTGATCGCCGCCGTGCCGCCCGGTCTCAGCGACGCGATGGCCTGCTGGACGGTCTGGGGAGCGCCGATGCACTCGAAAGCGTAGTCGACGCCGCCGGTGAGTTCTTCGATCCGTTCGACGGGATCTTCCTCGCCGGCGTTCACGGTATGTGTCGCGCCGATTTCCGCCATCGTGTCGAGCGTGTCGGCATCGAGGTCGACGGCAACGATCGTGCCCGCGCTGACGGCGTTGGCCGCGAGGACGGCCCCGGCGCCGACGCCGCCACAGCCGAATACCGCGACCGTCTCGCCGCCGTCGACGTCGGTGATGTTCGAGACGGCTCCGAGGCCGGTCGTGACGCCGCAACCGAGCAGCGCCCCGATCTCGAACGGGACGTCGTCGGCGACGGGAACCACCTGTCGCTCGGGGACGACAGCCATACTCGCGAACGACGACTGGGCGTAGAAGTGGTCGATCGGCTCGCCGTCCTGACTGAGCCGATGCGTCCCGTCCATCATCTGTCCCCGGGTCTCGCGTCGAGCCTGGCAGAGATACGGCTGGCCGCTCCGACAGTACTCACAGTCGCCACAGGAGGGCAGCACCCAGAGCACGACGTGGTCGCCCGGCTCCACCGTCGAGACGCCGTCGCCGACGGCCTCGACGACGCCTGCGCCTTCGTGGCCCAGCACGACCGGGAAATCGGTGTCGTCACTCGTGTAGGCGTGATAATCGGTGTGACACACGCCCGTCGCGCGCACGTCCACCAGGACCTCACCCGGTTCGGGATCGTCGAGTGTGACTGTCTCGACTGCGTGTTCTTCTGGTCCGCGGACGACTGCCGCTTCGATCTCACGCATCGATATCACTGCGTACGCGATCGCGCGACGCCGTGTCCGTGAGTCGTGCGACGTTGTCTCGCGACCCTGACGTACCGGAGCCCCGATTCGATGTGGACTGACTCATTCGCTCGACCCTACAGAAGACAGCGTAATATAATTTTGCCTTAGCAGAATACAATCGAGCAAACTGAGCCACTTTCAAATTACAAATACTCCTATATTCGGAATATTTAAGTATCTATACTCTGAAGTCGACGTATAAGTATGGCAGCAGGTGACAAACCCAGCGCGACAGAACAAGCGCTGCAGGACGCTCGCGACTCGCTCGATGAGGGGTTCTTCCCGCTCGAGTTCTTCCACGACGAGAACCTCCACGACCTCGAGATGGAGCGCATCTTCGGGCAGGCGTGGGTGTTCATCGGTCACGAATCGGAGATCCCGGAGCCGGGCGATTACGCCCGCCGCTACATCGGCGACGACGCGTTCATCTTCGTCCGCGACGAGAGCGGCGAGGTGAATCTGCTGTTCGACAGTTGTCGCCACCGCGGCGCGCAGGTCTGCCGTGCCGAACAGGGGAACACCTCGCACTTCCGGTGTCCGTATCACGGCTGGACGTACAAGAACGACGGCGACGCGGCTGGCATCCCGCAGAAATCGAAGGCGTTCAAGAACCTCGATCGAGAGGAGTACGGCCTGGCGCACGTCCCCCGACTCGAAACCTACGAGGGGCTCGTCTTCGCCTCGCTCGCCGAAGAGGGACCGTCGTTCGAGGAGTGGCTCGGCGACTTCAAGTGGTACTTCGACGTCCATATGAAGCTTCCCGAGGGCGGAATGGAGGTCATCGGCGAACCGCACCGCTGGGTCATCGACGCCAACTGGAAGACCATCGCGGACAACTTCAACGGCGACAGCTACCACACCGCGTGGGCGCACGGCTCGGTCCTCGATCTGGAACTTGGCGGCGAAGAGACAGTCGGCCACGCTGGAACCGGCGACAGCCTCGACCGACACATCCACTGTGACGGCCACACGACGAGTATGCGCGGGTTCGAGGACGAAGACGTCTTCCTCACCTACCCCGAGGAGGTCGTCGAGGACCTGTTCACGAAGGAGGATCTCTCGGACGCCCAGTGGAAACTGGCCCGTCAGGCGCTCTCGTTCACCGGTGCGATCTTCCCGAACTTCGGGTTCCTCCACTTCGGCGACACCACAGACGACCCCGAGAAAGACGTCGCGCCGTTCTTCACCATCCGGAAGTGGCGACCGCTCGGTCCCGACAAGATGGAACTGTGGAGTTGGGGACTGGCCCCGAAGAACGCGCCCGAGGAGTTCAAAGAACGGATGTACAAGATGTACACCTCGAACTTCGGCCCGACCGGGAACTTCGAACAGGACGACGTGCCGATCTGGAAGGGCATCACTGAATCCGCCAACGGGCAGTTCGCCAGCAGTCAGAACCTCCAGTTGAACTACCAGATGGGGCTCGAGTGGATGAGCGAGATGGAACTCGACGACGAGTGGCTCGGCCCCGGCTTCGCCTACTCGGAGAACCTCGAAGAGGGCGGGATGCGCCTGTTCCACGAGCAGTGGTACGAGATGCTCGCGGGCAACGATAGAACCGACGCCACGGGCACGCCGATGAACGTCCAGGAGGACCAGTGATGTTGGCCGAACGCGAAGAGCAGCTGGAAGCCCTCCTCGTCGAACGGGAAGTCGAGCAGTTCCTCTACTACGAGGCGGAACTGCTCGACAACCGCGAACTCCACGAGTGGTTCGACCACGTCGCCGACGACATCAACTACCGGATGCCACGGCGGCTGATGCGCGAGAACACCGCCAGCGTGTTCAGCGAACGAGGGTACTACTTCAACGAGGACTACGGCTCGCTGAAGGCCCGCGTCGAGCGCTTCGACTCCGAGTACGCCTGGGCGGAACGCCCGCCCACCCGGACACGCCGCTACGTCACCAACGTGCGCATCACCCGGGACGACGAGGCACTCGCCGAGGACGAACTGTTCGTCGAGGCCAACCTCCTCGTGTACCTGAGCCGCGGGGACAGTGAGAAACACACGTTCTTCTCGGCGCGGCGCGAGGACGTCCTCCGGCGACGCGGGGACACATTCGAGATCGCAGACCGGGAGATCCGACTGGATCAGACGGTCCTGAGCACCGACAACATCTCGATATTCCTATGACGGACGCAACTGAATCAGCGCCCCACCTCGAGATTGCCGAGGAGACCGAGATCCGCGGCGACGACGCGGCGGTGACCGTCCGGCAGATCAAGACGCCGAAGGGCGAACGGCTGGAGGTCCGCGCCGGCGACGAGGTGCTTCGGGCGGACGCGCTCGGCTTGGAGAGCCTCTCGTGGCAGGACCTGGACGTCTTCTCGGAGTTCCTCGGGTACGAGTACGACCTCGCGGCTCGGTCGGAACCGGAGTCTGACGCCGACGACGCGGTCGACTGCGAGTTCACACTGAGTAACGAGTACGCGGACATCGTCGTCCGCAGCGTCGCGTCGCCGGATGGCGACCGGCTCGTCATCGAAGCGCCGAAGAAGCACTTCAGCATCCGCGTCGACGCCGAGGGGCTCGAAGGCCTCGCCGCACAGGACACGAGCATCTTCTCGGAGTTCCTCGAAACGCCGCACGGCCCGGGTGGTCACGCGCACTGAGGACCGCGTGACCGCCCGAACTGAGGACCTCGGGATCACGCACACTGACGATCCTGGGGTCGCCGACACTCGTCGCGCGACCCTCGGGGCGTCGACGCAGTACGGACAGACACCGAAACGACAGCACATTTACCGAGACAATGACACAGCAGTCACCACAGACAGCACAGGTAGAGGCGAGCGACTTCTCGATCGACGCGGACTGGAACGGCCTGTTCATCGACGGCGAGTGGCGACCCGCAGCGGGGGACGAGACGATCCCCGTCGAGAACCCTGCCACTCGCAACGTCGTGAGCGAGGTCCCCGCCGGCACCGTCGCTGACGTCGACGAGGCGTTCGAGACAGCCGCGCGGGCCCAAGAGGAGTGGCAAGAGGTGCTCCCCCAGGAACGCGGTGAGATCATCCGCGACGTCCAACACCTCATCGAGACCTACCACGAGGAACTGACAGAGTTACTGGCGATCGAGTCCGGGAGCGCACGCCCGAAAGCCTCCCGAGAGTTCACCTCGACGGGCGAGATGATGCACGATGTCGCGACCTACCCCTTCCGGATGACGGGCAGTCACAGCCAATCGAAGGTCGAGGGGAAAGAGAACATCGTCAAGCGCGAACCCGTCGGCGTCGTCAGTGTCATCTCGCCGTGGAACTTCCCGTTCCAGCTCTCGCTGCGCGCGGTCGCGCCGGCGATCGCACTCGGGAACAGCGTCGTGCTCAAGCCCGCCACCGAGACGCCGATCACCGGTGGCCTCCTCATCGCACGGCTGTTCGAGGCCGCTGGGCTCCCCGAGGGCGTCCTGAACGTCGTCACCGGTCACGGCTCGGAGATCGGCGACCGGGTCGCCTCCCACCCTGAGATGTCGGCGGTAGCGTTCACGGGGTCTACCTCGGTCGGCCGCCGCGTCGCTCGCAACGCGGCCGGAGCGTTCGCGCTCCCCGCGATGGAACTCGGCGGCAACAACCCCCACGTCGTGCTCGAAGACGCGGACGTCGAACGGGCCGTCGACGCGGGCATTTTCGGCTCGTTTATGCATCAGGGACAGATCTGCATTTCGATCAACCGCCACCTCGTCCACGAGGACATCTACGACGAGTACGTCGAGCGGTTGGTCGAACGCGCGGCCGAACTGAAGGTCGGCGACCCACTGGAGGCGGATACGATCGTCGGCCCGATCATCAACGAGGCCGAGCGCGACGACATCCTCGCGTACGTCGAGCAGTCCGTCGAGCAGGGTGCGACGCTCGAACTCGGCGGCAGCGCAGAGGGACTGCTGGTCGAACCCACCGTCCTCTCGGATATGGAGAACGATATGGCCGCGGCGTGTAACGAACACTTCGGCCCCGTCGCGCCGGTCGTCCCGTTCAGCGACGACGACGAGGCGGTCGAACTCGCGAACGACACCGAGTACGGCCTCTCGGCGTCGGTCCACTCCGAGCGGATCTCACGCGCCCGCGACGTCGCCGATCGAATCGACGCCGGGATGGTCCACATCAACGATCAGCCGATCAACAACGAGCCGCACGTCCCGTTCGGCGGGACGAAAGCCTCCGGGATGGGCCGCTACAACGGCGAGTGGATCATCGAGGAACTCACAGAGACGAAGTGGACGTCGATCCAGCACCAGCCCCGGGACTATCCGTTCTGAGGGTTCTGGTGCGTCGAGGACCGCTCGAAGAAAGAGCGCGGAGAGTTATTCGACGGAGTCGTTGACCGACCGCTTCGCCCGGCCGAACACCAACTCGCCGTTTTCGAGGCCATCGATCAGGACCTCGGGGAGGCCATATTCGTCGATTTTCTCTTGCGTCTCCGCTTTAGGATACTCGACGCGGTGGAGACCGACGGTTCCCGCCTCCACGTCGAGGACGGCGTAGCCGGCGCGCCAGTCGCCGTCGCGTGGGAGCCCAACGCTTCCCGGATTGACGACGACGCCTTCGTCGAATTCGGACTTCGCCTGAATGTGGGTGTGGCCGATGACGAGCACGGACTCCTCGCCGAGGAGGTCGGGACTGAAATCCTCGGGATAGGTGTAGGTGTTCGGCTTGTCGGGTGCGCCGTGTGCCACTTTGACCTGTCCGTCGTACAGCTCGCGCTCGATCGGGAGCGACTCGATGTATCCGAGTTCGTCGTCGGTCAACTGTTCGGTCGTCCAGAGCGCGGCCGACTTCGGAATCTCGTGGAAGTTGTCGTGGAAGTCCCCCAGCACCCCGCGGTCGTGGTTCCCCTGGATCGAGACGATGTCGTTCTCTCTGAATATCTCGATGACCTCACTGGGGAACGGCCCGTATCCGACCACGTCGCCCGCGTGTACGATCGCGTCGACGTCGGGCATATCTTCGAGAACGGCTTCGAGCGCCGGTCGATTGGCGTGTACGTCACTGATGAGTCCGACTTGCATAGAAATACATCGTGATTATGGTGTAATCAATCTACTCCTTTCTACAACCTCATTCTTGTCTCCACTCGGTATAAAGAATACAATAAATTCTTTAGAACGAGAAATAGATTACAATACCAAATGAACCTTCGTTAATTATAAATAGCTGTGTCACGCTGTCTATTCCCATGGGATCAGATCAGGGCGCACCCGCAACTGCGGGAGAAGACCCCAGTGGCACAGTAGAGTCCCGCGAACGGTTTCCACACGCCGGTGAACTAGAACTTCCCGAAGAACTGGACGGATGGGAGGAGATGTACCCCGAGTACTTCCAGTTCGAACTCACCGACGACCGGACCGACTACGAGCGGGACCGGTTCTGGTTCTGGGACAAGAAGGACACCACCGAACCGGTGATGCCGTGGGATATGACGATCAGCGCGCAGGCGTGGCAGATCGCGATGGCACAAAACACGAGCCGAGTGTTCGCGATCCCGCCGTCGATGTCGGTCGACATCCGCGTCGTCGCTGGCTACGCGTACTTCACCGGGATCAACGTCGAAGATGAGGAGCTCCTGCAGGAACGCGCCCAGATCTTCGCAGAGCGCAGCGAGTACTACTACGAGAATTACGACGCCCTGTACAACGGTATCTGGCTCCCCGCCGTCAAGGAAATCGGCAACGAGATCGACTCCCTCGACGTCCCTGCGGAACTCCCCGAATACGTCCCTGACGACGTTATCACCGAAGCCAAAGGCCAGAGTCAATCGACCCTCGACGTCATCCGGAACTACAACCGACTCACCGAACTCGCGCTCGAAGGCTGGCAGCGGCACTTCGAGTTCCTCTATCTCGCGTATCTCGCGTATATGCAGTTCACCGAGACGAGCCGCGAACTGTTCCCCGACATCTCCGACGACGCCATCGGGAAGATGGTCTCGGCCGTCGAAGCCGACGTGTTCCGCCCGGACCAGGAACTGAACGAGCTGGCCGAACTCGCCGTGGAACTCGGCGACGACGTCACCGACGTTCTGACGTCCGACGCCTCGCCCGACGAGAAGATGGAGCGCCTCCGGGAGACCGAGGCTGGAAGCGAATTTATGGACCGATTCGACGAGGTCAAAGATCCGTGGTTCTATATGACCTACGGCGACGGCTTCCACAGCTACAAGGGCTCGTGGATCGAGGACTTCAAAGCGCCCTTCGACCACCTCGAATCCAAGATCGATCGACTGCAGGACGGCGAGGAACTGGGCCGCGACTTCGAGGCCCTACAGGACGAACGCGACGAAATCGTCGACGAGTACCGCCGGTATCTGGACCCCGAGGAACGCGAGGAGTTCGACCACGCCTACGAAACGTGTATGACCGTTTATGAGTACGCCGAGAACCACCAGTTCTGGATCGAGAACTGGCTGCACACCATCATCTTCCGCAAGATGCGGGAGTTCGGACAGTTGCTCGTCAACCACGGACTGCTGGAAGACGAAGCGGACGTCTTCCTCTTCAACCGCTTCGAGGTCGCAGAACTCCTCGAAGAGGCCTGCGAGACGTGGGCGCTCGGGAAGGGCGCGTTCGTCTCCGAGCGCTGGCAGGACCGCGCCGAGGAGCGCCGACAGATGTTCGAGGCCGCAAAGGAGTGGGACCCCTCTCCCGCACTCGGCGAACCGCCGGAGGAGGTCACCGACCCGCTGATGCAGATGCTGTGGGGTATCACCACCGAGAAGGTCGAAAACTGGCTCGACATCGAGTCGGATGCGGGTGACGAAACGAACCTCGAAGGGTTCGGGTCGTCGTCTGGCCAAGTCGAGGGACCCGCCCGCGTGATCAACGATTCCAGCGACATCGACAAACTCGAGGAGGGAGAGGTGCTCGTCGCGCCGCTCACGAACCCGGCGTGGGCTCCTATCTTCCCCCGCGCGGCGGGTGCCGTGACCGACGACGGCGGCATCACGAGCCACGCCGCCATCGTGTGCCGCGAGTACGGTCTCCCCGCGGTCACCGGCACCGGTCACGCCACCTCGGTCATCGAGACTGGGGATCTGGTCCGCCTCGATGGTGAGACGGGCGAGGTCGAGATCCTCGAGAAGGCAGAGTAACCCCTAAATAGACCATCACTAATTACAAAAATATGGCTGACCCAACGTACACACTGCACTTCGAGTCTCCGGACTGCACCAAAGCGAACATCGGTCTCGTCGGCGGGAAGAACGCCTCGCTGGGCGAACTGATGGAGGCGGGCGAGGAGGTTCAGGTCCCGCCGGGCTTCGCCGTCACGACGGATTTCTACGAGGCCTTCATCGAAGAGCAATCGCTCGGCGAGTACATAAGCGAACGACTGTCGACCGTGGATATCGACGACGACAACGCTGTCGCCGCGGCGAGTGAGGATATTCGCGACCACATCGAGAGCGCAGACTTCCCGGACTTTCTCGCCGACGAACTCGAATCGTCGTGGCAGAAGCTCCAGTCCGAGACCGGTACTGACGACCTGCAGGTCGCCGTTCGGTCTTCCGCGACCGCCGAGGACCTGCCCGACGCCAGTTTCGCGGGCCAACAGGACACCTACCTCAACGTCACCGACTTCGAGTCGGTCAAACAGCGCACCAAGGAGTGTATGGCCAGTCTGTTCACCGCGCGTGCGATCACGTACCGCGAGAAGCACGGATTCGACCGCGACGAGGTCCTCATCAGCGTCGGCATCCAGAAGATGGTCGAAGCGCGGACCTCCGGCGTGATGTTCACGCTCAACCCGGCGAACGGCGACCAATCGAAAGTTCGGATCGAAGCGAACTGGGGGCTGGGAGAGGCCGTCGTGAGCGGGACGGTCACCCCCGATAGCTTCCTGGTCGACAAACCCGTCTACAAGATCGTCGACCGCAACGTCAAACAAAAGGACGTGATGACGGTCCCGACCGACGCGGGGACCGAGGAGGTCGAGATCGACGACGACAAGCGGGACGTCCCCTCTGTAACCGCCGACGAGATCGTCAAACTAACCGACCTCGCGAAGGCCATCGAACGACACTACGACGAGCCACAAGACATCGAGTGGGCGATCGAGGAAGACGGCGACGACAAGCGGTTCTACATCCTGCAGAGTCGCCCCGAGACAACGTGGAACGAGGGCGACGAGGCGAGCGCGAACGCGACCAGTACGTCGTCGTCGAGCACGGCCGAGCGGATCCTCGACCGACTGTAGGCGACTGCGACGGTCACGGCCCGTCGCTCTTCTGGCCGTTTTCTCGCTCTCGCCGAGCGTTCTTTTCTCGTTTCTCCGACAGCGTCGCTGCTGCCGGCTTAGTCGATTGTAAGGTCGACCGGCTCGTCCGCGTTTCTCTGCACGCCCTCGACGTCCAGTACGCCTCGCGCTTCGAGGTGCGGGACGATCTCGAAGAAGTTCTGTTGGTCCGTGGCGACGTCGGGGACGTCGCGAACGGCCGGTCTCGGAGCCATCGCGATCGAGAACCCGGCGCGCTCGAACAGGGGGATGTCGTGCGGGCCGTCGCCGACGGCGATGACCTGGTCGTGATCGATTCCTAACTGCTCGAGGAGGTCGTCGAGCACGGGCCCTTTGCCGCGGTCGATGATGTCGCCGTGGATTTCGCCCGTGAGGACGCCGTCCTCGACGACGGGACCGTTCGCGCGCTTCCAGTCGAACCCCAGTTCGTCGGCGATGTGGTCCGCGAGGGGAGTCAGCGCCGTGAAAATCGCGGTCTGGCAGGTGACGTTGCTGGCGACTGCCTTCGCGCCCGGCGCGAACGGGAGCGACTGCACGAGACGTTCGAGCTCCGCCGCCGAGACGCCCTCGAAGAGCGGGAAGATCTGTTCGGAGAGCGCCTCCATCGCGTCGAGGTCGTGTTCCCAGACGTCTGTCTTCACGCGCTCTACTTCGTCAGTCACGCCCACGTGTTCGGCAAGCGCATCGACGATGTCGCCGTCGATGAGCGTCTCGTCGCCGTCGAAGACGACGAGTTCGTACGTCGTATCGTCCATCTACCGGAAGTACGTCAGACCCCACTATAATACGCTGGGGTGTCATCCCGTTCGGTCCCGCTCCCGTCGACCGATTTCATCCGCTCTCGTCGCCTGCTTCGAGCGCCTCCGCCACAGCGGTGAGCCACGCTTCTCGATCGCTCGCGCCGACGAACGCAGAGGCCGCGCCGGCCGCGTCGGCACCGTGTTCGAGACTCGCTTTCACGTCTGCCCCGGTACTGATCCCGCCGCCGAGCAGGACGCGGGTCCGAGGATTCTCCGCTTCGACCATCGAGACGAACGTCTCGACGCGCGCAGGGTCCATTTGCGCGAGTGCGCGGTCGCTCGCGATGTCTGCCGGATTCTCGAACAGGAGGCAGTCCGGGTCGAACGAAAGCGCCGCCCGGCCCATCTCTACGCTGTCGACGCAGACGATCGATTCGAGGTCGCGCTCTGCACAGCAAGCCACCGTCTCCGCGACGTCGCCGAACGAATCCGGGCTCTCGGGGTGGTTGACGAGCACGCCGTCGGCCCCCGCCGAATCGACTGCGTCGAGCGAGACCTGCCCGTTCCCCTGTCCGGCGTCCAGCGCGTCGACGGACTGTGCGACGACCGACAGCGACGTCTCCGTAGCGATCCGATAGATGTCAGGCGTCTGTGGCGCGATGACGAACGTCGCGCCCGTCCGTCGCTGTACGGTCTCGATCGTCCTCGCCAACGCCAGTCCGTCGGCTCCTGTCGTCCCCTCGTAGAGCTTGAAGTTGATGAGAAAATGCGGATAGGTGAGCGCCATCAGTGCCTAAACCGAGACGGCAGAGCGATTTCAGCGTTGTCCCTTCTGCGTCCCAGCGCTCCGGTTCACTCGTCGCGTTTCCCGTCGCGCCGATCGGCCGCCCGTGCGTCCGGGTCGCGGTCGTCGGGCGACCCGTGGCCGCCACCGCCGGGCGTCCGTATCGTGACTGTCGTCCCCGCGTCCACGTCGACGGTCGTCTTCGCGGCCACCGCCTCGCCGTCGACGAGATTCTCGCCCGTCGCGCCGTCAGCGCCGCCGGCGATGCCTCGCGGTCGTGTGCGCCTGCGTTCGGTGAGCAGCGACACGGTGGCGTCGCACTCGACGGTCAGCGCCCGTTCGAGACCGAGCCCCCCGCGGTGCTCCCCGTCACCGCCGGTGCCCGGCCGGAGCGCGTAGCGCTCGACGGTGAGCGGGTACTCCGCTTCGAGCACTTCCACCGGCGTGTTCAGCGTGTTCGTCATCCCCACCTGTGCGCCGTCGATGCCGTCGCTTTCGGCGGTCGCTCCCGCGCCGCCGCCGATCGTCTCGTAGTAGGTGAACGCCCCCTCGCGGGAGCCGACGATGAGGTTGTTCATCGTTCCCTGGCCCTGTGCGGGCGCGCGCTCGGGGACTGCTTCGGCCAGGGCCGCGAACACGACGTCCGTGACGCGCTGGCTGGTCTCGACGTTGCCGCCGACGACGGCGGCGGGCGATTCGGGGTTCAGGAGCGACCCCACGGGGGCCGAGACGGAGACTGGGTCGTAACAGCCCTGATTCGGCGGGATCTCGGGATCGGTCAGGCTCCGCACGACGAAGTAGACGGCGCTCTTTGCGACCGCCAGCGGTGCGTTGAGGTTCCCCGGGACCTGCTCCGCAGTGCCCGCGAAGTCGACGTCGATTTTGGTCCCATCGACGGTGACGGTCACTTCGATCGGCACGTCGTCGTCGCTGACACCGTCTCCTTCGAGAACGTCTTCGGACGTATAGACCCCGTCAGGGATCGCATCGAGTTCGGTTTCGATCCGGTCTCGCGAGTAGTCGATGATCGCGCCGAACGAGTCGAGCACGGTCTCTCCGGAGCGTTCGAGGAGGTCGGCGAGGCGTTCATCGGCGCGGTCGTGCGCGGCGAGTTGTGCACGGATGTCGGCCCGTCGCTCGCTTGGTGTTCTGACGTTTGCCAGGAGCATCGCGAAGACGTCGTCGACGAGTTCGCCGTCGCGGACGAGACGGACGCCGGGGAGACGAAGCCCTTCCTCGTAGATTTCGCGCGCCCCGGCGGGCATACTTCCGGGCGTCGACCCGCCGACGTCGGCGTGATGCGCGCGCGATACCGCGTAGCCGAGGATCTCCTCGCCGTCGCCGGGGCCTCCCTCGACGTCGGGCGCGAGCGGCGAGACGAGCGTGATGTCCGGCAAGTGCGTGCCGCCCTCGAACGGATCGTTCAACGCCCAGACGTCGCCGGGTTCTGGATCGTACTGCCGGATCGCGTCGACGGCTTCCGGCATCGCGCCGAGGTGGACCGGGATGTGCTCTGCCTGCGCGACCATCCGGCCCTCCGCGTCGAAGAGCGCCGTCGAGCAGTCCTGTCGCTCCTTGATGTTCGGCGAGTACGCGCTGCGGATCAGCACCTCGCCCATCTCCTCGGCGACGCCCTCCAATTGATTCCGGAGGATTTCGAGCGTGACAGGGTCGACACTGCTCCCGTTCGCTTTCACGCCGGTGCGACCTGCATCGTCGCTGGGTGTGTCGTCTCGGGTCATCGATCTTCCTCCACAAGCACGACCGATCCGTCCGCGCGCACTTCGGCGTCCCAGATCGGCGGGACGACGACGGTGCTTTCGGCCTGTTCGATCACGGCCGGCCCGCCGATCGACCGTCCGACTTCGAGTCCTGCGCGATCGTACACTGGCGTCTCGTACGTCCGTTCTCCGCCGAACGTCGCTTCGCGTTCGCCCGTATGAGCGCCGCCTTCGGCTTCGTATGCGGTGGCCGGGTCGCGCCGGGGCGTCGTCGCCGACACCCGAAGGTTGACGAGGTCGACCGGCTCGTCCATCCGGTAGCCGTAGGTCGAGGCGTGCGCCTCGTGGAACCGCTCTTCGACGCGATCCGCATCGAAGGGTTCCCCCACGTCGACGGTGAGCTCGAAACTCTGTCCGGCGTAGCGGAGGTCGGCGCGCCGGCGAACCGTCGCCGCGTCGGGGTCGCGAGCGTCTGCGAGCACGTCTCCCTCCAGTTCGTCGTATCGCTCGTCGACGACCGCGGGATCTACGTCGGCGAGACCGACGCGGTGAGTCCGCACGGCGTCGTGTTTCTCGTCGGCCGCGAGCAGTCCGTACGCGGAGAGAACGCCGCAGGCAGGCGGGACAACGACCGTTCCGATGTCGAGGTCGTCGGCGAGTGCGCAGGCGTGCATCGGCCCTGCGCCGCCGAACGCGACGAGGCCGAACTCGCGCGGGTCGTGGCCCCGTTCGACCGTCGCCGACCGGATCGCCCGCGCCATATTCGCGTTCGCGACGCGATAGACGCCGCGCGCGGCGTCGAGTGGCCCACCGAGACCCGCTTCCTCGGCGAGGTCCGCCAGCACGTCGAATGCGGCGTCGGCGTCGAGCGCGAGCTCGCCCCCCAGGGCCGTGCTCTCGCCGATGTACCCGAGGACGAGGTTCGCGTCGGTGACCGTCGGGTCGGTGCCGCTGTTCCCGTAACAGGCTGGTCCGGGGTCCGACCCGGCGGACTCCGGTCCGACCCGGAGCGCACCGCCGCTGTCGACCCACGCGATCGACCCGCCGCCCGCGCCGACGGTGGTCACGTCGACCATCGGCGTGCGGACCGGTTGGCCGTTGATCTCGGCGTCGGTCGTCCGCTCGGCCTCCCCGTCGCGAATGAGACTCACGTCGCTCGACGTGCCACCCATATCGAAGGTGACGAGTCCGTGGAGGCCACGTTCTTCGGCTACTCCACCGGCCGCAGCGTTCGCGCCGACGACGCCCGCTGCGGGGCCCGACATCGTCGTCGTGACGGCGTGTTCCCGGACCGTGTCGACGGCGGCGATGCCACCGTTGGCCTGCATCACGAGCGGTTCCGGGAGCCCTATCTCAGCCGCGCGCTGAGAGAGCCGACCGAGGTACCGATCGATCGCCGGCGTCACGTAGGCGTCGACGACCGTCGTCGACGTTCGTTCGTACTCGCGAAACTCCGCGAGTACTTCGTGTGAGGCCGAGATCGGAACGTCGAGCTCCGTCTTCAGGATCTCGACCACTCGCTGCTCGTTCCGGGGGTCCGCATAGGCGTGCAACAGCGAGACGGCGACGCTCTCTGCGTCGCACGCCCGGATCTCCGCTGCGACGTCGCGGACGGCGTCCTCGTCGACGCCGGCTTCGATTCCTTCGGGCGTCGAACGCTCGGGGATCTCGAAGCGGCGCCGCCGGGGGACGAGCGGCTCCGGCCGTTCAGCGGAGAGGTCGTAAAGGTCCGGGCGGTCCTGCCGGCCGATTTCGAGGACGTCTCGGAAGCCGTCGGTCGTGACGAGCGCCGTCTTCGCCCCGTCGCGTTCCAAGAGCGCGTTGACAGAGACAGTCATCGCGTGCGTGAACTCGTCGACCGCCGTCGGATCGATCCCGGCGTCCTCGCACGCCTTCTCGATGCCGTGTAACACCCCCACGCTCTGGTCCGCCGTGCTCGGCACCTTCGCCGTCACGAGATCCTCGCCCGTGGCGAGCACGACGTCGGTAAAGGTCCCCCCGACGTCGGCACCGAGCCTGATTCGGCCTGTCATACTGGACGGTACTTTCTGCGCGCATTATAAGGGTTACAAAGCGGAGGGCACGAGCGGCGACCGGAGCGACACCGCGTAGGGGGTAGACTCCTATTCGAGCACGATTTTGCACGTCGTGCTGACGCCCCCGCCTCTTGACCGCAATATATAAGATATATTAGTAGTATATTATTATGATTATTAAATTTAACTGGAAATATGACTGGCGCGGGCTGTCTGCTGGCTAATCAAAAAATTTCCTGACTTTCAGTGGTTTCGACGGTACTTGGTACTCATTTCGGCGAAGCTGACCCGACCGCGGAAGTCAATTCTGAACTGCGCTAAATATATTACATTAGACTAAGTAACAACTGATAGGGATTATCGTAACTGTTCAGAGATTCTCGCCGTACCGTCCGGCGAGACATCTATGCAGACTTACGATAATCCCTATGAGATATTGATCGTCCCACGTTGCATCGACGGGTAGTCTCACCAGTCTGTAGGAACCCGCCGCGTCGACCGTTCTGTTACAAAATTACTGCTGTAATCCGAACGAACGCTTGGTTGTCGAACGATTGGACCAAACGATCTCGTCTCCGCCTCCGGACTGTGATTCGGAGTGAGGCTCCATCCCGTTCTCGCCTCTATCTGTTGTAAATCAAATAATAATTAATCTTTATTTTCTATCTGACACTCACAGCCGCCGTTGTCGAGCAGGTCCGTAATCGGATAGCTCGTCCCGCAGTCGGTACAGAGCACCTGTACGTCCACGAGAACGTTGAAATCGCCCAGCGCGAGCCGACCACTATTGCGCAACTGCGTCAGATTGCTCTCGATGACGGCGATGAGGCGGCTCTGAAGTCGCTGGATCGTCGTGCGAGCCTTTTCGATGCGATCGGTGTCGGTCGTCGCCTGTTCTTTGGAGACGCCCCTGAATTCCGTCAGGTAGGTGTGTACCGCCTGGTGGGAGACGAACTCGTCCTGGAGCGTCTCCGGGTCGATGTCGTTGCGTTCGAGTGCGGCTTCGGCATCAACTCGCATCCCCGCAGTGACGTCGTCCTGAGAGAGCAGGCGATAGAGGTTCGCGACTTCACCGTCGAGAGGGGTCCCGCCGCCGCGTTCGATTTTCGCGCGAAGGAGCCGCTCGTTGAACCAGTCGGCGAGCGACCGGAGGCTCTGGCTCTCGTAGCCCCGACCCAGCCAGCGGTCTTCGAGCTCTTGGCCGACGCCGTCCATCTCGTACTCCTGAATGAGCCGTCCGACCTTCGAACGGGTCTGATCAGGCTGTTCTGACATACCCCCACGTAACCGGGCCGTCGTTTAAAACCCTCAGCATTGGCCGGGCTGAGGAGTCGGTCGACACACCGCGATGTCCGGAGTAGTCTGTGTATACTACGCGGTAGACGGCTTCTACCACTATCGCGACTCTTTCGGTTTAGCGACTGCCTCGTCGAAAGATCGAACCGACGGACGCTACCGAAGCGACTGTGCGCTATCTTCAAGTAATTTTGATTGATATTTGTTGGCATGGAAATCTTCGACCCAGGAGAGATCCGAGACCTCACGATACCCAACCGCGGGGTGTTCCGCCCCGTCCGAACGCGGTTCGTCGACGACGGACGACCGACGACCGAACTCGCCGCCCACCTGGCCGCGCGGGCCGCCGGCGGCGCGGGTCTCGTTGTCGGGCCGGCCCAGATGCTCGTCCACCCGTCTGCGAGCGGCGCCGCGTTCCTCGACGCCTACGACGAGAGCGCTGTCCCGGGACTCACGGACGTCGTCGACGCCGTCCACGACCACGACGCCCGTATCTTCGGGCAACTGACGCACACGGGCGCCGAATCGCGGGGCGACTGGGAGATGCAACCCCAACTCGCTCCCTCCGCGTCCCCGTCCGATGCGGCCTACGAGATGCCCAAGACGATGACGCGCGCGGACATCGACGACGTTCTCGACGGTTTCGCGACCGCCGCGAAAAATCTCGATGCGGCCGGCTTCGACGGCGTCGAACTCGCCGCCGGCCCGTTTTCGGTCCTCCGACAGTTCCTCTCGCCGCGCTACAACGCCCGCGATGACGCGTACGGCGGCGACTGGGACGACCGCGCACGGTTCGTAAACGAGGCGCTCGCGACCGTTTCAGAGCAGTCGTCCGGGCCAGTGGGACTACACCTCTCCCTGGCGGAACTGGAGTACGGCGGCTACGAGTTCGGAGACGTTCCGGACATCTTAGACGCCGTCGAGGGGTTCGATTATCTCTCCTGTACCGTCGGCACGCGGGCGACCTACAATCAAACGCACGCGGGGGTTTCTGCCTCGGCTCCGGACCTCCTGGACCCGATTACGACGGCCGCCGAACACGTCGACACTCCCGTTATCGGACGGCTGCCGTTCACGACAATCGACGACGCCGACACGCTGTTCGATGCAGGTGTCGACTTCGTCAGTTTCACTCGCCAACTCCTGGCCGACGCCGAGACGCTCTCGAAAGCCGCTGCCGACAGACGATACGACCGCTGTATCCAGTGCAACCAGAAGTGCCTGGAAGCCGTCTACGGCCACGCGCACGGGAGCCACGTCGAGTGCGTCGTTGATCCCAGAACGGGGCGTGAGACCGAACTGTACGCGCTCACGGAGGCTGAACCGGCGGCCCTTCCCCAGCGCATTCTGGTCGTCGGTGGCGGACCGGCGGGGCTCCGATTCGCCGCTGTCGCGGCCGACCGCGGCCACGACGTCACTCTTCGAGAGGCGAGCGACAGCCTCGGCGGGCAGTTGAATCTGGCCGCACAGGGGCCGCTCGAACCGTTCGGTCGCGCCGTAGAAGACCTTGAGGCCGCCGTCCACGAGGCAGGCGTGACGGTGGAACTCGAAGCGCCCGTCTCTGCCGACGACGTCGGCCCCGAGTGGGACTCGGTCGTCGTCGCGACCGGTGCGAGTCGGCCTGACACGTCGGCGCTCGGGTTCGAGGGCGACGTCGTCGACGCGTTCGACGTGCTCGAAAGCGCACGCGGCGCAGGTGGGCCGTCGGACCTCGATCTCGGCGCGGACGTCCTCCTCGTGGACGACAACCGCTGGGTCATCACCGTCCAGACGGGCCTCGCGCTGCTCGACCACGCGGAGTCCGTCGAGATGGTGTCGAGAGACCACTACCCGGCGTTCCGGACGGAGCAACCGAACCTTCCGGGCTTCGTCGCGGCGCTGCAGGCGCGGGGCGCGACGTTCACTGGGAACCACGCTCTCGACGCCGTCGACGCTGCTGGAACCGTCACGCTCCGAAATACGCTCACGGGCGAGACGACGACCCGGCGGCCGGACTCGGTCGTCGTGGTCGGCCGCCGACAGGCAGACGAAGGTCTCTATCTCGAGCTCGACGAGCGACGCGACGACGTCTACCGCGTCGGCGACGCCGTCTCGCCGCGCAAACTCGACCGCGCCTACTACGACGGCGAAGTGCTTGCACGGCGGCTGTGAGCCGACGAGAGCGCCGCATTCGACGGCACGGTTGGCGCGAGCGCGCATTCACTTTGCGAGCATCCCGGCGTCGACCGGGAGCGTCACGCCGGTGACGTAACGGGCGGCGTCGCTTGCGAGCCACAGGTACGCCTCGGTCACGTCGCGCGGGTCGATAAGCTGTTCGTCCAAGACGTTCATCGACCCGCTGGCGTCGGAGACGGCGTTCAGTGCCGCCTCGCCGACGGTTTCGAGGATGCCGTCGATCATCGGCGTGGCGACCCCGGTCGGGGCAACCGCGTTGACGGTGACGTCGTACTCGGCGAGTTCGAGCGCGAGCGCCTTCGTCAATCCGACGACGCCGTGTTTCGCCGCCGCGTAGTGCCCTGATCCCTTCGACCCGACGAGGCCGGCGGTCGACGCCGTCGAGACGATCCTCCCTCCCTCGCCGCGGTCGATGAAGTGCTGGCCGACGTGCTTCGCACAGAGCCACGCACCCTTGAGGTTCGAGTCGACCAGCTCGTCCCACCGGCGTTCGTCCATCTCGACGAGGTCGGTGACGTTCCAGATCCCGGCGTTGTTGGCGAGGATGTCGATCTTTCCCATTTCGTCGACGGCCCTCCCGACGGCGGCTTCGACCGCCGCCTCGTCGCGGACGTCGACTCGAAGCCGTAGTGCTCGCTGTCCGGTGGCTTCGACGCGACGGACCGTCTCGTCTAAGTCGTCCGCGGTCGCTAGCGGGTACTGTGAGGTCTCGATCCCGCGACTCAGTCCGGTGACGACGACGTCGGCGCCGTGTTCGGCGTAGGCGACGGCGTGCGAGCGCCCCTGCCCGCGTCCGGCGCCGGTCACGAAGGCGACCTGACCGCTGAAGTCGTAGGTCGGCACGTTCCGGTGTTGGATTCCCGGCCGCATCTAGCTTGTGATCATCTCCCAAATATATTTCAACATTCCAATGGATATAGCACCGTGATGCTCGTCGTCCACGCGTATTTCCCGATTGACCCGGACCGCCGTGCAGAAGCGCTCGATCTCTTCGAGACGATGGTCGAGGAGTCGAACCAGGAACCGGGAATCCTCGAATATCGGGCCGCGGCCGATCTCCAAGAAGAGAACACGATCCGATTCATCGAACGGTACGAGGACGCCGAAGCCTTCGAGGCACACGCGCAGACGGACCACTACCACGAACTGGAAGCGAAACTCCCCGAACTGCTCGCCGGTGAACCCACAATCACGCAGTACGAGATCAGCGACGTGACCGAAATAGAGGTCTGAGGGACTACTCGTAGTCCTATGGCGACTCTCGATTCGCTCGTCGTCTTCGTCGTCGTCGGCTTATTCGGCACGAATGCGATCCCGCACTTCGTGCAAGGGATCACCGGGAAGCGACATATGACGCCGTTCGGATCCGACTCCAGCGCCGTGCTGAACGTGCTCTGGGGGAGTGTGAACGCCGCCATCGCGGGTGCGCTCGCGTGGCTCTTTCGCGACGCGATCAGTGGAGCGACGCTCGCGGCCGCGTTTCTGGCGGGCGTCGCGCTGGCTGTCGGGCTGGCGTCGTTCTGGAGCGCGGAGAACCCACGGCTCCCGTGGGAATCTGCCGACTGAAAAGCATCAAAAAAGCCTGCGACCCGTCGCGCTCGCTCCTACTTCGAGGAGAAGCCGGCGTCGACGGGGAGGCCGATACCGGTGACGTAGCGGGCGGCCTCGCTGGAGAGCCACATATACGCCTCGCTGATGTCGCTCGCCTCGATTCCGGGGTCTTCGGTGTCGAAGACGTTGAACGGCCCCGTCAGTTCGCCCATCGACGCGAGGACTTCCTCGCCGTAGGCCTCGGTCATCCCCGAGATCATCGGCGTGTTCACGACCGTCGGACAGACGGCGTTGACGTTGACGTCGTACTCGGCGAGTTCGAGCGCCAGCGTCTTCGTCAACCCGAGCACGCCGTGTTTCGCGGCCGTGTAGTGCCCGGCGCCGACTGAGGCGACGAGCCCTGCGGTCGAGGAGGTCGAGACGATCTTGCCGCCGTCGCCGCGCTCGACGAAGTGCTTCCCCACGTGCTTCGAGGGGAGCCAGACGCCCTTCAGGTTCGTGTCGATCATCTCGTCCCACGTCGCCTCGTCCATCTCGACCAGATCCGAGATGGTCACGATGCCGGCGTTGTTAGCGAGGATGTCGATGTGTCCGAACTCGTCGATGGCCTCCTCGACGGCGGCCTCGACCTGGCTCTCCTCGCGGACGTCGACTTCGATGGCGAGCGCGTTTTGCCCTTCGTCCTCTACCAGGCTCGCGGTCTCGTCGAGTTCGTCGCTCGTTCCGAGGTCGTACGGCACTGTCTCGGTGTTGTGGCCGATGTCGGTGACGACGACGTCGGCGCCGTGTTTGGCGTAGTGCTGTGCGTGCGATCTGCCTTGGCCGTGCGCGGCGCCGGTGACGAACGCCACCTGGCCGCTGAAGTCGTATTCTACCATCCCTCTCACCTATTTCGCGAGCATTCCGGCGTCGACGGGCAGGCCGATGCCGGTCACGTAGCGGGCGGCGTCGCTGGAGAGCCACATATACGCCTCGCTGATGTCGCTCGCCTCGATCATCCCGCCGTCTTCGAAGATGTTCCACGGGCCGGTCATCTCCGTCGCTTCTTCGAGGGCCTCCTCACCGTAGGCTTCCATCACGCCGTCGATCATCGGCGTGTTCACGCCGGTCGGGCAGACGGCGTTGACGTTGACGTCGTACTCGGCGAGTTCGAGCGCGAGCGTCTTCGTCAGTCCGAGTACGCCGTGTTTGGCGGCGATGTAGTGGCCAGATCCGGGACCGGCGACCTTGCCGTAGATCGACGACGTGGAGACGATCTTGCCGCCGTCGCCGCGCTCGACGAAGTGTTTGCCGACGTGCTTCGAGCAGAGCCAGACGCCTTTGAGGTTCGTGTCCAGCATCTCGTCCCACATCGCCTCGTCCATCTCGACGAGGTCGCCGAAGTGCGCGATGCCGGCGTTGTTGGCGAGGATGTCGATGTGTCCGAACTCGTCGAGCGCCTCGTCGACTGCGGCTTCCACCTCGGCTTCGTCGCGGACGTCCATCTGAACCGTGAGGGCCTCTTGCCCCTCGTCCTCGACGATGCTAGCCGTCTCTTCGAGTTCCTCGGGCGTGCCGAGGTCGTACTTCACGGTGTCCATATTTTCGTTGATGTCCGTGAGTACGACGTCGGCGCCGTGTTTTGCGTAGTGCTGTGCGTGCGATCTGCCTTGGCCGTGTGCGGCACCGGTGACGAATGCCACCTGGCCGCTGAAGTCGTATTCTACCATTGTCTTTCTCTCTTATTTCGCGAGGAATCCAGCGTCGACCGGGAGGTAAATCCCGGTCACGTAGCGTGCGGCGTCGCTGGAGAGCCACATATACGCTTCACTGATGTCCGATGCGTCGAGCATCCCGCCGTCGCCGAAGACGTTCCACGGACCGGTCATCGCGCCGATCTCTTCGAGGACCTCGTCGCCGTAGGCTTCGGTCATCCCCGCAATCATCGGCGTCTCGATGCCCGTCGGGCCGATGCAGTTGACGTTGACGTCGTACTCGGCGAGTTCGAGTGCCAGCGTCTTCGTGAGGCCGACGACGCCGTGCTTGGCCGACACGTAGTGCGCGTTGCCCGGAATGCCGACTTGGCCGGCGGTCGAGGAGGTCGAGACGATTTTCCCGCCGTCGCCACGCTCGATGAAGTGCTGGCCGACGTGCTTCGAGCAGAGCCACACGCCTTTCAGGTTCGTGTCGATCATCTCGTCCCACGTCATCTCGTCCATCTCGACACCGTCGGCGATCGACTCGATGCCGGCGTTGTTCGCGAGGAAGTCGATTTTCCCCATCTCGTCGACGGCTTCCTCGACGGCGGCCTCGACTTGGCTCTCGTCGCGGACGTCCATCTCGATCGCGAGGGCTTCTTGCCCCTCGTCCTCGACGAGACTGGCCGTTTCGTCGAGCTCGTCGCTCGTGCCGAGGTCGTAGGGAACCGAGTCCACGTTGTGGCCGATGTCGGTGACGACGACGTCGGCACCGTGCTTCGCGTAGTGCTGTGCGTGCGATCTGCCTTGGCCGTGTGCGGCGCCGGTGACGAACGCCACCTTGCCGCTGAAGTCGTATTCTACCATTGTTCTGCTCTATTTTGCGGTCATACCCGCGTCTACCGGGAGTGCAATACCAGTGACGTAGCGGGCGGCGTCGCTGGAGAGCCACATATACGCCTCGCTGATGTCCGTCTCCTCGATCATATCGACGCCTTCGAAGACGCTCCAGGGGCCGCTGAACGCTCCCATCTCGTCCATCATCTCTTGGCCGTAGGCTTCCGCGAATCCCGAGATCATCTCGGTGTCGACACCGGTCGGGCAGACGGCGTTGACGTTGACGTCGTACTCGGCGAGTTCGAGCGCCAGCGTCTTCGTCAGGCCGATCACGCCGTGCTTGGTCGCGACGTAGTGTCCGGCAGAGGGACTCCCGACCAGTCCAGCGGCCGAGGAGGTCGAGACGATCTTGCCGCCGTCGCCGCGCTCAATAAAGTGTTTCCCGACGTGCTTGCTGCAGAGCCACACGCCTTTGAGGTTCGTATCGATCATCTCGTCCCACTGTTGTTCGGGCATCTCCGTCATATCGGCCGCGTTGAAGATCCCCGCGTTGTTGGCGAGGAAGTCGATCTTCCCCATCTCGTCGATCGCCTCCTCGACGGCGGCCTCTACTTCCGCCTCCTCGCGTACGTCCATCTCGATCTTCAGGGCTTCTTGGCCCTCGTCTTCGACGAGATTGGCTGTCTCTGCGAGGTCGTCTGACGAACTGAGGTCGTAGGGGTTCGTCTCGATGTTCTCACAGATGTCGGTGACGACGACGTCGGCACCGTGTCTGGCGTAGTGCTGTGCGTGTGACCGTCCTTGGGCGCGCCCGGCACCGGTGACGAACGCGACTTTCCCGCTGAAGTCGTACTCTGGCATTGTTGGCTCCGGGAATGGAACTAGTCACGACTTGTGCTATCCATCCCCATCCAAATTTCAATTTCACGGATAATAAGAATGTGGGACAACTAACTATAAACCGTTATGTTGTTATAAACACAGAATAGAGAGCGGCTCTCGACGCTCCTCGCGTGGGCCTCAGTCGATAATCGATGCTTTCCGATGTCGCTCGGGGCCCCTTCGTCGAACCGTGGTCACACTGCCGGACAGAACTATGTGAAGCGTATCGCCACCCCGTGGGGGCCAAAACGGTTCACGGACTTCTGTCCGACAGTATCAGTCTTCGAGGCCGAGTTCCCGCCGGACCTCGTGGAACACGCTCATTACGTCTTGCTCTTCTTCCTCGAACGGGAGCCGCTGTAGCCGGTGCTCCAGCGACATCCGCGCGACTCGCCGCACGGTGCGCGCCGAAACCTCGCTGTCGCCCTCGAAGGCCGCCAGCGTCCGCGCGGCGCGCCGGAGCGTGATGTCGCCGCGGTGGCCGTCGACGTCGAGTTCGATGTTCATTCCCGCGATCAGCCGCGCGATGGCGTCGTCGAGCGTCACGTCCGGGAGCCGTTCCTCCGCAGTGACGATATCTGCTCGCAACTCCCGCTGCGCCGGGACGTATTCCGCCCTGAACGCGTCGGGATCGGCGTCGAATGCGGCGCGTCGCTGGCTGATCTCCACGCGGTCGCCGACTTCGTTGACGCCTGCGACGTCGACGACCAGTCCGAACCGATCGAGCAGTTGTGGCCGCAGGTCCCCCTCCTCCGGGTTCATCGTGCCGACGAGGATGAACTCTGCCGGATGGCGGAACGAGACGCCCTCGCGTTCGACGATGTTCTCGCCCATCGCGGCGGCGTCTAAGAGCACGTCGACGATGTGATCGTCGAGGAGGTTCACCTCGTCGACGTAGAGGATATTTCGATTCGACTCTGCGAGAATCCCCGGCTCGAACTGTCGTTCACCTTCTTGGACCGCGCGTTCGAGGTCGATACTGCCGACGACGCGGTCCTCGGAGGCGTTGAGCGGCAAGTCGACGACCCGCATCGGTTGGGTCCGCGTCGGTAGCTCCTCGCCGGCGTCGACGCGCTCGCGACATTCCGAGCACATCCGTTCGTAGTCGTCCGGCGGACAGCCGTACGGACAGTCCGAGACGACCTCGTGATCGGGCAGCACGTCCGCGAGCGCCCGGACGGCCGTCGACTTCGCCGTGCCACGCTCCCCGCGGATGAGCACGCCGCCGATGTCGGGGTTGATCGCGTTGAGCACGAGCGCACGCTTCATCTCCTCTTGGTCGACGATCGCGGTGAAGGGGAACGTCTGGTTCGTGGTCTCCTGTCCCTCGGTCGCCGCCGCCTCGTGTGTGGTTTCGTGATTCGTCATTGGTCTTCGTCAGCGTGCTTCGTCTACGTCGTCGGTTTCCGGTCGATTCGTCGGTCGCCGTCTCGGTCGGGGCCGGTGCGTCGGTCGGCCCGCAGCCGCGGCCGCGTCGCCGCACTTGCCTCTCGGCTGCTCACGCGAACTGTCCCTCCTCTTCTTCGACTTCCGTCGGCAGCGTCGCGTCCCGTGGGAGTTCGACCAGCGGCAGGTAGTCCGCGCCCATCGTCTCCGCGAAGGTGAGGTTCCGCTCGAACCGCTTGCGCTTCATCCGCTCTGCCTTCCGGTCGGTCCAGATCTGGTCGGGCGTCGTGTCGAGTTCGTAGCCGGTGTCGACGAACACCGAGGGGATGTCGTCTTCGTCGAACAGCGCGGCCGCGCGGAAGGCGTCCTCCTTCGCGTCCCCGTCCTCGCGGTACTCGACGTTCGTCTGACCGTCAGATAGCAGCACGACGAGCGGGTAGAGGTCCTGATCGCGACGTCGCTCGCGCTGTACGAGACGGTACGCTTCGACAAGACCGTGTGCCAGCGGCGTGTTCCCGCCGACCGTCAGCCTCGAGACGGCGTCGCGGGCCATTCGGTGGTTCCGGGTCGGTTCGACGAGTGTGAACGCGTCTTCGCCGCGGAAGACGACGACGGCGACGCGGTCCCGCGCCCGATAGGCGTCCTCGACGAGCGAGAGCAGGCCCCGCTTCGTCTCCATCATCTGCCGCCCGCTCATCACGCTCCCGCTCGCGTCGACGACGAACACGACGAGTGCGCGGGCGGTCCGCTCGCGGATCTTCTGGCGGAGGTCCCGCGGTTCGATCACGAGGCCGCCGCGTCGGCCCTCGGTACGCCGGTGCTGATGCGGCGCGGCCGCCCGAACGGTCGCGTCGATCGCGACGTCGTCGACGTCCTCCTGCAGTCGCGACCGGACGTACCGTCCGCTTCTCACGTCCACGCGCGAGGGCGTCCGCCGGGCGAGTGCGTCGCGCATCGTCCGGTCCTTCGTCGGCTCGATCGCCGTTCGATCGACCGTGTAGGAGTCCTCGCCCTCGGCGATCGGAATCCCGCCGGCCTCGGTGTCGAGGCTCTCGTCGCCTTCGGTGTCGCTCTCGTCGTCTTCTTCGCCCGCCTCCGGCTCCTCGTCGCCGCCGGTCGAGAGCACCCCTTCGCCGAAGCTCATCTCGGCGACGCCCTCGACGCGGTGCGGGAACACGAAGTACTGCGCTTCTTTCACGTGGGCGGACGTCGCCTCCGACGCCCCTTCGAGAGCCGCGATCGACCGCGCCACGCGCTCGACTGCGATGTCCGCTCGCATCCCGTGGGCGCGCTGACGAAGTGCCTCGTAGGACGCGTCCCTGAGCAGTTCTTCGTCGATCTGAACGTCGCCGAGGCGATCCCGAGCCGCCCGCAGTCGGTCGGCGAGCGCGCGTTGCTCCTCGCGGTAGTCCGCTCGGAACGCTTCGGGGTCGGCGTCGAACCGCTCGCGGCGCGCGGCGATCTCGACGCGCTCGTCGACGTCGTCGCTCGCGGTGACGTCGACGACGACGTCGAACCGATCAAGGAGTTGGGGACGGAGGCCGCCTTCTTCGGGGTTCATCGTGCCGACGAGGACGAACTCCGCCGGATGGCGGACGGAGACGCCCTCGCGTTCGACGATGTTCTCGCCCATCGCGGCGGCGTCCAAGAGCACGTCGACGATGTGGTCGTCGAGGAGGTTCACCTCGTCGACGTAGAGGATGTTCCGGTTCGCTTCGGCGAGAATCCCCGGCTCGAATCGCGGGCGACCCTCCCGGACGGCGGTCTGGAGGTCGATGCTGCCGACGACGCGGTCTTCGGAGGCGTTGAGCGGGAGGTCGACCACCCGAATCCGTTGGGTCTCGGTCGGGAGCTTCTCGCCGGCGTCGACACGCTCGCGACACTCCGAACACATCCGTTCGTAGTCGTCCGGCGGGCACCCGTACGGACAGTCCGAGACGACCGCTTGTTCCGGGAGGACCTCGGTGAGCGCACGGACTGCGGTCGACTTTCCCGTCCCGCGTTCGCCGCGGATGAGCACGCCGCTGACGTCCGGGTTGATCGCGTTGACGAGCAGCGCGCGCATCATCGCGGCCTGATCGACGACAGCGGTGAACGGGTACGATACGTCCATAACAATAATACACACAAGATACGGTATCTTAAACAATTAGCGGTCAAGATGGTCACGACCCCGTGTCACGAGCGGTACATCTTTATCGTCTCTCTCACTATTGTATGTTAGGTAACGTCACTCAATCAAAATTATGACAGATATGCTCTTCACGCCGCGACGGATCGGGTCCGTCACCATCCCGAACCGGACGGTGTTTCTCGCCCACGAGACGGGGTTCGCCGAAGACGGACTCCCGACGGAGCGAGACGCCGCGTACTACGAGGCGAGGGCCCGCGGGGGCGTCGGACTTATCATCGGCCCGTCAAGTATGCTCGTCCACCCGAGCGCCTCGAACCCGATGTACGCTGCGGGCTACGATCCGGACGTCGTACCGCGATTAAAGGAAATCGGCGCCGCCTGCCACGAACACGGGACGAAAGTGTTCGCCCAACTCCAGCACACCGGCGGCGAAGACTCCGGCGAACACGCGATGCGCGAGACCTGGGCCCCCTCGGCAGTGCCCTCCGAGTTCGGCTACGAGATGCCGAAACGGATGGAACTCGAAGACATCGAGGAGGTCAAACTCGGGTTCGCGAAGACTGCCGAACACGTCAAGGAAGGCGGCCTCGACGGTATCGAACTCAAAGCCGGCCACGACGGCATCCTCCGACAGTTCCTCTCGCCGAAGTACAACACCCGATCCGACAAGTACGGTGGCTCGATCGACAACCGCGTCCGACTGGTGAACGAGGTCGTCGAGGCGATCCGCGACCGCGTCGGCGACGATTTCCCAGTCGGGATCCGCCTGACGCTGGACGAGATGGAGGAAGGCGGCTACGACTACGACTACGCGGTCGAGGTCCTCCGCCGACTTCACCCGAGCCTCGACTTCCTCGATTCGGACATCGCCACCATCTCGAAACTCCACATCACCGACGCGCCGATGCACGCCCCCTTGGGGTATACCTCGGAGTACTACGGCGCGGCCCGCGAACTGCTCGACATTCCCGTCATCGCCGCCGGGCGGATCAACGACCTCACGAAGGCCAACGACGTCCTCGAAGAGGGACGCGCGGACTTCATCGGGATGTGCCGACAGCTCATCTGTGACGCCGACACCGTCCGGAAGGTCCGACGCGGCGAGGACGAGGAAGTGACACACTGTATCGCGTGCAATCAGAACTGCCTCGGCGGCATCCACACCAACGGACACGTCGGGTGCATCCAGACCCCGCGGTCCGGGCGGGAGACGAAGATTCCGCACGTCGAGGACGTCGACGACGCCCCGGCCCCGAGACGGGTGCTGGTCGTCGGCGGTGGGCCGGCAGGGCTTTCCTTCGCGGTGACGGCGGCCGATCTCGGCCACCACGTGACAATCCGCGAGCGGGAGTCCGAACTCGGCGGCCAATCGAACATCGCCACGCAGGTCGACTCCCGCCGGGAGTTCGGCGACGCCGTTCGCAACCTCCTCAATCAGTTGGGGAACCGGGACGTCACCGTCGAGACCGACACAGAGGTCACGGCGGCGGACGTCGCCGGCGAGTCGTGGGACGAGATCGTGATCGCCACCGGCGCGACCGAAAAGCAACCCGAACTCGCCGGCCCGGACGTCCACCGCTCGTGGGACGTGCTCCAGGGCGAGTCGGTCGGAGACAGCGTCGTCGTCTTCGACAACAACAAGCACGCCGCGGGCGTCGGCGTCGCGGAGTACCTCGTCGACGCCGACCGCGACGTGACGTTCGTGACGACCTCCTACCATCCGGGCGACCAACTTGAGGGGACGAACGTCCCGCCCTTCCTGGAGACGCTCTACGAGAACGACGTCGACATCGTGACCCACACGACAGTCATCGGCTTCGAGGACAACGCCGCGCAGTTGCTCAACGTCTACTCAGAAGAGATGACGACGGTCGAGGCCGACTCGCTCGTGGTCGCAGCGCGCCGCGAGGCCCGGACCGGCCTCGCCGAATCGATTCGCAAGCAGGGCGTCGACGGGGACGCGGTCCACCGCATCGGCGACTGCGTCGCCCCCCGACTGATCGACAAGGCGATCTACGACGGCGAGATGCTCGCACGGGAGCTTTCGGTATGACAGGTGCAATACTCATCGTCCCCGAATCCGACGACGTGGCGCTGCTCGAGGAAGCACACCGGCTGGCTGAGGAACTTGCGGAGACCGACGGCGACTCACCGGCCGTCGTCACCGTCGCCTTCGAGGGCCTCGTCGATCCGGACGAACTGGCGAGTGCGAACCCGGACGAAGTCGTCCACGTCGTACGCGACGGCGACGAGCAGTTCGCTGCTGGGGCCGCCGGTGTTCGGGCCCGTGCCGAGGCGATCGTGGCGGTCGCAGACGACCCCCGTGTCGTTCTACTGCCTGATACCGCCGACGGTGCCGATCTCGCGGCGGCGACGGCGCGGCGGCTCCGGGGTGGCTGCGTCACCGACTGCCTGCTCCGGGTCCGCGACGGCGAACTGACTGCGGGGCGGCAGGCCTACGGCGGGCGCGCCTACGCCGAACTCTCCTTCGAGGGCGGCCCGCCCGTCGTGACGCTGAACACCGAGGCACTCGGGTCGCCGGCGGCCCCGCCGACCGGCTCCCCATCGGTTCGCGAAGTCGAGGTGAGCGTCGCGGACGACGACCGACTCCGGCACGTCGAGACGTTCGACGTGCCAGAAGCGGACTTAGCGAAGGCACGCCGCATCGTCGCCGGCGGGTTCGGCCTCGGCGGCCCCGACGGCTTCGAGGTTATCGAGGACCTCGCCGACGCCGTCGGGGCGGCGGTGGGCGCGTCTCGGCCGCCCTCCGACGAGGGCTGGGTAGCCTACGATCGACAGATCGGCGTCACGGGAAAGGAGATCGACGTCGAACTGTACGTTCCGTGTGCTATATCCGGTGACTCCTACCATATGCGCTCGGTGAACGCGGAGTACCTGATCCCGATCAACTCCGATCCCGACGCTCGCATCTTCAACTTCGCTGATATCGGCATCGTTGGCGACGCGTACGAGTACGCGCCGGCGCTCGCGAACGCGATCCGAGACGCGAAAGCCGAAGCCGAGAGCGAACCGGGGACGGGCGAGACAGAGGCGGTCGGCGACGGTGGCGAGCGCGTCGTCGATCCTGGTGCTGAGGGCTCCCCCGAGGAGGTGCGGGAATGACCGACGTCGACTTCGACGTCGTGGTCGTCGGATCGGGACGGGCCGGGACCGCGGCGGCGTACAAACTCGCGACCGAGGGCCTCGACGTCGCCCTCGTCGAACGCGCTAAACAGCCGGGGATGAAGAACATCACCGGCGGCGTCCTCTACGGACAGATCCTCGACGAACTCGTCCCGGAGTTCCCCGAGGAAGCGCCCTTGGAGCGGCACGTCGTCGAACACAACATCAAACTCCTCCACGGCGACGCCGAGGTCTCGATCGGCTACCGAGACCTGTCGCTGCGCGAGGAACCGAACTACACCCTGATGCTCGGGAAGTTCGATCAGTGGTTCGTCGAGCGCGCCGTCGACGAGGGAACGATCTTTCTCCCGGAGACGACGGTGAAGGACGTCAGCCAGCATTCCGACCGCGCTGTGGTCCACACGGACCGCCCGAACGGCGACCTCTCGTGTCACGCGGTCATCGGTGCGGACGGCGTGAACACCACGGTCGGCCGCGCGACCGGGATCCAGCGGACGATGCGAAACGAGGATATGGCGCTCTCGGTGAAGAAGGTCCTCGACGTGGGCCGCGACACTATCGACGAGCGGTTCAACCTCGACAGCGACGAGGGCGCGGCGTACATCTACACCGGCTACCCCGAGGACGCGCCGACGATCGGCTACTTCATCTACACCTTCGAGGAGTACCTCTCTGTCGGCGCGGTCGGCGGCCTCGAAACCCTTCGGTGGCTCGGTGAGCAGGGCTACGGCGGGACGGGAACGCCGCTGTACGGTCTCTTAGAGGAATTTATGGAACTCGACACGGTCCGCCCGTACGTCAAGGGCGACGCGCTCGAAGAGTATCAGGGGATCTTAGTCCCCGAGCACTCCTACGACACGCTCCCGGACCGCTACGATCGCCGCGTGGCGCTCGTCGGCGACGCCGCGGGTCTCGTCTTGAACAAGGGCTACACCTTCCGCGGGCTCGATTACGGCATCAAGAGCGGGCTGGAGGCCGCCGAGGCCGCCATCGAGCGCACGCGCGACGGCAACTGGGACGCGTTCGGCCGACGTTACGACGAGCGCCTGGAGAACTCCTACGTCCTCGAAGATATGAAGCAACACCGTCACCTCCCCGAATTCCTGAAGAACGAGCGGATGTACGGGGCGTATCCCGGGATCGCGATCGAGACGCTCCGCGGTATGTACTCCGCCGGCAGCGACGCGGAGGGTCTCACCTGGAAACAAGCCTTCCGCGCCTTCCAGCAGAGCGATGCGGGCGTCACGGACCTACTCAAAGACGGTTTCCGGGGGTTCCGCTCGCTATGACCGAAGCGACCCAAAAAGCAATGCCTTTCGACACCAATGAGACACCGGTAACAGGTATGAGTTCACACACCACACGAACGACGGCGATCCACGGAGGGAGAGAGCGATGAGCGTACAGGACAGCCTGGAGACGGTGAACTGGGACGTGAGCGAGGAGGCCCACATCACCGTCGACAACGAGCTGTGCGTCACCTGTGAGGACAAGCCCTGTCTCCACCTCTGCCCGGCGCAGTGTTTCGACTACCAAGAGGATCAGGAAGGCGGGATCTACTTCGCGTACGAGCCCTGCATCGAGTGCGGTGCGTGTATGGTGTTCTGTGCGAACGACCCCGAGAAGGGGGCCGTCTCCTGGTCAAAATCAGAGGGCGGCAAGGGCGTCGAGTTCGACTTCGGGTGACGATGCGCCTCGACAATCGAACCGCCGTCGTGACAGGCGGCGCGAGCGGGATCGGCGCGGCGACCTGCCGCGTGCTCGCCGAGCGCGGGGCCGACGTCGTCGTCGCCGACCTCGACGAAGAGCAGGGCGCAGAACTCGTGGACGAGATCGACCGCGAGCGCGACGGCGGCGCGTCGTTCGTCGAGACGGACGTGAGCGACGAAGACGCCGTCGCCGGGATGGTCGACCACGCCGAGGCGGAGTTCGGACGCCTGGACGTCCTCGTCAACAACGCTGCCGTCGCTTCTCGCGAGGCTGACGGTCCGGTCACCGACCTCGCGGACGACGCCTACGACTTCCTCACCGGCGTCAATCTCCGGGGGTCGATGTACGCGTGCAAACACGCGATTCCGGCGATGCAGGACACCGGCGACGGCCACGGCGTCGTCGTGAACAACGCCTCTATCGCGGCGCTCGTCGCCGAACCGGGAATGGACATCTACACCGCGACGAAAGGTGCGCTGGTGTCGCTCACGCGTTCGATCGCCATCGAGTACGCGCCCGAGATCCGGGCGAACACGGTCTGTCCGGGCGTCGTCGAGACGCCGATGCTCGAAGCGGCGATGGACAGCGGAGCGGGCACAGAGGACGACGGCGACGTTCCGGACACGCTCGACCGGATGATCGAGGAGACGCCGCTCGGGATGGCCGATCCCGCGGACGTCGCGCACACGGTCGCCTTCCTGGCCTCGTCCGACGCGAAAGCCATCACAGGTGCGACGATCCCAGTCGACGGGGGGTACACCGCACGATGAAGGCACTCGTCACTGCACGACCCGAACCGCACCGCGTCGTCGACGACGACGGCAACGCCGAACCGTACCGCTGGCAACTCAGCATCGACGACCGCGTGGCGCTGGAAGCCGCCCTCGACGTCGCAGACGACGTCGTCGCCGTGGGCATCGGCGGCGACCCGGCGCGCGCGAGCGTCCGATCCGCGCTCGAACGTGGTGCCAACCGTGGGGTCCACGTCGCGTTCGACCCGATCGAAGAGATCGCCGGCGAGAAGTATGCGACGGCGCTCGCCCGCATCGCGGCTCGCGAGTCGCCGGACGTCGTCTTCGTCGGCGAAACGTCCTCGTTCGCCGGATCGGAGGTTGCATCGCTCGCGGCTGCCCGCATCGACTGGCCCTGCGCGACGCGGGCCACGGCCCTCGGGGCCGAGAACATCGACGTCGACGGGGATATCGAGGCGGACGACGACGAACTCGTGGTCCAGCGAAAGCTCGCGATCGGCCGGCAGGAGGTCGTCGTCACCGCGCTTCCGACAGTGCTCGGCGTCGACGCGGGATTCACCGACCCCGATCGGGCGTCGCTGGACACCGTCATCACCGGGCGCCGCGCGGAGATCGAAACGCGCGACCTCGAAGCCGTCGTGCCCGGCGAAACTCGGTTCTCGATGAGCATCGGCAACGCGACCGTCGAGAACGTCCGGCCGAACGAGCGCTGGGGTCGCGGGCGACCGCCTCGTCAGGGGACCGTCGAAGAACGCATCTATCGGATGCTCGGCCGCGGCAGCGGCGACACCAAGAGCGCCGGCGAGCGTATCGACGCGCCCCCCGAGGAGGCTGCCGACCGCGTCGTCGCGTTCCTCAGGGAGAACGAGCTGCTCTGAGGCGTCTGAGCGCCTTCACACCGATTCCCGAGAGCCTGAACCGGGCTGTCGGGCGGAGGTGCGAAAGCGTTCGGTGTTCGACCGCCCCCCTGTACACGCCGCGCTGGTAGCCGAGGTGATCCGCGAGATAGTACGTGCTGTAGGCGAGAACCGACGTCTCAGGATTCGAGACGCGGTACTCGACTCCCAGCGGGAGCGTCATCGCGACGGCGACAGCACACAGGAGGATCGCCCCACCCACTTCGGCGCCATTGATCACGCCGGTCGCTCCGGCGAACACACCGACTCCGCCGAGTGTCACCAGCGGTCCGGTGTAGTACCGCGTGAGTTCGCGGGCGAGCGCGTACGCCGACGAGAGACGTCCCCGTGCCCAACTCTCGACGACGTCACCTGGCGTGATTGCCGGCGAGAGCCGTCGGAACTGTCGCCACCGGGCAGCACCGCCAGCGATTGCGCCCACGCCAGCGAGCGCGATACCGACTCCGACCACGGCTGCCGTGAGCCAGTCCGGAAGCGGAGCCGCGACCGTCGCTGCCATTCCGGCACTCGCGAGCACGACGACGGTGAGGCCGATTGCCGAGATCTCGACGCTGTCCATCCCCTCGCGTCCCTGCTCACGCGCGAGGAGCGCTTCCGACGCACCGTACGCCGTCCGCCGTCGGGCGAACGACCGGACTCCGGTTCGATACACGTGCTCGACGACGCCGTCGGGCGTGTAGACGACGTCGAACCCCGCTTCCAGCGCGCCCCAACACACGGCGACGTCCTCGGCGACGTTTCGTTCGGGGAAAGGCACCGCCTCGAAGACCGCCCGCCGCCCGACGAGGTTCGCCGTCGCGAGGTACGGCGTCTCGCCCCCGGGATCGACGCGGGAGGCCCGCGGCCCCATATCGAGCGAGGAGTTGTGCCCCTCGTAGACGCTCGCGGGGCCGTCCCCTGCGGGACGAATCCGCCCGCCGACGAGGTCGTGCGCGGCAAGATGCGGCACGAGATCGGCGAGCCACGACGGCCGCGGTCGGCAGTCGGCGTCGGTGAACGCGACGACCCCGTAGGCGGTGACCTCGACGCCGCGATTTCGGGAAGCACCGATACCCAGCGGCTCGTCCGCCGTTCCGACGGAGACCACTCGGATACGCCGCTCGTCGGCGAGTCGATGGTTCACAGCAGCGTCCGGAGTGCCGTCGGTCGATCCGTCGTCGACGACGACGACCTCGTAGGTCGGATACGCCAGCTCTGCGAGCGCGTCCAGACACGCCCGCAGGTGTTCGCGATCGTTTCGGACCGTGACGACGACCGATACCGGCGGCGTGTGAGTGGGGTCCCGCGCGGGTCGCCACTCCAGGAATCCGCGCTGGTGAAGCCGCTCACACAGGGTTCGAATCGACGACGGACGCGTCCCGGTTTCCTGGGCGATTGCCTCAGGTGCGCGGAACGCGCTCTCGCGACCTAGCGCGTCGACGACGTGGACCGCGGCGTCGTTGAGTCGCGTCGCCGTGAGCGGACGCTTCGAGACGAGGATGTCATCGGCGAGGCCGACACCGTCCCGCAGTCGATACTCCCCGCTCGGGTCGGGTGCGCTTTGATCGGTACGCTCTGGCGCCGGTGTCGTGTCGTCGCCGATGGGATCGGGTTCGTTCGCCCCGGTCCGTCTCCGCGGCGAATTGCGGGTGACTTCGGCGCCTGCGTCGGACGAGGAGTGGGACGGTTCCATCGCTCGGGTCAGTCACCGGAGAGGATCGCCCGCAGTTGTGGATCCTCGCCGTTCGGGTCCGAACTGCCCATCGCGACCGCGGGACATCCCTCGTGGTCGTCGATCCGGCTCCGGAGGTTCGCGATCTCGCTCCACGCCGTCTCGAAACCGTCCTCGATCACGTTCCCCGATGCGAGGTGGTCCCATTGCGTGAACGCACACGGGTAGACGTCGCCCGCGGGGTCGACCAGACACGTCATCGAGCCCGCACCGCACTGTTTGAGCGTGTCGTTTCTGACCTCGCCGAGCGCGTTCAGATAGAAGAACGAATCGCCGGTCCGGACGTCCTGGTGGTCTTCGAGCCACTCGTGGAGGAACCGGATCTGCTCGGCTTCGAGACGGAACTCGTCCCATGCGTCCTCGCCGCGGCCGCTCGGACGGAAGCGGTTCAGACGCAGGCCCGCGCCGTGTGCGTCGGCGAACTCGTATATCTCGGGGAGGTCGGCGACGTTCTGCCGGGTGACCACCGTGTTGACGGTGGTACCGATGTCGCGGTCCTCCAACCGTTCGAGCGCGTCGACGACCTGATCGTAGACGCCCTCACCGCGGATGGCGTCGTTTTCGGCGCGCAGGCCGTCCATACTCACCTGAAGGAACAGCGGATCCATCGCCTCCAGGCGGTCGAGCGTCGTCTCGTCCAACTGGGTCCCGTTCGTGCTCACGCACGTCGAGATGTCCCGCGCCGTGAGTGCTTCGAGGAGTTCCAGCATATCGGGACGGACGAACGGCTCGCCGCCGCCGATGTTCACCTGGAAGACGTCCATCTCGTCGAGTTCGGCGATGAACGATTTGGCCTCCGCGGTGGTGAGTTCGTTCGGCATCTGATGACCAGGGCCGCTCCCCGACAGACAGTGGTCGCAGTGGAGGTTACAGCCCAGCGTGACCTCCCACGTGATCGTGACCGGAGCCGATAGGGGCTCACTCGCCATCGCTGAGCACCCCCCGCTGTAGGAGTGTCTCGACGACGTCCGGCGAGAACTCCGCTTCGACGGCTTCGCGCGACCGCTCGCCGTCGACGAATTCGAGCACGTCGATGACGGTGTCGCTGACGGCGTACATCGAGGCGTCCTCGTACCCGTAGTTCTCGTGGTCGTACACGAGCCCGCCGTCGGCCTCCCGCCGGAATTTGATGTGTGCGGGCTTTGAGACGGTCGTCGGCATCTCAGTACACGCCACAGATGCCGTCGATCTTGAGCTCCTCCTCGAAGAGGTCTTCCTCGATCGTTGGCTCGTCTGTCTCCGAGCCCGCGTCGGCGTCGACATCCGTCGCGACCTCGGTGGCCGTCTCCTCAGTTTCCGCATCCGCGGCTGTCTGTGACATACGATAGCAACAAACCCGGCTGTCTACAAATACGTTTGGGAGGATTGACAAAACGCCCGCGAACCAGGTGACGGCACGGTGGCCGATGTCGCTCTTTGTCACCCGTAAATCGGTGTATACTTTTCTAACGTACGTGCGAACTCGGCGGTATGGACCCAGTTCGCAGTAGCCTCGGTGGCGGGATCGCAGCCACCATCGTCCTCTTGGCGCTTCTGCTTGTGTTCGACGTGCTCCTCGCCGGCACGGACCTGTTCGTGTTCGCCACCTTCACCAGCCTGTGTGCCGTCGGTGGTCCGCCATACTGTCGACCGCAAACACTGACGGCGACTATCCTGACGCTCACGTGGTTTATGCTGCTCTTCGCCGTGGCGTGGCCGCTCCTATTTGGCGGCTTCACGTGGGGACTTCCCGGCGAATCGGGCCTCACGCACGGCGTGATCTACGGCTTGATCCTCTGGTCGGGCTACCTCGTCATCGTGCTCTTCGCGGTCGGCTTCGGTGGGGAGTCGCTGCGGGCGAACCTCCCGTTTCTCGGCATCACGCTCCTCTCGTACGTCGTGTATGGGCTCGTCTTGGGTGGTGGCTACGATTATCTCGCTCACCACCGGACCTTCTTGAGCGAGGAATCGGCTCCTTAACTGACGTATGTGACTGCTACTGGAACTACGAATGGACACGCTCAGCGCTATCGTCGTCGCGACCGTCAGTATCAGTTTCACCGCCTGGATCGGCGTTCTCACGCTGTTCCTCCGCGAGGAACTGGTGGATCAGGTGTTGCTCGGCCTGGTCGCGCTCGCCGCGGGCAGTCTCATCGGTGGCGCGTTCCTCCACTTGCTTCCGCGTGCGATCGCCGAGTCGGGATCGGCGGATACCCTCCCCCTGTTTCTATTTCTTATCGGCGGCTTCTGTCTGTTCTACGTACTCGAACAGTTTCTTCACTGGCATCACCACCACGCGGCGACGCACGAGCACGAACCCGTCTCGTATCTGGTCTTGGTCTCCGATACGCTTCACAACTTCATCGACGGCCTCGTGATCGCCGGGGCGTTCCTCCTCGGCACGCCGCTCGGAATCGTCACGACACTGGCGATCGCGCTCCACGAGATCCCACAGGAGATCGGAGATTTCGGCGTGCTCGTGTACGGTGGCTTCGGGCGGCGGCGCGCGCTCGTTCTCAACTATCTCACGCAGGCGACTGTGATCCTCGGCGGCGTCGTCGGCTTCTTTCTCGGGGACGTCGTCACCGGATTACCGTCGGTACTGCTATCGTTCGCGGCGGGGAACTTCATCTACATCGCGAGTTCTGACCTGATCCCCGAAATCAAACAGGAAACCGGAGTTCGCCGCTCGATACTTTACTTCCTCGTCTTTCTCGGCGGCATCGTCCTGATGCTCGGTGTCCGCTTGCTCGGCGGCGTCCTCCGGTAATCTACACTCGACAGGATGACGGCGCGCAACCGCTACGATCCCGATCTCCTCACCGAGTGCCCGCTGTCGCGATGCGGTGAGAAGCCTGCCACTCAAGTACCCTGAGTACGAAGCAGTCTCCAATGCCAATCGTTGAAGTGACGCTCCCCGACGAACTGCTGAGCGAGTTCGAGCAACTGGTCGACGAAGAGTTCGTAACCGAAGAACAGGCCGTCGAGGAACTGCTCAGTATGGGCATCGACGCCTACAACGTCGACGTCGTCGACGAGGGCGAGCCCGGTGACGACTTTATGGAAGGCGCAGAGAACAATCTCTTCGACACCGCCTCGGACCCCGGCGGGCTTGACGACGACACCCTGTAACGGCCGCGACCTCGTTTCTGCTGCACGTCTGCTTATTTTCGCCCTGTCAGTATTCGCTCTTCAATCGTCGGCCGGCGTCGGCCGACGAACCGACCCCGTTCGCCACGTGTCGCGGCGGTACCACGCGTAGGCGATGAGGGCTCCGGCGACGTTTGAGATGGGAAACGCCAGCCAGATGCCCGTCGATCCGAGGTTGAGCGAGGCGACGTAGGCGACCGGGATTCGAATGAAGCCTAGCATAATCACCGAGATCGCGGCCGCGATCAGGGTCTTCCCCGCACCGCGGAAACTCCCTGTGTAAGCCCGCATTACGCCGATGAATCCGAAGGAGGGAGCCACGAATCGGAGAAAGTCAACGCCGACGCGAACGACCTCCGGATCGTTCGTGAAGACGGCGATGATCGGCCGCGGCACGAGCAGGGCGACGACGCCCGCGCCCGACAGGATCACGAGCATCCACTTCGCGGCGAAGTCGGCCGCTGCGCCGGCGCGCTCGGGCTTTTCCGCACCGATATTCTGGCCGGTCATCGTCTCGACCCCGCGGGCGACAGCGATTGCAGGGAGGAAGATGACCGAGAACACGCGCACGCCGATTCCGTAGGCGGCGACCACAGTCGTCGGGAACATCCCCACTACGAGGAGCAGCAAGTTCACCGAGAGCGCCCGGCCAGTTCCCTCGATTGACGCCGGCACACCGATGTCGAGTAGCCGTCGCAGGTACTCGACGTCCGGCCGCATCTGACTCGGTCGGATTCGGACCCCGCGGACCCCTTCGATCATCACCGCGATGCCGACGACGAACGCCAGCGCGCGTGAGAACACCGTCGCGATCGCCGCGCCAGTGATCCCAGAGCCCGTGTATCCGGTCGTCGCGAACAGCGAGGCTTCCAGCCCGCGGAGGCCCAGCATTCCGAACAACGGATTTCCGTCGAACCCGAAGATGAGGATCGGATCGAGCGCGATGTTCAGCACGACGGACCCGAACATCACGAGCATCGGCGTGACGGTGTCGCCGTAGCCGCGCATCAGCGCGATAAAGACGAAGAAGCCGAACATAAACGGCAGCCCGGCTGCGATCACCTGCATATAGCCTGTCGCGAGCGGGTGGACCGCCGGCGAGGCACCGAGGAAGCGGATGAACGGGCCGACTGCGACGTAGCCCAGCGCCCCCAGCAGTATCGACCCGAGTATCGAGAAGATGACCGTCTGGGATGCGGCGTACCCTGCTTCGGACTCCTCGTCGGCGCCGATGTGTTGTGCGACGAGGACGCTCCCGGCCACGGACAGGCCCATCCCGAGTGAGATGAGCAAGAACACCATCGGGAACGCGAAACTGATCGCCGCCAGCGCTTCCGTGCTGTACTGGCCGACCCAGAAGGTGTCCGCGAGGTTGTAGGCCGTCTGCAGGAGGTTCGTGATGATGATCGGAAGCGATAGGAAGAACAGCGGGCGACCGATGCCGCCGCTCGTCAGGTTTAGCTCGTCGGGACCCTTGAAGAGCGAACCCAGTCGCTCACCGAGGCTCATTCGGTGCCCCCTACGTCTACGGTTTCAGACGGTGGACCGCCCCCCGTGGTGGCAGCTTGGTCTGCCCGTAGCGCCTCGTCGATGTAGGCGTCGACGGCCGCGGCCGAATCGTCGAGCGGGTGCCCGACTGCGGCGTGGCGCGTCTGCGCGCCGTTGACGTACGTCGTGAGGAACGACGCGACTGCGTCCGGATTGACGTCCTCGTGGAACGTCCCGTCTGCGACTCCCTCGGCGACGACCTCGCGGACCGCAGCGGTAAACGCGTCGTCGAAGCGTTGCAGTCGGCTTCGAAACGCGTCGTCGTGCGGCGACTGTGCCTTGATCTCTAACAGGGCAGTCTGAAACGCCGGCGCGTCGGATCGGTCTGTAACGAGTGCGCCGACGAGACCCCGGAGTCGCTCTGCGGGTGTTTCACCGGCCGGCTCCGCGATACGGTCTTCGAACTGCTCGTAGAGGTGGTCGAGGTACGCTACGAGAAGATCGTGCTTCCCGTCGTAGTGATAGTGAATAGACGCCTTACACAGATCGGTCTCGTCGGCGATGTCCTGCATCGTGAGCTCTGCGTAGCCGTGCTTGGAGAGTGCGCTGTGTGTCGCGTGCAGTATTTGAGTCGCCGTCTCCGTCGTCATTCGGGGCGCTCCATTTCGTTGTTCGAACTGACTGTCCGGTCAGTCAAAAAAAGTTCGAATCGGCAGGTCGTCGCGTGTCTGTCTCTCCCGTATGCGACGTCAAAGCACGCTTTGCCCCGCGATTCGATCCGCAGTGTTCGGAACGAACTGATCCAAAAATCCCGCATCACGGGACAATCTGATGTCAGATGGTCGGCTGTGAGTGCATTCACTGCGATTTCTGTCGACAATCTATACTTTCACGAATATATTAAAATAAATGTCTAAAATATAATATATACATACAAAAATTAGAAAAATAATACACAAAGCGGGTATTTGAACTCTATTGGGAAAATACTCGGGAAAATATAGTATAAGAAAATATAAACTACAAGAGAATATAATAATTTCTTATACTACTTACCGGATCAAATATACGATCCGGCGTCCGAATCACCCTAACAAAGGTACGACTGTTAGCGGGCATAGGACATCTCACGGTGAAATCCATCGTCAAATTCCGTCCCGAATTACGGGACAACTGTTGCAGATCGGATATCTCTGTCTTTGGTCGGGGTTTAGTCTTCGATAACCGCACGACTGCGTTCCGGAGTTGACGATTCGGGGTGTCAATCCGAAACGAGAACAGCGCGTTACCAGTAGCTTTATTACATATTGATCGAAGGTAAGGGTATGTCCCAGGCAGATACCGAGTCGAGACGGCAAGAAGACCTCGACGCGTATCACGTAATCGACTGCGACTGCCACTATATGGAGTCGTTCAACGACGTCGCAGAGTATATGGAAGAACCCTGGAAGACGAAGTTCGAGGGTAGCAACTTCGACGAGAAAGGGGCCAAGCAGAACCTCAGCTCTTTCTTCCCCTTCTCGACGGGTGACCGTCAGGCGCACGGCAAGATCACGCGCGAACACTCCTCGTACCCCGATTCCCCCGAGACGCCGGAGCGGATCCGCGAGGGGATGGAGTCGATCGGTGTCGACGAGACGCTCCTGATCTCACACCTTATCCTCGCTGGCGCCGGGACGATCGCGGACGACACCCGCCAGTCCGCCTTCGCGAAGGCGTACGTCGAGTATATGAGCGAGGAGGTTCTCGACCCCGACGACGGAATCCACGGTCTGGCCCCGATCCCGTACTACGACGTCGACGCCTCGATGGAGATCCTCGACCGGATCGAGGACCGCGACGAGTACGTGGGCGCGTGTTTCGTCACTGCTGGCGCGACGCCCCCGCTCGGCAACCGCAAGTACGACCCGATCTACGAGCGCTGTGAGGATATGGATCTCGCGGCCGTGTTCCACACCGGCGGCGCGGGCCTCGACGAGTACGTCCGCGGCGGCTATCAGGAGATGCTCGAAACGCACACGCTGGGCTTCCTCGAATCCAATATGTCCCAGATCGTGAGCCTCGTCGTGCAGGGCGTCCCCGAGAAGTTCCCCGATCTCGACATCTCCTTCATGGAGTCCGGCGTGACGTACCTCCCGGGCCTGATGACGCGCCTCGACGAGGAGTACCTCAAGCGCCCCGAGGAAGCGCCGCTCCTCGAGAAGAAGCCCGGTGAGTACATCACCGACTTCTACTACGGCACCCAGCCGCTCGAGATCTCGGCCGATCCCGAGTACCTCGAGAAGTGTATCGATATGGTCGGCGCGGACCAGCTGATGTTCGCCTCCGACTACCCGCACTGGGACTACGACCGCCCGACGACCGTGATGGACCTGCCGTTCCTCTCCGAGGAGGAAGTCGAGATGGTCCTCTCGAAGAACGCCCAGGAGGTGTTCGGCCTATGAGCGATCTCGTCGAAGTCAAACCCGCCGACGAGTTCGAGAACGGCGACCGCGAGTTCGTCGACGTCGGCGGCGTCGAGGTCGGCGTGCTGCAGGTCGAAGACGAGTTCTACGCGCTGCAGAACTACTGTATGCACGACGGCGGCCCCGTCTGCAGCGGGAAGACCCACCGGAAGCTCCTCGGCGAGTTCAAAGAGCCGGGTCAGCGCGTCGAGAAGTCGTACTCCGAAGACGAGTGCGTGATCTCCTGCCCGTGGCACGGGTGGTCCTACGACATCGAGTCCGGTGACCACCTCGCCAACGACGACATCTCCCTGCCGACCTACGAGGTCGTCGTGGAAGACGGCGTCGTTTACGTCGGCGGCCAGAAGAACTAGCTCTCGACGAGGGGAACGCCCCCGACGTTCGATCTTATACCGCATCTTTATTTTGCCGCAACGTCAACTTGATCTATGACCGGAAATCTCGTCGGGGCCGACGAAACGCTCTTTCGGATCGTCGAAGCGATGGCTGAGGCGGGGCCGGTCGGCGTGACGGAGGTCGCTAAACGGCTCGATCTCACCAAGAGCACGGCGCACCGGCACCTCCAGACGCTCGAAGCCCACGGCTACGCCGTCAACGACAGCGGCACGTACCGGCTGTCGCACCAGTGGTTCCACATCGGGACCGCGGTCAAGACCCGACAGCCATTCTATGCGGCCTCGAAAGAGGCTGTCGAGAATCTCGCAGATCGAACCCAGAAAACCGCCTGGTGTGCGATCGAGGAGAACGGAAAACTGATGTTCGTCAACGGTGCTGGATCGAACCCGACGCACAACCCGGATTTGCTCGTCGGCGACTGGTCGTCGATCACACATACGGCCGCCGGGAAAGCCATCCTCGCGCACCTCCCGGAAGACCGACTCTCCGAAATCATCGACGCCGACCCGGCCGCCGACGACTCTCTCAGTCCTACTGACCTCCGTAAAGAACTCGAATACGTCCGTTCCCGCGGCTACGCCGTCAATCAGGGTGAAGACATCTCTGGGATCTACGCCATCGGAATGCCGGTCGTGGCTGACGAACGCGTCTTCGGGTCGTTGTCGGTCGCCAGTCCCTCGGACGCACTCGTCACCGACGACCGCGACGAGACGCTCGAGTATCTCGCTTCGGCTGTCGACCGCGTCGAAGACGTGCTCGCGTCCGGGGAGGGCAGCAGCCGGACGCCGCAGCCACGCAGCACGACCGGCCCGACGTAACTCGGCTGACTGCGACCTGTTTCTCGCCGAGGGTACCTCGCTATTCCCGCAGGGGTCGGCTGGAAGCACCTCATATGGTGACCCCGCAGTGCGAGGACATCGACTCGGAAACTTTTGGAAGTTACAACTGCCGAACTAGTATTGAATGTGGAAGTATATAGTATATATTATAAATTATAATATTGGGGTTGAAGATTACTACTTTCTATCCCCTATAGCGAAATAATCTGATAATAAATAGGGCCAAAAACGTAAAAAGTGGTTTAATGAACAAAAAATAAGAGATATAAATAATCTTTATTGGTGTCACTTCGGAGAATATGACTGATCAATTATGGTTCTGTCTCTGAACGTATTCGCCACGTGCCCCGTAAGAATTAGAGCAGCGTTTGCACGCTTTCGCGTATCTGATCGGACAGCGTGCGATCGAATGTGTACTCATTGTAAGCGGTACTGTAGTACCGCTGCCGACTTTCACTGTAGTGGTTTCTGTCGTCAGCTTCGAAGTTCTTCGATCCGTTTTTCGAGTTCCTCAATCGCTTCGTCGACTTCGCCACGCGCTTCGTCGGTCATCTGCTCTGCTTCTTCGGCGGCCGTGTCGAATGCGTCGCGAACGCGCTGGACCGCCTCGTCGATCCCGTCTGAGTCACTCATAGCGTTCTCGTATATGACGTTCGATCAATATATATTCAACGACGCCTCATGTTCTGGACCCGGGTTTCGCTCGCTGGAGGGGTCGAGAACGACGCAGCAGGGACTATGCCGGCCTCTAAGGCGACACAGATTATTGCCACTTACTTATCCCATTCTGAACACTTATGATTATTAATATTTATATATTAATGTATGAGGATTAAAAAAGAACCTCTCCTTGCGGTCTTCATCGTGTCCGTCATCACTTTCGCAGGTGCTGCACCGATTCTGGCTACGACTGTCGCCGCACAGGGTAACGGTGATGGGATGCACGGCTCTGGACCTGGGCCCGGCCCGAACGTCACAGCCGGTCAACATCAGAATGGAAGCCACTCGATGCGAGTGGAGAACGTCGGCGCGAATCAGACGATTCGCGTGCAGTTCCGTTACCGGGCTGATTCTCCTGATGTCGGCGTTCGAATGCGAGAGATGGCAGTTAGAACTAACCGGAGCGGCGACTACCAGTTCGCCCTTCGAACGGCCGCCAACGCGAGTGCCGGCGTCGGTGCGTTCTCTGGCCCCGCGCCGTTCGGGTACTTCAATATCACACACCAATTCCCGAACGAGAACGTCACGAACGCGTCGATGACGTTTGCTGTGAACCGCACGCGATTGCGCGAGCGGAACGTCTCAGCCGAGCGCGTCGCGCTGTATCGGTACAACGCACAGAACCTGTCTTGGAACCGACTGCAAACCAGAGTGACCGAGCGGAACGCCACGCAGGTGGCCTTCCGTGCGGAGTCGCCAGGTCTCTCCGAGTTCGCTGTCGCTCCGGTCGCCGATGCCTCGACAGCCACCGTGACTGTCACGGAGGAGACCACCCCGACCAACACACCCGGATTTGGTCCGGGTATAGCCGTACTCGCCATAGTGGTATTCGCCAGCCGTCTGTGGCTGCACTGACCCTATCGTACCGGCACTCTGTTGAGCGTCCATCGTTCCTCCGTTTGAGTGAACTCACCGCCCACAAGACGCCCGTACAAGGCCATATTTTTGTGTTACTGTGGCGAAAGGTCGGTTTGTATGGATGGGAACCGCTTCGCCGTGGCGTTGTTTGGGATCATCGTCTCGGTCGTCATCGGTGCACTCGCGTACCAATTTATCGCTCCGTTGACCATCTCTGTCTTCCTGTACTACTCGACGCGCCGCTACCACCGGATGCTCCGACGGTTCCACCTTCCAGCGAACGCCAGAGCGGTGGTCGTGATGTTCTCGCTCGCCGTCCCACTCATCTTACTGATCAGTTACGCTACAGTGCTCTTGGCAATCGAGGCCCGCCGCTTCATCGACCAGTACGCGCTCGTCGACGTCGCAAACGAGAACTTCGAGTGGTTCGGTGGCATCAACGAGATCCCCAAGTTCACCATCGAGGGGCTCTACGGAGCGTACCAATCCGGCGATCTGGCCCCGTTCATCGACTTTGCGACCCAGCACGCCACGTTCTTCACGACGCTCGTCTCGGAGTTTATGTTGAATCTGTTCGTCGTCGTCATCGTCACGTACTACCTCTTAGTCGACGGCAACCGCATCAGTCAGTGGCTGCTCAACTTCGACGACGAGGCCATCATTCGAGAGTACCTCGAAGCCGTCGACAGAGAACTCGAAGCGGTGCTGTTTGGAAATCTCCTGAACGTCCTCGCGGTCTCGCTGATCGCTATCGGGTCGTTCAGCACGTATAACGCGTTCGTACCGCCCGCCGCGGAGGTTCCCTATCCCGCGCTCGCCGGTGCGCTCACTGGGATCGCGAGTCTGATTCCGGTCGTCGGAATGAAAATCGTCTACGTCCCGCTGACACTCCTCACCGCGCTCCCGATCGTCCTCGGTGGGACGCTGTCGAGTCTGGTGTACGTGGGGGGGTTCTTCGCTGTCGCCGTCGTCGTCGTCGACACGATCCCCGACGTGGTGCTTCGGCCGCTTCTCAGCGGCGAGGAAACCCACGTCGGTCTCCTGATGCTCGCGTACACGCTGGGTCCGGTCGTACTGGGATTCTACGGCCTGTTTTTCGCGCCGATCCTGCTCGTCGTCGCGCTGACGTTCGCGAATACGGCGCTGCCGCGTCTCCTGGGCGCGTCGGAAACGGAGGAGCCGCCAGCACTGGACCAGTGAGGTCTCGCGCGACCTGCTCGCGTCGGAAGTCTCGCCTGCGATGCCCGCTCCGGTTCTTCGAGTCGCTCGGCGCGCTCACTCTCGCGCACATTGTTTCCGGTTGCGGTAAGTTTCCCTTGACGACTGCCGCGCTCGCTATTCGCCGCCCTTACTGTCGTCTCTGGCACGCTCTTGGCATCGGAGACGTATTGCAGTAATGTGACACACAATCTGGGTATTCCTATCCAACGGACGGATACGACGGGCGTTCGATACGGTCACGACGGGAGAACGAGTTATCACTCAGATAGAACGCGAATAACAATTCGAGATCGTGTCATACGTTTGCACGGTATGTCCCGAAACGACACACTCAGTTTGCACCGACGGCCCCTGATGAAGGCGTTCGGTGCCGGTGCGGCCATCTCGGTGCTCGGCGGCTCGACCGTCGCCCAAGAAGATGACGAGATGGACGACGAGGAGAGTAGCGACGACGAAGCGATGGATGGCACAGGCACGGTCCATACTGTCGAGACGCTGATTCGCGCCCCGCCGACGAATCCAAACCGACCAGTGGACTTCTTCTTTCAGCCCACTGGGCTCCACATCGAACCGGGGGACGTGGTGAAGTTCGTGTTCCGAACACCCGATCACAACGTCGTCGCCTACCACCCGGCATTCGGGATGCGGCGGCGCGTCCCGATCGGCGTCACCGCGTTCTCCTCTCCACTCCTCGGTTGGCGGCCGGAGTCTATCCCCGGCGATCAGATCGAACCGCCAGCCGAGATGGGTGGCGAGGAGGAAGATGACGACGCTGACGGCAGCGATGAGGGGGATGACGACGCTGATGACGGCACCGATGACGAGAGTGACGACGGAAGCAACGGTACCGACGACGATGGGGACGACGGAGACGACAGCGACGGCGAAGGGCCCGTTCCGGATACGTGGCTCCACGCCTTCGAGACACCGGGCGTCTACGACCTCCTCTGCTCGCCGCACGAGGGATACGGAATGGCGATGCGAGTCGTCGTGGGCGACGTCACGGAGACGGAATTCGAGACCTCGAATCCCGCGAACCTCCCCGAACCACGGGCGGGACCGGTCGGACTGGCCAGGGTCACACTGACTGATCCGGCGCTCGAACCATCGAACATCGTCAGCGAGGGAACCGTCCCTTGGGAGATGCTCGAATCGAACCAACAGAGCGGACCGGACGACGGGGGAGAGGAGAGCTAACGCGCTGCCGGCGTAATGTTTGTGTCGTCGGCGTGAGTCTACGTGCACCGTGGACCACGCCTTCGCGCGGGTTCGCGCCTCGGCCCCGCTCTGGATCGGTGCCCTCGCGTCCGTAGCGCTGTTTCTGTTCGCGGTTCAGTTGCTCGGCACCGCCACTGAAGCGGCGGCCGTGCCGCTCCGGCAGTTCTTTGCTCATCACGTCTCCGGCGATGCCCAAGCGCTGGGCGTGAGCTGGCTCGCCACGTACGTGCTGACGAACGGTTCGATCGTCGCTGCGCTGTCGGTGTCGTTATTCGGAAACGGGATCGTCACCGACGCACAACTGTTTTTGATGGTCGCCGGTTCTCGCCTCGGTGCGGCCGCCATCGTCGTTCTCATCGGGGCTCTCGATTACCTCCAGAAGCGTCGGTACTCGCTCGGTGAGGCGACCAGCCTCGGACTCCTCGCGTTTCTGTTGACGCACTCGGTGTATCTCCCTGCGACCGTCGTGGGCTATCTCGCCTTACCGTGGCTCCAGCACCCCCTCGAATCCGTCGGGACGCGGACGAACGTTTCGTCGCAGTTCTCACCCCTCGAATCGGTAACGACAGCCGTCGTCGACGCAGTCGGAGCCGAACTCGGATTCGTGCTGGCGATCGCTGTCCTCTTCGCTAGCCTCAATCTTTTCGATCGGGTGCTCAAGCGGGTCGACACCGCGTGGCTCCGAGCGCGCTTCTTTCGACGATTCCAACGTACCTGGGTCGCTCTCGCGCTTGGCGTCTTACTCACCGGAATCACGACGAGCGTCGCGTTCTCGCTGGGAGTGATCGTGCCGCTCTACAACCGGGGATACCTCAAACGCCGTGAGGTCGTCCCCTACGTCCTCGGCGCGAACCTCGGAACGCTGTTCGATACGGTCCTCATCGCCGTGGTGCTGCAATCGCCTGTCGGCGTCGCGCTCGTCCTGGCACTCCTCCTCGTGAGCACGCTCCTCACACTGGGGGCCACGGTGTGGTTCGATCCGTACTTTCGGACCGTCGAGGCCGCACACAGACGGCTCGTCGAGGACCTGCGGTACTTCGTCGGGTTCGTCGTCCTCCTGATCGCGGTCCCCGTCGCGCTGGCGCTGCTACCGCGTTGATTGGCCCGGGTCTCGGGACGACCCGCCAGCGATCTGCCCCGGTCTTATTTCTCCCAGTAGCCCGATGTCCCACCGTGCCCGAAGTCGAGCGACTCCTCGTCGCGTTCGACGGGACCCCGCTCGCGGAGCGAGCCCTCGAATACGCGCTCACGACGTACCCGGAAACGGAGGTGACCGTCATTCACGTGATCGACTATCTCGACGAGGGATACAGCGCGGAGGCGTTGGTCGGTGCCGAAGAACTCCGTGAGCGCGCGCACGCCCGTTCGACGGAATTACTCGCCGCGGCCGAGGCTATCGCCGCCGATCACGGCCGAACGGTGTCGACAGCGACGAGGCTCGGCAAGCCGGGCCGCGAAATCGTCGCGTACGCAGAAGAACACGACGCCGATACGATCGTACTCGGCAGCCACGGGCGCGCACTGCTCACCCGCGTCCTCCTCGGCTCGGTCGCCCAGACGGTCCTCCAGCGCGCCCCGATGCCGGTGCTGATCGTCAGATGAGTTCCTCGTAGCTGCTCGCCCGTTCGTCGGTCTTCCGCGCGTGGCCCTGTCGGCCGGGTGCGTCCGGCTGTCACTCCGTAGCTGTGACTTCTCGACCACGTGGCCGGTCCACAACCGTTAAAAAACGGACCGGCAAATCTGCATACGATGCGTGAGGAAACCGTCGGCGCACTTCTCGTGATGGGGTCGGCGGTCGGATTCGGGACGCTGGCAATCTTCGGGAAGTTCGCGGAAGCGGCGGGACTCGGGCGGCCGCCCTTGCTCTTCTTTCGCTTCCTCGGCGGCGGCGTGCTCGTCTGGGCGTTTCTCGCCCTCCGCGGCGACGTGAGGCTTCTCTCCGGGCGGCCGGCCTGGTCTGCGGCCGGACTCGGAACGATGTACGCCGTCCTGACGATCGCGTACTTCACGGGGCTCACTCACCTTACGGCGGGGCTCTCGGCGGTGGTGTTCTTCACGTACCCCGTGTACGTGCTGGTGCTCTCTGCAGCCTTCCTCGACGAGCGGGTCACACTTCGACTCGTCGTCTCGCTCGTCCTCGCGTTGGCGGGCCTCGGTCTCATCCTCGGCGCCGACACGCGGGGTGCGACGCCGCTGGGCGTCGTGCTGCTCCTCGCGGCGGCGATTGGATACGCCGTCTACATCGTCGGCGGTCGCGTGCTGTCGACGAGCGCGAAAGCGAGCGTGCTCACGGCCCACGTACTGACGGTTGCGACCGCTCTGCTGGGTCTCCGGTGGTACGCCGAGGGGGCGACGCTCCCGACCAGTCCGGCCCAGTGGGGGGTCGTCGTCGGGATCGGCGTCCTCGGCACGGGCGTCCCGCTGGTGTTACTCTACGAGGGCCTCGGGTTCCTGCAAGCGAACCGCGCGAGCGTCCTCGGGACGGCCGAGCCGGTGACGACCGTCACGCTGGGCGTGCTCCTGCTCGGCGAGTCGCTGACGGTTGAGACGGCCCTTGGCGGACTTCTCGTCGTCGTCGGCGTCCTCCTCTCGCAGATCGAGGATCCGGTCGGGTTGCTCCGGCGGCTCGCCGGCACGCAGAGATAGAGTTAACGTTCGTCTCTCCGACAGTTACACGCGATGTTCCCTCGCGTCAAAGCCTTCCTGTGGAACGACAGTGCGCACCGACTGCGACTGCCGTGGCGACTTATCGCGCTCGTGGTCCTCCTTGCGGTGTTGGGACTTCTCACTTCGCTCGTCGTCACGGCGCTCGCGACGCGGCCGTCGCGGGCGTTCCTCGCACTCACGCAGTCGCAGTCGGCCGAGCAGACGGCTGTCGCAATCCGAAATCTGCTCTTCGTTTCGACCCAGATCGTCGTGATCGTCGGCGGTGTCTATCTGGCCGGCCGGTTCGCAGACCGTCGTTGGTTCCGCGACTTCGGCTTTCGCGTCGACCGCTCGTGGTGGGCGGACCTCGGCTTCGGACTCGCGCTCGGGGGCGCGTTGATGACGGTGATCTTCACCGTCGAACTGCTGGCTGGGTGGATCTCCATTAGAGACGTCTTTTACGTCGCTCGCTCGGGGTTCGACTTCTGGCCGTGGTTCTTCTGGGGTCTTCTCACGTTCGTCGCCGTGGGTGTCTACGAGGAACTCCTGTTTCGGGGCTACCTCGTAACCAACCTCTCGGAGGGGTTCACGTGGTTCGACCGGATTGGAACCCGCGGTGCGATCGCGCTGGCTGTCCTCGTAACCTCGGTCCTCTTCGGCGTCGCGCACGCGACCAACCCGAACGTGACGCCCGCCAGCACGGTCGGAATCGTGCTCGCTGCCGTGATGCTCGCGGCGGGTTACATACTGACCGGCGAACTGGCGATTCCGATTGGCCTGCATACGACCTGGAACTTCTTTCAGGGCGTCGTCTACGGCTTCCCCGTCAGCGGCACCTCGAACGGCGTATCGCTGATCGCGACCACGCAGTCCGGCCCTCGTCTCCTCACCGGCGGCGCGTTCGGCCCGGAAGCGGGACTGCTCGGCCTCGCTGCCTCCGTCGTCGGCCTCGTCCTCACCGTCGGATGGATCCAGTGGCGCGAGGGAACGATACGACTCGCGGAGTCGCTCGTCGTTCCGCACCTCCGCGTCTCCAGCGACGAGTGACTCCCACTGACTGCCGCGCACCGGTCTCGCGACCCCGACGCGGCTGACTCGTCCTATCCGACAGCGAAATAGTTGCGTTTTTAATCAAAGATGGAGTTCGGATTGGTATGGCGGCTCATAGCACTCAGAAGGACGGGGAGCCGACGACCGATCTTCCCGACGTCGTGCCGTTCGACCTCACCTACCTCACACGACTGAGCTGGGAGCTGGGAACGCGCGTCGTCGACGACGAGGAGGCTACGCTCCGAAGCCGATGGGAACACGCTGGAAGCCCCTGGACGCTCTCGGTCTTCGAGGTGACGAGCAACACCGTGATCTTGTGTTTGCGCACGCCGGTCGGTCGCGAGCGATTCTACGGAACGACACGTTCGGAAGTCCAGACCGCGACCTCACGGCTCGACACCGCGCCGTACTGGACACTGGCCGAGTGAGGCCGCCGTCGGGAGATCGTCTCGGCACCGCCTCCCGGTCTGCTGAACGCTTTTGGTTTCGGGGTCTGTCGAACAGCTATGGATCTCGAAATTGCGGGCGATTCGGCACTCGTGACGGCATCGAGTAGCGGCCTCGGGAAGGCGTCTGCACGGGCGCTCGCTGCAGAGGGCGCGAACGTCGTGCTCAACGGACGCGACGAAGACCGGCTCGAAGAAGCCGTCGCTGACGTCCGGGCTGACGCGGCGGCCGAGGCGACTGTCGTCGGGCACGCCGCGGATCTGACCGACCCCGACGACGTCGACGCGCTCGTCCGACGCCCCATCGAGGAGTTCGGCGGTCTCGATCACCTCGTGACCTCCGCCGGCGGCCCGCCGGCCGAATCGTTCCTCGAAACGACCGACGAGGAGTGGTACGAGGCGTTCGACCTCCTCGTGATGAGTGTCGTCCGGGCGGTCCGGGCGGCCGCACCGCATCTCCGCGCCGACGGCGGCGGAACGATCGTCACTATCGCGTCGATCAGCGTCAAGGAAGCCGTCGACGACCTCGTGCTCTCGAACTCGGTCCGGATGGGCGTCGTCGGCCTCGAGAAGACGCTCTCGAAGGAACTCGCCCCGGAGGTCCGCGCGAACGCGGTACTCCCCGGAACCCACGAGACGCCGCGAGTCGAGGCCCTCGTCGAGGAGGGCATCGAAGACGGCGAGTACGACTCTTACGATGAGGGCCTCGAAGACTGGGCCCGAGAGATCCCCGTCGAACATCTCGGCGACCCGATGGACCTGGGACGAACCGTCGCGTTCCTCTCTTCACCACAGTCGAGTTATCTCTCGGGTGTCGCGCTCCCGATCGACGGCGGCGAAAGCGCCTCGAATCTGTAGCAGCCGGCCCCAGTCTGCTGATTCGTCCCTCCGAGCCGAATCGGAACCCACGTCACGCTCCGCGTCCGAGTCGGCACCGTGACCGACACGACGACCGAGATGACCGGCTACGCGCGGCGGATGCTGGTGGCCGTCTCGCTTGGGTGGGCGATACTCCAGACCGGTCGGTTTCTCATCTCACCGCTCTTGCCGACGATCATCGCGGACCTCGGGATCACCGAGGCGACTGCTGGCATCGCGCTCTCTATCTTCGGGGGGTCGTACGCGCTCGTCCAGTATCCGAGCGGCGAGTACTCCGATCGCTGGAACCGGGCGACGCTCATCGTCCCCGGATTGGTCGTCCTCGCCGTCGGATTCGCACTGTTCGGGCTGACGAACGGTGTCGTGCTGTTTTTCGTCGCCGCGACGGTCGTCGGCATCGGGAAAGGGCTCTTTGCGATCCCGTCGCGAGCGCTGCTCTCGGATCTCTTCACGAAGCAGCGCGGTCGCGCGCTCGGCATCTACGCCGCCGGCACCGACGCCGGGGGACTGATTTCCTCCGGCGTGGCGATCCTCGCGCTGACGTACGCGAGTTGGCGGACGCCCTTCTTCCCTGTCGCGATCGGCCTCGGGCTGCTCACGGCCGCCTACGCCGCGACCACGAGAGACGGCTACCACGTCGGCGAGACCTCACTCGACGTCTCCGGTACTGTCGGTCGACTCGTCGAGAGTCCCCAGCAGCGGGAGACGCTCGTCGCCTTTTCGCTGTTTTACTTTATGGTCGGCGGGATCATCAACTTCATTCCGACGTACCTCGCCCAGACGAAGGGATTCTCCCAGAGCCTTGCGGGCCTGACGTTCGCGATCGTCTTCGCGATCGGACTCGCAGTGAAGCCGCTGGCTGGGTCGCTTGGCGATCGGTTCTCGCGGCGTGGGATCGCTGTCGCCGGGCTGCTCGTCGCCGCGACGGGCCTGACGGCTCTCGTCGTCGCGTCCGCGACCGTCGCGATTTGGTTCACAGTGGCGTTCCTCGCGCTCGGGTACAAGGCGGGCTTCCCACTCGCCGACGCGATCATCGTCGACGACGCGCCCGACGGCGGGATGGGTGCCGACCTCGGTGCAGCGCGGGCGCTCTTTCTCGGCGCGAACGCGGTCGGCCCGGCGTACGTCGGGATCGTCGCCACCTACGGCAGCTACGACCTCGCGTTCGGCGGATTCGTCGCCTGTCTGCTCGTCGCGGCGTGGCTGCTGTTCCGTAATCGATAACTGCGCCACAGGGCTGGGACCCGCGCCAATCGGTGTGTCTCGACAGCCAATCGTTGTTCCTCGACAGACGACACCGTATTTCAGCGCCAATTAACACCAACTCCGTCACACGGTAATTATTTTACCACACATTTTCTATTAGCGGTGAGTGTGTTACCAAATGTTTGAGTTGCGGCGAGACCGTCGCTGGCGGGCCGTCCTATCGAAACGTTCTCCCCGACAACCGGCTTCGAGGCAGAACGCAGAATGAGCGACAGCAGACCAGCGTGGGACTTCAAAGAGCGAGACGTCGTCATCCTCAGAGAGCTCGCGCGGGACCCACAGCTCTCCGCCCGTGAACTCACCGACGTCTTGGAAGAAGAACACGGAATCGACGTCAGCCACGTCACGGTGAGCAAAGCGATCCGGAATATGCGTGAAGCGGGCGTCTTCCGCGAAGCGATCATCCCGAACGAGTCGTACTTCACGTTCGCGCTGATGGAGTTCAAATTCAACCCCGAGAATTTCAAAGAGCACTGGCGTGACACGATGGAACACATCAGATCGAGTCAGTACTCCATCTTCTACTTCCTCTCGGACGGGGAGTACCAGTGGAAATCGGTGATGATGTTCCCCAGCCAGGAGGCGGAGTCGAAGTGGCTCCACGAGTTCTACAAAGAGCACGGGCAAGCCGTCAGCAACGTCCGTAGCTCCACGATGACGAACGTGCTGAAGTTCGGGACGACGCCGGGACTCTTCGATCACCTCGAATCAGACGGCGGTGAGTGATTCAGCTCTGAGCGACAGGACACGTATGCGACCGTTTCCTTCGACAGGGGACGGTTCGACGACAGCCGACGGTCGGCGACTTACGAATCGGATTACACGCCCAGGTACTCCTGTCTGAGCTCGTCGTCCGCGCGGAGTTGCGCCGTCGAGACTTCCTCGACGATTTCGCCCTCGTCGAGAATGTAGTGCCGTTCGGCGACAGCGACCGCCACGGCGACGTTCTGCTCTACCAGGAGGACGCTCACGTCCTGTTTCTCGTTGATCTCTTGGATGATCGACTCGATCCGTCGGACGATGTACGGAGCCAGCCCCTCGCAGGGCTCGTCGAGGAGCATCAGCTTCGGGTTCGTGACGAGGCTTCGCGCGATCGCCAGCATCTGCTGTTCGCCGCCGCTCATATTCTTCGAGGGGCGATCCCGCATATCGTCGAGTTCGGGGAACTGATCCAGCACCTCTTCGACGGGCAGCGGATCGCCGGCGTGATTCGCCGCGAGCCGGAGATTCTCTTTGACCGTGAGGTCTCGGAAGCACCGGCGTCCTTCGGGAACGAGAGACAGCCCGAGGTCAGAGATCTGGTAATTTCGGTACGCACGGAGGTCTTCGCCGTTGAACGTCATCGACCCACCGAACACCCGGGGCACGTCTGCACCGACGAGTGCGTGCATCGTCGTCGTCTTGCCCGCGCCGTTGCGGCCGAGCAGCGAGACGACCTCGTTCTCGTCGACCGAGAGATCGACGCCGAACAGCACCTGTCCGGTCTCGTATCCGGCTTCCAGTTCGGAGACGTCGAGGAGGCTCATAGTTCCTCCCGCATTCCGCCGAGGTACGCTTCCTGGACCTCCTCGTCGCCTCTGACCTCGTCGGGCGTGCCCGTCGCGAGGACGCGCCCCTGATCGAGGACGGTGACGCGGTCGCTTATCGAGAGGACGATATCCATATCGTGTTCGATCAAGAGCAGCGTCAGGCCGAGGTCCTGATGCACCGATTCGATGAGGTCGGTGACGAGTCCCGTCTCGTTCGTTCCGAGACCACTCGTCGGCTCGTCGAGCAGGAGTACCGAAGGATCCGTCGCCAGCGCCATCGCGATACCCAGGCGACGCTGGTCGCCGTGCGAGAGGTTCTTCGCAGTGACTTCGCGTTTGTCAGTCAGCCCGACAGAGTCCAGAATGTCCAGCGCTTGCTCGCGGTGCTGGGACCGCCCCTCGCCGAGAAGATCGAACGAGAACGGTCCTGATTCGATCGTCTGGACGACCACCCGGACGTTTTCGAGGACGCTCAACTCGTTGAACAACTGATTCGACTGAAACGAGCGGGCGAGGCCGCGGTGGGGACGCTGTTCCTGTGAGAGGTCCGTGATCTCCTCGCCGTGGAGATACACCGTCCCGTCGGTCGGGGCGAGCGCGTGCGTGAGCACGTTGAAAAGCGTCGTCTTGCCGGCCCCGTTCGGGCCGATGATCGCTCGCAGTTCGCCCTCGGGAACGGCCAGATCGACGTCGTCGACGGCGACGATGCCGCCGAACCGCTTCGTGAGGCCCGTCGAGCCAAGCGCTGCCGTCTGGGCGTCGCCTGTGTCCGTTCGCTCGGTCGTAGACGTATCTGTTTCAGACATCTTCTTCACCGGTCCGCAGTCGGTCGTAGAGCGTTTCGATACTGTCTCTGAGGAGTCCCCAGATCCCCTCGCGTGGCGCGATCAGCACCGCGATGACGAACAGCAGTCCGAGGAAGAACTGCCAGTACGCCAACACGCCCGCGAGTTCGAGACTGACGATCGGGACCTCTTTCAGCGGCAGGACGAGCATCTCGAAGTCGGTCAGGTAATCTTCGGCGAACAGCCAGACGAACGCGCCGGCAACGGGGCCGAAGAAGTAGTTCGCACCGCCGAGCACCGTCATCAGGATGACGTCGCCGCTGGTCTCGACGGTCAGGAGCGAGAGCGTCGCGCCCTGTTCGTTGATTTCGAGGATCGTGCCGGCGTAGGCGGCGACGACCCCGCTCAGGGTGAACGCCCACACCTTGTACCGGTAGGTGTTGATCCCCATCGCGCGGGCCAGCTCTTTGTTTTCGCGGATTGCGATGAGCGTCCGACCGAACGGCGAGCGGACGATTTGCCAGAGAACCACGAGGCCGACGAGGACCGCCGCCGCGACGAGCCAGTACCAGTCGAACTGGAAGCCGCCGAGGTTCACGTACTTGAGACCGCGTTCTGTCTCGATCCACGCCGGGACTGCACCGCCCGCGATGCCGGTCGTCCCGCCGGTCAGTCCGGCAGGGTTGTAGTTGGCGATGAAGTGCGCGGTCGTCCCGAACGCGAGCGTGAGCATCGCGAAGTAAATCTCCCCTTTCTGGACGGTGATCCGGCCGATGAGATAGGCGACGACCCCAGCGAGCGCGAGCGCGACGACCGCTGACAGGACGAACGACGAACTGAACCGTGACAGCCCGATCGCCGTGACGTACGCCCCGATCCCGAGGAACATCGCGTGGCCGAACGACAGCAGCCCCGTGTATCCCAAGAGGAGGTTGAACGAGGCCGCAAACAGCATCCAGATGAGGATGGTGTTCGCCACCGACCCGTATCCGAGGAGGAACTCCATCGACACTAGTGGACGGAGCAAGATGACCAACAGGACCGACCCGATTGGAACCTTGTACCGGTTCAGCGCCCCGAGCGGGAGCCCCGAGACGAGGCTCTCTCCGGTCCGGTTCGTGGCGGATTCGTCGCTCATTCGAGGAAGCCCTCCTGTCCGAACAGCCCGCGTGGCCGTGCGAGCAGCACGACGATCATCACCAGATACGGGACCAGTCCGCCGATCCCGGGAATATTGATGAACTCCAGCGTCGTCACCTCGGCCAGCGTCGAGAGGTACAGTGGCGTCAGATAGCTCGCGCCACCGATCAGGAGGCCGGCGACGACACTCCCGAACAGGCTTCCGATCCCGCCGACGACGACGACGACGAACGCGAGGATGATGAACTGATTCGCCATCCCGACGTCCATTCCGACTGCGGCACCCCGGAGGACGCCGCCGAGACCCGCGATGGCCGCGCCGAGCACGAACATCGAGATGAATCGGACGTTCATATTCACGCCGAGGAACTCGGCCATCTCGCGATCGAGAACGCCCGCGCGAACGGAGAGACCGAAGTCGGTGCGCTCGATGAGCAGGTAGACGGCCGCGATGACGATGACCGCCACGGCGACGGTGAACAGGCGGATCCGCGAGACGGTTGTGACGCCCAGATCGAAGCCCATCGAGAGGACTTGCGGAGCCACGACGCTGCGCGGAGTGCCGCCCCAGATCGCGCGCGTCGCCTCGCCGAGCATCAACGCGATGCCGAACGTCGCGAGCAACCCGTTCAACGGGTTCTTGTCGTAGAGGTGGCGAAGCACACCGCGTTCGATGGCGACGCCGACGAGTCCGACTCCGAGCGGTGCGACGATCAGCGTCACCCAGAACGAGACTCCCCAGACTTCCATCAGCTGGAAGGTGAAGTACGCGCCCAGCATGAACAGGGCGCCGTGGGCGAAGTTCACGATGCCGAGCAGCCCCAGGACGATTGACAGGCCGAGCGCGATCAGCACCAAGACGAGTCCGTACACGAGGCCGCCGATGACCTGATCGATGAACAGGCCGGGGCGAACGATGGCACTCATCACCGTCAACAGCACCAGGACGCCCCAGACGACACCTCCAGCGGGCGTGATGCTGCGCTGCGTTCCCGGAATGGGAATGGCGTTCATACGTGAGTTCACAGCGAGCAGCCCGTCGCGTCGCAGCTACGCATTACGTCTTTCCCGGCGCTCGATCCCTCGACCTGGAACCACGCGTTGTAGGGGTCGGTCTGCATATCGCCCATCGAGCGCCCCGAGATCGCCCAGGTCGGGTGCACGAGTTGGTGGTCGCAGGCTCGCCATTCGAGGTCGCCCGGCATAATGCTCAGCGCCTTCTCGCTCTCGACGGTGTGGCCCTCGAGTTCGCCGCGGATCGCTTCCCCGTCTGTCGAGCCGGCGCGGACGGCCGCGCGGACCTGCTGATCCATCGCGATGTACGCGTTGGCGTGGCGTACGTACGGGTTCTGATCGCGGTCTGCGACCCGCATCTTGAACTCCTCTGCGCTGTCGATCGCGTTCGTCCAGCCGGTCGAGGCGATGTCCATCATCGCCGCGGACTCCTGGCTGAGCCCCCAGAACGCGATGTCTTCGGCCTGGTGACCCATCAGTTTGAAGTTCTCGTGCATTCCTTTGTTCCGGAGCTGTTTCATCGCCAGTCGCTTGTCGAGCGCGGGGAGGACGAGACCGAGCCCGGTCGCGTCGGAGTTAGCGACGTTGTTGAGGTACGACGTGTAGTCGTCGTTGGGGAACGGCGTCGCTTCCGACTCCACCACGGTGCCGCCGTTGGCCTCGATTTCTTCGATGTAGAGCTCCTGGGCGTTCTGCCCCCAGATGTAATCGGAGTACAGCAGGTACCACTTGTCGGCGATGTCGGCCATCCGTGCCCCGATGGACTTGACCAGCATCGTGTTCGAAGAGTACGTGCTGAACATATGCGGCTGACAGCTCGATCCCGTCAGCGTGTCAGACGCGCCGTCTGCGATGTAGGAGACGCCGTTGTCGGAGGCCCACGTCCCGATCTTCGTACAGACGGCCGACGAGAGCGCGCCCTGCGCGAAGTCGATGCCATCCGCCGTCACGGCTCGTTTCATTCGCTCCAGCGACGCGCTGGGATTGACTTCGGTGTCGTAGGTGCTGATCTCGATGTCGACGCCGAGTTCGCTTTCGAGGTCCTCCGCTGCGAGTTCGGCGCCCGTTCGGAGTGCGGGTCCCCACGGCGCGAACGGACCGCTCTGGGGGTTGAAAACGCCGACGTGGAACGAACTCGGACCTGTGTCCTGGCTCGTCGAGCCACCCGTCGTCCCCGAGTCGCCACCGCCGTCCCCACCACTGTTGTCTCCGTCGCCTCCGCCGCTACCTGAACAACCGGCGAGTCCGGACATTGCGATTACTGAGGCTGCGCCGCCCGTCTTCAGCACCTTGCGTCTGGTAGGTGATCTCATAGCTCGCTCCACACCTTAGAGCCGAACTTGATAATACTTTCGTTAAGTATTGCGATCGATTGTGGTGAAATAGTAAACGAAGCAGCGCCCATTCAGAAATCTTGTTAGAACGCGTATGTTACCATACTTCACGATAGCGGCCCGCTCTGTACGCAGTGGGAGGACGTACTACACGTCTGATCCCCTATAGCTCTCCAGGCACAGCCCCGGCGACTGAAATTACAGATGGTGTCTTATCTGCCTACAATTTCACCACAATGTCTCTATACTAGCTAATTCTAAACACTGTGTCTAAAACACCAGAAGATTGAATAGCAACGTTAACGCTTGGGTAAGCGATGCAGGAAGCGAACATCCAACACGTCGCGGTACTCGGCGCCGGAAGTATGGGCCACGGCATTGCCGAGGTTGCTGCGATTGCGGGCTACACTGTCTCTATTCGAGATATCGAGCAGGAGTTCGTCGACGACGGTCTCGACAACATCGAGTGGAGCCTCGGCAAACTCGCGGAGAAAGGACAGATCGACGAATCCGCTGAGGACGTCTTCGACCGAGTCGAGGGCTTCACCGACCTCGAAGCGGCGGTCGAGAACGCCGATCTCGTCGTCGAGGCGGTGCCCGAACGGATGGAACTCAAGAAGGACACCTTCGCCGAAGTCGACGAGTACGCCCCCGAGGGAGCAATCCTCGCGAGCAACACTTCGGGACTTTCGATCACCGAGATGGCTAAGGCCACCGACCGACCCGAACAGGTCGTCGGGACGCATTACTTCAATCCGCCCGTGCGGATGGACCTCGTCGAAGTCGTCCACGGCGACGCGACCAGCGACGAGACCATCGAGCGCGCACACGCTTACGTCGACTCCATCGGCAAGACGGGCATCGACGTCAAGAAGGACGTCCACGGCTTCGTCGTGAACAACGTCCTCGTGCCGTTTATGGGCGAGGCCGCGTGGATGCTCGACCGCGAGGAGTGCACGATCCAGGAGGCCGACGCTGGGATGGTGTTCAACCGCGGGTACCCGATGGGGCCCTTCGAACTCAACGACTACGGCGGCATCGATATCGCCTACGACTTCCTCGAAGCTTCCGCGTACGACGTGCCGCCGTCGATCGCCGCGATGGTGGACGACGAGACGCTCGGCCGCAAGACAGGCAAGGGCTTCTACGACTACGAGGACGGCGACGGCGTCGACTACGAACCCGGCGACGGCGAAGGCTTCGACACGCTCCGCATTGAAGCCCGGATGATCAACGAGGCGGCGAAGTTGGTCGGCGACGAGGTGGCGACGCCCGAAGACATCGACCTCGGCGTTCGTCTCGGCGGCCGGTTCCCGCTGGGGACCTGTCGCGTCGGCGACTCGATCGGGCTCGATACCGTCCTCGACAAACTCCAAGCGCTCTACGAGGAGACCGGTGCCGCGCGATACGAACCCGCTGACTACTTGATCGAACTGGTCGAGGCGGGCGAGACTGGCGTCGACGCGGGTGCGGGGTTCTACGACTACACGGGCGAGTACCCCTATCAGTTCCTGAACGTCGAGCTCGACGAGCGGGGCGTCCTCTCGATCGAGTTCGACCGCACCGAGCGGCTCAACGCCTTCAGTGAGGAGATGTTCGCAGAAGTCGGCCACGCGCTCGAGGACGCCGACACGGACGAAGTGTCTTGCGTGGTCTTCGAGGGCGCCGGCGACCGCGCGTTCTCCGCCGGTGCGGACATCACGGGCTTCACCGCCAACGCGCCGACCGAGATTATGGACGTCGAGGAATCCATCGAGCGGATCTACGACTTCGATCGACCCACGATCGCCGCGATCGACGGATTCTGTCTCGGCGGCGGTTTCGAGTTGATGCTCGCCTGCGACCTCCGGCTCGCGACCGAGAACTCCACGTTCGGCAGTCCCGAAGTCGATCTGGGGCTGATCCCGGGCGGCGGCGGCACCCAACGTCTCACCCGCCTCGTCGGCAAGCCACGCGCGAAGGAGATCATCTTCCGCGGAAACCACTTCGGCGCCGAGCGTGCCGAGGAGTGGGGAATCATCAACCGTGCTGTTCCGACAGACGAGTTCGACGAGACCGTCGAGGAGTTCGTCGGCGACGTCGCCTCGGGGCCCAAGACGGCGCTGAAAGTCGCAAAGCAGGTCATCAACGAGGGCGACGACGCCAGTCTCGACGCCGGGCTGAAGATGGAGAGCCAGGGCTTCGGTTTGCTGACGACGACCGACGATATGCTCGAAGGCGTCCAGGCGTTCAGAAACGACCGCGAACCGAACTTCGAGGACTGAGAAATGCCACACAATGCAGCCATCGTCGGCGGCGGGCTCACCGAATGGGGCGAGCGCGACGCCACGTGGAAGGATCTCGCACAGGAAGCCGGCAAAGCGACGTTCGACGACGTCGACGGGATTGAGCCCGAAGACGTCGAGGGGCTGTTCGTCGGAGCGGTGCAACCCGAACGGTTCGCGTTCCAGAGCCACGTCGCGCCGATGGTCGCCGAACTACTCGGTATCGATGTGAACGGAATGTTAGCCCGCACCGAACTCGCGTGCGCGAGCGGGCAGGCCGCACTCCGCTACGCCTGGCTGGCTATCGCCGCCGGCCAACTCGACGTCGCGCTCGTGCTCGGCGTCGAGAAGATGAACATCGACCGCGAGCATATGCCGGAGATTCAGTCGAATATGACGAACGTGCTCGACCGGGAGTTCGACGGCGTCAACGGCCTCAACGGACCGTCGTACTTCGCCCAGTACGCCCAGCGGCATATGGAAGAACACGGGACGACCCCGGAACAACTCGCGATGGTGAGCGCGAAGAACAAGAGCCTCGCCGCGGAGACCGACTTCGCGCACTACCGAGAGCACGTGGACGTCGACGACGTCTTGGATTCGTACCCCATCGCCCCGCCGCTCCGACTGCTCGACTGCAGCGGTATCACCGACGGCGCTGCGGGCGTGCTCGTCGTCAGCGAGGAGAAGGCCGCGGAACTGGGCGCCGAGACGGCTGCCTACATCACCGGCAGCGGTCAGTCGTGTATGGCGAGCAACTCCGTCAACAACATCCCGTCGATGACGACGTGGCCGCAGGCTCGAGAGGCCTCCCAGCAGGCCTACGAGCAGGCCGGGATCGAGGACCCGCTTGAGGAGATCGACGTCGCGGAGGTCCACGACTGCTTCTCGATCAGTGAGATCATCGAGTACGAACAACTCGGGTTCGCCGAGGAGGGTGAAGGCGGACAGTTCATCGAGGACGGGCGCAGCGAACTCGACGGCGACGTCGCGGTCAATCCGCGCGGCGGTCTGCTCGGGTGCGGACATCCGCTCGGTGCGACCGGTGTCTGCCAGGCGCTGGAGGTGTACCGACAGTTCGCCGGCGACGTGTCCAGTGCCCGGCAGGTGCCCGACGATCCGGAGACCGGACTCATTCACAATCTGAGCGGCAGCGCCTCAGTGCACAGCGTGATGACGCTCGCGAGGGACCCCCAATGACTCGACCACACCACACCGGCTCGAAAGACGCAGACGCCCCGACCGACGACCTCCTCCGTACGGACGGCGGTGAGCACAGCGACCCGTCACGCGGAACGATCACCCTTCCGGACGAAGTCGAACTCCCGCGGCTGCTCGACTTCTACGATCTCCAGGACCCAGAACACACCCGGATCCACGAGTTCTACGACAACCTCCGTGCGGGATCGCTCACGACGACACGGTGCACCGACTGCGACGCGATTCACTTCCCGCCGCGCGTCGTCTGTCCGGAGTGTCTGAGCGACGACCTCACGTACACTGACCTGCCGCACGAGGGGACGCTCACCTCGTTCACCGAGGTCCGAGGGACCGCGGCTATCGGGATGAGCGACGACCCGCCGTTCGTCGTCGGCGTGGTCGATCTGGGACCTGTCAGGCTCTCTGCGCGGGTCGACGACGCCACCTACGACGAACTGGAGACGGGTGATGCCGTCCAACTGAAGGTGATGGACATCGACGGACCGACCGAGCAGGACCGCGTCTTCTACCGGTTCGAGCCTCTCTGAAAACAGTTCGAGACGGCTATCAGTTGACGTCGCGCTCGGCGTCGTCCCAGTGTTCCGCTCGCAGTTCGTACTTCTGGATCTTCCCCGTCGAGGTCTGCGGGAGCTCTTCGCGGAACTCGACGCTCGTCGGGCACTTGTAGTGGGCCAACTTCTCGCGGCAGAACTCGATCAACCCCTCCTCCGTGAGGTCTGACCCCTCGCGCGTGACGACGAGCGCCTTCGGCGTCTCGCCCCACTTCTCGTGTGGGACGCCGATGACAGCGGCGACCTTCACGTCGGGGTGATCGAAGATGGTGTCTTGCACCTCGATGCTGGAGATGTTCTCGCCACCCGAGATGATAATGTCCTTCTTTCGATCGACGATCGTGAGCATCCGGTTTTCGTCCATCGTGGCGATGTCGCCCGTGTGGAACCAGCCGTCGACCCGGTCGTGGAAGGCCTGCTCTGTCTGTTCGGGTTTGTTCCAGTAACGATCAAGGACCTGATTCCCGCGGGCGACGACCTCGCCTTTGGTCTGGTCGTCGAGGGGGACGTCTTCGCCGTCCTCGTCGACGACACGGATCTCCGTGTTGAGCGTCGCGAACCCGGGTTTGTTGATGATGTCGTACTTGTTCCCCTGTTCGATCTTCCGCTTCGAGTTACTCGTGGTGATGAGCGGCCCCGTCTCGGTCGCCCCGTAGGCGTGGATGATCCGCCAGCCGAGTTCGTCTTCGGTCCGCTTGATCGTCCGTTTCGGCGGGGGACTGGCGGCGGTTTCGACGCGGACGGGCATCTCGCCGGTCGTCGGGACGTCAGCTTCCTCGTGGTATTCGAGCAGCATATTGAGGACCGTCGGCGCACCGCCGAGATACGAGACGTCGTAGTCGTAGATCCGCTCGAACACGGTCGCGGGGTCGAAGTCCCGGAGTATCACGTGCTTTCCACCGATGCCGGTCAGCCCGTAGATGTGGCCCCAGCCGTTGATGTGGAACATCGGCGAGGTCCAAAGCAGCGTGTCGTTGTCCTCGAACTCCACGTGATGGGCGTGAATCATCGCGTGGTAGTGCTGGATGCGGTGGGTGTGGACGACGCCCTTCGGATCGCCGGTCGTCCCGCTCGTATAGAGGATCGTCGCGTCGTCGTCCTCACTGATGTCCGGCCGTTCGGGTTGCTCGGGAGACGCGTCATCGAGGACGGTCTCGTAGTCGTCCCAGTCGCCCTCGACGCGGTCGGCGTCGTATGCGACCCACTGGGAGACGCCGGTCTCGCCGCCCTCTTTCAGGTGCTGGAGCTTTTCGGCGTACTCGTAATCGGCGATCAGCACGCTCGGTTCGCAGTCGCCCAGTAGGTAATCGTACTCTCCGGGTTGGAGGCGGAAGTTCAGCGGGACGAACAGCGCGCCCAGTTGCATCGTCGCGTAGAGCGTCTCGATGAAGTAATGCGAGTTGGGCGAGAGCAACGCGACTCGATCCCCCTTTTCGACGCCCCACTCGCGGAGCGCGTTCGAGAGCCGATTGACTCGCTCTCCGAGTTCGCCGTAAGTGAACTCGGTCCCGTCGTCTGCGATGACCCCGACATCGTCGCCGTAGAGTTCCGTCGCTCTGTCCAAGAAGTCAGTCGTGAGTAGTGGCCTGTGCATTGGTCTCGTTCCATTTAGCAGGTCACACCAGTGCGTCGCTGGCGGGGAGACTCCGTTCGTCTTGCGGTCCGCGCACCCGACGACCGCCCTGGTATGGCATCACAGATCAATAATTTACATTAGTATATAATAGTTCCCCAAAAATTACCATTATATACGAAATCAGTGAATGGAGACAACTTGGTTATCAACTCCGGGTCGGTCTCTCGATGCCTGCCGCACCTCACCCGCCGCTGGCCGCCCGCCGCTCCCGTCCGTCGATTCCAGACGCTGACTCGACTCGCCCGCGTCAGGTTTGTGTCTCGCTCCGGTCGAGGCTGGTCTGTCTCCCCAACGTCGCCTCGAATCTGTCTGCGAGGTCTTCGAGGGACCAGCCGCCGTCCTCGAACGCGATCCGCTCGATCTCCGGGTTCGAGCGCAGCCCGACGCCGTCACCCGCCGCTTCGACGGTACGGCCGGTGACGCCCGCGGCCGCCTCACTCAGTAGAAACGCCGCGACCGGCGCGACGTTCTCCGGCGGGTACTCCGCCGCGTCGAGAAACGCTTCGGTCATCTGCGTATGCGCGATCGGAACCAACGCGTTCACGCGAACGTCGTACCGCTGTAGTTCGATCGCGGCCGTGCGGGTCAGTCCGAGCACCCCTGCTTTCGCCGCCGAGTAGTTCGCCTGTCCGCTGTTACCGAACGCTGACGGGCTCGCCACTGTCAGAAACGAGCGACCCGCTGATCGGGCCTCGGCCGTCTCTTTCCACCGGCGCGCGGCACTCCGGAGGAGATTGAAGTGACCGCGGAGGTGGACGTCGATCACCTGGTCCCACTCGGATTCGGTCATCTCGGTGAGATACGAATCACGGAGGATGCCGGCGAAGTTGACGACGCCGTCGAGTCGACCGTGCTTGGTGACGGTGTCGTCGATCAACTCCTCGGCGTATTCCATCTCCGTGACGTCCCCGAGGTGGACCGTCGCGGATCCTGTTCTCTCTTCCATCTCCTCCTGCAGAGTGACGGCATCGGATTCACCCTCTTCCCCTAGGTCGTTGAGGACGACGGTCGCGCCGTGAGAGGCTAACTCTCGCGCGGTCGCCCGCCCGAGACCGCCCGTGCTCCCTGTTACGATGTAAATTTCATTTTTAAGCATCTTTTTTCGATGTGAGATACGAGGCCACAATATTCTATCGACGGGATACAACACAGGCGGCGCAGTACGTTCGTCGCCAGCGAATCACGTCGCGTGCGGCTCGGGTGCACGCCACGCGAGCACGGTCCCGACTCCCGCGAGTGCGCCCGCAAGAAGGAACGCCGCGTCGAAGCCCGCGGCGTCGACGACGGCGCCACCGACGATCGGAGCCAGAAACGCCCCAGCGAGACCGACGCTCGTCTGAAATGCGACGGCCGTCGCGGCAACGCGCGGATCGACCACCTCGCGCACGTATGTAAACGAGAGCCCGAGCGTGAGCTGGATCGCAAAGCCCGAAAGCAGCAGGACGCCGACGAGCAGTGGGACCGAGCCCAGGTACGCAAAGAGCAACACGAGCGGCGCAGCGAGGCCGAACGAGCCCAGCAGAACCGGCTGTCGCCGCCCGTCGAAGACGCGATCCGAGAGGAGACCGCTGCTGATTCGCGAAACGACGCCAATGCCGGGGAACACGGCCAGGAGGATACCACTCACCGCCAGCGAGAGTCCGATTTCCTGGGTGAGATACGACGACCCCCAACTGTTGATGAAGAGATACAGCGCGTAGCTGAGAAACCCGAGCGTCGCGACGAGCCAGACGGTCTCGTCGCGGAGAACGGTCCCGAACTCCCCCAGCGTGGGGGCGTCACCGTCGCGACCGCCGAGTCCGCGACTCGTCGGCCAAAATATGAGCAGGCCGACGAGCGCGACGCCCGTGAACGCGATGAAGATCGCCGGCCAGCCGAATCGCGCGGCGATGATCGGCCCCGTTCCCTGCCCGATCGCGAAGCCGACCGGACCGCTCGCGGTGAAGATACCGACTGCCGTCGCGCGGTGGTCGCCGGTCACTGCGCGGCTCACGATGTCGATGCCCGCGTTCCAGACGACCACGTACGCGATGCCACCGACTGCGCGCGAGGCGATCACCGACTGGTAGCTCCCTCCTCGTCCCCCAATCCATCCCCAGATGCCGGCTGCGAACAACACGAACACGGCGATCACCATCACGCGTCGAGAGTCCGTTCGATCCAAGAGGGCGCCGGCTGGCAGACTCGCAACCACGGCGGTCCCGAACATTACGCTCACCAGGAGCCCGGCGATCGCCGGCCCGATGTTCAGGGACTCACGGATCAGCGGAGTGACGCTCGCTGGGACGATCTCGTAGGCCGCCAGTCCCACCGACGTCAGGCTCGCGCCCGCGACGAGACCGTACGTCGTCCAGTCCCGTCCCGACGCTCGCCCCGACCGATCTCGGTCTGGTCGGTCGTCACTCCGTTCGGTAGCCATCAGTGCCCGGACGTGTTCGTCAGTTGTATAGAAAGCAGTGGTGTCGGCTCCGTCTGCCGGGACATTGTTACTTCACGACCGTAGCATCCACAACCAATCAGTTTCCCTACTATATCACGACGCCGTAGTTACTCCTCGGCGATCGCGACGGTCTCCTGTTCGAATTCCTCGCCATCCCACCGCCACGAGCCGAGATACGGGTGGCCGTCGAACGCACAGATCACGTAGGAGTAGCCGGGCCACGTTGCACGCTCGGCGTCGACGGCGCTCGGACGCGCCGGCCCCGTCGGGTGCGTGTGATAGAACCCGACTACGTCGAGTCCTCGGGATTCGATCTCGTCGATCTGTTCTAGTTGCGCTTCGGGGTCCATCGCGTAGCGAATCTGTGGCGCGTCCGCGACGTTCTCGACGCGGGAAACGTCTGTGACGCGACTCGCGTCGGCTCCGTGTTCCCCGGCGAGGACGCCACAGACTTCCTCGTCGTCGCCGGCGTACCCGTGGTGGACGATCTCGTCGTAGGCGTCGCGGCGAATGGTGAGCACGTGCGTTCTAGGGACGCTCGCCGCAAAAACTCTCGCCTCAGGTTACGCGTCGCTGTCGGCGTCCGTTTCGAGTTCGTACTCCCAGGCGTTGTAGCCGCCTGCCATACTCCTGACGGACGTCTCCGCGCCGACGCCCTCGTAGCTGCTGATGAGGCGGGCCGCCTGAACCGACGACTGCCCGATCGGGCACGCGACGACGACGTCCTCGCCCCACTCGATCTCGTCGATCCGGGTGTGGAGTTCGGCCATCGGGACGTTCTCCGCGCCCGGGATGTGACCCTGATCGAACGACGACGGCGAACGGATGTCGATGATCTGTACGTTCTCGCCCGCATCGAGTTTCCGCTTGAGTTCTTCGGTGCTGATCTCCTCGACTGTCATCGGGCGATCACCCGTCGAGAGTCGGCGTCGGACGTCGGTAATGCGTCCGTTCCGGGGCGTTTGCCCGGTCGCTGAAGTGTCATCGTCCTCGTGATATACTGCCTCCCGGAACAAACTCATTTCGGAGCGGCGGCTCCCTCGCCTCTTTTTGTAGCCGCCGTTCTTACACTCCGGTGATGGAACTCGTCGCAGTCGCCGCCGTCGCCGAGAACAACGTCATCGGCCTCGACGGCGAACTCCCGTGGGAAAGCATTCCCGCGGACAAACGGCAGTATCGCGCTCGCGTCTCCGATTCCGCGGTCGTTCTCGGCCGCGAGACGTTCGAGTCGATGCGCGATCACCTCCCCGGGACCCACCAGATCGTGCTGAGCCGGACGGAACGCGAGTACGACGTCGCGACGGCGACGCACGCAAGCGACGTCGACGAGGCGGTCGAAATCGCCGAATCGCTGGGTTTGGAGACTGTCTACGTGCTCGGTGGGGCCGAGATCTACGCCCTCTTCCAGCCGCACGTCTCCCGGATGTATCTGAGTCGCGTGCCCGGTGAGTACGAGGGCGACGTCCACTACCCGGTGTGGGACAAGGAGGAGTGGGAACTCGCGTCGACGTCGGACGAGGACGGTTTCACGCTCGAAGAGTGGGTCAGGCGGAAGCGCGTGGACTGAACGCGTCCGGCCATCCGAGCGGTGCCCGTCGCTCTCTGCACCGCCCCGCCGCTCTCCACATCGATCCTCGCCGCCCACCGCATCCCGGTCGTTCTCCACACCGCTCCCCGCGTCAGTTACATACTGCCGGGGACCTAATCAATAGCCAATGTCCGCGACAGCGACGTTCGGTGGCGGCTGCTTCTGGTGTACCGAGGCGGCGATGCAGGAACTCGACGGCGTCGAGTCGGTCACGTCCGGGTACGCCGGCGGCCACACCGAGAATCCGACGTACCGGGAAGTCTGCTCGGGGAGCACCGGCCACGCGGAAGTCGTCCAAATCGAGTACGATCCCGACGTCATCGGCTACGACGACCTCTTGGAGGTGTTCTTCGCGACGCACGACCCGACGCAACTGAACCGTCAGGGCCCCGACGTCGGCTCGCAGTACCGCTCGATCGTCCTCTATCACGACGACGAACAGCGTCGGCAGGCCGAGGCCTACGTCGAGGCCCTCGACGAGGAGTACGACGACGACGTCGTGACGGAAATCGAGTCGCTCGAACGCTTCTGGCCCGCAGAGGAGTACCACCAGGACTACTTCGAGAAGAACCCCAACGACGCGTACTGTCGGATGCACGCGCAACCGAAGGTCGAGAAGGTACGCGAACGGTTCGCGTCGAAGGTAACGCAATAACGGCTTCGCGTCGTCTGTACTCCGGTTGGACTCGCCGCAGCGACGGATTCGGAGATGCCACAGCGGGGAGACGCCACCGCGGGCAGACGCCGGACGCTCCGGCGGCGGTGCGAGTGCCGTTACTCCTCGCTACCGCTCAGGTGGCCGGGGACCCACTCGCCATCGAAGTCCTCGTGGAGGAAGGGCGTCGCGTTCTCGCCGGCGTACGTCGCCACGAGCTGGCCGTCGCCTTCCAGATGGTACTTGTAGGTCGTCAGTCCCTCCAGACCGACGGGCCCGCGGGCGTGGATCTTGCCCGTGCTGATCCCGACCTCCGCCCCGAGTCCGAACCGGTAGCCGTCGCTGAAGCGCGTCGACGCGTTGTGGAAGACGCTCGCCGCGTCGATCCGCTGCATAAATTCGGCGGCGCGGTCTGCCTCCTCGGTTACGATCGACTCGGTGTGCTTCGAGCCGTAGGTGTTGATGTGGTCGATGGCGTGCTCCAGCGAGTCGACGACTTTCACCGACAGGATCAGATCGCCGTACTCTGTCGACCAGTCTTCCTCACTGGCAGCGTCCATCTCGACGATGTCGCGCGTGCGTTCGTCACCGCGGAGTTCGACGCCCGCCTCGCGGTAGCGCTCGACGAGGTCGGGTAGCAGGTCTTCGGCGACGGACTCGTCGACTAAGAGCGTCTCGACGGCGTTGCAGACCGCGGGGTACTGGACCTTCGCGTCGAAGGCGATGTCGGCCGCCATCGAGAGGTCCGCCTCGGAGTCGGCGTACACGTGGCAGACACCTTCCGTGTGACCCAGAACGGGGATGCTCGTGTTGTCCTGGACGTAGCTCACGAAGGCAGAACTCCCGCGGGGCATCAGGAGGTCGATGGCGTCGTCCATCCCGAGCATCGTGTCGACGTCTTCGCGGGCTTCGATGTGCTGCGCCCAGCCGTCGGGGACTTCGGCGGCGGCCTCAATGATTGTCTCGTAGAGAACGCGGTTCGAGTGCGTCGCTTCGCTGCCACCCTTGAGAATGACGGCGTTGCCCGATTTGAGGCTCAGTGCAGCGATCTGCACCAGCGCGTCGGGACGCGACTCGAAGACCGTGCCGATGACGCCGATCGGGACCGACAGTTTGTAGAGTTCCAGGTCTTCGTCGAGCCGTCGGGCCGCGAGCGTCTTCCCGAGGGGATCTTCCTGTCCGGCGACGCTGCGGACCATCTCGGCGATGCTTTCGAGCTTCGACTCCGAGAGTTTCAGGCGGTCGACGAACGCCTGGGTGTACTCCCCGGCTTCGAGCATCTCTTTGCCCTCTTCGACGTCGATCGCGTTGGCTTCGAGAATTGTCTCGCTGTTTTCCTCGATGGCGTCTGCGATCGCGTGCAGAGCGTCGTCGCGAGCCGATTCCGAGAGGTTCGCCAGCTCTAACGCTGCGGACTGTGCTTCGGTGACTTTCGCCTCAGTTTCTTTCTGGCTCATCAGTGATCGTTGATAGGGGTGAAGATGGTTCCGACGGGCTGTTCGGTGGCGACCTTTTCGAGGACGTCTTCCTCCGTCGAGCGGGCGATGACCGCGGGAATGCCGTGTTCGCTCACGGACCGCGCGCCCTGAACCTTCGTGCGGATGCCGCCGAAGGAGCCGCTCGCACTCGAATCGACGATCTGCTCGACTTCGTCGTAGTTGCGACCGACCGCTTCGATCAGTTCGGCGTCCGCGTCCTCCTTGGGGTTGCCGGTGTAGACGCCGCCGACGTCGGTGAGCGTGACGAGCAGGTCGGCGTCGACGCCGATCGCGATCGACGCGGAGATCATATCGTTGTCGCCGATCCGGATCTCCTCGGTCGCGACGGCGTCGTTCTCGTTGACGATCGGGACGACGCCCCACTCTAGGAGCGTCTCGATCGTGTTCTTGAAGTTGGTGAACCGCTCGGGGTTCTCGAGGTCGTGCTCGGTCACGAGAATCTGCGCGACGGTCAGTCCGTAGCGCTCGAAGCTCTCGGTGTAGCGCCGCATCAGGTGACTCTGCCCGATGGTCGAGAGCGCCTGGGACTCCTCGACGGTGTCGTCGCTCGCGAAGCCGATGCGGCCCTTCCCGGCCCCGATCGCCCCCGAGGAGACGAGGATGACCTCTTTGTCGCGCTCGACGAGTCCGGCGACGTCGTCGACGAGTTTGTCGAGTTTCCCGTCGTCGAGGTTCGATTCGTCGTCGGTGAGCGAGTTGGTGCCGGCCTTCACGACCACGCGTCCGGCGTTCGCGGCGAGCGAGCGTGCTTTAGCCACTTCCGCCGCTTCGACGGCGCCGCTCATTGTTCGGCGTCCTTCGCGGCCTCCTCGGCCAACTCGGCGGAGCGCTGGCTCGCGGCGCTCAGCGCGTCGCCGACGACTTCCTCGACGTCGCTGTCCCAGAGGACTTCCATCCCTTCGATCGTCGTCCCGTTCGGCGAGCAGACGGCGTCGATCAGTTCGTCGACCTCTTTGTCGGAGCGGAGCACCGTCTCGGCGGCGCCCTTGAACGTCTGTGCGGCGAGGACTTCCGCGTCCTCCTCGTCGAGTCCCTCCTCGACGGCCCGCTTTTGCATCGCCCCGAGGAGATAGAACACGAAGGCGGGACCGCTGCCGTTCAGTGCCGTCGCGACGTCCATCAGATCCTCGTCGATCTCGACGTACTCGCCGAGGTCCGAGAGCATCTGTGCGACGTTCTCGTCGGGCTCGTCCCAGGAGACGGCGGCAGCCATATCGCGCGTCTCCGCGGCCAGATTCGGCATCACACGCACGACGGTGGCGTCGGTCTGCGGCTGGACGACGTCCGTCGAGACGCCGGCGGCGATCGTCACGAGCGTCGTGTCGGCGTCGAGTTCCAGGTCGTCGAGCACGAGCGGGACGATGTCGGGCTTCACCGCGAGGACGACGACTTCGGAGTCGTGAACGTCTGCGATGTCGGTCGTCGTTCGGTCGGCGTACTGTTCGATCGCTTCGAGAGCCTCGGGCGCTACGTCGTAGGCCGTGATGGTGTAGCCGTCGGCCTGAGAGAGGCCCGTGATCAGAGCGCTCCCCATATTGCCGCAGCCGATTACGCTGACGTCGATCATCTTGTGACTCTATAGACGGGGCCGCCGATATACGAACTTTGGTTTCCGATCGGTTCCTAGCGATGTTGTCTTTGGCGCACACGCGGGCGATCATCCGCGAAACAGAGCGCGAACTGCTCGGTCAGCCGTATACTGACCACGGTTTGCTAGCGAATCCGATCTACCTCACAACGATTCTCTCTCCAGACGTGAGTACGCCCTCCGTCTCGGTATTCAAAACTATTATCCAATATATTCATTCATTAGTTGTGTTCACTAAATGTGTTCTCCGATTGTGTTCACTGGTTATGGTGGATGGCGAGTGAATCTGCACCCCCAACGCAGTCGTCGCGTGGCAGCAGATTTTGGAATGGTAAATCTGGAATACCTAAACGAAAACGGAAGCGAGAGGACGTCACAGGGATTCTCGTAACTGTTCGGAGGTTTTCGCCGTACCGTCCGGCGAGACATCTACGAGGACTTACGATAGTCCCTATCAGTTGCGGCGTCCTCGACGATACAGCAGGAGCGTGACTCAGCGCGCGCTACAGGTGTCGACGCCGATGAGCGAGTAGAGCCCGCAGAAACCGGTCACGGCGGTCCCGACGAGGACCAGCGCGATTACGCCGAGGATGGGAGAGAGGATCATCGGCCCCGGAACGAGATTTCCAAGGAGGCCGAGCGAGATGACTCCCGCGAATGCGCCGAGGACGATTCGAACGAGACTGTCTGTCTGACCGACGTTAGTTTCCATACCTGTATATTGGTCCGTTCATACATAGTTGTTCTTGCCGCTGCGACCGCTCGACTGGTCTCTTTGACTGTGGCTGAACACGCTACGGCGCTGATGCAGCAAATTTGGTTCTAATCCACTGGAACTCTTGAAAACCCTCGCAATATTGTATCGTAATCGAATTCTAATGTACTCTGGATCCCGTATTCTGTCCTACACGATGTCACAGATCCCGGCCACGACACCCCAGGAACTGAAGGAAGCCATCGCGGACGGCGAGGAACTGACGATTCTCGACGTGCGCCAACCCCACGAGTTCGAAGACAACCACATCGAAGCCGAGAACGTCGAGACGATCAACGTCCCGCTGAACGAACTCCAGACGCTGGGACCGGACCAACTCCCCGACAGCGTCTCCGACGACCGGATCGTCGCCGTCTGCCGCTCGGGTAACCGGAGCAGTTTCGCGACGCGAATCTTAGATCAGGCCGGGCTCGACGTCGAGAACTTACAGGGCGGAATGCGGAGTTGGAAGCAGGTCGCGAGCGTTCCGTCGTAAGTTCCACGCTCCGTTATCACCGGGGGGCGTCTGACACTCGCGGTCCGGATTCCAGATCGAGGCGTGAGGTTTTCTGTTCTCGTCCCGTAGTTACGTCTCTGATGGCGTTCGACGCAGTCGTCTTCGACCTTGACAACACGCTCTGTCGGCAGGACGGTGACGTGGGGGCGGCCTACAGGCAGGCGTTCGAACAGGTCGGGACCGAGCCGTTTGGCGAGCCCGCAGACCTGTGGAGTGCACTCGATGGCTCCCCCGATCCGAACGACCGCATCGGCTACCTGGGTGCCGGCTTCGCCCGCGTCGCCGCACAGTACGACCGGAGAGACGTCGATCCGATCGCCCTGGCGAGCGCGCTCCTCGACGGTATCGACACGTCGGCAGTAGCCTTCCTCCCGGGTGCCGAGCGAGTACTCGAGACCGCCCGATCCCACGGTCCGGTCGCGATCCTCACGAACGGGCCGCGGCGTCGACAGCGAGCGAAGATCCGGGCGCTCGACCTCGAAGACGCCGTCGACGCGATCGTCTATGCTGGGGACCTTCCGCGGCGAAAGCCGCACGTCGATCCATTCGAGATCGTCCTCGAGGAACTCGGCGTCCGTGCCGGACGATCGGTTTACGTCGGCGACTCACTGGAGTACGACGTCGCTGGCGCCCACAACGCCGGACTCCAGGCCGCCTGGCTCCGCCCCGACGGCGAGGACGCCGGACGCTACCGCCCGGAGTACGAACTCGATTCGCTGACCGAGCTACACGACGTGCTCACAGCAGAATGACGGAGCGACCCGACCCCTCACTCCGAAGTGTCCTCTCCGCAGTCGCCCCCGGTCAGAGCGTCACTTCCGTGAAACCGATCGAGCGAGGGAACCGCAAACGGACCGCAGTCGTCCGGTTCGCAGGCGCCGACCCGATCGTCGTCCAGCAGACGCCGACCCCGAGGAGTGCTCGGGTCGAAGCACGCCTGCTCGCGGCGATCGACGAGCGGACGTCGGTCCCGGTCGCACGCCCCATCGACAGCGGCGACACCGGCGACGACGGGTGGCTCGTCACGCCGCTCCTCGCCGGAGACGACCTCCACGAGGCGTTCGTCGATCTCGACGCAGCCACGCAGCAGTCTATCGCCGGCGCGTTCGGTCGCTTCCTCGCGGAACTCCACGAGGTTTTCCAGTTCGGCCGGTACGGTCCGCTCGCGGTCGACAATGGCGATCTCGTCACCGAATTCCGATCCCCTCGATCCACGCCGATTGGCGACGAGTTCGATCTGGAGGACGGGATTTCTGGCGGTGTCGCCGCCGCCACGCCGGCGGAGTGGCGCGAGTGGCTGGTCACATACGGACGGGCGAACGTCGCTCGACTGCCCTCTGAGTTCGACGACCTCCGATCGGGGCTCTTCGATGTGGTCGCGAGCCTCCCGGCGACGACGGGACCGGCACCGCGGTTGTTCCCGTGGGACTTTCGACCCGGGAACGCACTGGTCGCCGACGGCACTGTCACGGCCGTACTCGACTGGGAGTATCCCCTCGCCGCCGACCCTGCGCTGTCGGTAGCGAAGGCGGAGTACCTCGTCGCGGACTGGTATGTGTCCGAAGTGCGGGCCGATCGGCTCCGCGCGGCGTTTCGTGAAGGGTATACGTCCGTCCGCGACATCCCGGAGATCAGACCGGCACACCGCGTCTGTGCGATCGCGAGCGCTGCGGTGGACTCACGCGGCGTCGTCACGAACCCGCAGTATCCGCCGGTCGGGCGGGCGGCCGCCGTCGAATTTCATCGACGGGCGCTCGAACGAGTCCTGTGACGCGATTAGCGACTGCGAGCGCAGGTAGATAGAATGCTGAGAGAGCACATCAGACCGGCAGCCCATCTGATCGTCGGCGCGACGATCCGATTCCGGCGGGTGGAAACCGTGCGCCGTTCAGTACGTCGCGTCGACGATATCGTCGTCGAGGGCCTCGAACTGCGCGAGGTACTCCTGCCGTTCCGTGCGCAGCGCGCTGTGTGCGTCCGCGAAGTCCTCGACGTGATCGGCGACGACGTACCGGTCGATGTCGATGCCGGGGACCTCTGTGGGGACGGTCAGCCCGAGAGAGTCGTCGGCCGCCCATTCGATCGTGTCGCGCGCGACGCCTTCGAGGATGGCGACAGTCTCTTCGACGCCGACGTCGACGGGGTCGTCGGTCCCGACGACGCCGGTGTTGATGACGAAACAGTCGAGATCGAGGTCGGCGATCAGGTCGCGGAAGCGGTTGCCCTCTTCGCCCTCCGATCCGATGATGAACGGGTTCGTTCCGACGACGCGGATCGACTCGCCGATGCGCGAGGGGTCGCCAGCGCTCGTCTCGACGGATTCGCCGAGCATAAACGCGACAGCCGCCTGCGCGTCCGAGAGTTTCGCGATCGGCGGCATCAGCGGGTTGCGGGTGATGAAGAACACCTGATCGACCTCCTGAAGATCGATGTCGTCCGCGGAGCTTTCGAGGTAGTCGCGACGGATCACCGCGCGGGCGTTGCGGCCGTGCCGCGGTTCGTCGAAGTGGACCGTTCCGTCGTCGTCGACGGCGACGTTTTCGAGGACGGCGCTCTCGTCGGTCGCCGCGCTGTGGAGTTCGGGCTGTTCGTCGGCGTCGAGGCCGAGGGTCTTGATGTAGAGCCCGCTCCCTTCACTCCCCGCGACGGTGCCCGAGGGCAGCAGCGCACAGACGTCGTCCTGCAGCATCTCGGCACCTTCGGGATCGTCGAGCCAGAGTCCGTGACTTGTCAGCGTGGACTTGCCCGTCCCGGACAGTCCGAGGAACAACTGCCCGACCTCCCGCCCGCCGTCCTCGTCGTCGAGGGTGACGCGCTTGCTGCCGGCGTGCAGTCCGAGACCGCCCGCCTGCTTCGCGCGGCGCATAAAGAGCCGCAGGAACGACTTCTTCGCCTCGCCCGTGTAGTCGCTTCCGAGCACCGTCGTCAACCCCTCGTCGGGAAGTACGCGGATGCGTGGCTCGTCGGTCGCGTCAGGTAGTTGGACGGTGACGAAGTCCGGCGCCGCGCCCTCCGGGGCCGGTTCGAGGAGTTTCGCCCACGCCAGCGCGATTCGACCGTACTCCTTGGGGACGAAGAGGCGACACACGGCGGCGACCTCCTCGTGTCGGCCGACGACCCGGTCGACACAGAGGACGTCGTTGGAGGCATCGTTGACCCAGTCGATGCCCTCCTCGAAGACGTCGATGTCCTCGGCATCGAACGACCCGTCGACGTTGTTTACCGTCCGGTCTGCGCTCCGGGAGCGGTACTCACTCACGTAGGAGGGTGCTCCGAACTCGGTCGTCGTTTCGAGGGGCGCGGAGAACTCCCGAAGGTCCGCAAACGAGGGGTTGTACGTGACGTGGTCCGCCGCCACCGGATCAGGAAAGTCGGCGACTGTCGGCCAGCGGGTCGAATTTGCCATATAGGGTACGATCCGCGATTTGCTCTCATAAGATTGTTGAATGCCGTGTATCAAATAATAAAATTCGTTTTATTTCTTCAGTACTATATAATCGCTCTCCTATAGATGCCCGCGGACGCCTGCGACCGCGGCTTCGAGTCGGAAACGGGGCTCCTGTCTCGAAAATAGATAATATATGATATGACTGCGCAATAATATTAGCTTCCGGAGCGAAACGTAACGTATGGACCCCGTCCCCTTCGAGAACGAGCTCACGTTCGAGACACACCGCCAGAACGACACCGTCGAGGAGTTCCACCAGTCGTACGAGGACGCAGTCACGGACGTCCGAGCCACGCTCGGGAAATCACATCCGCTGTGGGTCGACGGCGGTCCCGTCGACGCCGACGAGCAGTTCACAGTCACGAGTCCGGGCGACTTCGACGTCACGATCGGGGAGTTCGCTGCGGGGACCCCCGACGACGTCGATCGCGCGGTCCGAGCGGCGGCCGCCGCGTTCGACGAGTGGCGGCACACCGCTGTCGAGGAGCGCGTCGAGATCTTCCGCGACGCTGTCGAGGAGCTCCGTGAACGGAAGTTCGAACTCGCTGCGACGGTCTCGCTCGAAAACGGCAAGAACCGCACCGAATCCATCGCGGACGTCGACGAGGCGATCGACTTCCTCCGGTTCTACAGCCGCGAACTCGAACGACACGACGGCTACGAGTTCGATACCGGCGAACCGACGCCGGGACAGCACTGTCGCAACCTCTTGCGACCGTACGGCGTGTTCGGCGTCATCGCGCCGTTCAACTTCCCGATCGCGATCCTCGCCGGGATGACGACGGGGGCAGTCATCACCGGCAACACCGCCGTGGTCAAACCCGCGAGTGCGACACCGTTGATCGCGCACAAATTCGTCGAGATCCTGACCGACGCCGGCCTGCCCGACGGCGTCATCAATCTCGTCACCGGGGGCGGCAGCACCGTCGGCCAACCCCTCGTCGAACACGAGGACGTCGCAGGCATCGTCTTCACCGGCTCGCGAGAGGTCGGGCTCTCGATCGAGCGGGCGTTCCAAGACCTCGGCAAGCGCGGCCCCGTCATCGCCGAACTCGGCGGGAAGAACTCCGTGATCGTGACCACCGCGGCAGATATACAGGAGGCCGTCTCCGGCGTGGCGATGGGTGCGTTCTCGTTCAGCGGGCAGAAGTGTTCGGCGACTTCCCGCGTCTACGTCCACGAAGACGTGTTCGATCAGTTCCTCTCCCGACTAGTCGAGAAAACGGAGTCGCTCGGGATCGGACCCGCCGAGGCCGAGGAGACAGTCGTCTCCCCGGTCATCGACGACCGGGCACTGGAACGGTACGCCGACATCTGCGAGCAGGCGGCGTCCGAGGGCACGATCCACACGGGCGGCGACGTCGTCGACGCCTCCGACCTCCCCGACGGACGATACGTCGAACCGACCGTCGTCAGCGACGTCCCGCACGACCACGCGCTGGCGCGTGAAGAACACTTCCTCCCGTTCGTGACGGTTCATCCGGTCACGGACTTAGCGGAGGCAATCGACAAGGCCAACGACAGCGACTACGGCCTCTGTGCCGGCCTCTTCTCCGAGGACGAGAGCGAGATCGAGACGTGGTTCGATCGGATCGACTCCGGGATGTGTTACGTCAATCGCGCCCAGAGCGCGACGACCGGCGCGCTCGTCCAGGCCCAGCCCTTCGGCGGTTGGAAGTTCTCGGGGACGACCGGGAAGTTCGCCGGCGGCTACTGGTACCTCCCGCAGTTTATGCGCGAACAGAGTCGGACGCACGTGAGGGGCGCTCGGGAGTGATCGGCGTCGCACAGAGCGAATTCGCCGACCTGCTCGCGGTGCCTCTCGACTCCCGGCCCTGTCGAGACGCACCCTATAGACGGGTCGAACCTCTCACTCGACGCAGACGCCGGATCTGACCGTCCCGTACGGGCTGATGGGTTGCCCCGGCGTGTTTTCTCGAATCGACGAGGTCACTGGTCGGACAGTTGGATGGCCAGTTCACGAGCCCGGTCGACGTGTGCGTCCGCTTCTGAATTGCCCGTTTCGTCGATTTCAGCTAAGAGATCGACGATGGTCTGTGCCCGGTCGGCGGCGACGGTCGGATCGTCTATGTCACGGAGGTCCGACGCGATAGCTTCAGCTTCACCCAGCACACGACTGGGTGTCCGGTCGACCGGAAGTTCGGCCGTCGCCGCCAGTGCCTCGTACAATTCGACGCGTGGATCGGCAGTCATCGAACTGAGGTACAGTCCGGGCCGGAAATAGCATTGCGGGTGTTCTCGGTCGCCCCGCGATCGTCCGTTGTCCCACTGAGCGGTCCTGCTGGAAGGTGCGGGGCCGAATTCAAGCGGCTCTCGACGTGTCGGCGCGGAAAGACCGACGTGGGGTTCGTCGTGTCGCCGGCGTAGCTACTACTCCTGGTACGGTGCGTAGCTTATACACCACGCCTCGGGGTCGATCGTCCCCTCGACGATGGCACAGGCCCCTAATCCGTCGTCGTTCTTGTCCTCGATGTAGAACGTACAGCCGGAACACTGCTGGCCCTCTTTCGGTTCCTCTTGGTACTGTACGTCCGATTTAGCCGACAGGCTGTCGGGGTCGCGCTCTTGCCCGCCCAGCGACGTTGCCGTGGCGTACTGCTCGGGCACGGTGTCGTCGTCAGACGGCGGCGCCGTCGTCGTCGGTGCTTCGGTCGTTTCCTCGCCGCCTCCGTCGCCGCCGCCGTTACCGGAACACCCAGCGAGACCAACCACTGCTGTCGTGCCGGTCAGTTGCAAGAACCGTCGACGTGAGTTACCGTTTCCGTCTGCCATACTCACACAGAAGGCTGGAATCGGCTTACCGCTGCGGGCAGTTCCTGCGGCACGGGAAGTACCCATACGTTGATTACGTCAGGAAGCATAATACCGTGTTCTCATAGGGGCGAGCGCGGTGCCCCTCAGACAGACGTTCGCCTCGGGTTGATGGATCGCGATACCAGTAAGCACTCAAAACTGGCACTCCGAGGCGTGGGTATGAGTGTCCCCGATACCTTCGATTCCGACCTGACGCGGGCCCAGTTGGGGCTCGCTGCGGTCGTCGCCCTCGTCGGCGCGGTACTCACCCTCCCAGCAGTACAGTCCGTACTCTATGGTGCTCTCGTCGGCACGCCCAGCATTCTCCAGTGGGGCATAGTGTCGGCAGTGATCGCTGCCGTCGGGGTGGTGCGTGAGCGGCAGGAACTGCTGCTGCTCGGCGTCGTCGTCTTCGTCGTCCTCGGCGTCTTCGTCGGCCCGGTCGTGGGCGGCGTCTACGCGCACACCGATATGGCGACGCAGGTGCAGCAGGACGCGACGCGGTTGGACACGTTGCCAAATACGTCCACGGAGAACGTGCGTGTGCTGCCCCGGAGCGTCTCCGACAACTACGCGCAATCGTCGATGCAGTATCCGCAGTACCGGCTCACGGGCTCGGACATCGCCTACCACAACGGTTCGTACGCGTGGTCGCACGGACTCGCGCCTGACAACTTTATGGTGGCGTGGTTCGGCACACAGAGAGGCGCGCTGTACGTCGATATGACGACGACGCAGAAGCGGGTCCAAGTGGAAGAGCGGACGTTCACCCACGGCCGCGGCCAGCTCTTTTTCGACTCCTATCAGTACCAACAGGTGCTGCACTCCCCGCTGAAGCGCCACAACTGGGAGACGACGTTCAACGCCCGGGCGAACGGGACCTCCTACATCGCGCACTCGACGACCGTCTACGACTGGAAGTTCCGGCTCGCACCCATCCCGCAGCTCTATGCGATCCCCCGACACGGGTCCGTCGAGCTAATGCGCTCCGACGGGTCGATCGAGAGCCTGTCACCCGGGGAGGCTCGGTCGTCCCCGCTCCTCCGCGGGCAGAACTTCTACCCCTACGAACTCACGATGTTCAAAGTCGAGTCGATGCAGTACGTCAACGGCGCCCTCAACAAGTGGTTCTGGAAGGAGGACGTGTTGGCGATCGCCGATCTCCCCGAAGCGGGCAACCGGTGGCCGATCGTCGTCCCGACCGACGGAGACGACCCCGAATTGACGTACTTCGTCGCCACCGAACCCACCGGGAGCGGCAACGGCGTGTACGAGGTCTGGACGATCGACGGCCAGACCGGAGCGATCGGCGTGCAGGGCTACGACGAGTCCCAGATCGGACCACAGAAGGCAGTCGACTTCGTCGAGCGTCGGCCGCAGGTCAATCGCCTCTCGAACGCCGACGCGATTGCGCCCGTGCCAGTCGTGAAGGGAGAGACTCTCTACTGGCACGTCAAGGTCGTGCCGCGAAGCCGCTCCGGCGTCGTGTACACGGCGTTCGTGAACGCCGAGAGCGGCGACGTCACGCTCGTCGAAGACACGGAACCGATCTACGCCTTCCTGACGCAGTCGGAGTTCGAGAACGTCCAGGACGAGACTGACGACCGGGCCGGTGGGACCACAGTCACAGTCGTGGTGACGAACGCCGACGGCGAGATCGTGGGCACGCGGAACGTCACTGTCCCCGAGGGCGGTGGCGTCTCGGTCAATGTCCAAGATCGGACGGCGAACAACTCCACCGCCCAGGCGAGCTAGCGACCTCGAATCACCTCTTCTCACCTGTGACGGCCACTTCGAGCGCGAAACTGGCCGCGGAGACGATGTCGCCGATGCCGACCGTGCTCGCGGGATCTGCGACGACTCGGTTGGGGGCGGCCACAACCCTCGGCGTCGTTAACACGCCGTCTTCGGCGCTGGCACCGACAGCGTCGGCGAGCGTCTCGATCGCGTGCTTTCCCGACTCTGAGGGGTCGTAGTCGAGCCCCGCTTCGAGATCTTCCGGGGCGCTGATACGGCCGGTGGCCGCCTTCGTCGCCGCGTTGATCGCGGCGAATTCGAGCCCCCGGCGGACGGCCTCCGGAGAGAGGTACTCGTCCATCACCGCGAGATGGTAGTCCATCGCGTGCAGTCGGATGCAGTCGACGCCGAGGTGGTCGACGAGGGAGTGCAGGACTCGGTAGTGTTCGAGGATCTCCGCCGCAGGCGAGTCCCGACCCGGCAGATCCCCACCCGAGGGCGGCGAGTCCGTCGTCGCACCGTCGCGGTCGACGTCACCCCGCAACAACCCCAGTTCGTTCGGATCGAGACCGATGACGTTCGCCTCCGGGAGGATTATCTCGGTGATCGCCGCGCGGAGGTCGTCGTCGTGGGTCACGGCGTACTCGACGTGGACCGGAAAGTCGCCGCCGGACCGTAGTCGAGCCAGGGTCTCGCGGGCGTGTCGCAGCGTCTCCACGTAGCCGTCGTCGATGTTCTCAGGCGTCAGGTTGTGATAGCCCGCCAGTAGGGCTCCGTCGATCTCAGCACCCACCTGGTCGACGACCGGATCTAGGCCGCCGGCGTGCAAGTCGAACTCCGGCGGTCGCGACGCCGCGATGAATCGGGTGTCGCCGGTCGCGCGGACGCCGAACAACTCTGCTCCCTCCCGGAACTCGAAGATCCAGTTGATCTTGGTCCGTTCGGTGTTCGTCGCCTCGGCGACCGGGACGAACGAGACCGTTCCGTCTTCGACGCGTGGATATCTGACGCGCTCGGGCCGCTCGAACATCGACTGCTGGGTCTCAGACAGGAGATACGTGTACAGTATCGGGGCGGCGTCGAGCGTCGAGAGGAGATTCGTCATAATCCCCGCCTGTCCGCCCATCTGCATCGCATCCGGTTCCAGTCGCGTCTCCAGTTCGGCCGCGAGTTCGGACGTCATCGCGACTTCGTCGCCTTCCCCCGTCGCCATCGTGTGTGTGATCGCCGTCGCGAGGTCCGACGCCGAAGCGAGGCGGGCGGGCGGGGCCGCCGTGCCCGGTTCGTCAGGCCGCGGGAGTTCGGCTTCGAGGGCCGGGCCGACATCGACGACCGCGTCGACGTTCGCGTTGTACGCGAGAAAGACCGGCAGGTCACGGAGTGCGCTGAGGTCGGCGTCGAGGTCGTCTTGCGGGGGCATATTGGTTCTGTGTTTCGTCCGTTGTGACAAATCAGTAACGACAGTCCGTGTCTCGTCCGCTGTGGCCTCGGCGACGCTCCTGTTGATTCCTGCCGAACGTTAACACGGATGACCACGTAGTCTCAAGTGATGACTAGCCAACCATTCGTTCGGTCACTTGAGGACGTCGGCGGCGACGACGTGGGCTCAGTCGGCGGGAAGGCCGCGAACCTCGGCGAGCTCGCAGGCCTCGACGTCCCCGTTCTGCCGGGCTTTACGACGACTGCGGCGGCCTACGAGTACTACGTCGACGAGACGGGCATCCGCTCGGACATCGAATCGGCGCTCGATGGCCTGGACGTGGACGACGTGAGTGACCTCCAGTCGCGCGGCGAGCGGGTCAGACGGCTGATCCGGGAGGCGACGATGCCGCCAGACCTCGAAACTCAAATCGTCGAACAGTACGAGGCCGTCGCGCGAGAACTCGACACACGCGATCCTGCGGTCGCCGTTCGGTCCTCGGCGACGGCAGAGGACCTGCCGACCGCATCGTTCGCTGGCCAACAGGACACCTTTCTGGACGTGACTGGCCGGGAGGAGTTACTCGACGCTGTCAAGGGCTGTTACGCCTCGCTCTTTACCGATCGGGCGATCGTCTATCGGGAGAACAAGGGTTTCGACCACTTCGACGTACGACTCGCCTGTGTGGTACAGAAGATGGGTCAGGCGGACCTCGGCTCCTCGGGCGTGCTGTTCACGCTGGACCCCGACTCGGGCTTCGAGAACGTCGTCGTCGTCGAAGCCGCGTACGGTTTCGGAGAACTGATCGTCCAGGGAGAGGTCGATCCCGATCGGTACGTCGTCTTCAAGCCGACGAGCGGGATTCTCGAAAAACGGCTCGGGGGGAAAGCACAGCGAATGGTCCGGCAGAACGGCGACACAGTGGTCGAAGACGTTCCTGTGCCAGAACGAAACCAGTACGCGCTCTCGGACGACCAGATACGGACGCTGGCGGCGTACGCCGAGCGAATCGAGGACCACTTCGATCGTCCGATGGACGTCGAGTGGCTCTTGGACGGCGACCTCGGGCAACTGTTCGTCGTGCAGGCTCGTCCCGAGACCGTCCACGGCGCGGCTGAAGGGAACGTGATCCGGTCGTATCGACTCCTCGAGGAGGGCGAGACGCTCCTCGACGGCGTCGCGATCGGCAGTGCGATCGCCACCGGCCGGGTCAGACTGCTCGACGACGTCAGCCAGATGGACCGCTTCCAGGCGGGCGACGTCCTCGTCACCGAGATGACCGCTCCCGACTGGGTTCCGATTATGAAGAAGGCGAGCGCGATCGTGACCGAACGTGGCGGAAAGACCTCCCACGCGGCGATCGTCTCGCGGGAGTTGGGCGTGCCCGCGGTCGTCGGGACCCAGCGCGCCACGAAAGTCCTCCGGGACGGCGACGCGGTCACGGTGGACTGTACCAGCGAAACGGGGTACGTGTACGACGGCGAACTCGAATTCGAGACCCGCGAGGAAACGCTCACCGACGTGCCGGAGACGGAGACCGACGTGATGCTCATCCTGGGCGATCCCAGTCGCGCCTTCTCGCTCGCCAGCCTGCCGGTCGACGGGGTCGGACTCGTCCGAGAGGAGTTCATCATCACCTCGCACGTCGGCACGCACCCGCTCGCGATGCTCGAACGCGGCGAGGGCGAGCAGTACATCACCGCGCTCCAGACCGGGATCGCGAAGATCGCGGCGGCATTCTACCCCGATCGGGTCGTCGTCCGACTGAGTGACTTCAAGACGGACGAGTATCAGCGGCTCGAAGGCGGCTGGAAGTACGAGTTCGACGAGGCGAACCCGATGCTGGGTTGGCGTGGTGCCTCGCGGTACTACGACGAGGATTTCCGGAAGGCGTTCCGCCTCGAATGCGAGGCGCTGCGACGCGTCCGCGAGGAAGTCGGCCTCGACAACGTGACGGTAATGGTGCCCTTCTGCCGGACGCCGGAGGAGGGACAGCGCGTCCTCGATATGATGGACGGGCACGGCCTCTCTCAGACCGACCTTGACGTCTTCGTGATGGCCGAGGTGCCGTCGAACGTCGTGCTCGCCGATCGTTTTTCGGAGCTGTTCGACGGCTTCTCGATCGGCTCGAACGACCTCACGCAACTCCTCTTGGGCGTCGACCGCAACTCCGAGAAACTCGCCTCGCTGTTCGACGAGCGCGATGAGGCGGTCGCGCGGTCGATCGAGTCGCTGGTCAAGGAGGCGCACGAGCACGACCGACCCGTCGGTATCTGCGGCGACGCTCCCTCGACCGTTCCCGGCTTCGTCGACCTCCTACTGGAGGCCGACGTCGATTCGATCTCTGTCACGCCCGACGTCGCGCTCGAAACGATCCAGAAGGTCAGCGAAGCCGAGAACCGCCTGTCGTAACGGCGGGTAGCCGGGCTTCCGGCACTAGTCTCCATCCGGATCCCGATCCTGTGAATTTACCCACACATTACAGGTTGGTGGAGTTCGTAGTTCGAACATAGCTATGACGTCCACCCGTCGATTCGCAGACCGCACCGAGGCCGGAGAACTGCTCGGTGAGGCGCTCGAAGAGCGCGACATCGACGTCGACCTCGTGCTCGCCATCCCCCGCGGTGGCCTCCCGCTCGGACGGGCCGTCGCCGACGCGGTCGGTGCACCCCTAGACATCGTCGTCGCGAAGAAGATCGGAGCACCGGGAAATCCGGAGTTCGCGGTCGGCGCCGTCGCCAGCGACGGCTCCGTCTGGCGGAACGAGGACGCGCGCCACCGGTACGACGAAGAGTACTTCCAGCGCGAGCGCGAGCGAATCGCCGAGGAAGCCGAGCAGAAGGCCGAGCGCTACCGGGGCGACCGGCCGGCTCCCGATCTCGCGGGGAAGACCGTCGCGGTCGTCGACGACGGCGTCGCCACCGGCTCGACCGCCAAAGCCTGCCTCCAGATGCTACGAGACGGAGACGCAGCGCGGATCGTGCTGGCGGTTCCAGTCGGACCGCCCGAAACGGTCCGAGAGTTAGAGTCGATGGCCGACGAGGTCGTCTGTCTCGAAACGCCGAGTCGGTGCATCGGCGTCGGCGGCTTCTACGAGAACTTCAGCCAGGTGTCGGACGAGGAGGCGATGGCGTACCTCGAACCGCCGGATCGCTGACGTCGTCGAGGAGTGTCCGGTTGGGCTCAGTAAATCTCGATTTCGGTCACCATTCGCCGGACGACAGTCGGTTCCTGCAGCACGTGTCCCTCGTCGTCGACGGTTCTGGACCCGACCTCCTCGGTGAGGACGGCTGTGTCGTAGTAGATGTCGTCGGTTCCTTCGATCCGCGCGACTCGGTCCGCCGGATACATCACTGGTTCCCGACCCTCGTCGGTCACCGCGACCCAACCGTTCTCGGCGACGAACACGCGCTCGCTCTCGACCGGTTCGGCGTCGTCACGGAAGTAGACAGTCGCCATACCGTTACAGACGCGCGCCGTGCTAATCAATGTCCCAGTGCCTGAGACGGTGTCGTCCACATCACCTGATCGAGTCGGACTCGCCACCGTCGACTGCCGCCGCACAGTCCGTGCACAGTCCTGTCTCCGCGTCGTGATGCGTATCACAGACGAGCGCGCCGCACCGGCGACACTGGTGTTCGGCCGGAGCCGACTCGCAGATCTGACAGAGGCCTTCGACGCTCATCGTTCAATTGCTGGTCAGGATCGGCATCTCCGAGCGTCTGAGCACGCGGGCGGTCGTACTGCCGAGGTACCTGTCGGCCTCCCCGTGGCCGCGCGTTCCCATCGTGACCAGGTCGGCGTCGACCCCGTCGGCGTAGTCGAGGAGTTCTTCGTGGGGGACCCCGCGAAGCACGTTCGACGTCACGGGAAGGTTTCGATCACGCGCCGCTGCGGCGATCGATTCGACCGCGTTCTCGCCACCCTGCTTGAGCATCCCGACGATGCTCTGCGGAACGTCGTCGAAATCGTAGGTCGTCGTGTCGACGACGTAGACGACGTGGACGTCGGCACCGTACCGCTCGGCGATGCCGAGACCGTGTTCCGCCGCCCGCTCGGCGGCGTCGCTGCCGTCGGTGGGGATCACGACGTGGTCGTACATCGTGTAGCCCGACTCCGGAGCCGGTTCCCCAGAGAGCCGGACGGCCATCACCGGGACGCTGGCGGCCGTCACCACGCGCTCGGTCGTACTCCCGAGCCGGGACCGTTCGGCACCCGCGCGGCCGTGCGTTCCCATCACGACCAGGTCGATCCCGTTCTCGTCGACGTAGTGGCGGATTACCCGGTGCGGACGCCCGGTTTCGACGACCCGGACCGTTTCGAGTCCGAGGTCGTCGGCTCGCTCTTGGATTCGAACGGCCGCGTCCCGCCCGCGTTTCTCGACCCGTCCCCGGAGTTTCTCGCGAGCGGCTGCTTCCAGCCCTGCCGGCTCCGCACCGGTGTCGACGGCGTGCAAGATATGGACTGTGGCCTCGCTCGTCCGTGCCAAGTCCAGAGCCCGGGCGATTGCGTTTTCTGCGCCAGTGCTTCCGTCGGTCGGGATGAGGATGTCGTCGTACATAGATGGACCTGCGTGATTACGGGCTAGGAAGACTGCCCACGCGCTGGGTGCTGCCGTCGGTTCGCCGGCTGGGATGGTCGCATCGCTGGCTGACGAGAGGCGGGGAAGTCGTTTTGTTAGCCCGTGCTTACTGTTAATCCTCGCGAGCGGGTGACTCGCCGCCGACGCGGACTGTCGATCTACCGAAGCAGATTAGTTTTGTACTCTGAGCGCAATATACATCCAATGAGTACGATCCGACCGGCCGAACTCGACGAACGACTCGACTCCGGGTCGACAGAGGACCTTTTGATGGTGGACATCCGCCCGACGTCTGCCTATCGGGCAGGTTCGATCGACGGGAGTCGGAACGTCCCGGTCTACGAGGACCTGCGGAGTGGTGACGACTCCACGCTACGCGGTCGCCTCGACGAGATCCCCGCCGACAAGGACGTCGTCGTCGTGTGCAAGCAGGGGATGGTCGCGAAACGGGCGACGAGCATCCTCCGTGAGGAGGGGTACGACGCGATGACGCTCCTCGGCGGGATGGGCGGGTGGAACGGCTATCAGAAGGGCTCCCTGGGCTACAAGCTCCGCTCGCTCATCTGGAAACTCTCGTAGGGGGCGGATCGCAACGAGCGCGTGAGGTGGCACCGAGGCAATTTACGCGAAGACGAGCATCGTCGCGCCGAGCGACAGCACACTGACGGTCACGAGCGCGCTCAGGACGACCAAGAGCGGTTTGATACCGGTTCGCCGCATCCCCTGAATTTCGATGCTCGTTCCGAGACCGACGAACGCGACGAGGAACAGCAGTTGGTAGCCGCGTTCCAGCAGGGCAACCTCCGCGTCCGAGAGGAGACCGGCGCTGGCGACGCCGGCCACGAGCACGAATCCCAGGACGAACTTCGGGAACTGGCCCCAGAAGTACCGCCAACTCGCTACCGACGTCTCGCCGTCGCCGCCGTTCTGCCGGGCGTAGTAGACCGCATAGAGGATCGCGACGACGCCGATGAAGACGTTCCGTCCGAGTTTCGTGACCGTCGCCCACTGGCCGGCCGTCGGCGAGTACGCGAATCCGGCCGCGACGACCGGCCCCGTACTCACCATACTGATCCCGGCCCAGATACCGAAGACGATGTCCGGGAGATCCAGCAGGCGACCGATCGCCGGATACGCCGCCAGCGTGACCGCGTCGAACAGGAGAATCGTCGCCACCGCGTAGGCGATCTGCTCGCTCTTCGCGCGGACGCCGCTGGAGACGGCGACGATCGCAGAGACGCCACAGATGGAGTATCCGGCGGCCAGCAGCGACCCCAACCGGTCCGGGATCTCGAAGACGTTCCGCGCTAGCAGTTCGACGAACAGGAGACTGAAGCCGAGGAAGCCCACGACGAGCACCAGTAGGGAGAGACCGACCGAGAGCAGCTGGTCGACCGCGATCCGCGCACCCATCAGCACGATGCCGGTCTCCAGCCAGAGTTTGTGCGTCGCGAGGCCGTCTTCGGCCCACTCGGGGGTCCCGACAGAGTTGGCGACGACGACGCCCAGCCCGACGGCCAAAATCAGTCTGTTGACGCCGACGACCGTCGAGAGAACGTGTGCGACGGCCGCCCCAGCAACGAGAACTGCCACTCCGGGGACCACTCGCGCCGTGTTTCGAGCTATCATTGAGAGGATTGGTTGTGTACAGTCAGATCAGTTATATTCCTGGCTACGAGACAAGGACGACCGAGAGCACGAGAGTTCCAAGGATCACTGCTTTCCAGTCACGATCCAGTGCCGTCCACCGGTCGAACGCCAGATCGATCGGGTCCGGTCCGGCCGCCGTGTTCGAGGAGTCTTCGTTCGACATCGCTTACAGGTATCTCTACCGTGTCAGAGATAGCGGAAATAATTGGCGGGATACAGATCAGCGTCGATGACCTACGCGTCCGGCGACGCCGCAAACGAACGGGCTTGCGACTCATAGGGGTTATCGTAACTGTTCGGAGATTCTCGCCGTCCCGTCCGGCGAGAAATCTATGGAGACTTACGATAACCCCTATCAGTTCGAATCGAGCTGGCGTTCGACCCGATCGATGCTCTCGCGGATCTCCTGTACCATCGCCGTCTGCTCTTCGTTGGCCGCAGCGACGTCTTCGATCTCTGTCGAGATCGTCTCCGCACGACCGACCGCCGTGTCGACCGTGGCGGCGAGTTCCTCGGCACTCGCCGCTTGTTCGTCGGTTGCGTCGGCGATCTCGTCCATCCCCGAAGCCGTCTCTTGGATCGTCTCGACGATCGCGACCTGGTTCTCGACGAGGGATTCGGTGTGCTCGACGGCGTCCTGAACGTGCGTGTTCGCCGTCCCGACGTGCGTCGTCACTTCGTCTGTCGACTGGCGGATTTCCGAGACGATTCGCTCGATTTCGTCGACCTCGGACTTCGACTGTTCAGCGAGTTCCTTGATCTCGTTCGCGACCACGGCGAACCCGTTGCCGTCCTTGTCGGCGCGCGCGGCCTCGATGTTCGCGTTGAGCGCGAGGAGATTGGTCTGGTTTGCGATGTCGGTGATGACCTCGACGAGCTGGTCGATCTCGTCGAGCTTTGCGACGAGACTTTGGGTACTTCTGCCGACGTTTTCGCCGGCCTCCGCGACTTGCTGTGTGACGTCCAACACAGCCTGTCCGGCCTCTTGAGACTCCTCGGCCAGTTTCCGTGCTTCGTCGCTCTGGGTGTTCACCTCCTCGGCGCTCGAAGCGATCTCCTCGATGGTCGCGCTGAACGTCGCAATCTCGCTTGAGACCTCTTCGAGGTCGTCCACCTGCGCCTGCGTGTACTCGCTGATCTCCTCGGAACTTGCAGCGACATTTTCGGCGGAGTCCTGTAACTCCGCAACTGCGGCCCCGACTTCGTCGGACATCTGCGCTTGGAGGTCTTCGAGCAACAGTCGCTGCTCGACGAGTTCGGTGACCTGCGGCGTGACCTCGAACGCGCCGATCACGGTCCCGTCCGAATCTGTCAGTGGAAAGGCGGCTGCTCGGATGTGCCACGTGTCTCCATCGGCGTTCGTGCCGGTCCGGATGTCGTCTTCGCGAATGGTCTTGCCCGTTCTGGCGACCTTCTCTGCGAGTATTTCGCTCTCGCCCTCGGTCTGGAACACGTCGTAGGCCTGTTGGCCGATCGCCTCCTCGGCCGTGTAACCGATGAGCGACTCCATCCGATCGTTCCAGTGAGTGATAACTCCATTATCATCGACGACAACGACCGGTTCCGGAAACGCGTTGACGACGGTATCGAACATCTGCCGCCAGAAGTCCAGCTTCTGCTGTAATTCCGCTTTCCCGTCCTGTTCGTTGAGTGTGACTCCCGCTGTAAGCTGCTCCGAGGTCATCTATCTCATCTCTGATAACCAATAACTGGTCCCTTGAGTCTTTCTGTGTTTCTCCGTTCTCGTTCGGCACCATAATTACCAGATAACATTTATATAAAATTATCTGTTGGTTAGTCTGGATTTGGCTTAGAGCTGCTTCTAGATCTGTTTTGGAACTGGTTCTGGGTATGTAGATATACTATACTTATTTGAAAGTATTTATTTAATATACTTGGAACTGACTATCCAAATGGCGTATCTCGACCTGAGCTAACCCATCTCCTGCAGGCGAGGTATGTGGCCCGATAACACCGGTACATTTGTTATTTATCTATGGCCCTGATTCAGGTACCGTGGCGGGCGGGCGATCACGGATCCGTACTTACGGCTCTCGCAAAGCATTTTGATAATCACAAAAAATTAAGTAAGATCGTGAGTGTCGTTCTTGTATGGGAACAGATACCGCGCCGCGGCGGATCAAGTCGGTACAGCGAGCGTGTCGGCTGTTGATCTACCTCCGGAGGGAAGGGCCGAGCACGGTATCCGGACTCGCCGCGGAGTTGGGTCTCTCTCCTGGGACGGTGCACACCTATCTGGCAACGCTGCAGGAAGCCGGATTCGTCGAACAGCGGGACGGTGCGTACGGTTTGAGCCTCGAACTCCTCCCGCTGGGTGAGCGTGTTCGGAGCCAGAATCCACTCTATCAGGTGGCAAGAGACGAGGTCGACCGACTCGCACACGCGAGCAACGGCGTCGCACATCTTCTGATCGAGTACGAAGGGAAACTGTTAGTCCTCTATGAGGTGTTCGGTGAGAAAGCCATCGGAAAAGATTTTCACGCGGCGAAACGCGATCAGCCACAAGAGCACATTCACTGTACGGCGGGCGGGAAGGCTATGCTGGCGAGACTACCGCCCGAGCGAGTCCAGGAAGTAATCGAGGCACACGGGCTGCCGGCGATCACAGAACAGACGATCTCCGAGCGCGAGGAGTTGTTGGACGAACTAGAGACGGTGCGAGACCAGGGCTACGCACTGAACGATCAAGAGCAGATGCGAGGAATCCGCGCTGTCGGCGCGCCTGTCGTCGACAGCAAGAACGGACTCATCGGCGCACTGAGCGTGTCGGGACCGGCGAGTAATTGGCGTGGGTCGTACTTCCGTGACGAACTTCCGGAACTGGTGACGAGATCCGCCCACAACGCGGAAATTGCACTCCAGTCGGGTCCGACAAGGCAGTGACTGTGAGTGATAGCCACGATTTTATTCGTTTTGATGATACCAAAAAGAAGGTCAGACGCAATTCGCGGCTTCAGAGCGTTCGATATCGACACACTGCAAACTGCGGTCCTTCGATGCCTACTCACCCATACACTGTTCTAATGCATACCAATTGTTCTCTGCTATCTCGACCTCGGCGATCGTATTTTATTTCCACCTTTTCAGGGAGAAATTTTTGACAATGGCAAATATGCTTCTGCACAGAACATTTATTATGAGCATTAACGATGAAGGTCACGTGGTATGTCAAGCCAAACCAATTACTACGTCAGTATCGACACTGGCGGGACCTTCACCGACGGATACGTCTCGTATCCGGGCGGGTCCACGACAGTCAAGGTACCGACGACAGACCACGACCTGACCGTCTGTTTCAGGAACTGCATCGACAAAGCGGCCGATAGCCTCGATCAATCGACCGAGGAGTTCCTCGTCGACACCGACGTCATTCGCTTTTCGACAACTATCGGCACGAATACCATCATCGAGCGATCTGGGCCACAGATCGGGATGATCGTGACATCGGGCCGCAAAGACGACCTCTTCGAGACGGCCGTCGACGGTAACAGTGGCATCACAGCGCTCACTGACGAGAGTCTCGTCGCCGGCATCGACGAACGGATCGACGCCGACGGGAACATCGTCAACCCTGTCGAGCGGGAAGACGTCCTCGAGGCGGCGAAGACGCTGATGAACCGCGGTGCGAAACTCCTCGTCATCAGCCTCTCGAACTCCTTTCACAACGCGGCCAACGAGGAACAGGCGCGCCACATAATCGAGTCCGAGTATCCACCGCACTACCTGGGGCCGAATCAGGTCCTCACAGCGAACGAAGTGAGTAGCCGTCCGGGCTATCTCGCCCGCTCGTACACGGCCCTGACCAACGCTTACATCCACCGGCCGATGGCGCGATCACTGTACAAAGCCGAGGACGACGTCCGCGACAGCGGGTACGGCAATCCGCTTCTCATTGGCCAGTCAGCCGGCGGCGTCGCGGGCGTCTCGAAGACCGTCGCGCTCCACACCTACAACTCCGGGCCGGTCGCCGGCGTTCTCGGAACGAAGGCGTTCAGCGACCTGTACGACCTCGACGCGGCCCTGAGTACCGATATGGGTGGGACGAGCATCGACATCGGACAGATCAGCGCCGGAACGGTCGAACGCGACCTCGACCCCGAAGTCGCGGAGATGCCGGTCCACATCCCGATGGTCGACGTCCACACCGCGGGCGCGGGCGGCGGATCGATCGCCTCCGTCGACGGTGGGGAACTCACGGTCGGCCCCGAAAGCGCGGGTGCAGAACCGGGACCGGCCTGCTACGACCTCGGTGGCTTCGAACCGACGACGACCGACGCCGACGTCGCACTCGGATACATCGACCCCGAGTACTTCCTCGGCGGCGACCAGCAGTTGAACGCCGACCGCGCCGACGACGCCATCGAGCGGGCTGTCGCCGATCCCCTGGACACATCGGTCGCCGATGCTGCCCTTCGCATTCGAGAGCGAGTTGATCAGAACATCGCAGATTCGATCACCGACCAACTCGGTGACACCGAACCCAGCGACGCCACGCTCGTCGCCTACGGCGGTGCTGGTCCGATGCACTGCTGTGACTTCGCGGAGAAAGCGGGAATCGAGCGCGTCATCACGGCGCCGGCCGCCGCGGAGTTCAGTGCGTTCGGCGGTGCGACACTCGATGTCGAGCACCGATACACCGCTGCGTTCGGCGGGCGAGCGTCGGTCGATCAACCCGACGTAGACGTCCGACAGTACAACAACCTCGTTGAAGACTTAGAGGCAGAGGCCACGCAAGATATGCGCGGTGAGGGCTTCGAGGCCGACGAAATCGCGTTCGACCTCACGATGCTCGTCCGCTCGGACACCGGCGTCGAGGAAGTTTCCGTTCCGACACGCCTCGACGAGGCGGCAGATCTCACGGACACGCTCGAAGCTGTCGCGACGGATCCGGAAGAGCGGATCGACCTGGACACGATGGTTCTCACGGCCGTCGGACCGGTCGCTACCGAGGGGTTCAGCGAGCAAGAACTCCAAGTCGAGGACCCGAGCCACGCGCGCAAGGGCGAACGCGACGCGTACTGGCCCGAAGACGGCTGGGTATCGACGGACGTCTACCAGCGCGAATCACTGGAGCCGGGGAACGTCGTCGCCGGGCGTGCTATCATCGAGGCCGAGGACACGACGTACGTGATTCCGGCGTCCTGGACGTTCGAGGTAGACGAGTACGGTCACGGAATCATCGAACGATGAGCTTCGGGCCCCCATCGGCTGTCGAGTACCTCAGCGGACGCCGCGCGGAGCCGAAGCCGTACGTCCCGCTCGTCGGGCGGTTGGCCGCGGCGGTCAACCAGGTCCCGGCCGATATCTTCCTCTCGAACGCGACCCAGCAGGCGAACGCGATCCAGTCCGCCTATCGGCTGTTCGAGACCGACGCGGTCTGCACGGGTATCGACACGACACTCGTCGCCGAAGCGCTCGGCGCGGACGTCGCGTGGGACGACGCCGACACGCGCTTCGAGATCGAACGGGCGCTTGACTCGCCCAAAGACGTTGTCGATCCGACGACGGCCACCGACCGCGGTCGGCTCCCGACCGTGGTCGATGTCGGTGAACGGCTCGTGTCGGGCCTCGACGAGGCGGCGGTCGTGGGCGTCGTCCCCGGACCACTCACGACGCTCGAAGCGACGTTCGGCGACGCCGCCGCGCTCGATCAGACGTACGCCAAGCCAGTCCGTACGGCTATCGGCGAACTCGGTCGCGAATTCGGCAAGTCCGGAGTCGACGCCCTCCTCGTATACGAGGAGGCTGCGGCGTTCGACGGCGAGACGGCGGCAGCCGTGACTGCCGAGACGCTCGAAGTGCTGGGGAACATCACCGGCTTCTACGATACGCCGCTCGCGTTGGCCCCGAACGGGTACTCCGAAGCGATGGTGGACGCCGTACTCGACCGTGCTGAGCCAGCCGCGCTGCTCTTGGACACTGACGACCCAACCGCGACGGCCGACGCGCACCCGGACGTCCGCGTCGGGGGCGGCATCACAGCCGATCTGCTTTCTTCGGGGCCCGCAGAGATCACTGCCCAGGTCGAAGCCCGCTGTCGAGCGTTGCCGGAGTCTGCGTTCCTCGCCAGCGGTCGGGAACTCCCAGCCGACGTCCATCCGACTGCGGTCCACGCGGTTCGGGAGGGATACGCGGATGCATAGCTCGCGAAACGAACACGTGCCCCCTCACACGGGTGCGTACGACGGTCGAACGACGACGCGACAGCGATCGAACACACGACAGGAACGACGATGGTAGAATCAGACACCGGTACCGGAACGACCAAACGAGTCGCAGAGTACCTCGCAGTCGACCTCGACGCCGAACAGTGGCAGTGTCACAACTGCGGTGAGGCGTTGGGGCCGGCAGCGGAGAATTACAAGCGGCACTGTCTCGTGAACGAACGCGATCCGCGCGAGGTCCACCCGCCGCTGATCGAGGGCGAAGAGTATACGTTCGCGCCCGATCCCGACTGGGTCCGGATCGTGGAGTTCTACTGCCCCGGATGTGGCACAATGATCGAGAACGAGTATCTCCCGCCGGGACACCCGATCACGCACGATACCGAACTGGACTTAGAGAGCCTGAAGGAGGACGTCAAATGACGACGCGAATCAACATCGACGCGGGCGGCACGTTCACCGACTGCTTCACGCTCCACGACGGTGACGTCGTCTCCGCGAAGACGCCGACGACGGAGCACGATATGTCGGAGTGCTTCTTCCAGGGGATCGACAAGTGCGCCCGCCAGCTCGATCTGTCGCTCGAGGACCTCATCGGCGATGTGGACTCGATTCGGTACTCCACGACGACGGCGATGAACCGTCTTATCGAGCGCAAGGGACCGAAACTCGGATTGCTCACGACCGCCGGCGTGCAGGACTACCCACAGATCGGCCGCGGACCGCGCTGGGCAGACGGGCTGACTGACAGCGAACAGCGGAACATCTCGGACGCGAAGAAGCCGGAGTACCTCGTGCCCGACTCCCGCACGAACGGGATCCGCGAGCGCGTCGATAGTGAGGGCAACGTCCTCCGGCCGTTAGACGAAGAACACGCACGCGAGCAGATCCGCGACCTCGTCGACAAGGGGGCACGCGCTATCGTGGTGAATTTGCTGTGGTCGTACGCCTATCCCGACCACGAGCAGCGCCTCCGCGAACTCGTCCGCGAGGAGTACCCACCGTCGTATCTCGGGAGCATCCCTGTGTTCCTCTCCTCGGAGGTGATGCCGACGAAACAGGAGTACGAGCGCACGAACACGACGCTGCTCGACGCGTACCTCTCCGAGCTGATGCAGGAGCACATCGCGGACATCAAAGACCGCCTGGAGGCCCACGGCTACGAAGGCGACATCCAGATGCTCCACAACACCGGCGGAATGGCCGAATCTTACAAGACGACCGCCGTCGAGACGTTCAACGGCGGCCCGGTGGCCGGCCTGAAGGGCGGCGAGTACCTCTGTGACGTGCTCGATTACGACAAAGCCGTCGTGACCGATATGGGCGGGACGAGCTTCGACATCGGCATCCTCACCCGCGGCGGCGTGCAGTCCTACGAGTTCGAGCCAGTCATCGACCGCTGGCGCGTCTCTGGCACGATGATCGAGTCGAAGTCGATCGGGGCCGGTGGCGGATCGATCGCCTCCGTCAACGACGAGCTGGGCGGTCGGATCGAAGTTGGTCCCGAGAGCGCGGGCGCCGACCCGGGCCCGGCCTGCTACAACCGCGGCGGGACGCAGCCGACGGTGACCGATGCCGACGTCGTGCTCGGATTCATCGATCCCGAGAAGTTCTACGCGGGCAATCAGCGCCTGGCGGTCGATAGAGCCGAGGAAGCGATCGAGACCCACGTCGCCGACCCGGCCGGAATGGACATCGCCGAAGCGGCCTCGAACATCCGCCGGATCACCGACGGGAATATGGGGAACACCGTACGGAAGGAGACGATGCTCCGGGGGCACGACCCCCGCGAGTTCGCCCTCTACAGTTTCGGCGGGGCTGGCCCGCTGCACGCCGCCTCGTACTCCTCGTATCTCGACATCGACACCGTCGTCACGACGCCGTACTCGCCGGTGTTCTGCGCGATGGGGTCGGCGACGATGGACACGCTTCACATCTACGAGCAGTCCGAATCGATGTACCTCCGCGACTCCGGCGAGGAAGCGGAGTACGGCACGGACTACGAGACGTTCAACGAGGTCGTCGCAGAACTGAAGGCAAAGGGTCGTCGCGACATCAAGAGTGAGGGTTACGACCCCGACGAGATCGTCTACGATCTCGAACTCGATATGCGGTTCGGCGGGCAGATCCACGTGGCCCGCATCCGGTCGCCGCGGATCGAACTCACGGACGAATCAGACGTCGAAGCCGTCTGTGATCACTTCATTGACCAGTACAAAGATCGATTCTCCCCGTACTCGGTCACGCCGAGTCACGGCATCACCGTGGAGAACTTCGCGCTCCGCGCCCGGGTCGAGAGTCCCGACATCCAACTGCCGACTGCGTCGATGCAGCAGCCCGATCCGTCGCCCGCGCGGGCGGGGTCCCGCGACATCCGCTGGAGTGGTGCCGACGGCTTCGTCTCGACGCCGGTCTTCGAGTACGAGGACCTGCGCGCCGGGATGGAGATCGACGGGCCCGCCGTCGTCGACGCCGATTACACCACGACGGCAGTGCCGGAGGGCTGGGAGTACCGACTCGACGAATATCGGAACGGCATCCTCGAAAACGGAGGCACCCAATGACTGTCAATCGCGATCAGCTGATCGACTGGCTCGACCTCGAAGAACCGTCCGCGGAGGAACTGGCCTGTATGGACGAACTGGAGCACGGCGACTACGAGATCTACTCCGAGCGACTGCGGCTCATCCTCGACGAGGGGATGGACGTCTTCGTCCGCTCGGGCGTCTCGCAGTTCATCGCCGCCCGCGACCTCGCGGTCGCGATCTACACTCCGGAGGGGGACCTCGTCGACTCGGCGGCAGGGGCGTACCTCCACGTCGTCACGGGCATCCCGCCGCTGAAGTACGTCATCAACAACTTCGCCGACGACGAGACCGTCGGCGTCGAACCCGGTGACGTCTTCTACGCGAACGACGCCCTGTACGGGGGGATTCACAACCCCGACCAGATCGCGTTTATGCCCGTCTTCGACGACGGCGAGATTATGGCGTGGGTGTCGGCTGCAGCCCACACCACAGAAACCGGCGCGATCGAACCGGGCGGGATGCCGATCTCCGCGCGGACCCGCCACGACGAGGGAATGAAGCTCTCGCCGATCAAGATCGGAGAGAACTACCAGCTAAAGAGCGATATGGTAGAGATGCAGAAGAACTTCATCTCCCGTGCGCCCCGGATGCACGAGATCGACCTGCGGGCCCGCGTCACGACCTGCGACCGGGTCCGCCGGCGCATTAAGGAACTTATCATCGACAAACAGGGTCCGGACTTCTTCAAAGGACTGCTCCGTCGAAACATCAAGGAGTCTCGGGAGGGCGCGAAAAAGCGCGTCGACGAGTGGAACGATGGCACCTTCCGGACCGTTCACTTCGCTGACTCGGTCGGATACGAGGACGGCCTCTGGCGTCTCAACGCCGAGATGGAGAAAGACGGCCCCGAAATCCTCATCGACTACACCGGCACGTCGCCGGAGAACGACGGGGCGTACAACTCACAGCCGGTCGCTTCGATCGCACACACCGCAAACTACCTGTTCAGTGTCCCCTTCCACGACCTCCCGAAAAGCAACGGGACCTACGACCTGATCGACTTCGAGATTCCGAAAGGGACGATTCTCTACCCGGACGCCGAGGCGTCGACAGTCCAAGCCGTGATGGTGAATCAGGTGATTATGGACTCGACGACGACGATGTTCTCGCGATCGATGTACGACGACGAGACCGAGAACGAACACGTCACTGCGCCGATGGCCAACACCGGCCCGGGGTACGCCTTCGGCGGTGTGAGCCAGCACGGCGAACCGGTTGCCGACCTGATGTCACACGGGCTTAATACCGACGGGACGGGCGGACAGGCCCGCCGCGACGGCGAGGACGAGGCGATCTTCCCGTGGTGTCCCTTCGGCCACGCCTCGAATATGGAGTTTGTCGAGAACGAGTACCCGTTCACGCATCAATTCTTCCGGCACGGCACCGACTCCTGCGGGCACGGTAAGCACCGGGGTGGGATCGGGATGCAGATCGGCTATATGATGCATCACGTCCCCGTCGTCGAGTGGCTCTCGATCTGTCACAACTCGAAACTCGTGACGGGCCAGGGGCTCTTCGGCGGGTACGCACCCCGGACGATTCCCGGTATCACCATCACCAACTCCGACCTGAAAGACCGGATGAAAAACGGGGAGTACGTCCCCGACGACCTCATCGAACTGCTCCAGGAACGGACCCTTGACGCTGACTACAACATCACTAGCCACGTGCGGGAGTCCCAGCCCTACGAGAACGGGGACCTGTTCATCGGGCACTCCGGCGGCGGGTGTGGCTACGGTGACGTCCTCGAACGCGATCCCGAGGACGTGATGAAAGACATCGAAGACAACCGCGTGACGCACCGTTCGGCCGACGAACTCTACCAGATCGAGTACGACGAGGACACGCTAACCGTCGACGAAGACGCGACCGAACAGCGGCGCGAGGCGTTCCGCGAGCAACGCCTCGAGGAGGCGCAGTCGTTCGACGCATTCATCGACGAGTGGGAGGAGAAGAAACCGCCCGAGGAGATTCTCAACCACTACGGCTCCTGGCCGGACGGCGAGAAGGAAGCGCCCGTACTGCGGCAGTAACGCCGCGCCTCTGGCTTTCTGTTTTCCTCTGTGGTTTTCTACTTTCTGTCGCCGTTAGTCTTCGATCACCACCAGGTCGGCTTTGTACTCCGAGAGCTCGATGTCGTCGAGATCGACCAGTCGCGGTTCGACGCGGACTTTCAGGTGCGATCGGACGGCATCGACGACGTCGCCGGCGATCTCGTCTTCGCTCCGTGCGCTGTCTGGGTCGACAACGACCTCCAGTGGAATCGGCTTCTCGAAGTGGACCTTGTCGGAATCGGGGACGACCACGCGGACGTGCGGCTGGGCGCCGTCGACGTCGGAGACGATGTCGCGGACCGCGGAGGGGAAGACGTTCATCCCCTTGTAGATCAGCATATCGTCGGTGCGACCGATGCACTGGATCTTCGGGGAGGTCCGCCCGCACTCGCATTCGGTTCCGGTGACCCGGGCGACGTCGCCAGAGCGGAACCGGAGCAGCGGCGTCGCTTCGCGCTGGAGCGGCGTGTAGACGAGTTCGCCCTCGGCACCGTCCTCGAAGGGGACCACCTCCTCGGTCTCGGGATCGACGAGTTCCACGTGGGCGTGTTCCTGTCCGTGGAAGTGCATCCCGTTCTCGGCCTCGCACTCGGACCACAGACACGCCACGACGTCCCCCAGACCCATTATTTCACGGACGTCTGTGGCGTCCCAGACGTCGTACAGTTCCTCGCGAATCTCGGGGTTCGCGATACCGGGGCCGCCACCGCCGATGAGCTTTGTGACAGGGAGTTCGTCGACGTCGTGATCGAGCAGTTCGGGGGCGCGCTCGGAGAGGTATCGGAGATGCGACGTCGTCGTGAAGAGGACGTCGCCGTCGAGGTCGGTCGTGGCAGAAAGGAGTCGCTCCGTCGTCCCACCGCCCGCTGGGACGACGTTGCTGCCGAGTTTCGTCAGCCCCTCGAAGTAGGGCGTGCCGCCGGGGACCATCGTCTGGCCGACGCCGAAGATGAGGGTGTCGTCCGGTCGGATGCCCGCAGCGTAGAAACACCGCTTGAGGACCTGGTTCCACTTCTTTCGGTCTTGCTCGGTGAGGCCGAAGTACGTCGGCTTACCCGTCGTCCCAGACGAAGAGATCGTCCGGTTCAGTCGCTCTGTCGCCACGGCTTGGTGCTCGCCGAGCGGTCTCTCAGGGTCGGTTTCGACCTGACAGGCCCGTTCGTCGTCCTTCGTCGTGAACGGCACAGCACGAAGCGCTTCGATCGAGGCGATGTCGTCCGGATCGATACCCCACTCGTCGAATTTCCGCTGGTAGTATTCGGACTCCGCGGCGAGGTAGTCGACTTGCTGATCGAGGAGTTCGCTGTGACGCTCTTGAATCTCTGTCCACGGTTCGGTCTCTATGGAATCGTATACGTCGCTCATTTATCCGGGTCTCAACCCGGAGAGAATTATATCTTTGGCAACGAATGCCATATTAAATCAGGCTGATCGCGGTACAGTCCACTCGTCTCGTCGTCGGACACGGAACGTCCAACACAGCGCAGCGTGCGTCGCCCGAGCGGGGAGAGCTACTCTCTGACTGCCTCCCGGCGCTCGGCGATCAGATCGAAGTCGCCCTCGGTATCGCCCAGAACGAACAGCGCGTAGTACCGGAGGTACGTCTGCACGGGGACGGCGACGAGCAGACCGAGGACGAAGATCGCGAGGAGGAAGATCAGGGCCGCAACGGCGATCAGAATCCACCCGACAATTTCGGCCACGGAGAGGAGCGCGACGCCCACGAGACCCACGATTCCGAGCGGGATCGCGGCCACGAGGGCGCCCAGAACTGTCGCGATGCTCGCGAGGATACCTGCCGCGATCTGAAGGATAAACGAGACGACTGCGTAGGCGAGATACTGCTTCCACTGCCCGGTCAGCGTAGGCCAAAATCGCCGCCACGAAGCGAGCAACGCTCGGTCCTCGAGGAGCATAATCGGGACGACGAAGTTCGTCGTGAACCCACCGACGAGACCGCTGACGATTCCAACGACGACGAAAACCGGAATCGCGAGAAACACCAACCCGAGTGCGAAGCCGCCGTCTCCGACGAGAAGCGGCCACAGGATCGCCGCGAGGATGGCGACGATGACGGCCAGCGTGAGTAGGCCGAATAAAAGTCGGAATCCGAACAGTCGGGCGCCCAACCGCCAGCGGTCGCGCCAGTAACTTCGAATCGACACTGCCTCTCGGCGGAGAGATTCGACGAAGACGAACTCCATCACCGATCCCACGAACAGGAATCCGAGGAGGATCGAAGCGATAAGCGCGAAGATGACCGCGATCACGAGCAGTTCGACGCCGCCGGGAGCAGCGAACTCCGGCGACGGTGCCCCCGAGGGGAGCGGGGCTTCGGAACCGGGACCGGGGCCGGTCGGCGCGCTACCAGTGAACTGAAACGGTGCGAACCCGCCGGTACCGCCGACGAAGAAGATGACCACTGCCAACCGCAGCCACCGGCCTCGGTCGAACGGCCAGAGAAAGGCTCGCGTCGCTTTGATCGCGTCGTCGATCGCTTCGACAGCGTAGAGCGTCATCGTCGCTGCCTCCGCGCCAAGAGCGCATCCGGCTCGGACGTTTGTCCTGGTTTGTGCCGTTCGTGCGTCGGCGTCGGTCGGTCTACCGGGACGTGTCTCGGTTGATGGCGTGGCCCGCCTCTATCGTTGGAGGTCGCGTGTGGGGAACCAATCCGTAGCATTGCAATATACCATCATAAAATACATCCAAATAACATTTTTGCACACCGGGGAGGGTCCGGCGATAGAATATAATATAAAAACCACCAATTAATTTATAATATAAGTATTTATGTAATAGATTTATATACTGCATTTTCAAGCCCTGTAATGGGACTCAGAGGGAATAAATGAAATTCAATACGGTTAGATTTTAGACCAAATACTAATTCAAATGTTATATAATCAAATATAGATAATTCAGTGGGGGCCTGTTGGTCGGAGACGCACTCCGACCGTTCGATCTCGCCTGGATCTGTCACCATAACATATGTACAGGTGTTATTTTATACCGAGCGAATCGTGTAGCAAGAGGTTGTACCGCAAAAATGAGACGAACTGACGTTTGGAGTAATACAGAACAGGCCGTCATTATCGGTACACTGCCTCGTTACGAGTAAGTCACTCTGATCCCGATAATCCGAGCGGCCTGCATAACCATCTCCGGGATTTCGCTCCGGTACCGCTCTCCCTTCATCCGAGTCGTGGGGCCTGAGACGCTGATTGCGGCTAGAACCTGTCCGTCGGGTCCGAGCACTGGTGCACCGACTGCACGCATACCGACGAAGCGTTCCTCGTCGTTGAACGCGTATCCCTGCTCGTTGATCGAATCCAACTCCGCCTCGAGCGCTTCTCTGTCCGAGTACGTCGACTCGGTTAGTTCTTCCAAATCGAGCTGAGTGAGTAATTCGTCCCGTCGCTCGTCGTCAAGGTACGCGAGATAGGCCTTTCCAACTGCCGTGGCGTGGAGATCGACCGCAGTTCCGATGTGAGAGTCGGTCTGTACGGCTTGTTCGGTCTTGGACTGGTAGATGTAGATCCCCCTTCCTTCCTCTTCGACCATCACGTATCCGTGTTCACCGATACTCGATACGAGTCCGTCGAGTTCCTGCTTGGCCACCTCGTAGAGATTCCACCGATCGCGCGCGGCATCTCCCAGATCCAGGAACTGCAACCCCAGGTGGTAGGTGTGTCCCTCTTTGACCACGTAACCCAACTGGGTCAGCGTCCGCAGGTGATTGTGGATCGTGCTCTTAGATAGATCGAGCGCGTGAGCCAGGTCAGTAACGCTTGTCCCGTCGTCGCGTAACTGCTCAATGATAGCGAACGTGGTTTCGGTCGCTCCGACCGTTGCAGACTCGCTTTCTTGATCACCGTTCATACTGATGTCCTACAGGGATAGATGTAATAAAACTTCGTTCAAACTTTCGGCTCTGATGAAGGTGTGTTCGGCATCAGTATAATCCGTTCAGACACCAACGACGTAGGACCGATTACCCGTCGGGCCCGGAAAGAGTACAACACAGCGACGGCGCGAGCCCGTGGTTTCAGCAGTCCCTCAGATCGAGCGCTCCCAGAACCGGAGGAAGTTCTCGCCGAGGACGCCGTCTACCACGACGTCGGAGAAGTGCTCTTCGAGTCTCGCACGAAGGAGCGGCCAGTCCTGATACGTTTTGAAATCACCGAGTCCAGCTGCGATGTCTCGTGCTTCCACCTTTTCGCGATCGAATCCAAGCCTGACGATGTGCTCTTTGTAGTACTCCAGAAGTTCCTGGGGGAACAGTTCGTCTGCCGGGTAGAAGTCTGTCCCGAGGCCGACGTTGTCGGGTCCGAGAATAGCACTCGCGTGGTCCAGGTGCTCGATCAAGACGTCGAGCGTCGGATCCTCTCTGTCGGGTGCAATGAACCACGGCAGCGTCACGATGCCCATATAGCCGTCTGCGTCGGCAAGTGCCTCGATCTCCTCGTCGGATTTGCCACGATAATGCTGCGAGACCGATTGGCAGGTCGCGTGCGTCACGGCGACAGGCTTGCTGGAATATTCGATCGCGTCGAGCGTCGTTTGCTTTCCACAGTGAGAAACGTCGACGACACCGCCGAGTTCGTTGATGCGGTCGATTGCCGACCGTCCGAACGTTGAAAGACCACCCTCAGACGGATCGTTACAACCGGTCCCGAGCAAATTCTGGTAGTTGTACGTGAGTTGGAACAGTCGCACACCCTCGTTGTACAGTACGTCGATCCTGTCGAGCGAGCCTTCGATCGCGGCCCCGACGTTCTGGGTGTTGAGAATAATTCCAGTGTCGCCGTCGGCAGCGACACGTCGCGCCTCTGTTGGCGAGGTCACTTTGTGCAGCCAATCAGCCGAGTCGAATCTAGACTGCCACCGTGCGAGGTCACGCCGCTGACCAGCGCGTTCGGAGACGCCCGACTCGTGCGTCCACGGAGTGACACTCAGCAGATTGACGCCGGCCTCCTCGTAGATTTCCCGGACGCCCTCCCGGAACTCGCTGTCGGCTTCGAACCGACGTACCTCGTGGTCCCAGATGGCTTCCCAGGCTTCGTCTTTCGTCTTCCCATCCGAGACCATCTCCCGGATGGCTCGGTTCACGTCCTCGGTGCTCCCGTACGATTTGATCGCTTGCGCCCACGGTGCTGACGATGTATAATCGAATACCGGTCGGTCGTCGGCCATACGTTTGCGTTGGTGCAACAGATTTTAAGTGTTTGGTACAGCGGCATTCGTGCTGGAATGGGCGGGTCGCTGGCAAGGAGCTCAGCAACTCATTCTATGTTGTGATCGGACACGATTGCGTACATTCGCCCGACTGCACTCGGATCGACGGTACTACCTACCTTGGTAATCATAACCACAACATATATTTACATAGAATAAAACGTGAACAATGGAGCGATACAATGGCTCAATCAAGCGGCTCAAGTGTGCTTACGGAGTTCGTAGATGAACTCGACCCGATTCCGTTCATCTTCGGCGCGCTCGTCACGTTCGTGTTTATCGGACTGGCGGCGTTCCGAACGGAGTGGGTCTCGAACCAGATTACGACCGCGTTCAGCGTCTTCGGGCAAGGACTTGCGTGGATGTACCTCCTGACGATGCTGTTGATGCTCGTGGTCTGTGTGTACCTGATGGTCAGCCCCTATGGACGCATCAAACTCGGCGAGGGGACCCCGGAGTACAGTAACTTCTCCTACCTCGCGATGTTCTTCTCGGCAGGTCTCTCGGCCGGAATCGTCTTCTTCGGCCCCGTCGAGGCTTTGACGCACTATAGCACGGTCCCTCCGTTGTTCAGTAGCGGGGCCGAAGCCGAAACGGCGAGTGCGATGGTACCGGCACTTGCGTATTCGATCTTCCACTACGGCGTGTCCGCGTGGGGCGGTTATCTCGCGATCGGAATTCCGGTCGCGTACTACGTCTACGAACACGGCGCACCGTTCCGCACGTCGACCGTGCTGATGCCCGTTCTGGGTATGGATAATCTCAACGGAATCATCGGACGGACGATCGATACGCTCGCTGTGATCGCTACCCTGGGCGGAATCGCGACGGGACTTGGTTTCATCGCGACGCAGATCCTGACGGGAATCACGTACCGAACCGGGATCCAGTTCGGAGACGCAGAGACTGTGCTAGCGATCACCGGAATCACCATCATCTTCACGCTCTCGCTGGTCGCCGGTGTCGACCGCGGGATTCGGCGGCTCTCGGATTTCAATATCGCGATTATGGCGGTCCTCCTGTTGGCGACGTTCGTCGGCGGCATTCTCCTCTCGGGGATCTCCGAACTCGCCGTGCTGAATACGGGTGCGCTCGCCGTCGGCACGTACGTTCAGAACTTCTTCGCGATGAGTTTATTCACGGGCGTCGGAACCGAAGGCGGCGCAGCCTGGTCGTCGTTTTGGACAGTTTTCTACTGGTCGTGGTGGATCGCGTGGGCGCCGTTCGTCGGCCTGTTCCTGGCCCGCATATCTGAAGGTCGGACGATTCGGGAGGTTCTCTTTACCGCTCTCGTTTCGATGACTGCCGTCTCCGTCGTGTGGTTTACCGTCGTCGGTGGCACGTCGATGTGGCTCCAGCAGTCAGGTCTCGTCGACATTCTGGGGGCCGTCTCCCAGTTCGGCGACGGCGTCGCTGGGTACGCACTGTTCGGCGCACTGCCGCTCGGAGAGTTGTGGCAGCCGCTCTTTCTCGTGTTGGTCGTCACGTTCTTCGCGACCTCCGCGGACTCCTCGACGCTGGCGGTCGCAATGCTGACCACCGGCGGGAAAGCGAGCCCTTCGAGCCTCAATCGTGTCTTCTGGGGCGTCCTGCAGGGACTCATCGCGTCGATCCTCGTCGTTCTGGGCGGCGCGAGCGCGCTTCGGTCCTCAGTGATTATCACCGGTGCACCCTTCGCGATCGTCTGTGTGATCTCGCTCGTCGTGTTCATCAAGAAACTCGGTGCGGACCACACGGGAATGATCGTCGACGAAAGCCGTTCGATGTTCCGGAGTCCAGAGGTAGCGAGCAAACCAGGCCAGTCCGCCAGTGACGAGGCCGCGAGAACGCACGGTGACGATTGAGCACCTGCAACTCTCTCCGTCGACTCTATAGCCGCAGTTCCGTGTCTGGCAACGACTCGATTACGGGGCGTGCGGTATCGTCTATGAATTATAACCAAAGATTTTAATTTGCAGAACGTACAGATTGCTATGTAATGCCAGCCAACAGTGGAGAATATCGGTTCGACGTGGATTCCCTCCGCGATCCATCGGACCTGATGCAACCCGAGCGTCTCGGGTCGCTGAAGCAGACGCGACTGAGTTTCGCCCGGTTGCTGATGGAGAAAATGACGGCGGAGGAGTGGGACATCACGCTCGACCGGGCTGATTTGGACCGAGATGGCGTTGGCCGGGCAGTGTACACCATCGAAACCCCGTCGCAACTGCTTTCGTTCGGCGTCTTCTCACACAACTCCGGAGAGGGGGAGAACACGGATCGGATCATCGCGAACGACTGGGACCTGTGGGCGTTCCTCTGTGAAGGCGAGATCACAGACGACCTAATGGACGACCAGTTCGAGGAACTCCCGCACGTAAGAGAGGGTCGAGCCACGCCCGAGATACTGATCTGGACACGGGCGAACCGGAGCAGGCGCTTCTTCGGCCACATCGTCGACTCTCTGGCGGCCGGCCACCAGCCCGACATCGACTTTCTCTCTACTGGTGGCTATCTGATGCGCTCTTCGGGATATTACGGGAACGGGCTCAACGGCACCAAAGAGTTCCGCGCGATGGACGGCGACCACCCGCTGAAGGGCCCGTATATGGCCCAGATGCTGGCAGTGTATATGCTACGAGTGTTCGGCTACGATCTCGCAGAGCGAATGGCCGAAGCCAGGGACTCCGACGCCGCGACGCTGGATTACGACATCAAACGATATCTCGGCACCGGAAACTCCTCTGGCGTCGGAATCATCCACTACGTCGTCAACCATCCGCAACTGATGCACGCGTGGCTCCGTGCGCGGGAAGTCGCGCTCGCCCGGGCGAAGTCAGTCAAGCCGTCGCCCGAAGACGTCGAACGGTTCAGGGCAGTACTCGACAAGGCGACGACGTGGTTCGCCGAAGACGACAGCGACACCGAGGAGTTCTTCGTCTCGAAAGACCGGATCGCTCGCGAGTTGCAGGAGATTGCAGACAGAGTAGAGACGGTACGAACCGAGGAAATGGGAGCATCGTTCTGGACGGACCTGTGCGACTGGGCAGAGCGTCACCTCGAAAAAGAGACCCAGGAAGTGTTACACTCGCTCCTACTCGACGTGTATCCGGAGACGTGTGAGGGACTCGTCTCGTCGCTGACTGCCTCGGAGCGAAGCGATGTCGCACCGGAGATGTCGCTGGGAGAGCTACAGTCGCTTCTCACGTCGGAGTACCAGTGGGCACTCGACATCGATATGAGTGATCCCGATGCCCGCCGATTCTTCTGGTATCGGTCAATCGAGGAAGAGGAGCCGCGGATCGGGGTCCGGGGCGAACAGGACTACGAGGAGTACGGCCTCCCGATCGGCATCGCGAATCAGGTACAGCAACTCGAAGACGACCTCGACGAGTACGGCGCCACACAGACCGTCGCTGAGTTCCTCTTCGAGCACCCCGAACATCGGGACGTCGTCGAACGCGTGCAGACGGTGCACGGACTGTCCTACGCGGAGGTTCGAGCGAACCCGCTCGACGCGGATTTCGTTCCGCTCTCGTTTATTTCCAGTCTCAAAGCGATCTGGGGCGTCCAGAAGAAACATCCCAAATCGAAGGGCTGGGTCAAGGGAACGTTCTTCCAGGGGGCACCCCTGGCGGAAGATCTGACGGACGGGCCCGAGTCGTACTGGCTGTACCCGTCGAAACCGGATCGGGCAGCGCATTGGAGGGCGGACTGATGCGTCTGAGCGCACGCGAGATCTGTCAGCTAGCAGACCGGTGCTTCTCGGCTGCAGACTTCTCTGCGGGGATGGCGACAGCCTCCGCCGAAGCAGTCTGGTGGACAGAAGCGTACAAACAGGCAGGCCTCACAACGCTTCACAGCCTGTTGGACGACTTGGAAAACTGCGAGACGGAAGCGTTGACGCTCCGTAAGCAGCGTTCGATGGCCGCCGCCGTCGACTGTGGTGAGCAACCGAGTCTCGTCGCCGGAACCCCGGTCTTAGATCTCTGCTGCTCGAAGGCAAACCACGATGGCAGCGGATTCGCCTACGCAACGATCGACGAGGCAGACGACACGCGAGGAACGCTCGGATACCTCGCCCACAAGGCGGCCGAACGCGGGTTCGTCTCGGTCGTCCTGCAGACAGACGGAAACGCGGATGCGGGTGTCACAGTCGGGATGCCCGCAGCGTCACGCCCTCTCGTCGCAGAAGCCAACCTCGACGCCCCCGCAGTCAGCCATCAGAAGATCGCAGACCTGGTCCGGAGTGACCTACACGACGCAGCGGATTCACCGCTGATACAGGCGTTCTTCGAGCGAGACGGGGACGACGAGTACGCCACGGCAGAGACGTGTATGTTCCATCGACTCCTCGAACAGTCGACGGAAGAAGAGTCGAACGCCACCGTCGATCCGAGTTTCGTCCTGGTCTGTCTCGACCCGCGGCATCCCGGACAGCCGGACGACCTGCAGCGAGTGATGCGACGGTTCGTCGACCGGCAACAGGAGGCGTTCACAGACGTGTACGTGCCGACGGAAATGGAGGAGCAAATCGAGACGCTGATTCACGATGGCGTCGTGGTCGCCGACGAAGTCTGGCGGGACATCTTCGAGTACAGTAGCGGGATCCTCGCGCCCCCCTTCGAGGGGTCCAGACAGGACGCCGGATTCGGACTGAACGACTAAACTCGGTCCGGTCTGCTCGAATCAATCACCGAAATTTTTACCAGGCTATGCACAGTACCGAATTTCAGTGCCAGCAACTGCCCCTCGTCCAGCGACTACTGTCCGTAGTGACGACGCGGTCGTCCGTCGGGCGTGGCGCACTGACGAAGGTGTGGGGCGTTCGATGGCTGGCCAGCGCGTGGGCCAGCGCCGAGACGGCCCGAGCGTTTGAACGCATCTCTCTACCGTAGACCGACTCCAGCAATGACAGACACACGATATCAGTACATCGACGGCGAGTGGATCGAAGGCGAAAGCGACCGCGAGATGGAGGTTCGGAATCCCGCAGATCCCGACGAACCGATCGTCTCTTTCCCAGGCGGCAGCGAAGAACAAGCAAGACAGGCAGTCCAGGCGGCTGACCGGGCCAGCGAGAGCTGGGGCTCGACGGCGCCAGACGAGCGCGACACGATTATGTACGAGGTCGCCGATCTCATCGAAGACGAACTCGACGACCTCGCTGAAACGCTTACACGAGAGGAAGGCAAGCCAATCTCGTCGAGTCGCGGCGAGGTTGCCCGCGCGGCCGAACTGTTCCGCTTCTGCGCCAGTTACGCGCGGACTGCCACCGGGGATACGATCCCCTCCAACGATCCGGAGACGTTCACCTACACGTTCCGTGAACCGCTCGGCGTCGTCGCGCTCGTGACGCCGTGGAACTTCCCGATCGGAACGCCCGCCTGGAAGCTCGCGACCGCCCTCGCGACCGGGAACACGGTCGTCTTCAAGCCGTCCTCCGAGACGCCGATGATCGCGAAGCGACTCGTCGAAATCCTCGAAGCGGCCGGCGTCCCCGACGGCGTCGTGAACCTCGTCGTGGGCGCCGGATCGACAGTCGGTGACGAGATCACGACCAACGAGCGAATCGACGGCGTCTCCTTTACTGGATCGACGAGCACGGGCCAGCACATCGCGAAGTCGGTGGTCGACCGAGGCATTCCCGTGCAGACCGAGATGGGCGGGAAGAACCCACTGGTCGTACTGCCCGACGCGGACCTCGATGCCGCCGCGGACGCCGCTGTCGCTGGCGCGTTCGGCCTGACCGGACAGGCCTGCACGGCGACGAGTCGCCTCCTCGTCCACGAGGACGTCGCGGCGGAACTGACCGAGGCCGTCGTCGAGCGTGCCGAGTCGATGTCGCTCGGACCTGGTATGGAGGACCCGGATATGGGGCCAGCCGTATCAGCCGGACAAGACGAGACGAACTTCGAATACGTCGACATCGCGAAGGACGAGGGCGCGACACTGCTCACCGGTGGGGGCCGTCCAGACGACGCGGAATCGGGATACTTCATCGAGCCAACCGTCTTCGGCGGTGTGGACTCCGAAATGCGGATCGCACAGGAAGAAGTGTTCGGACCGGTTCTCTCCATTCTGGAAGTCTCCGACTTCGACGAGGCCGTCGAGGTCGCCAACGACATCGAGTACGGGCTGTCGGCCAGCATTTTCACCTCTGATATGGCACAGTCCCGGGCGTTCACCCATCGCGTCGAGGCCGGCGTCGTCAAAGTAAACGGGACGACCTCCGGATCACAGGTGCAAGTGCCGTTCGGCGGAATGAAGGCGTCGTCGTCGGAAACCAAGAAGGAGATGGGACAGGAGGCCTACGAGTTCTACACGCACAAGAAATCCGTCTACCGATCGGATCCCTGACGTCGAACGACGATTCGCGAGCAACGGTTCCGACAGCTACCCAGTACATAGCCAATTGCTGTCGGAATGAACAGGAGCGTCGTCCCATATTACCCCGTTCCTGTATTCGAAAGAGCAAAAGAATTATACGTAAATATTCGGAAGCACTGGTACCGACTGAGAATGCCTACCAAACTGTATTCGAAGCGCGACATTCAGCAGCATCTGGAGTACGATTCTGCGCTAGAGATTGTCGAGAAGACGTACGTCGAGACCGCGAACGATCGCGTGTTGAATCCGGCGAAACTGACGATGCACCTCGGCGACGACGGCGAGTGGCCGGATATGAACGCCTTTGCGATCGATATGCCGGCGTACGTCGGCTGGCTCGACGTCGCCGGCGTGAAGTGGGCGGTCGCGACCTGGGACGCCGACAAAGAGATTCCGATCAGTTCTCAGATCCTCCTGTTCGACCTCGACCGCGGCGAGTTTACCTCGGTGATGGAGGGGATGTACATCACAGGCGTGCGCACTGCACTGCAGTCCGTCGTCGGGCTGAAGCACGTCTATCCATCCGAGCCGAAGACGGTCGGGCTGTTCGGAGCGGGATTCCAGGCAGAGTTTCAGGTATCCGTGATCGACAGCCTACTCGACGTCGACGAGATCAGCGTTTTCGACGTCGACGAGGAGGCCGCAGAGACCCTCGTTGCGGATCTGAATTCTCAGACCGACGCCGAATTGCTCGTCGCCGACTCCCCGAAAACAGCATCGAACGCCGACGCGATCGTCACGGTCACCGATTCGAAAACGCCGGTCTTAGCCGAACGGTGGCTCGACGATTCGGCGTTCATCATCGCGCTGGGTTCCTATCAGGAGCTGACCGACGAGACGATCCGCGCTTCGGATCACCTCGTCGTCGATCACCCCGAGCAATGTCTCCAGCGGGGCGCACTGTCCGATGCGGCCGATCGAGGCGAACTGACGCTGTCGGACCTGGATGCGACTGTCGGGGAGATCCTCACCGGCGGCTACCACGAGGAGATCTCCGAGGACGACCGAACGATCTTCGTGCCGATCGGATTAGGTTCGCTCGACATCTCGATCGCGGAGTCCTTCCATCGGGCTCAACAGGCGCGGTCCTCCGACATTCGCGAGTTCGCATTCGAGTCAGCGCTGCGTAGCTGAGGCAGTCGGCTTTCGAACACGGAAGACCTTGGAAAGAGTCCCGTTCTTTCTCGTCTTTCGAGTGTCGTCCATCGTCTACGAGTGACAGTCCGGAGTTGGCAGCATAGTCGTGAAATCACACTCAAAAGATAACTACGAGTGCACTTTTCCGGGGATAGACCACATACAGTAAATTAATCTATACTAATTAGTATAGTAAAATAATATTTATATATTAATCAGTCTGTTATTTGTACCTCAGATTCCTTATTTTATAGGTTTCAGCCCCTTATACTATTCAAATTAGAAACTAAGAATAGAAATAATTTTATTCTAATATATTCTGTTCAAATTATATATTGTGCTACGCCCGAGACGTAGTACCTCGCATAACTCAGATTTCGAAGCGAAATATATCCGATCCAATAGTATTTTGAGAGACTGACTCAGCAGAGGAGTATGAACGACGAGACAGTCGGCATCGCACTGGTGGTCGCCTCTGCCGTCGGTTTCGGAACACTCGGGATATTCGGTGTCATCGCCGCCGATGCGGGACTCACAATCCCGACCGTTCTCGCGCTCCGGTTCGGCCTCGCATCGGTCGTCGTCTGGGCGGTGCTTTGGCACCGTGGCACGCTCCGACTGCCCAGCGGCCGAATTCTCGCGATCGCGTTCGCTCTCGGAGCCGGTGGATACGCGACGCAGAGCGCCCTGTATTTCTTCGGCCTCGAATTTATGACCGCGGGAATGGTCGCGATCGTCCTCTACACCTATCCGGCGTTCGTCGTCTGTTTGACTGCGCTTCTCCACCCTGAACGGGTGACACCGACACTGATGGGTGCACTGGGACTCTCGATCGGCGGGGTCGCCCTCGTTACCGGCGTCGCCCTCGTTACCGGCGTCGATCCAGTCGGCGTCGACCCGCGTGGCGTCCTCGTCGTTCTCGGAGCCGCGTTCGCGTATTCGCTGTACATCATCGTGAGCCAGCGAGCACTCACGACGGTCGACGCCGAGACGCTGACGGCGTTCGTGTTACCTGCGGCCGCCACGAGCTTCTTTGTATTCGGCATCGGAACGGGGCGGTTTGCGATGCCGGTCGGAGCCACGGCCTGGGGGTCCGTGTTGGCGATCGCGATCCTCGCGACGGTCGTGCCAGTCCTCACCTTCTTCGCCGGCATCGCAAAGATCGGAGCGAGTCGAGCGAGCTTGACCTCCTCCTCCGCGTGAACGCGGAGGAATTCCACCACGGGATTTCAGGCCGAGCGTGGCCCTACGGTTTCAAGACGCATACGTTCCACGCTTCACTTGCTGGGTTTCAGCATCCGTGTGGCTGTCTTGTGGGGCGGTCAAACGCCCCCCATCCTCAGCCGAGTCATCGTCGTTCTCGTGTTCTTTGAAACGACTCTCTCCGCTGAGGTAGCGGTCTGCGATGTTCACCGCTCCGTTCACGTCCGCTTGGTACTCGCCCATCCAGCACGCATCGTTCGTACACTTGAACGTCGCCTGTTGTGGGCGGTATCCTACCCCACCGCACGCATGGCACTCTTTCGAGGTGTTTCGCGGGTTCACCGTCTCGACGGGGATACCCTTCTCGACGGCCTTGTAGCGTATCTGCGCGTGGAGTTTGGCGAATCCCCATCCGTGGAGACGACGGTTCATATACGCGCCGTAGTCCATATTCTCCCGTATGTACGTCAGGTCTTCCAGAACAAGAACGGGATTCTCAACGGACTCGGCGTACTCCACGACTTCGCGGGTGACGCGGTGGAACACGTCGTCTATCTGGTTCCACAGGTCGTCACCGAAGGACTCCGCGATACGCTCGCTTCCGCGAGTCTGAAGTCGCCTCCTGGCGGTGAAGTAGGTCTTGCGAAGCCGACGAACAGTCTTGCCCTCGTCGGCCCACAGTTCGGGAGCGGTCGGAGAACCGTACCTGTCACGGTGACACACCGTGACAAGACTCGCTTCTCCAATGTCCACGCCTATCGGCGTCCTGTCGAGCCCAGCGAGACAGGGCTCGCCAGACTCGTCTGGCGGCGTCCGCTCGTCGGCGGACGCCTCAGATTGCTCGGCCACGTCGCGGGTAGCGGTGACGTGGAGATACCACGTTCCGTTCCGCTCGAAGAGCCGACTCTCACCCATTTCGGCGTCGTCTGCGTACAACGCTTCAAGCCACTCCCGCTGGTCGGGATTGGCGCGTGCCGGAATCCAGAGGTGGTAATCCTCGTGGTGCGGGACTTTGACGTACCACTCGATAGCGTTCTGTGGCTGGTGGTCGAGTTGCAGTCCCTCGTTGGTGAACCGTACCGGGTGGTCATCGTGCAGTTCGTCGGCGTTGTAGCTGTTCCCACAGAGCTGTGGGACGTACTTCTTGAGGGCGTTTTTGGCGTAGCCGCTCAGGTCGTACTCGACAACCACGTCGTTGGCGGCTGACTGTGTGTCACAGTCAGCGGCGAAGGCGGCCTGAAGCGCCTGCTGGTAGGCGTCCCGCGTCTCACGAAGCTTCTGTCGCTTGTGGACGTTCGGGTCCACAAGCTTCAGTTCGAGCGTTTTCGTGAGTTCGGTCACGCTTGGGCCTCCTTGTGTCGGTTGATGTAGTTCTCGACAGTTTCGCTGGAGACGTGGCCGGCTGTTCCGGCGTAGTAGCCGCGTGCCCACCGGATTTTCTCGCCGTCGTGGTCGGCGTGGCGGTGGTTGTACTTCCGCGAGGAAATGCCCTTGAACCAGTTGGCGAGCAGTGATGGGCTGTGTTTGGGCGGGCTACTGACGAACAGGTGAACGTGGTCGGGCTGAACAGTCAGGTTTTGAATGTCCAAGCCTTTCTCGTCGGCAATTTCGTGGAGGATGGATTCCACACGGTCGGCAACCTCTCCCGTCAGTACCGCGTTGCGGTACTTCGGGAGCCACACTATGTGGTAGTTGAGGTTGTAGGTTGCGTGCCGTGTGGTCTTCATCCGTGCTACACACTATGGTTATATCATAGCAAATATTTTGTGGAAACGGTGGGGAACCCAGCCCTGCAATAGAACGGTGGACTGTCACACTATGCTGTCCGCTCGACCCCCGCCTGTTCGCTCCTCGGTTCCGACAGAGCGTCGGAACACTCGTCACTCACGGGAAGGCGGGGGTATGCGCTCGTATCTCTATCACCGAACCGCTAACACGTATGCGACACCAGTTAGGAGACCCCACACGAGGCCAGCAGCAAGCCCGACACTGACAAGCGGTCCAGGGCCCAGCAGGCCGCTGACGAGCCAGACGAGAACGCCGGTGGCGGCGAGACCCTGGACCTGCAGTCCACCGACCGGCGGCGACCGATTCCGGAACGTATACGCCATCCCGACGCCACCGAGGAGCAGCGCAGACAGGTACAGCAGCGATCCGAGCAGTCCCCAGAGCGACCCGAGACTGCCGAGGAGCGTCACGTCGGACGGCGTCGGCGACGGCGTCCCGCCGACTGCTGTCGACGTTGCTGTCGGTGTCGTCTCCGACTGCGGTTCAACCGTGACGGCTGTCGCGTTGGCGCTATCGATGCCGAGAGCGTCTTCGACAGCCAATTCGATGCGGAGCCGCTCTGTGGGCATCACGAGACTCCAATCCGGTGCCGACTGGGCAGCTCGTTCAGTCCCGTTGACGACGAAGTGATAGCGGTCCACAGGGAAGCGGTCGGTGCCGCTCGTCGATCCCCCACCAGAGACCCGGACCCGCCGGTCGGGGATAGCACCTGCGGGGGCGTCGATCCGGGGCGTCGGCCGCGCATATCGTGTCCCAGTGGGCTCGGTTCGGAACGGCACGAAGTCGGCCCAGCCCCGTTCCGTCACGACGGCGTTCCCCTCGCCTTCGGGGAGAATCGAGGAGTGATACGGCCCGCGGTCGGAGCCCCAGTAGTTGGATTCCGCGTGCACGGTTCGGACCGGTTCGGTGACGATGCGTGCCGTCGTGTTCGCGGCGATCAGCGGCGCGATATCGACGGTCAGCCCGCGCCGCTGCCCGTACACGTCGTTTCCGACGACCCGAAACGTTTCGTTCGCCGTCCCCGTCTTCGGGACCGCGATGCCGGTAGGGAGCGAGTCACCGACCCGCCGAATTGTCACCGCGCTCGCTTCCGCAGCGCGCGCTTCGCTCTCGCCGTCGCTCCGCAGGACGACGACAGTGTCGTCCCAGAGCCGAGCGATCGTGAGTTCCTGATTCAACGTCGGGTTGGCGACGAGGTCCGAGAGCGATATCTCCGCGTTCGCCTGATTCACGACGACGCCGCTGGCGCCTTCGGTGACGTACACTCCCGTCCCCGGGGTGACTCCTCGGAGAGGGACGGCGTCGGTGAACGCATTCGTGTTGAAGACGACATCGTTGTCTCGGATGGTCGTCCGGACCAGTCCCCGGACCACGATGCCGTACGTGTTGGCACCCACGACGTTGTCCGTGAGCGTGAGAGCGCCCCGGTGGGTGATCGGACTCGATACGAGGAGACCGGCGCCGCCGTTGTTCGCGAGTCGGTTCTCGTCGATGTCGACGTCGTGTACGAGGAGGTTACTTTGGACCGCGAGCCCGTGGCCATCACCGTCGACGAGTGTGTTGTTGCGGACCGTGAGGTCGCGGACGGCGGCCTGGGTTCGAAGCGTGACACCGTCGCCGCCGCTCGATCTGACGTCGTTGCGGGCGATTCGCAGATCTGCGGCGAGCGTGCCATCGAGCGCCAGTCCGTCGTCGCCGTTGGCCGCGATCCGATTGTCTAAGATGTCCCCCCGTCGGACGATCCAATTCGAGAGGTGGATCCCGTCACGACCGTTCGCGCGGACGGTGTTGTTCGCGAGGTGAAGCCGCACTTCGAGCGTTCGCGTCGTGACGTCGATGCCGTGGCGGTCGTTGTCCGTGAGGTGGTTGCGTCGAAGCGTGACGTTCGCCTCCCTGCGGATTCGCGTACCCGACTGCCGGATTTTGATGCCGGTTTCGCTGCCGCTGATGTGGTTCTCGTAGCCCGTAACCTTCGCTCGCGATAACGTTTCGACGTAGATCCCGTCGGCGGACGCCGCAATGTCGTTGTACCAGAAGGCGCTCTCGCTGTCTTTCGCCCGGACCGCGATCCCGTCGCCGCCTACCTGTGCGACGTCGTTGTCGACGGCCCGCAGTCTCGTGACGCGATCGGCGGCGACAAACAGACCCGTGCCCGCGATATCGCGGAACTGCGACTGTCGGACGGTGAGGCGACGAACGTGCGTCGTCGCCGATCCCGAAGACCGAACGGGCGACGTCACCCCGCCAACGACGTATGCGGCCTGCACGCCATCCGAGAGCTGAGAGACGCCATCGTGAAAGAGCCGGACGTCGACGGGATAGATACCACGCGTCTGCGGATTCACGGCGCCGCCGTATTCGACCGTGAGACGTCCATCACTCGGGATTCGGAACGTGCGGTTGAGCGCGATCCGAACGTCGCCGCCGGTCGTCGAGACGTTCTGCACGTAGTCGATGTACGATCGATCGATCGTCCCGTTGCGGTTACGGTCGAGGCCGATTCGGTCGAGCGTCTCTCGCTCGACTCCCGCAACGGTGTCGGCGGACGAATACTCGAGTCGGATGGTGTCGAACGCGACGCCGACTCCCGGGTGGAGCGATAGCGTGTGATCCGACTGTTCCGTCCGCTCGTCCGGGACGGCAGTGAGCGAGGCGCGGTCGGTCGCGCCGAACGACGGACTGGCACTGATCGCGTGGCCCTCTACGTCCTCGAAGGTCGAACGGTGGATCGTGACCTCCGGTGTTGCCCCTATCTCACCGACCGAAACGGCCGCCGTCTCGAAGTCCCGCATCGTCGAATCCACGATTTTGATCGATCCCGCACTGCTCGCGACGGTGACGCCGTGCACTCCGCCAGTGAGCGTCGCGTTGCGGACCACGAATCGGGAGTCGTCGCTGCCGTTGTACCGGATGCTCTCCCACCGGCGGTCGGGAGACGCCCCTTCACTTCTGGAGATGGTCACGGGGCGCGCTTCCGTTCCGGTCGCGTTGAGCGACCCGCTCACGGTGAGTGTAATCTGTTCAGCGAGCTGTACCCTCGTCCCCGGTTCCAGCGTCAACGTCGCGCCGGGTTCGACGCGAATATCCTGGATAATTCGGTAGGGACCCCCCTCGGGAGTCCACGTCGTGTCCGTCGTGATCGTCGATTCGACGAACGTCACGTCTTCCTCGGGTGTTGTAGCACCTACGGGTCCGACTATAAGAGAAGCGACCAGTGCCGCAGCGAGGAGAGCAGTCAGCGTCGTGTGGAGCCCGGAAGCCTTCGAGGAGTTCATTTCACAAATAAGAGATACCTAACCTCAGTAGCCTCTGGATAAAAAACGTATGGTGGTCGGCCGACGCGAGCTTGTTGTTGTGCTCTCCACGACGTCCACTCGAAAAGTCGGCAGACCGCGCCGACGTGAAACTCCATCGAATAATCACTAAAAATCAATTACGGTCTTTTCGAAATTTATATCTCAATCTTAGACTCGTGTGTAGGTATGGGAATCTCAGACTTACTCGATCCGTCCGGCATCGCGGTCATCGGCGCGTCTGCGACGCCAGGCAAACTGGGTAACGACGCGATGGCGAACGCGAAGGAGTTCGACGGCCCGGTCTACCCGGTCAATCCGAAAGGTGAGGGTGAGGTCTACGGGTACGAGTTCGTCGACTCGGTCGCAGATACTGATGCAGATCTGGCGCTCTGCTGTGTCCCCGCGCCCGCCACACCCGGCGTCATCGAGGACTGTGGAAAGGCGGGCGTCGGTGCCGCGGTCGTCTTCGCCGGTGGGTTCGCCGAAGCCGACGAGGCCGGCAAGCAGCGACAAGAGGAGATCCGCCAGATCGCCGAGGAGTACGACATCGCGGTTCTCGGCCCCAACACGGCCGGCCACATCATTCCGCACAAGAACATCTTCAGTTCGTTCGTCCCCGGCTTCGACGAGATCGAGACGGGCGAGGTCGCCATCGTCGCCCAGAGTGGCGGCGTGGGCGTGACCTCGACGTTCCAGCTCGAGCGGGAGGGCTACGGCATCTCCGGGATGTACGGTCTCGGGAACCGCGTGAACACCGACTTCGACGATATCATTCCGATGCTCGACGAGGACCCCCAGACGAAGGCGATCGGCCTCCACATCGAGGGGACCTCCGAGATCGATCAGTTCGAGACCGTCGTGGAAGACGCCGATACGCCGATCGTCGCGCTCAAGTCGGGCAACCGGATGCACGAGTTCGTCCAGTCGCACACGGCGGCCCCGAACCAGGACTACGAGCGTTACGAGGAGATCCTCACCAACAACGGCGGCGTGATGGCCGACTCCGTGACCGAACTCCTCGACGCGAGCCGCGTCCTGGGAAAGTCGCCCGTTCCGGACGGCCCGAACGTCGGGATCGTCACGGCGCAGGCCGGCCCCGGGATTATGATGGCCGACTACCTCGCCGACCAAGGCGTCAACTTCCCGGAACTGACCGACGAGACCCACGAGAAACTCGACGATCTGCTCCTCGGATTCACCTACGATCAGAACCCCGTCGACACGGGGCGTCCGATGCCGCAGTTCGGCGAGGTCATCGACGCGGTCGCCCGCGACGACAACGTCGACATCGTCCTCGTATACGAGATCTTCGAGCACTCGCTCGGCTATCCGGTCGAAGAACTCGAACAGCTCAGAGAAGACCTCGACAAGCCGATCGTCTTCACGGTCGCTGGACCGTACGACGCGCTCGAACCTGACCGCAAGCGGATGGAAGACCTCGGCATCCCGACGTTCGACGCCCCCGAACGCGGTGCGTACGCCACGTCGGTCCTCGTCGACTCGATCCGCTAGGCTCTTGGGCCCCGCGGCCACGGCCTTCTCGACGTGGTCGGTCCCCTCACCGGGGTCGGTCGACAGGGACGCACTCGTCACGTCGGTGGCGTCGGCTCACCGACTGCGGGGCGATCGACCCACGTGTCGACGTCCCGCTGAGGGACTACCTTCGCGACTGTAACGACGCTTTCCGTGTCTCCGCTTTCTCTGTTGCCGAGGCGGCTCTCCTCGTACGGCTGTCAGCCGATCTATTTATACTTCAAGCGAGTGCTTCAGAATCATATAATTAACCAGACCATTCTAGACTAGCATCAGTAGATCGTAAGTTCGATGGACTCAAATCCGTCGCGCCGCGTTCGTTCCCTATGGTCCCTACCCGACGGACGCTCCTCCAGACCGCCGGTGCAGTTTCAGTGGGCGCCCTCGCAGGCTGTTCGACGGCAGACTCGATCGGCGCCGACGACCCGGCACGAACGTACACGCTCGACGTCGACCGTGTCGAAGCCACCCCTACGGAATATGCGCTCTACGAGCCCGACGACGGGGCGTTGTTCGGCGATCCGGCACGGGCCGCACTAGATCGTATCCTCCCGGACGGCCGCTATACGACCTACGGGTACGAACCGCTCCCGGACGACGCCTACGTGGAGTACGACGGATCGTACTATCAGACGGAACAGGTCGTGACCGGGCGCAAAGAACTGTCCCGCCCGCTCGTGCGCGTCGAGTCCGTACCGTCCGAAGACGTCCCCGAAAGCGCAATCCTGATCGACTCGCTCGAACAGCCCAGCGCGCGGGTGCTCAAGATCCTCCACAGTTACACACAGACCGGCGGCGAGACCAGCACGGCGGAGTTACTGCGCGACGACGCCTACGTGCTTCGCCGACCAGCCGAACTGGAGAGCCGGCTCGCGACGGGAGCGTTGGACGGCCAGGTCGTCACGATGACCGAGAGCGGGACGTGGGCCTACCGCGTGCACGTGAGCCGTGAGCGCATTATGGAGACCGCATACACGGCGCTGGCAATCGACGTAGCCGATTCACGGGCGGCGTTTCGTGACGTCGTGTTCGGCTCCCGAATCGACGCCGAGTTGACGGAAGACGCGCTCGCTGAAGGCGTCCGAGACCTGCTCGATCAGGCAATTGAACGGGGGAGACACGAAGAGACAACTCCGCTCTCGGCGGACTTCGAGACACTGTTGGATGCCCTCGAACTCGGGGCCGTAGACCGCGCCGCGAACGGACAGTTGTTGTGGTACGACGAGGCGCTGTTCCGATACGGGCTCTACGTCAACGAGGCGGACGAGTAGACTCAGATAATATATTTGTTATATACTAGAATACAATAGTATCTGTCCGAATGGGCGAAGCAGTACATAAATCAGCGTTGAGACGGACAGCGTTTGCAACTGATAACGCACCTCGCACGACGGCGTTGAGACGGGGGCGTGAAGACGTGCAGACGCTACTGTATGACTCCCAGATGGGACGTATTTCGAGAGCCTCCGACAGTTGCCGGAGACGTCCGGTTCGCCAAGCGTCCGATTGATCGAAGAGGACGTCGGAGCGGCGTAACGGACGACTACCGAGAGAACTGGAATTATAACAAGACGAGGAGTGTGCGAAGGTTCATCTATCAGTATGGTCGTCTGTACGAGAGTGCGGGTCCCGCCCGACGAGTTCCTCCTCGCCGACGCACTGAGCGAACGGCCCGACGTCCGAATCGAACTCGAACGGGTGGTGCCGTTTCGCGAACGGACGACGCCCACGCTTTGGATCGCTAGCCAGGACGCGCCGTGGGTAACGCAGGCCGTCGGCGGCGACGAAACCGTTGACGAAGTCGAAGTCCTCGATGCAGTCGACGAGGGGTTAGTACTCCAAGTGGACTGGGCCGCGACTTCGACACCGTTTCTCGACGTGATCGCCGAGGCGGACGCGACGTGTCTCAAGGGGATCGGCACCGCAGACGGCTGGTCGCTGACGCTCCGTTACCCGACTCACGAGGCGTTCACCGCCTCGTATCACCGCTGTAGCGACGAGGACATCGAGTTCTCCGTCGAGAGCGTCCGGAGTTCCGCCGGCATCGCCGACTACGGCGTCGAATCGATGCTCACCGAACCACAGCGCGAGGCCCTGAACGAGGCGCTCGCCTGCGGATACTTCGACGTCCCGCGGGGCGCGACGCTTCAGACGCTGGCGGACCGACTGGGCATCTCAGATACGGCCGCCTCCCAGCGCCTGCGGCGAGGGATACAAAAAGTGCTCTCGGAACAGCTCAGGTGAGTCGCCGTCTCATCGCCGGGGTAGGAGCTTCGCGCGGCGCGCTCACCGCGTGGTCGCCAACGCGACGTAGGACCCTTCCTCGGCCGTGATCCAGGCCGTGGTCTGGCCACCTTCGGGGGGGTCGACCGGGTGGATCGTGCACTCGCTCGGCTTGTGTTCGTATTCGACCACCGTCGCACGGAGAGGAGTGAGCCCCTCATCGAGGTCCCCTTTCGATGACATCTCGTCGGTTCATCCGTGGTGACAGGACCTTGTAATATGTCGCATACCCTCATACGGGAGCGGCTACTCGTCGGAGCGTGGTGACAGCCTGCTCCGTTTTGGTTTCCTTTACAGTAGTATACTTGTAATACTGCCCGCCTATCGAAGGAGGGACTACATCAAGACCGTTCTCAGTTGCTTACAATCCGAATATTCTGGGTTTTCAACGCCTGATCATAGCGTTTCCGGATCGCATTGGAACCGGACGCGCCTGCGGTTGGTAAGGTCATATTACTGAATTCACGTCGTTTCGTTCGTCGGCTCTTCAGTCGTTAAGCTCGTATTACTGCAGGGGACGCTTCGGTTCAGAGACACGCGCACGCCGCTTCCGGAGGCGTCGATCGCGACGGCGTCGCCGCAGGAGACGTTCGCGAACGTGTGGGAGCTGGTTTCGCCCGGGGCGAGCGAGCCGCTGCTGGCGAGGTCGACCGCGGTGCCATCGACGGTGGTCTCGACTTCCGTGAGATCAGTCCCCGCAGCGAACTGATTTGCGACCGTCACTTCGAGATCAGCGGTACCGTTGCTCGCATTTGTGGTCGTGCGCTGGAGGCCGAGGTAGGCGTCCTCGTCGTCGACGACCTGGACCTGAACACCCCGGTCTGCGTGTACCGAGCTGTACGCCGCGGTGTTGGAAACGAGCGCGAGCGAGGCGAGCAGCGCGGCCACGAGCACTACCTGGCGACGGTCGATCATCCCTCGTCCACCTCCGGCGGCTTCTCGCGTGCGCCCAGTCGCATCCGGTAGTAGTTGTCGTAGAAGTGGCCGACCGACGAGATGGTCAGCGCGGTCAGGACGAACACGCTCCAGGTGAACGGTTCGACTAGCGTGAACGGGAACAGCCCGGCCCAGTAGCCGAGCAGACAGAGCCCACAGAAAGCCGAGAGGCCCAGATAGTAGATCCCCCAGGGAATGTCGCCGCCGGTGAGCGAGTCGACGTAGAAATTCGCGTCGGCGGCCTCGTCTGTGAGCGTGACCGTCCCGCGTCGCGCATCGTACTCGATGAACCCGTAGTCGTCCATCTTCGGCAGGTGGAACTGCCGCAGCGCGTTGCGGACGCGCTTTCGTTCCTGATGTGTGAGCGCCTCGATCTCCGTGTCGTTCTCCCAGCTCGCGACCCAGTCGGTGAGTTCGGAAACTGAGACGTGTTCTCCCTCCCGTTGTTTGAGATAGTGAATCGTGAATCGACGGCGTTGATTACTGAGCATTTCGAGCAGCTCGTCGTTCGAGAACTCCGGTCCCCCAACCGACGACAACTGCCCGTTGCTTCGTTGTGCCTTACTCATCCTTCCGTCCCGAGCCGCAACACGTATCCTCCCATTGCCGATCCATCCTTCGGGTCAACTGACTTTCACTTTAGTATAGACTCCACATACCATAGCAAAGGCTCTATGCAGTGTCTACTAAACTAATCATACATTCGATAGTTAATAGCGGGACAAATCCCGGAGTCGTGGCTGCGTCCCCCGTACGTCCACCATAATCGGGAGAGCTATAATAGATACTAAATTGACATAATTAGGTGATTACACGCTCAATAGCGTTCAGCGTCGAAATCACGGCTGAACAGCCCACAAAGAGACCCCCAGAAAGTGTCAAACACTCTCCTCGAAATCCGCGGGGTCTCTTTCCCGGATCCACTGGTCGTATATTCCAAAGTGGGTAGCACCTGATGGATTGGATACGCGCCGCGGCGGACGACAGTGTGACGGGCGGTGCCGACGTCGTCGACGTCTGCAGGTGGGCGCGTGCAAACGAGGTCGAAAACCAATGCAACGACGCAAATTCGTAGTCGGACTCGGATCGCTCGCCGCCGGTGGGGCGGCTGCAATGGGTACAGGTGCGTTTACTACCGTAGAATCAGAGAGATATACCTCAGTCGGTACGTCTGGTGACGCCCAGGCATTTCTTGCGCTTGAGGGGAATAGTGGAGGTAATTCGGGATACATCAAAGATGACGGTACCGGAGATGGAGAGCTATTGATTGATATGAACGGGAATTCAAAGCCTGATGGAAATGGGTTCCCGTTCAACGCAGAATCAACTGTCGACTATCTGTTCAAGATTACGAACAAGGGTACGCAAGCAGTTGGTGTTGACATCCGAAAGATTCCTACCTCCGGAACGGCTCAATCTGCCGGCTTGCACGAACGCGTGGAGTTCTACGCGTCTCCAATTGCAGATACTCCAGTTACAGACCCCTACGACGATAGTCAATCAAACGTTACTAGAATCGACGTAGGACCTAACGATTCTAATGTCGGTTCATCCCGATACGTCGAATTAGGTGTTGGAAACGCCGTTGATGTGAGTATGTATATTGATACTATGGGGTTGTCCCATTCGGATATGCCAAATGGTATTGAGCGACTCATCGGGAATATGGAAGTGAGAGCTGACGCCAACGCAGTGTAACCCGTCGATTAAAAAGAAAGACAAATAGGCTGGTACCGGGATGTGTCAATAAATATACTCCACATTATTAATAATATTTTATTTTCTGTGGATTATTAATACGTATCTTTAATTAACCCCACCGCTACAGTCCGCTCCTGGCCTCGTGTAAATAATCGAGTAGATTTCAGATCTCAGCAATAAGAAAGTTTACCAACTCTACCTACTACGAATCTGGGTCGGAAGTACACTTAGCGACGGCGATGATTGTCGCTACCGCCAAAGGAGATATCTCGAACCTCTTGTCCGACACAACGAGTCCGTTTGGCGACGGTCGCATATAACGACTTGAACGGTTTGGAGTCGTCGATCACATCAAGCTCCGTTATCACCGCTAAATTCCGTCTGGACATAACTAGTTATTGCAGCGAGAACTCGCAACAACTGGTGAACATTCGATTCAATATCTGTATAACAAAACTCTAATAGGTATCTCCTGCGACTAATGGGACTCCGTAATTTCGGGATGGTCGCAGTCCAACTCGTGGTCGTGCTCGCCGCCCTCTCCCTCGTACTCGGTTCCGTTTTCGGTCAGCCGATATTCCTGAGTTACGTCGAAACTGGAAGTATGTCTCCGACGCTCGAACCGGGGGACGGGTTCATCGCCGTGCCGGCGCAGGTCGATTCCTCGGCGGAGGAGGGTGACGTCGTGGTGTTCCGGGCGGAGGAACTTAACGGGGGAGGCCTGACTACTCACCGAATTGTTGACAATACAGAGCACGGGTTCATCACGAAGGGGGACGCGAATCCGTTCACGGACCAGAGCGACGAAGAACCACCGGTGAAGCGCGCGCAGGTCGTGGCGCAGGCTCTCCAAGTGAACGGCCACGTGGTCGTCATCCCGTATCTCGGGACAGTCGTGGAGGGAACACAGTCAGTCCTTTCAGTCGTCCAGCGCAAGATTGCTATCCTCCTAGGTATATCCGCGCTCCTTGGAACCAAGGGCCTCGCGTATCTGATCTTCGCGGGAGCGGTGCTCTGGTACGTTGTGGGAGAGTGGCGTGCCAAGGACGGCAAGAGACCCGACCGCGTCACGTCGCGGATGACAGGCATCGACAGCCGACTCGTGATGGGTGCGTTCGCAGCGATGCTTGTGGTTGGGGTGACAGCAGCAATGGTCGTACCTGCGGGTACCCAGCAGTACGGGGTCGTGAGCGCAGAGTTCACGTCCGAGCGTCCGAACGTCATTCCGATGGGCGAGTCGAAGAGTCAGCGGTATACGGTCGGGAACAGTGGGTTCCTCCCAGTTGTGACGTATCTTGAGCCCGCGAGCGAGGGTGTTGAGATTCGGCCCCACGAGCTGTACGTAGAGGGACAGAGTGTAGCGAATGCAATAGTAACATTGCACGCACCCGACGAAACGGGCTACTACCGCCGTTTCGTCACCGAACACCGCTATCTCGCGATCCTCCCGCCCAGCGTCATCGACTCACTGTACCGCATCCATCCCTGGGCACCGATCGTCGCCATCGACGCCCTCATCGGGATCCCGTTCTACATCTTCGGCATCACGCTCCTCGGCACCGGACGAATCCGGAACCGCTCGCGCAGCCGTGATCTCTCGACGCTCACTCGCATCCGGCGCGCGATCAGGAACCTCTACTAGCCAAAGGGAACTGTCCCGCCGCGCCGCTCACGTTTTCTTCAGTACCTGGAACTGGTCGCCGTAGATGTCCTGCACCCAGTCGTCGAGGACCGCGTCCAGGCGGCGGTCCGCGGCGGCGAGCTTCGTGCCGTCGCTGATCGCGAGGTGTTGCCACTCCGCTTTTTCGTCGTCGTACCCGAGTGCGTGCGCCGTCTCCCCGACGAGCAGTTTCAGCGCGTAGATGCCCATATCGTTCTTCGCGGGGACGCCGCCGTAGGGCACGACCTCGATCTGTTCGTCTTCCAGTACCGCGAGATCCGGGGGTCGAAGGGGTCGACTCGGAAGTTTCGTAATCGGTTTCATCAGTTCGCCTCCGTGCGACGGGTTCGGGATCCAGGGATAAGGTTATGAACAGCGAATACGCCCGCAAGAGAGGGTCGCTCGAAGTAAGCACGGCGTCGCTCGAAACGGCGGTTCGAGGCTGTTCGGTAAAGACACTGGGCGATTCGGATAGCGTAGTGCTATCGAGAGACGCGGCGTTTCGTCGCGCTCTTTGGGTCCGCTAATCAGCCAGTAAAGACCGTTTGGGACGTTCACGAGCGCCATAACGAAGGGGGAGACACCGGGAGAAATGTTTAATGAGTGAACGATCGCTTCGGGTGCGGGCGTTTCTCGACCAGCAGTTTCTCGTGGTCGTCGTCGCGCTCGTGCTACTCGCCGGACTCGGTGGCTGGGTCACCTACACGACGCACGTCGATCCCGGGACGACCACCGAAGAGCGCCCGGGGCCATCCTGGCGAACGGCCGCGTGGTTCAACCACTCCGCGACAGTTACTGCGGACAACCCGGTGTATCCCGAGGGCACGACGCTCCGCGATCGGTCGATCTACTTCACCGAAGTCACGCCCGTGCTCACAGGGGAGTACGTCTTCACCTACGAGGCGAGCGAGAGCGGAGACCTGGATGGAACGGTCTCGCTCAAACTCATCCAGCGGGGGATCGAAGAAGGCCAGGAGAACACGACCGTCGTCTGGCAGACCTCCAAAGACTTGGAGACGGCATCGGCGGAGTCGCTCGCGCCGGGTGAACGAATGCGCGTGCCGTTCGAGTTAGATATGAACGCGACCGCGAACCGGACCGAACAGATCACCGAACGACTCGGGAATCCTCCCGGCGAGACTCAGGTGCTCGTCCGCGCAGTCGTCGACCTCCAGGGATCGGTGAACAACCAGCAGGTCGAGGACGTTCGGAATTACACGCTCGCAGTCGGACTCCAGGGCGGCACCTACCGACCCACCGAGATGGGGAGTATGACCGACCGGTACGAGTCGACGCAGACGGTGAGGGTCGACCGAACCTACGGGCCACTTCGGAGCTTCGGCGGCCCCGCCCTTCTCCTCGGGTCACTGGTCGCGCTGGGCGGGCTAGCGTACGTGCGAAGCCAGGATCGGATCGAGCTCACCCCGGCAGAGCGAGAACGTCTCGCCTTCGAGGACGACCGCAACGACTTCGACGAGTGGATCTCCGAGATCCAACTCCCCGCGGACGCGTTCGACCTGCCGCGAGCGGAGGCGCAATCGCTGAGCGCGCTCGTGGATTTCGCCATCGACACCGACAACGGCGTCGTCGAAGACCCCGACGAGGAGGCCTACTACGTGGTCCACGACGGCTACCTCTACACGTATCGGCCGCCGGCCGAACCCGACGGAGACCAGTCGGGCGAGGAATCCGATGCAACCGAGGCACCCGAAGAGTAACGAACGGCCAGCGGAGGAGCAGGGACCTCTCCGATCACCCCGAGAGTCGGCAGTCGAGGACCGAGACGCGACGCCCAAATTCTAATCGAAGCGGGTCAGGTCAAGGCGATCTCGGCCAATAGCACAGTCACGTTCTCGCTGAGGAGACAGTCGAAACCCGCAGGAGGCCTGAGAGGAGAGCACTCGAAACTGGAAACTGGGTGTGGCTCTGTTTCTCGTCGCTCCCCGGAGGCATTCGACATCCTCACCAGCGGCTACTACGAGCGGCGCTGTGGGTGCGACGGCAGAGGCTCCTGATGGAGACCGCAAAAAATGGCGTCCGAAGACCGACCGAATGGTCGGTGTCTCGGCGTTACGAGTCGCTGCTCTGCGTCGAGTCGCTACCGCTGGACTCACTGGAATCGTCGCCGTCCGAGCTTTCGGAGCTGCTGTCACCGGACTCACTGGAATCGTCGCCGTCCGAGCTTTCGGAGCTGCTGTCGCTGGACGTGTTGGTATCGCTGTCGTCGTCGTCCCCGGAGCTACTGTCGCTGGACGTACTGGCATCGTCGCCATCCGAGTCTTCGGAGTTGCTGTCACTGGAACTGTCGGCACCGTCGCCGTCAGATCCGGTGTTCTGCTGCTGGCTTCCGGAGGTGCTTTGCGATTGACTCTGCTCGTTGTCGTCGCCGACCTGCGTCTGACCCTGGTTCTGGACGGTGGATTGCTCTTGCTGCTGGGCGTCACCGCCGTCCGAAGAGTCACCGCTACTCTGACTCTGGTCTTGGTCTGCGCTTTGACTCTGGCTCTGCTCGTTGTTGTCGCCGACCTGGACCTGAACCTGATTCTGGATGACGACCTGGCTCTGGGACTGCCCGCCGTCGGTCATCACCTCACCGGTCTGCTGGGTCTGCGTCTGACTGGACACCTGCGTCTGGTCCTGGAATGACTGCCCGTTCACGGTCGTCTCGATCGTCACCTGCACACTGGTGGAGATCTGACCGTCTGAGGAGGTCGTCGTGCCCTGGGATTGACCCTGTCCTTGACCGGAGCCTTCAGACACCGACTGCTCTTGGTTCTGCGACTGATCGACGGACTGCTGCTGTTCGCCGTCGCCGTCGCTCTGATCCTGCGTCTGATCCTGGTCTGCGCTCTGGCTCTGGTCTTGGTCGTTGTCGTCACCCGACTGCGCCTGTGCCTGGTCCTGATCGACCGTCTGCTGTTGACCCTGATCAGCGCCGTCACCGGACTGCGATTGAGCCTGTGACTGATCGCTGTTCTGCGTCTGGTCCTGCTCGTTGTCTTCGCCGGTCTGCTCTTGATCCTGCGACTGATCGGTGTCTTGAGACTGGCCCTGCTGGCCGTCCGCACTCGACTGGCTCTGACTCTGGCTCTGCTCTGCGTTCTGATCCTGCGTCTCCTCGTTGTCGTCACCGGACTGCGTCTGATCCTGGGACTGGCCGACGTCTTGGCTCTGGTCCTGATCAGCGCCGTCACCAGACTGCGTCTGGTCTTGCGTCTGCTCGCTCGTTGCGTTCTGCGCTTGAGCGTTGTCTGCTCCCGACTGCGTCTGACTCTGCGACTGTGCGTCGGACTGCCGCTGTTCCTGATCGCTGTCCGCGGCGGACTGCGTCTGGTCCTGCGACTGCCCGTCCGCTTGCGACTGCGCCTGGGTGTTGTCGGTCCCAGTTTGGGCCTGCTGTTGGTCCTGGTCCGAGTTCTGACCCTGGTTCTGCTGGCTATCCGTACCGGACTGGGCCTGTTCTGCTGCCTGCTCTGAGGTCTGGTTCTGTGCCTGGGCGTTCTCCGTACCGCCTTGGACCTGTCCCTGCCGATCGGAACTGCTCTGTTCTTCGTTCTGGCGGTTGTCTTCGCCGGCCTGATCCTGCTGCTGAGAGGCCGTCGATTCCTGGCCCTGCGCTTGGGTGTTGTTCTCGCCAGCCTGGTTCTGCGCCTGTCTCTGGCCAGCGTCTTGGCTCTGGTCTTGGTCGTTGTCCTGACCGGTCTGCTCTTGGGTCTGTCCGCGAGCGATGGCCTGATCCTGACCCTGGTCGCTGTCCGTGGCGGACTGCGATTGGTCCTGTGATTGGTCGGCGGATTGACTACTCGATTGGGTGTTGTCCTCGCTCACCGGGTCGTCACCGGCGTCGACGTTCCCATCGGCACCGTCCGCGTCGTCGACATCGTTGTCGGCGGAGTGGTGGTCGCTGGACGTGTCGTCGCCGTCGCTTTCACCGTCGTCGTCGCCGCTCTGGTTGGCGTCACTCTCGTCGTTGGCGCCGTCTTCACCATCGTCGCTGTCGTTATCGTTGCTGTCGCTATCGCTGTCGTCGCCGTCCGAGCTGTCATCGTTGTCGTCTGAGCTGTCGTCTGAGCTATCGTCGCCGTCCGAACTCTCCTCTTCGTCTTCGTCGTCGCCCGAGACGATCAGCGAACTGTTCTGTGTCTGCGTGCTTCCGTTATCGCTTGCCGCGTCGGAAGCACCGTCGGAGGAATCACTGGAATCCTCGGTCGTCGACGGGCCCGACTCGCCATTTGAATTTGACCCGGTATCACCGTCGTTCTCACCGACTGCTGCGGAGGAACCTCCGCCGGCGTCGGCGCCCGATCCAACTATGTCTATGCTCGACTGTTGGGTGCTGCCATCCAGGAGGGCACTCCCTGAGCCCTGCAGCGAGACCGCCATTCCCGACGTTCCGAGAACAACAGCAATCGCTATGGCAACAATTACCAGCGAGCTACGGTTGAGCTGTGTATTCATTATCGAAGAAAAAACTGGCCGCCGTCAGGCGGCAAGCGCTTCGTTCAGTTACTGATCCTGCGATTGGGTCTGACTGATCGTTTGACTCTGGCTTTGGTCGTTGTCTTCACCTGACTGAGTCTGGGACTGCTCCTGGTCGCTCTCTTGGGACTGCGTCTGGTCGTTGTCCTCGCCGGACTGCGACTGTGACTGACCCTGACCGGAGGCCTGGCTCTGGGACTGAGTGTTGTCCTCGCCAGACTGCGTCGCGCTCTGGTCCTGGTCGCTGTCCTGCGTCTGTTCCTGTTCGTTGTCTTCACCAGTCTGCGACTGCGATTCGGACTGCGTCGAAGTCTGGTCCTGGGACTGACTACTGTCGTCTGCAGACTGCGTCGCGTCCTGGGACTGACTGCTGTCCTGGCTGCTGTCCTGGTCGCTGTCCTCGGCGTCCTGGGTCTGGGCCTGCTCCTGACCGGAGGTCTGCGTGCCGGACTGGTCGCTGTCGTCACCAGTCTGCGTCTGACTGCTGTCCTGGCTGCTCTCTTGGTCTTGGTCCTGATCGTTGTCCTCGCCAGCCTGGTCTTCACCCTGACCCTGCGTCGAGGTCTGGTCCTGCGACTGCGTGCTTTCCTCGCCGGACTGCTGTGCGTTCGTACTCTGGTCGCTGTCCTGCGTCTGCTCCTGGGAGTTATCGTCGCCAGCCTGGTTCTGATTCTCGGTCTGGTCGCTGGATTGGTCCTGGGTCTGAACGTTGTCCTCGCCGGACTGCTCTATGTCTCCACTCTGCTCGTTAGACTGGACCTGGTCCTGCGAGTTGTCCTCGCCGAGTTGGGTCTGTCCCTGGTCTTGCGCGGCGTCCTGCGTGCGAGTCTGTTCGTTGTCCTCGCCGTCCTGCATCTGTTGACCACGCTGGTCGCTGTCCTGCATCTGCGCCTGCTCGTTCATCTCACCGTCCTGCGACTGCGACTGATCTTGGCTGGAAGACCGGTCGCGCGACTGGACGTTGTCCTCGCCGCTCTGACGCTGGTTACCACGGTACTGACGAGCTTCCTGGGACTGCTCTTGGTCGTTTTCGTCACCGACCTGCGACTGCGACTGACCCTGGATGCTGGTCACGTAGTAATCTTGGTCGTTGTCCTCGCCGTACTGACGAACGTACAACCGCTGACGCGTCCACTGATCTTGATCCTGCTCGCTGTCGTTCGCGAGTTGGGTCTGGGACTGACCTTGGGTCACCTCTTCGCCGAGGTCTTGGTCGTTGTCCTCGCCGTACTGGCGCACGTCCGAGTGCTGACGCGCCCACTGCTCTTGGTACTGCTCGCTATCTTCGGCGTCCTGGAACTGATCTTGACCTTGGCTGATCTCTTCTTCGACGGTCTGGCTGTTGTCCAGGCCCTGCTGGTGGACGTCCGCCTGCTGGCTGGCCCACTGGTAGTAGTCCTGGACCACGTTAGTGCCGTACTGGTACTGTTCTTGATCCTGGTCGATCTCCTGGAGGACGTCCTGGGAGCTCTCGTCTGCGTTCTGATTGACGGTATCGTTCTGATTCGCTTCCTGGTCGCCCGTCTGATCGCTGTCGTCAGCCCACTGCTCTTGGTACTGATCCTGATCGAGGCTCTGGGTGACGTCCTGCGTGCTCTCATCTCCGTCCTGGTTGGCGGTCTGCGTCTGCTCGCCAGCCTGGGAGATGTCCTGGAAGCCGTTCTCGATGGCCTGTTGCACCTGCACTTGGATCTGCGTCAGGTACTGGTAGACGGACTGTCGGCTGTCGGCTCCGTCTTGGGTCTGCATCTGGGACTGTCCCGCGTCCTGGTCGCTCTCTTGTTCGCTTTCTTCAGCGACCTGGCTGTGGTACTGGTCCTGTGCAACTTCTTGACCCTGGTTCTGTTCGTTGTCTTCACCAGCCTGAGTGGCAGACTCAGACTGTCCCGAATCTTGGTTCTGGGACTGGGCGTTCGCTTGGCCCTCCTGAATCTCCTCTTGGAGCTGTTCTAAGAACTGCTCTTGATCGGCTGTGTTGTCTTCACCACATTGATCGCCACCGGCGACCATCACCGCGACTTGGCTCTGGCTTTGGGAATTATTATCACCGGTCTGCGATTGTGATTGATCGCGCTCGAACGCTTGGTCTTGTGTGCGGTCATTGTTCTCGTTCACAGCACAGGCGTTCGACGACTGTGCTGCGCCGATCCCGCTCAATGTGAGCGAGAGAACGACGACGATGACCATCAACTGTGTTAACCTATGTCGTTTCATTGCGGGTCTGCACCCACTATTTCTTCCCTATTGTCAGTATATTGTTATCCACACCACAGAAATTTCGTAGTAATCTCGTATATTTCACAAAGACACCCGGTGATCTAGGTAAAAACTCTCTGTCGCTGAGTGCGAAATACGCTCTGAGCCCCGGTTTGAGAGATCTGAGTGGTAAAGGATATTTGTGAGATATACAGCCAGTATAACGTCGCAGGTAGATAGTGGCGACTGATCGACGCTAGGTCGGTGGCTGCGGCTAGGGCTGTTCGCCACAACAGCGGGTAGCGCGTCGCGTTCGATCTGGTCAGGCCTGAGACGCGAGCGCGGGATTCACTCGGTGATTTCGGCATCGATACAGATAGCAACGTCATCGAAAGGAGAGAGCGGAACGGCTTTCCCGCCACTCCTCGAACGTTCACTCGATAAGCGCGGACGTACCTACCGCGTCGGTTCCAATCGTGACCATACGGACGGATAGCAAGCGTATACCAAAGGTCACACTGCAGTAATCACCTCGCAATGTCAGAGTGGGACGCCATCGGATTCGTAATCTCCTCGAAGTACCGCATCGCCGTCTTCACAGTCCTCACTGAGGGGCCGGCGACGACGACCGAGATCGCCGAGGCCGAGGGGCTCTCGCCGTCGCACGTCTCGCGGGCACTCGGTCGTCTCCGAAGCCGGTCGCTCGTCGAGTTGATCGTGCCCGAAGAACAACGGAAGAATCGGCAGTACGACCTCACCGACAAAGGGGAACAGACCTGGAGCACTATCAACACGGCCGGCCTCACGAGCGAAACGTAATCTCGACGAACGGCCGGTGAGGCCGCCGCAGGCGTTTCATACTGTCGGACAGAACGATGTGAAAATCATCGACACCCCGTGGGGGCCAACATCATTCACGAACTGCTGTCCGACAGTATCAGCGGGATCCGGTGTCGTGGTGGTGTCTCACCGACCACCACGCGCCAGCGGGAGCCTCACTGACGCTGGCGGTTCGGTTCCGGGTGCGGTTCGGATTGGTAGGTGAGCCGCGAGTTCTGCTGAATGTCCAGCACGATAGCCAGCAGGAACAGCAAAATACCGAACCCTCCGGCGGCAGGAACAGTAACCGGAGAGACGGCAGGAGTCTGCGTGAGCAACCCTATGATTCCGCCAACCGCACCGAGCATAAGGCCGGTGATGCCGACCGTATAGCAGAGGACGACCGGGTGGAAGTTCCGGACTAGATACCGTTTCTGGATCCGATAGAGGAAGTTCCAGAGCAAGAGAAGCGAGACGAAGGGCACGAACGTCGTATACCGGATGTTGCTCTCCTCGTCACCGTAGACGGCGGGGTGCGGGACCTCGGCGATCGTGAATCCGTGGACGTTGAGTTCGGTGAGGATGTCGTTGAGGAACCCGTATCTGTCGTAGAGCTTCTCGATCGGAAGCTCGCGGAGCACCTGCCGCGAGATCGCCGTATAGCCGTTCTGTGAGTCGACGAGACCCCAGTATCCGCTGGAGAGGTTCGTCAGGAAGGACAGCACCACGTTCCCGAACAGGCGCCAGCGAGACATTCCGTTCGTGTCGCCGCGGTTCTTCAGGCGGGTCCCTTTCGCGTAGTCGGCGCGGCCGTCGACGACGGGGTCGAGGATGCGATGGAGTTCGTCGGGATCCATCTGCCCGTCCCCGTCGACAACGGCAACGACGTCGAGACCGTCCGCCAGCGCGCGACGGTAGCCTTCCTTGACACACCTGCCGCGCCCCTGGTTCTCCTCGTGACGTTCGGCGATCACGAACTCCTCGCGGCCGTCGTCGATGTGGCTCGATCGCGACGCGTTCAGGCGAGCACGCGCCCGCTGGATCTCCGCCCACGTGCCGTCGCTCGAACAGTCGTCGAACACGTAGACCCGATCGACGATTGCCGGCATCGTCTCGAGGACGTCGCCGACGAGCCCTTCTTCGTTGTAGGCGGGCACGACGACGCCGACGGAGTGTTGCTTGTACATCGTCAGATGAGCCCCGAGTTAGGACTAGTATCCACAGCGGATTGCGCCCGCCGACCACTCGTGAGAGAGGAATAGTGTCCCATCGCAGACGGAGTCACACACCGTTCGGGTTTTGTTATGTTGAGCGTGTGCCGCTTGGGAACACGCGAGACACCCGCGGTAACGTATAGCTACTTCCTATCGACGCAGGGAACGTGAGTATAGAGCGCCAAACACGTCAAGTTGGTTCAGACTGCTCTAGTATCTGACTGATGGAAACGTCTGCGAGGATAGAATCGCTACGAGTCTTCACACACCCGACCGAAGTCTGCCTCGCGCTCAGAGGGTGTCAGGTGCAAATGCTGCTATGGTCAGTCGGCCTCGTCGGCGACCCGAGCAGGTCGTGCCAGCGACAGCGCGTCGACGATGCGCCCGGACGCCTGTCCGTCGCCGAAGGGTGGGTCCCAGGAGCCGACTCTCCCGTGCATCAGCGACGCGGCGTCGACGATGTCGGCGGGGTCGTGACCCGCGATGACGTTGGCCCCCGCAAACGCCGTCTCGGGCCGCTCGGTGCCGTATCGGAGCGTTACGCACGGCGTCCCGAGGACGCACGTCTCCTCCTGGACACCCCCGGAGTCCGTGAATGCGAGAGCAGCCGTGCTCTCCAGACGGAGGAAATCGATGAAGCCGAGCGGATCGACCGTGTGAACGGCGTCCGGGACCGTGATCCCGAACGTCTCGAGTCGTTCCCGGGCCCGTGGGTGAATCGGGTAGACGACGTCTAAGTCGAGTCGATCGGCCGCACGGGCGACACCGTCGAGGACGTTCGCGAAACTCTCGCGGTCGTCGACCGTCTCGGCGCGGTGCGCTGTCAGCAGCGCGAACCCACCCGGTTGGAGATCGAGTTCCGAGAGCACCTCGCTCGTCTCGGCTGCGACGCCGTCGTACGCCGTGATCGCGTCGACGACGGTGTTCCCGGTGACGGTGATGCGACTGTCGGGGAGCCCCTCCTTCCGAAGCAACGCGGCCATCTCCGTCGTTGGGGGAAAGAGGTGATCCGAGACGTGATCGACGACGATCCGATTCGTCTCCTCGGGCATCTCCCGATCGAAACTCCGGAGGCCGGCCTCGATGTGGCCAACCTTGATATTCAGCTTCGCGCCGGCGAGTGCGCCCGCCAGCGTCGAGTTCGTGTCTCCTTGCACTAAGACGACCGAGGGCTCGTGTTCGAGCAGTTCCGCTTCGACGGCTGCAAGCATCTCACCGGTCTGTTCGCCGTGCGTGCCGGAGCCGACGGCCAAATTCACGTCAGGGGGATCAAGCTCCAATTGTTCGAAGAAGATCTCGTCTAGAGAGTCGGAGTAGTGCTGTCCGGTGTGGACGACGTGCGTCGACAGCCCGCGCCGGTCACACTCTTTCAGAACCGGGGCGAGTTTGATGATCTCAGGTCTGGTCCCGAGAACGAACGCGAGTTCCGTGTCGGTCATCGCGCCACCTCACGCCGCGTCATCGGTTGCGTCGCGCTCGTGGTCGTCCGTGCCATAGCCGACGATACCCGTGAACCGGTTTCGTTATTGAGTCCTTGTGGCCGGAAGGGGCTTCTATACGAATCCGTCGGGTGAGAAACCACCGTCCGGACGCTACGAGGAGTCGCGACTCGCGACCGAGCACGTGCTCAGGGACGTTCCCTTGGGGGCGTGACAGGTCGCGTCCATCGTGATGATCTCGGAGCCCATCGTCTGGATCGTACTGTTCTCGAAGAGGATCTCCTCGGTGTTCAAGAGGAGAATGCCGTGCGGGTACGGCGACCAGTCGACGTAGAGCCCCACGAACTTCGATTGGGGGCGGCCCGTCAGTTGAATAGCCGGTTCGGCGTAGGAAGAACCGATCGCGGTGACGTTTCGAAGCGTCGCACGCCACGGTTTTTCGGGGACTGCGCCGAGTCGGGGATCCCGCGGATCGTCGATACGGATCGCCTGAACGCCGTCGGCCTGAATGTCGAACTCGCAATCGCGAATCTCGAACGCGCCCGCAGAGCCGTCGACCCACACGGCCGCCATCGTCTGCTGTGGCGCGCTCCGGCAGGTGAACGAGCACTGTTCGATTCGACCGCCAGCCTGGCCGAGTTCACCGGTCTCCCAGACAATCGAGTGGGGATTGATGAAGTCGCTGCTGTCGGGGTGAGCGTTCTCGATATCGATGACGAACTGACAGTTGCGAACGAGTGCCCCGCTACCGCCGATACGAAGCGATGTCTGGTTGTTGTTGCGGAATGTGCTGTCGAGTATCTTCACTGGTCCGGGGGTTCGGGAGGCGTAGATGGCGTTCGTGCCAGTGTTTTCGATGTGGGAGTTCCGGATGACGAGCTCGCCCTTATGTCGGTTCCCCAGCCAGATGCAGCTGTCGTTGGAGTTGCCGTCGAGGTGGCCGTGCGAGACGATGTCCGTCGGGCCCGTCCGGACCAGTCCGTCCACGACGGCTTTCCCATCCGGTTTGAGGGCCATCGGTACGAGGCTGATCTTCGATCCGTCGCCGTGTTGAGGGTTGTACCCAACGTATTCGACGTCTTGCACGCGGATCTTGTCGTCCGCACGGAGCACGAGGCCCGTGCTCCCCTTCCGTTCGGCACTGTAGTCGAGGGTGATGTTCTCGACCAGTTGGCCGAGTCCCCCGTCGGTCCGGACGAGATATCGCCCCTCGCCGGGCGTCGTGACGAATCGTACGTCCCCGGGCTCGTCTCCGAGGCCGCGGATGCCCCAGTTCGTCACCGAGTCGACGCGGTGTTCCTCGGCGAAGTAGTAGGTCCCCGGTGGGAATTCGACGAGCGTGTCACCCCGATCGAGCGTCGACGCGAGGGCGTCGTCGATCGGTTCGTTACCTTCGGGGTCCATCCCGAGGTCCGCGACCGCATCGACGACGTTCCCGAACGAGATTCCATAGCGTGACGGCTCCGCCCCGTCTGGGGTCGTGGAAGTCCCGGCAGGAGTCTCTGATCCGTCGTCCGCTGGCTTCCTGTCCGATTGGCCAGCCCCGAAGTTACAGCCGGCGAGCGATCCGATGCCCGCCAGGGCCGCGCTCCGTTTGATGAGGTTACGACGGTTCACCGTACTACTTCCTCCATATTGTGATCTTAACGTTATGAGTGTCCTATCGGTCTGTGATCGGGTCAATCGAGGTAGTACACGGTGACGTCACCGTTCGTCTGGATCCGGTGCGTGGTGGGGGCGGCTCCCACCTGCCGAAACTCCGTGCTGGAGTATCGGAGCCCGTGATACACCTCCGTCTCGCTCTGCCGGTCGTACGCGCTGTACGCGAGATACCGGTCACCGTCGTAGTATCCTCCCAACTGCCCGCCGAACACGGTGCCGTTGGGCGAATCACCGAGTGGGACGCCGCCCTCCTCATACTGGAGCGCTTCGACGAACCGGTACGGGCCGACGCGGACGCCCAGAATCGGGACGTCGTCGTCTTGGTGTTCGATCAGCGTCTGATACCCCTCCATCTCTGTTTCGGTGACCTGGCTGTTCGGGAGGAAGATGTACGGCGACGAGAAGACGACTAACAGCGAGAGGACCAGCGCGATGACGGTCGCCGTCCCGAGAACGGGACGAAGGTCGAACGGGACGACAGAGCCGAGGTCGTCGTTCGATAGCAAGAACAGCGCGAGTGCACCGAGGAGCGTGACGACTGCCATCGCGAACCCGACCTGCCGGAAGAGATACGCGTCGATGTCGCCGAGGAAGTGGACCGCGAGGTACGGCGAGAAGACGAGGCCGCTGTACGCGAAGTAGACGACGACGCCGTCGCCACGGCGGACTGGTTCAGTGAGGTTTCCCCAGAACCGGGTCAAAACGAGGCCGACGGTGAGAAGCGAGTACACCAGCGAAACGCCGAACAGTTTCACGAACAGCTCGAAGAGGCTCGCGCCGACTGCCGAAGATGACTCTCCCCGCTGTTGAACGATCTCGGCCGTCTCACCCGTTCCGGCGATCGCATTTTGGATCCCGGTCACCATACTCTCGAAAACCCGGACAGTGTTCTCGAACTGACTGGCCCAGAAGGCGAACACGAGAGCGAGCACGAGCAGTTGTCCGTACACCCCACGGAACTCACTGACCGAGTGTTCGGGTTTCCATCGTCGGTAGACGAACCGAACGCCGACGATCGTAGCCAAGACCAAGAGCACGTCGAATGCGGCCTGGGGGTGCAAGAGGACGAGCGTCGTCGAGACCAGCGGGAGGACGAGCGCCGTCGGAGAGAGTCGATCGGGCAGGACGCTGTCGGTGTGGTGTCCCGTGATGTGAGCGAAGACCAGGTAGTAGAAGAACGGTGTGAAGAACACCGTCATCGAGAACGGATGGAAGTGTTCGTGCACACTGACCTGATTGACTGGAAGGAGCAACAGCGCCGAAACGACGCCGAAGAACACGATCCGTCGGTCACGATACAGGACGTAGAGACTCAGCGGGACGAACACGACGAACAGGAGCTTGAACACGAGCGTTACGAGCAGCATCGACTGCCGGATCTCGATCCCTGTCGCCGCACTCAACAGGACCGAAATCAGGTGCGACGCGGGGTACAACAGGTCGGTCGGGACTAACAGCCCGTCGGCGATGTCTTTCGCCCACCCGAGATGGATCAGTGAGTCGCCGTGTCCGAAGAAGTAGTACCCACGGAGCGACGGCAACGCGAAGACGCTCACCATCGCGAGACTCACGAGAAACAGGGCAAAGCCGCCGTACCGGTCGCGGTAGGAGACGATCGAGACGGCGACGCCAACGACAGTTGCGACAGCGACACCGGCCCAGAACAGCGGCGTCGTCGCCGCGTAGATCGACACTTCGTACTGGGTGGCGCGGTCCAAAGAGACACCGACGAGTGCGCCCGTGAGCCCAAGGTAGCCGATCAGTAAGGCGATCTTACGACGTATTGCCGCGTCTGGCCCTCCGCTCGTACCCATATGCTTCCTCCGTTCCAGTTCGACGGGTTTAGTTATAACCAGGGTACTTCCGTCGTCGTCGGAGACAGAACGCTAGTAGAGGAGTGGTTACGCCTCGTCGTCCGCGACTGTCCGACGACCTGCAATCGCGTAAACGACCGCAGCAGCGACCGGACGTGAGCGGCGCGCCAGTTATCCAGTCGGTACTTAATACGGCGTGTCCGCAATCGTGGCGCGATGAAACTCGGCGGCGTAGACGACGGTCGAGTGTACGTCACTGCTGGACTCGACGTCGGCCAGTGGCGTCCACAGAGTGGGTTCGACCGTCGGGGACGTGTCCCCGGAAGTCAATCACCCGCGCAGGTACTGCTGAATGCGCGGCCGACGAGGCGACTCCTGAGTCACGTCACTGGTCACGTGACACTCGCGAATCTGTGGCCGATCGGCGCTGGTCGGTTGCTCGCCACGAATAGCGACGGCGTCTATCTGTCGACCGACCGTGGACAGTCCTGGAGTCGGGTCCACTCGTTGCCGGCCTCTGCGGGGCCGATGGGAGTGCTACCGACGTCTGTGTGCCGACACAACGGCCGCGTATATCTCGCTGAGTATCCACTCGGTGGGGAACCTGCTCGCGTGCTGGTCAGCGAAGATGGGGCTACATGGTCGCCGTTCGTGAGCCGAACCGACGTGCGACACTTCCACGGCGTGTTTCGTGACCCCTATTCCGGCGACCTGTGGGGGACGACCGGCGACACGGACGGCGAAAGCGCGATCGGGAGATTCGAGAGCGAGGAGTTCCGGCCCGTCGGTCGTGGGAGTCAGCGGTGGCGCGCCGTCGAGCTCGCGTTCACTCCGGACGCGGTATTCTGGGGGATGGACTGTCCCTACACCGATCGCGTCGAAATCCTGCGCTTGGATCGTGACGCAATACGGGCCACAGAATCGGACGGCACACCGGAGCCAGACGTCGTGGCGACCGTTGACGCGCCGGTGTTCTACGCTGAAACCGTCGAGCGGGGTAAAGAGACCTGGGTCGTGCTCTCGACAGCAGCCACGACTGGGCTCGATAGCACCGCACCGCCGGGCGCGCGACGGCAGAATCCGAAGACCGTCGAAGTACTCGCTGCGTCCGATCGCACGGGGTACGGACGTTGGCACCGGATCGCGCAGTTCGAGCGGTCGACGCCGATCGGTGAATACGTGTCGTCGATCCCGACGACGAACGCCTACGTGTTCATCAGCTGGGACCCCGATCTCGGACTGTTGCTCAATCCGTTCAATACGACACGCGACCACGGAGCGATTCTCAGCATCCCGCCGTCGTGGTTCGAAACGGAGGTGACAGAGTATGCGCTCTGATCCGCTACGAACGACAAGCTGGGCTGCGAACCTCATCAAGCATCAGGTGCTGAAACAACGGAATCAGCGCCGGTCAGTCTCGGCGGTGTCAGAGAGGACGTTCGAGGAGATTCTGCGGACTCACGCCAGCGGTGAGAATCAGGTCTTTCTCCACGTCGGATTGAGCGACATCAAGTGTGCGTTCGACACGAACCCGTACGAGTTCCTTCTCTCGAAGGTCGAAGCGAATTTCGAGAGCGTCCTCGCTCCCGGGTTCACCGACTATTTCAAAATGTCCGGAGTCTATCACAAGGAACACTCGCGGCCCAAGCACGGGATGTTCAGCAGGCTGTTCTTGAGGGACGCCGAGTACCGAACGGACGACGCCATCAAGTCGATCCTCGTCGACGGACCGTACCGATTCGAGGAGTGCGTCCACGACGACTCGTATCATCCCGATGGGTGCTTCGCGAAGCTCGTCGACGACGACGTCCTCGTGATGGACGTCGGCGTGCCCTGGATCACGTGCTCGCATCTGCACTACTTCGAGCACGAGTTCGACGTCCCTTATATGACCGACAGAACGTACGAAGGAGTGCAGTGCGGCCCCGAGTCGGCGTGCGAGCCGATCAACCAGACCTGTGGGCAGTACGTCTCGAAGTACTATTCGTGGAACAAACCGAAGATACAACGAGAACTGGCCGACGCCGGCGTACTGGACGCCTACGATCTGAACGGGCTCCAGGTGCTGTTCTTCACTCTGGGGGACGTCGAAGACGTGATCGGAGACAAACTGCGGGACGATCCGTACTATCTCGTCACACTCTGATAGTGATTACTCTCACTGTGTACCGCCGAGCGCCACTCCCGGTGGCGATGGTCGGCGGTAAGAGACGAGAGTAATCATTATGAGACGGCCGATCGGGCGGCGGTTACGAGAGATACCCGAGGGCTCGAAGCCGGTCTTCGGCTTCCTCGTCGTCTCCGTCAGTTTCAGGCGCATCCTCGGCAGTCCCGCTCGCGTCGCCGGCAACGATGTCTCGGCGCACGTCGGCTTCGACGACTAGCCACGGCACTGTGACGAGCGCGTCGGCGTACACCCCGGGCGGGTGGCCGTACATCCGGAATGGAATCGGGAAGGGTTCGGGGACTTCGCCCACGAGATTGCCGTGGTCGGCGGTCACGACCGTCCGTCCCGAGACCGCCGCGAGGAGGCGCTCGATATGTGGGAAGGTGAGTTCGAGGTTCTCCCGATACGCGTCCCAGATCGCTGTCTCGTCGACGACACCGCGTTTCAGCAGATCCCAGACGTTGTAGTGGTCGCTCTCGGCGGCCTCGCCCGTCGCCTGCCGCTTCGAGAACTCGATGCCGGCCTGCTCGTCTAAGAGCGACTGACCCAGTTCGCCGACGAACGGATAATGTGGTTGGACGAAGTGGCTGATGATGCGCTTTTTCGGGTACGTCTCGTGGGCCTCGATAGTTGCCTCGACCATCGTCTCCGGTAACACGGTGTTCAGGTCGTCGTCCCACGCGCGTTGCCACACCGAAATCGTCTCGTAGAAGGGGTCGTCGAGGTTGACGTTCACCTGCGGGTTCGCGGTGACGTAGACTGTGTCCTCGAACGAGTGGCCCTCGAAGTTGCGTCGGAGGAATTCCGCGGTGTTGGAGCCTCGGGAACGGCGGGTCTGCAGATCGCCCTCCAGCGGGTTCGTCGCTGCGAACATATCGTACCGACAGGCATCGAGGATGACCAGCGTGTCCCAGTCCTCGGCCATCACGTCGGTTCCCCTGTCGTCGGCGACGTATCTGAAGTATGGCTGAACGAAGGCGGTTCGCACCGCAAAGGGGACAGCAACGTCGCGCCACCAGCCAGCGTCGTTCCAGTGCTTTCGGAGGTTCCGCAGGAGTACTGAGCGATCCATATTACGTCCCCCCTCCGCCGTATCGCTCCTCGAAGTACACAGACAGCGCGTACGCCATCCACGCTTGACACCACCGCATCAGCGTGAAGCGCTTGGTGTAGAAGCGCCGCTGCTGGTAGTAAAACTGCCCCTCACCGGCGTAGAGGTTCGCGAGCACCCAGTCGACGATTCGGCGGACGAACTCGAAGTCGCCGGCCTTCGAGAAGACGATGATCCCCTGCGTCGCGGCGTGAATGTCCCGTGGATAGGAGCTCCGCTCGTCCCAGTTCGGCGCGCCGTCGGCCTCGAACAGCTGGTCGCGGTAGAAAGACAGTGCGCGGTCGAGCGTCTCCTCGTACCGTTGGTCGCCAGCGACTTCGTGATACCGCTGGTAAGACTCGACGATGAAGCCGTTGTGGTGGTTGTCCATCGAGAGATGCGACGCGGACGGGGGGTCGCGGTAGGCCCAGCCGCCGACAGCGGCCTGCTTTGTCGCGATGTAGTCCAGTAACTGGCGCGCCCGATCGAGGTGTCGGTCCGCCCCGAAGTGGTCGTACAGATCCACGAGCAAGCGAGCACCCACCGCCCCCCCGTTGAGCGTGTAGAAGTCGCCGTCGAACAGCGGTTGGTAGACGATCCGCGCCCCGCCGTCGAGTTCCGTGTAGTCCAGTTCGTCTACCACAAAGCGTTCGGCGGTGTGTGCGGTCTCACCGTAGTCGTCGTCGTAGGTCGCCATCCGGAGCAACGACTTCACGCCGTAGGAGGTAGGGACTACGTTCGGCGTGTTCGCCGGACGCAGTTCCCGGAGCTGTTGCATCTGGTGGCGGTGCCCGCCGCAGAACCCGGCGAAGTCCTCGCTTTGCTCGTCGACGAGCCAGTCGGCGAGGTGACGGGCCTGATCGAGATACGTCCGGTCTCCGGTGAGCTGGTAGGCGGTCTCGTTGGCCATCGTAAACAACGCAGACCCCTTGAAATTGCGACGCTGTTCGACGAGGAACAGCGGCCGAACGTTTACTGGGGCGCGTTTGATGTTCTCTTGGACGGCGATGTTGAGCCACTTGTTCTCGACAGGAAGCGCCCGGAGAAGGCGGCTGCTCATCCCGTCGAAGTAGTCGTAGCCGGTGTAGTTGCGCTGGCGGGCATACGAGAGTGCGTCGAGCATCACCTGTTGGAGATACGCGTCCCGGTCAGAGAGGTCCCCTTCGGCCGGCCGAGCCTCGATCCGCGAGTCCGCGTGCAATGGTTCGCTCATCAGGCGTCGACCTCCGAGTTAATGAGCCGAGCCGTCAGTCGGGCGACCTCCTCTTGAACGCGCTCGGCGCGGCTCGTATCGGGCACCGCGTCGGCAGCGTCGAGGCCGGTGACGTACGCGACGATGTCGTCGGGGTGCCGCGAGTGGAAGATCCGGCCCTCCTCGACGAGGTGACGGTCGACAGAGAGCAGTTCGTTCGGGAAGAACGAGACCGCCGGCGTGCCGAGACTGGCGGCCTCGCGGGCCATCGTGCCGGAGCCGGTCAGCATACACCGAGCGTTCCAGGCCAGATCGAGGCCGTTGAGCGGATTCTCGGGGACGAACACCTCGCTTCGGTCGTAGGGGTCCGCGAATTCCTCGTCGCCGCGGCCGCGAGGGAGATAGACGACCGGGATGTCACGGTCTACGAACCCCTCTAGCAGGTCGGGAACGATCGACGCTTCGACGTCGACGTACGCGGCCGTGAGAGCCTCGGGTCTGATCACGACGAACGTCTCGAACGGGAATCTGTCAGTGAAATCCGGCTCTGGTTCGAAGTCGGCGACGTAGACGTCCTCTTTGATCCCGTCGTAGGTGTGTACGGCCCCGCTCGCAGGCCACCGTTCGAGTTCGTCGCGTTCGAACGCGGCCGGTACGACGTTGTGGGTCGCCAGCGCCTCCAGGCGGTTGTAGAGCTGTTCGGCCCACAGGCCGTCGACGTAGGCGGTGATGTCGTTGTCGGTGTAGTGGATGCTCGGGATGCCGTTGGCCCTGGCAGCGAGCACGGACATCGCGTTCCGAGCCGAAAGCGCGACGGCGGCGTCAGGGGCTTCGAGGCCGAGTTGTCCCGTTCGAAGCGGAATCCCGACCTTTCGCAGGGTCTCGTGGTCGAAATCTCGACCGACGACCCGGAAGTCGAATCCGACCTCCCGGGCCAGCGGGACCGTCTCGCCCTTCTCACGAACGGTGACGTCGAGAGCGACGCCGTCGAGGCGATCCATCAGCGCGGCGAAGAAGAAGGGGTGCGAAGGGCTCACCAGATCGACCCAGACGGGAACCGTGGCGCGCGTTCGATCCAGGCTCTCGGGGCGACTGATCGTGTTCATTACAGGTGAATCGATACAGCCCAGCGTATCGACTTTGTTATGCCGAGATTACCCGGCAGCGGCCAAATCAGCGGTCGATACCGGCGAATAGTAGCCTCTGTAATCGGGCGCAATCGGGGGTAATTGGTAATGAATTAACCGTATAGATCGCGTGCGCCCACACGATGCCGCGCCGGGATATCATCTGGATCACCTTGGAGAGTGTCCGTCAGGATCACACCTCCCTCAGCGGCCACGAGCGCGACACGACGCCGAACGTGCGCCGGCTCGCAGCGCGGAGCGACAGTGCGGCGTTCTCGAACTGCTTCGCTCACGGGATCTGGACGCGAACGTCCAGCGCATCGATGCTCACTGGCAGCGCACCCGCCAGCCACGGCGTGCTGTCGTTCGACTCGAAGCTACCAGCGGACATCGAGACCGTCCCCGAACAGCTTTCCGAACGAGGGTACCGGACGGCAGCCGTGTCGCCGATCGCGCAGGTGAGCGAGGCGACCGGTCTCGACCGCGGGTTCGACGACTTCCACTACCTCACGCGGGGCACGCTACTCGAAGAAGCGGGACTGCGGTCGATGGTCCGGTATCTGCGACAGATTCGTCACCACTCCGCCGGCCTGACGATGGACACCAAAAAGCACAGTATCGGGTATCTCGTCGCCGAGATCGCGACCCGACACATACGACAGCGGGCTGACGAGGATGACCCCCTCTTTCTGTACGTGCACATCGGAGACAGCCACCATCCCTACTATCCGCCGAAAGGGTGGCGGGAAGCGTTCGTCGACGACCTCCAGTTAGATCTCGCTGCGGCCCTGTCGGTCGCGATGGAGATGTCGGACCGGCTGATCGAACAGATGGCGGCCGGACTGCCGTTCTCCGACGCCGAGTGGAATGCGATCGAAGTCCTCTACGACACCGCGATCCGGTACGTAGACTCCCTCGCTGGCACGATCGTCGACACCGCGCGATCGTATCTCGACGATCCCATCGTCGTCGTCACGGCCGACCACGGCGAGTTGCTCGGGGAAGAAGGGTGTCTCGCACATATGCTCGTCGCGAACACTGCCGTGACGAACGTTCCGCTGGTAATTTCCGGCATCGAGGGGCTCGACGGTGGGAACTGCCTCGTACAGCCCGCCGACGTTCTGAAGACGATTTCGAATCGGTGTGAACTCTCGCTTTCCGTGCCGGCAGGACAGGACGTTTCGGCTGGCGAACGGGCCGTCGCCGTCACCCAGCGCGGCGGGAAGCGGGCCCGGAAGAAGATCGACCAGATCCGGGATCACGATCCCGAGAGTGGATCGCACTTCTGTCCGGGCAACCTCACGAGCGTTCGGACGGCCGACTATCGATATCAGCGGTGCAACGGTCAGGAAGACCTGTTCGTCCTCCCTGACGAGACTGTCGATCGTGCAGAGAGCGAACCGGCGATCACCGAGCGCTTCCGTCGGGTGACAGACGAGTGGCTCGCCGAACACGCGCGTGAGGAGAGTACAGACCGCGCAGAGTTCTCAGCGCAGATGCGACGGCAACTGGAAGATCTCGGATACTTCTAGCCGTTCGAGCGGGGGAAGTACCGAAGCGTAGCGGCCCGATAGGTCTCGACATCCAGTCGGAACGTCTGTTTTCTCCCACATCAGTTAGTAATACTACACTACTACTAGCAGGATTGTACTACAATCGTAGCCGACATAGTAGGTAACTATTACCACACCTGCTAAGAGTGGCGCGCAGGCCAGCAAAACGCCTCATTTCTGGCTGAGATCTCTTGGTGTATACTCAAAACGTAACCAAACAAAGTGAGACCTAGGTAAAGAACAATCATACGGTTGCTAAGAGAATCCTACTGGTCGGTACGGTTAATTAGATATCTCCTACTGATCCCGACGAAGCAATGGACGACACTAGTGGTGAGAAGGAAGATCCTACTGTGGCATCTACGAGTGAATTTGCGGAGCAGGAAGAATCGGCCGGCTCAGATGACGAAACGCCGAGTATGGGGTCTGAAACCTCTAGTAAGGGACTCCTTAATCGGCGTAATTGCCTCAAAGCGGGGGCGGCGATGCTCGCCGCGGGGTCGTCGGCGTTCGTTGGCGGCGCGGCAGCAGCGACGGAACGGTACGGGATCCAATTCAGTACTGTCGTCGATGCAGTCGACGACCTCGGCCTGGATCCGAACGGCAACGATCCGATCGACTCGACGTTGGAAGACGCGCTGGCGAGCGGCGACACGCTCGTGGAGTTCCCGGCTGGGACCTACTACTTCGACGGCCAGCTGGACTTCGGCTCGCCGGACAACTGGGGCATCCGTGGTCTGGGAAGCAGTCCCTCGGACGTGCGGTTCGTGACGACGCCTGGTGAAGGACGGTATCTGACAAAGACCAACGGCGGCTCCGGACAGCTCGTCGAGAACGTCACCTTCGACTACAGCGCTGAAGACGACGGCGGGCTCGGAATCGTCCTCCGTGGCGAGGACAAGATCCGCGTCCAGGACGTAGAGTTCGTCGGGTTCAACCCCGTTCACGCGGATGGCTCGAAGATCAACGTCGTGCCGATGGCGCTGGATCCGAACGGCCGCGCGGTCATCGATGGTCTGGTGCGAACGGGCCCGACGGACATCGTCTCGCACGGCCACCTCGACGGCAACTCCAACGATAGCTGTATCTGGCTCGGCGACCGTCACGAAGGCGAGCTCGTCATCCGGAACTCCCACATCGAAAACACCGGCACGAACGCCGTATACGCCTCCCGGACTTCCGGGACGGTCCACTACGAGAACTGTCTGTTCAGGAATAACAATCAGACGTCGATCCGGATCGGCGGCGGCGACGGGAACCAAAACACCATTCAGAACTGTACGTTCGTCGTCGACACCGAGAACGCGGACCCGGACAACGGGGGCGAGTTCATCAACCCCCACGGCGTGGTCTGTGAGACGAACGAGACGACGCCCGGGCCGATTCGCATCGAGGACTGTGAGTTTATGTACAAGTCCGGCCCCGACCGCGGTCGGCTCCTGTTTGCCGACGGCAACGCCGGACCGATCGAAATCGTCAACAGCCGGTTCCGCTCGGAGAATAGCGAAGTCGAGCCCATCTTCGCACGCGGCGAACCCCGCTGGTGGAAGGCCGCACCCGACCAGTCGATCGACATCCGCAAGAGCCAGTTCTCCGGCAGCGGCGAGGTTACGGTCAACGACCGGCCGGCCACGATGCAAAGCGGCTGTATCTCCAGTCCCGTCTCCGGCGTCGACGTCGACGAGAGCGTCTCCCGGGACAGCTGTACGATCCCCGACACCGACGCACCGGCGGAGTCGACCGAAGAAGAGGAAACGGAGAGCGACACGACCACCACGACGCTGACGAACGAGCTGACCGTCACCGGAACCGGCACGAAGACGAACTACGAGTTCGCCGTCGGCGGCCAACTCGAAGCGACGGACGACGTCGAAGCGTGGGATGAAGTCTCCGAGTCCTCCGTCAATGGCTGGATCACCTCCGAAGGAGTAGCAGACACCTACCAGTTCTCCGGGCCGCTCCAGCGCATCGAGTTCCTCGAAGGAGAGGCAAAAGTGTCTGTCAACGGTCAGCAGATCGATCCTGCGACGCTGAGCACGAGCGGCGAGTTCCCCTCGACCCTACAGATTCCGGGCAACGGGAGCACGAAGAACTACCGGGTCAGCGTGACCGGCGAAATCGCCGACCACCCCGCCCTCGGGACGTCGCTGAGCGAGTACGACACCATCTCCGACGGGACGCTCGAAGGGTGGGCCACAGACGAGATGGACGCCATCCAGTTCTCTGGATCGGTCGAATCGATCGAGCTGCTCGAAGGCGACGGCTCGATGTACCTCAACGGGAAGCAGATCGATCCGGCAACCTACGATCCGGCGACCGAGCAGACCGACGAGGAAACGGACGAGCAGACAGACAAAGAGACGGACGAACAAACCGACGAGTCGACCGACGACGCCACGAAGCTCCCGAACACGATCACGATCGACGGGGACGGCGCCGGGGCGACCACCTACAGTTTCAGCGTCTCGGGCGACGTGGTTCGGAGCGACAAGCTGAGTTCGGGAACGGGTTCGACCACGATCGACTCGCTGACCGACTCGACCTCCGATGGAACGGTCAACGGATACATCTCCCAGGGCGTCGACGGCTATCGGTACTCCGGGGAGATCACTAGCCTATCGATCAACGGCGACGCGTCGGTCTCCATCTCGGACAACGACGGATAGTCCGACGGTCGCGGTGCGCGCCCGCTACTGATACTGTCGGACAGAGCTATGTGAAAAGTGTCGGCACCCCGTGGGTGCCAGAATGGTTCACGAACTTCTGTCCGACAGTATGAACGTATCCGAGACTCTCCAGTCGGTCCCGGACGACCTCTTCGCTAACGTCTGCGTCGGCTGCGGTAGCGCCACCGTCAACGATCGTCTTCCGCTCGCCGTTGTCGGAGACGAGCCAGGGTACGCGCACGAGTTCGTCCGTGTAGATGCCCGGCGGGTGCCCGTACTCGCGGATCGGCAGGGGTGAGGCTCGCTCGCCGATCATCTGTCCGTGGTCCGCGGTCACGACCGTTCGACCGGAGAGATCCCCGAGGAGTTGTCGGACGTGCGGAAGGGCGACGTCTAGGTTTTCTCGAAACGCCTCCCAGAGGACGTCGTCAGAGACACCGAACGTGCCGCGCTTGACGTCACTCCAGGCGAAATTCAGTTTATCGAGGTCGAAGTGTTTGCGTCCTGTCGACCCGATGAATGGATAGTGCGGCTGGAGAAAATGCGCGACGATTCGTTTGTTCGGGTACGTCTCGGCGGCCTGGACGGTGTAGTCGGCCATCGTCTCCGGGAGCACCGTTCGAAAGTCCTCGTGCCAGCCGACGTCGCGCCAGACGTTCACCACGTCGTGAAACCTCGTCTGGAGCGCGTCCCGCTTGCGGTAATACATCGGGCTCGCGGTCACATAGACCGTGTCTCGAAGGTCCCGCCCGGCGAAGTTGGCAGCCAGAAACTCGCTCGTGTGAGAGCCCTTCGAGATCCGCGATTCGAGGCGACCCGGGAGTGAACGCTGAGCGAAAATGTCGTAGCGGCACGCGTCGAGAATGACGAGACTATCCCAGTCTTCCTCGAAGATATCGACGCCTCCAGGCGGTCCTCGCCGCCGTCCCAAACGAGTGTGATACAGCCGGTTTGCCTCACGGACGGCGAGCGACGGCTCCCGAATCACCTGGCGGACCTGGTGCAGTCCGTACATACCCGCTTGTGGTGTCTGCTGGATATTGTTATACCCACGGTAGCGGGGACCGCTGTGGGAGGAGACAGAATGTAGCCAGGATATAACAATCCTCGTCGGTCGGCTTTAGAGACACAGCTATGGGTATCGTGCCGGACAGTTTGCAGTGTGTACCCGCAGAGGAGGATCGATGACCGGGATCGTCGGGGTCGGTCCGGATGGCCCGTCGCTCTCAGCGCTTCTCGCACCGGTTCACCAGGAGCCGTGGTACGAGACGGACCGAGCGGAAGCCGGAGACTACGGGCTCGCGATCGTCCATCACGGCACGAAGGACCCCGGCGGCTGGCACTGCTGGCAGGACGGTCGACGCGCTGGCGTGATCCACGGTGCGATCACGAACCTGGACGCGTTCGACGGCCGGTACGAACGCCTGTTCGCGCGCGTGTTCGAGGCGCCCGCCGAAACGCTCCGTCGACTCGACGGGCCGTTCCTGCTGGCCGCCGTCGACGACAGAGCAGAGCGATTACTCGTCGCGACCGACAAACTCGGGGCGCGGCCCTGCTATTACGCAGCCGAAGACGGCTTCGCGTTCGGATCGAACGCCGCATCCCCGCTCGCCGGCGTTGAAGATCCAACGGTAGACGTCCAAGGCGTGAGCGATATGGTGATGCTGGGTCAGGTCTGGGGCGAGAAGACGCTCGTCGAGGAGGTCTCAACACTTCCACCGGCGACGGTCCTCGAGTCCCAAGAGGGGAGCGTCTCCACCGAAGCGTACTGGCAGTTGGACGTCGACGTCAGCCCGAAGAAGGACCCGTTCACGCCGATCGTGAACGCCTACCGGCGCGCGATGGCGGACACGTCGGCCACGATGGACGGGTCCGTCGGGCTCTGGTTGTCAGGCGGACTCGACAGTCGGACGATGGCGAGCGAACTCTCACGGAACCTCAGTTCACTGGTCACCTACACCTACGACGCGAACCCCGCCGGCGGCGGCAACATCGAAATCGCGAAACGGATAGCCGAGCGGGTCGGCGCCGAGAACGAGCTCGTCCCGCTCACTCCGGATCGGTTCGTCGACGTGTTCGAGACGGCCGTCTCGCTGACGGGCGGGATGCTCACGTGGCGGACGTTTCTCAACCTGACGGCCGTGTTCAACATCGACGAGCCGACGGATCTGATCCTCGAAGGCTGCGGCCAAGGGACGCTGATGGGTGCCGGGATCGGCCAGACGCTCCTCGGACAGCACGAGATGCCCGAGGAGGTGCTCTACCACGCGAAGCACCAGACGGACCGGGCGACAGTACAGTCGGTGCTCGCACCCGATGTCGATCCGATGGCGACCTACCGCACGGTCGTCGCGGACGCGCCGTCGACCGACCCAGCCGAGACAGCGCTCACTGCGTACTACCGTAACTACGTCGCTCGTGGGGAATTCGCGAGCAACCGCATCGCCCGGAGCCAAGTGGGAAGTCGCGTCCCGCTGGTCGACGGTGAGTTCCTGACGGCAGCGACGGACCTCCCGCTGTCGTACCGGGAGCGGGCGATCCCCTTCACCGGCGGGAAGATTCCGGCAGGGGCGGCGAAGGGGAAGTTCGAGTTCACGCGGGCGCTTGACGACGGCCTTTCGGACATCCCCTACGAGCGGACGAAGTTCCCGCCGTCGTATCCACACTGGCTGCACACCGTGGGATTCGTCGCCGACACGGGGTCAAAACGGCTCCTCGGTAAGACGGCCTACGGGGGGCGACGGATGCAGAGCCGCTGGTACGAGAGCAACGATCGGCTACGGGCCCTCGTCGACGGACTCTTAGACGACGCCGCGACACGGCCGGTTTTCGACGCCGATACTCTCCAGACGCTGCGACGAGCCCACGACGCTGGAGAAGCCAACAACCTCGGCCCGCTCGCGGCTGTGAGCACTGTGGAGTCCTGGCTACAGCAACACCTCGAATAGCGGCTACGTCCGGGAATTACGAACGGCTCGCCGAACGTGCCGCGCCGGTTTGTACGTCATCGGCCCACCCAGTGCGACGAGCAGATACAGATACGACGTCGCATCGGTCGGGTCGCGTCCGAGCGCCGCGAGGAAGTGTTTGAGAGCGGATCTGTAGTAGCCGTTTCGGAGCGCAGAGAAGCCCAGGGTACGGGTGAGCGACGCGACGAACCGCCGTTCGGTATCGCGCCCGTACTCCGCTGCGAGATCACGGTGTTTCCGGAGGAGGAGTGGTACCGAAACGTCACGCTTGGCTTCGTAGTCGTCGGTGATCTGATCGTGTGACGTGTACCGACGAGTGACGAGCGGCTCGGGGACTGACGCGTAGCGGCACTGCGTCGACAATCGGATGTGCCACTCTTTGTCCTGTAAACTCGGGAGCCGGTCGTCGGGGACCCCGGCCGCATCGACTATCGAGCGCCGGACGACGAACCGCGAGAACGACCCCGCCTGAACCGTCCCCCGGAGGATCGCTTCGGTCACGCGACCGTCGGCGGCCGGCGTGACTGATCCAATTCGCTCACCGTCGTCGTCGACGACGCGGGCCCCGACGAGTACGACACCGACGTCGGAGCCGCCCTCTTCGAACCTGTCTGCGACCCGTTCGAGGTATCTCGGATCCCAGAGGTCGTCGTCGTCGAGGAACGCGACGAACTCGCCCACAGACCGGGAGATTCCGGTACATCGGGCGGCATTCGCACCCCTGTTTTCCTCGTGGCGAACGACCTCCGCACGCGCGAGCCCGTCGACGTCGACATCGGCCACGGCGGGTTCGATCGGCTCCGGGGAGTGATCGTCGACGACCACCAGTTCGACGCGTTCGTGCGTCTGTTCGGCGACGCATCGGACGGCCTCGGGGAGGTAGTCGGGGCGACCGTACGTCGGAATGACGACGCTCACCAGCGGGGTCGTTTCAGCGAGGACCATCGTCGACTTCTCGGCCAGAACCGTCTTTGTTATACATCGTATTTCGGGAGTCGAAGGCGGCGAACACGGCGATAACGACACAAGAGGATCTGACGGCGACGCCGCGTGCGACGTGGGGAGACCACCGTAGGAGAGCTATAACAATACACGTACGCGGGTAAGAGCCCGCGAGTCGATGGTCGATCTACTTCGATCCGATGGGAGGCATACTGTCGGACGTCGCTCCGTGCCGATATTCGGCGCTCACGGGGGCCGAGATCAGGCCCGAACGTACGTCCGACGGTATCAGAACACGAAGGGGGAACGGCGATGAACGCGGAGCGACGCTCCGGCACCCGACAGCTCGTCGACGTCTACGTAGCGCTCGCGCTGCTCGTCGTCGCGGGCGTGGGTGTCGTCGCGCCCGTCCCTGATCGAGTCCGGCTGCTCATCGCGTTGCCGACGCTGTTTCTGCTCCCGGGGTACGCGCTCACGACGCTGCTGTTTCCGACGCGTTCCGAACCGCCGTCGGGCCCCACAACGCAACTCTCGGCGGCCAACGGCACCGGTGAGCACGACGGGACCAGCGGTATCGGACACTGGGAGCGGGCCGGGTTGTCGTTCGGCGTGAGCGTGACGCTCTTGCCCCTCCTCGGGCTGCTGCTGTCGTCACTCGGGGTCGAAATCACTGCCGTGACGGCTCTCGGTGCCGTCGCCGTCCTCACATTGGTTACCCTCGGTGCCGGTATCGGACGACGGTGGCAGTACCCACAATCGGTCCGATACCAGCCGCCAATACCCTCGGTGGCGGCGTTCGTCGACGGGGGACGGAACACTGGTACACAGTCGACGAGAAGCGTTGCACTCTCAGCGGCGTTGGTCATCGTGGTCGCTGCCGCAGTGGGCAGTTTCGCGCTGGCCGTAACGGCGCCGAGTGCTGAGTCCGAATCGACGGAAGCGTCGCTACTCACGCGGGCACCGTCGGGAGAGTTAGTCGCGAGCGGCTATCCGGCGACGATCGAGCCAGGACAGCGAGAGCAGTTGGTACTCGCCGTGAGCAACGACGAGGAGGCGACCGTCGAGTACTCCGTCGTCGTGCAGTTACAGCGGCTCACCGCCGGCGACGACCCGTCCGTCCTGGCTCGCGAGCAGCATCTGACCGCACAGGAGCAACTGGCCGACGGCGAGACGTGGGAGTACGAGCACGAGATCGCCCCGCCGCCAGGGTACGCCGGCGAGCGGACGCGAGTCGTCTACCTAATCTACCGCGGCGAACCACCGGCACAGCCGAGAATGGACAACGCGTACCGATATCTGACGCTCTCACTCGGCGGGGAGCGGGCGGGCGCGACCGTGACACCGGTCGCACAGGAGTAGCGTGGTAAGTCGGCGAGGCGTGAGTAGTCGGCGAGGCATAGTTACTCGGCGAGTGGGCTACGTTGGAGAACCGTGGTTAGTCGGCGAACAGAGCGGTTGCAGTGTGATCGTGCGGTGCGGCTTCCAGCGGCGACGTCACCCGTTCTCGGCCGCCGCAACGAGTTCGTCCACGCGGACCACCTCGATCTCACCGGCCTGCTCTCGCCGGTGAACCTCGTCGACGACGCCTTGGAACTCGTCGAGCCCCGCGTCAGTCGAGAGCCCGTGGAAAAACAGCGAGAGAACGCCACCGTACGCGATCGTCTGATCTAAGAGCTGCCGGGCTTCTGTCGGAGTCGGCTCACCCTCACCGGGGATCAACTGCGGGTTCGACGGGCGCGCGATGGGCTGCCACCCGCCGACCCGTCCGCTGTCGTGGACCGTAGAGACTATTTCGAGCGCCTGTTCGTCGACGCCGCCGTAGGGGTACGCGAAGTGTCGAGCGCCTTCGGTGAACCCCCGTTCGAGGAGCCACTGCTTCGCGCTCCGGACCTGCGCTTCGACCTCTGCCGGATCGGATAGCTCACGGAGGTTCAGGTGGTCCGTCGTGTGCGAACCGACGAGCCACCCCTCTGCCTGTAGTTCTCGTAGCTGTGATTCGGTCAGTTTACCTTCGGTTCCGATCGTGCTGGGATTGACGTACGTGATCGCCGGGTAGTCGTGCTGTGCGAGATACGGAAGCGCTTTCGTGTAGTCGGTTTCGTTGCCGTCGTCGAACATAAACGCGACCTTTGGAGTCTCCGGGGCGGAGACGCGGACAGGACAGTCGAGAAAGAGCTTCTCGGTTCCGGACTCATCGCCCGGTGCCATTCGAAACGAGACACGGGTAATGTGCGCCAGATCGACGGGGGCGTCGTCGACCTGCGGATCCAACAGCCCGAAGTCGAGCCGAACCAACGCGCCGCGACTGCGAGAGACGGCGCGCGTCCGGAGGCGGTTGCCCTCGCGGTCCTGAAGGTCGATGTACGGATACGTCCCCGGAGCGCTGCCGTCGATCGCGACGTAGCACGCGGGGCGAGCGTTGCGAAAGTCCATCGGTTCGTCCAGTGGAACGTGGAGCCAGGCTCCGTCCGCTCCAGTGTGGAGTTCGGCACACTGTGTGCCCGTAACGTGCCGCTCGCTGTTGGCGTACAGTTCGCCATCCGTGACCTCGAGGTCGGACAGTCGCTCGAAAGCGTCGGAGCCGAGTCCCACGCGGGGAGGTTCCGGCGTCAGAGTCGAGTCCGACGCGTCGGCACCGTCGTGGTCTGCGCCGCGCTCCACCTGGGGCGACTCTTTGCGGCCGACACACCCGGCAGCCCCGAGCAGCGAACTCCCCGCGACCGTCGTGAGAAGCGCGCGGCGAGAGATGGTCCCGCGCGACCGCTCCAACTGTGCCCCCGCACGGCGCACCCGCTCTTTCGTCTCGTCTGTCATTTTGTTGTCGTCTTATCAGTAGCATCGGTGATTGTAATACTGCGCCTTCTCACGGCGATGGGGGTATATACTACCGGGAAGTGCAAAGCGAGACAATGTCGAAATCCGGTTTGTCGGTCTCGGGCGGCCGGTCGTGAAAGCGGCGCGACAGTGGCGTGAGCAGACAGCATCAGCAGACGCGTCCGCCGGTACGACCCTGCTAACAATGCGTCCTCAAAAGATAGAAGCGCACGATGAGTGACGCAGTGTCAACTAATCTCCTCGTCGTCGGGGCCTGCAGTCGGGATACCGGCGGCATCGCTCAGTACATCCGGGGGCAGTCCCAGCACATCGCTGACTCGGTCGACGTCACGACGCACAGCACGAGTTCGCCGCCAGGGAAGGCGGCGCTCTCGGAGGGTGGCGTCGCCAAGTACCGCTGGCTGCTCCTCGCGGTGCTTTCGGCCGTCAGGAGGGTACTGGAGTTTCCGTTCTACGAGCGGCCCGATGTCGTCCACGTACACGCGTCGTCGTACCTCTCGTTTTACCGAGAATCGGTGTTCGTCGTCTTCGGCGCGCTGGTCTGGAGGCGACCGATTGTGGTCCACATTCACGGCTCCGACTTCGACGAGTTCCTCCGCACGTCTGGTCTGCTCCGCTCGTGGTACGTCGGGTGGGTGCTGAATCTGTCCGCGGAAGTGATCGTCCTCTCCTCGTACTGGGAGCAGGTGCTCTGTGCGGAGACCGACTTGGACGAGGCGATGGTGCTGCCAAATCCCATCGACGTGTCGTCGTTCTCCGAGGATGGGCGTGCAGAAGATCCACACATCGTCTACGTCTCCAACCTCATAGAGCGGAAGGGGGTCGCCGAGTTCGCCGACGCGATCCGACGCTTAAGCGCACGCGACGGACCCGAGTTTCGAGTGAGCATCGCTGGGGACGGTCCGGAGTCCGAGCAGATGCGAGCACTCGCGGCCGAGTACGAATTCGTGGAGTACTACGGGTACGTCTCGGAGAGTCGGAAGTACGGGCTGTTGACCGACGGATCGATCTACGTGCTGCCCACGTACGCTGAAGGGTTACCGATCTCGCTCTTGGAAGGGATGGCCGGCGGCAACGCCGTCGTGTCGACGGAGGTCGGGGCGATCCCGGAGGTTGTCGGCTCCGAGAACGGCATCCTGATCCCGCCGGTCGACGTCGATGCGCTCGTCGACGCGCTGGATACGCTTCGCACTGACGGCCAGTTGCGGCGGGAGATGGGCGAGACGAACCGTGAGCTCGTACGCGAGCAGTACACGTGGACGCGGATCAGCCGCGAACTCCAGGAGTTGTACGAGCGGCTTCGGCCACGGTCACAACCCGGAGCGGGTCGAACCGGCGGGTCGCCGTCCCAGACTGTCACCAGCCCGAAGTAGACTGTTCTTACGGTCACGCAGTCACGCGCGTAGTACTCACATAACTAAACCAAAGAGAGACATACCGGATCGTGTGTCCGTTTTCGTACACTGGGCGCACTCTCGATAGCGCACGATGGACCTAGATAGACTCAAACAAGCGGTTCAGCGGTTAACCCCGACAGGCGGAACGACAGAGCGTATCGTCAAGAGCGTCATCTGGGTGACCGGCCAGAACGTGATCGGCCGCCTCATCCAGCTCGCAATGTTACTCGTGTTGGCTCGGCTGATCGGGCCCCGCGAGATCGGGTTGGTTGGAATCGCACTGTTGGCGTTGAGCGCGTCACGGAAGTTCACGAACATCGGTCTGAACGCGGCGATCGTCCAGCGGAAGGAGTCGAACGTCGACGGCTACCTCAACACGAACTGGCTGCTCGAGATCGGACGCGGCGCCCTCATCACGGTCGTGCTGTTCGCCAGCGCGCCGCTGATCGCGTCGCTATTCGATACGCCGCGTGCAGAGCCCTTACTACAGGCGATCGGGTTCTCGCCACTCATTCTGGGACTGCGGAACCCGGGCGTCGTCTACTTCCAGAAGAACCTGGAGTTTCACAAGCAGTTCGTCTACCGAATCTCCGGCTCGATCGGATCATTTATCGTCGCCGTCGGGTACGCACTCGTCTGGCCGACCGCGTGGGCCTACGTCGCGGGGTTTCTGACCGCAGACGTCATTCGACTCGTCGTCTCGTATGTGATCCACGACTACCGACCGCGACCGCAGTTCGATCGTGAGGTCGCCGGCGAGCTCATCAACTACGGGAAGTGGATAACTGGTTCGTCGATTCTGTACTTCATCTACAGCGAGGGCGACGACGCGTTCGTCGGCTGGCTGCTCGGCCCCGTCGCGCTCGGGTGGTACCAGTACGCCTACCGATTCTCGAACGCGCCGGCGACAGAGATCTCGCAGGTCGTCTCCTCAGTGATGTTTCCGGCTTTCTCGGAGTATCAGGACAATCCCGAACGCTTGCGGAGCAGTTTCCTCAAGACGGTGCAACTGGTCTCGCTCGTGACGTTCCCGATGGCGATCGGGATCGCGGTCGTCACTCCGACCTTCGTTCGGGGCTTCCTCGGCAGCGACTGGACGGGTATGATAACGGCGATGCAGATACTCACGCTGTTCGGCCTGTTTCGCTCGCTTGGGAAGGTGTTCGGCGCCTTCTGGAAGGCGATCGGGCGCCCCGACTACATCACGAAACTCTCGGTGCTCCGCGTCGCGTTGCTCGCTCTTCTCATTTATCCGGCGACGTCGACGCTGGGGATCACCGGAACGGCGCTTCTCACCACCGGCATCTTCGTCTTCCCGATGATGCCGATCGACCTCTACATCATCACCCGGTCGGTTGGAACGAGCTACTCCGCGCTCCTCTCCGAGTTGGTCTACCCGCTGGCCGCCAGCGCGATAATGGGTGCGATCGTCTGGTACGTGAATCTCGTGCTCGAGATACCGCCGATCGCCGAGTTCGTCGTGCTCGTCAGTCTCGGCGCGATAATCTACGGAGTCGTGACGCTCATCTTCACCCAGCAGTTCGGCTGGGACATCGATAAGAACGTGCGAGAACTGATGTCGACGCTCTGAGTGCGGCGTTGGCGATCGGAACGGGAAAAACGACTACTCGGCCTCGACCCCAACGTCGTACACGCCCGCTTCGACCATCGCTTCGAGCGGATTGTCGTCGATGTCCAGCGGGAGGTCGACGCGTCCCTGTCGACGGGCCGACTCCCACGACGCGAAGGCCAGTTCCGTCGCTCTGAGCGAGACGGCACCTCGGATCGACGGCTCCCTGCCTTCGAGAAGGGACTCGATCACCTCGTCGATCGACCGCTCGTGGAAACTGGGTTTGTCGAGTCGACTCTCGTCGACGACCGGTACCCGCTCGAAGAGTTTCTGCACGCCAGCCCTCGCAAGCCCGGTCTGGGGGCCGTAGATCGTCTCGGAGGTGTCGACGGTTTTCCACGCCGAGTCGCCGGTCCGGTACCGCAAGTCGGGCCCGTCTTCGACGCCGAGTTCGATGACGCCGTCACTCCCAACGAGACGGAGGTAGCACCCGACGACGTCGGCACCGAGCCCGTCGGCTTCGCCCGTGATAGCGAGTCCGGTAACGCCGTCCTCGTACTGCCACTGCGCGAGCCCCTGGTTCTCGTTGTGCGTCCCGAACCACAGGTTCTCCTCGCGGTAATCGACGTTGGCTAGGACCCACTTCACGGGCGTCCCGTCGGTGTAGAAGCCACAGAGGTCGAACAGGTGCACGCCGGCGTCGAGGAGGTTCGCTTCGCCCCACTCCAACCGTTCGAGGTCGCCGATCTCACCGCGGTCGAGCAGTGCCTTCGCTTTCAGGAACGGCCCCCCGAACCGACGCTGGTGGTTGATCGTGAACTGAACGTCGTTTCGGTCACAGGCCTCGACCATCCGCTGGCAGTCGCCCCAGGTCGTTGCCATCGGCTTCTCGCAGTGGACGGCGTCCGGCGTCCCGCTCTCGGCGCAGCCGACGACGATGTCGGCGTGTACTGAGGGGGGCGTACAGACGCTCACGACGTCGATTCCGAGTTCTTCCAGCATCGTCTCGTAGTCCTCGTAGACGTTGCCTTTCGGAACGTCGAACCGATTGGCGAACGCCAGGGCATTCTCTGGGACGATGTCCGCACAGGCCACGAGTTCGACGTCGTCGCGTCGCTCGTATCCAGGCGCGTGTCGATACGCCATCGCGTACCCGGTCCGATCCCGCTGTTCGGGGTCCTCGCCGGTCCCGATGACGGCGGCGTTGAGTACCATACGAGATGGGATTTCGCTGGCCGCGTCAATACTATACTCTCCGTACCGTGCGTTATGGGTCGCCTACGGTCGTTCGAGTACGAGGACCGGACCTGGCCCATCGGTTACCGCGACACCTGATGGTCCATCGTCGACTTGTACAGTAGATTTGCAAGTCATCACGCACCCGATCACACGCCGTCGTACGATCGAGTGTGCACTCATAGGGATTATCGTCACTGTTCGGAGATTCTCGCCGTACTGTCCGGCGAGACATCTATGCGGACGTACGATAATCCCTATCAGTTGCAAATGCTACTGTAGAGCCGCCGGGTACGCAACGACAGATCGGACCAATCGAGCCGCGTGCTCGCCTCGTAATTCCCCTCGCCCATCGTTCGGAGATCGGCATCCAGAGCGTCAGCGAGCGCCGCCCGCAGCCCATCAGTTTCGTCGGGATCGTAGCGGACGTTCCACCGCGGGTCGAGTCGCTCGCCGACGCAACCGCGGTTCGGTGCGACGACCGGGTTTCCGAACGACATCGCGAGGATGGCCGCCCCGGAGGTGAGCACCTCTTCGTAGGGGAGAACCACGGCGTCCGCCGCGTTCATATACAGCTGGATCTCGTCGTCGGGGACGAATTCCAGAACCGCACGTGCCCGGTCGTCGGCCGCGACGCGGTCGCGGACCGTGGCAGCCAGCTCGTCACTCCAGGGATTGCCGACCACTAACAGCCGGGCGTCCGGGGCGTCGAGTTCGCGGAACGTATCGACGAGTTCCGGGACGTTCTTGTACGGCCGGATGAGCCCGAAGTACAGGAAGACTGTTTCCTCGGGTCCATAGCCGAGATCTGCTCGCGCGGACGCGCGGTCTATCTCGTTCGGGTAACTGTCGAGGTAATTGCCGTGTGGGACCGTCCGGACGTCCGGCCGCTCGTCTGCCGAGAGGTCGAACAATTCCATCACGGTGTCGCGGGCGGCGTCACAGTGGACGATGATCCCATCGATGAGCCGCGTGGCAAGTCGTTTCGTGAGTAGTTCGACGCGCGGCGAGCGTCGGGCGTGTTCGCCTAGGTTGTGGACTGTCCACACTACCCGGACGCCCGACAGCCGAAGGACGAGGAGTTCGACGAGGAGCCGCAGGCCCAACAGCGCGGTGAGCCAGGACTGCTCCGTCACGAAAGATTTGCTCAGCCAGTGAAGATGAACGACGTCGGGGCGACCGTGTTCGCGTACCGCCGGGAGAAGCGAGACATAGCGCCCGTAGCCCGACATCTCGACAGCGACATTGTGAGACTGGAGGCCGTCACGTAACTCCCGTTGGTATGGGTTCGAATCGGTCGAATCGGGATACATCAACACCGACAACTCGGAACGATTCTCGTCTGCGAGCGCAGCTGTGTCAGCACTCGAACGGGCGGCCGACGCGGTGGTCGACTCCCCGGGGGGTTCAGGGTGGGCCATACTAGCCTTTCACAGACTCCTATGACGGACAACGTGGGCCGTCGGCTAAAGTAGTTATCCGCTTACTGTCGACAGCGACGGGACGGGCACAGCTCATAGGGCTTATCGTAACTGTTCGGAGATTCTCGCCGTACCGTCCGGCGAGACATCTATGGCGACGTACGATAATCCCTATCAGTCCCCCCTCGTCGCCGTTCACAGATAGTATCGCGGATATAACGAAGTGCTTTCGAAGGGCGTCTCTGGTATGGGCTTCCACCATCAGACGATCGACGCCGACCCGCCGTGCGGCCGCCTGGGATCGTGTGAAGTGACAGATCTCACAGGAAACGGTCGTCCGGACGTGGTCGTGACCGGAATGGGCGCGGTTCCGACCATATCTATCGCTGACAAAGAGATCAACGTCCGGAAACTGCCGGTACTCGGTGAATTGTACGCGCGCACAGAGACGTACGCGTTCTGGTACGAGAACCCGGGATGGGAGCGTCACGACATCACCTCGGAGTCGAATCTCCACCTCGACGTGGGGGCGACGCTCTACGACATCGACGGCGACGGTCGGACGGACCTCCTTGCGGGTCAGGGGTACGCACACAACGACGTCTACTGGTTTCAACAGCCCGCCGATCCCCGAGACGAGTGGACGAAACGCCTCGTCACGGACCGCTTCCAGAAGTACCACGACCTCGCCGTCGGCGACGTGGACAACGACGGAGCGCCCGAACTCGTCGGACTCTCACAGAGATCCGCGTCGGTGTTCTACTACGACATCCCGGACGATCCGACGGTCGAGCCGTGGCCGGACGACCACTGTACGGTCGTCGACGACGACAACGCGGTCGAAGGGATCTACATCGGCGACGTCGACGGCGACGGCGCGAACGAACTCCTCGCTGGAACCTCGCTCTATCGGCTAGAAGACGGACGCTGGACGCGCGAACAGTTCGCCGCCGGCTGGGACGACGTGCGCGTCGCCGTCGGCGACGTCGACGGCGACGGACGTCCGGAGGTCGTCCTCAGCGAGGGCGACTCGCCGAAGTACGGGACCCACCCTGGGCGTGTGGGGTGGTTCGACCCGCACACCTGGGAGGAGCACGTCGTCGCCGAGGGGCTCTACTGCCCGCACAGTCTTCAGCTCGCGGACTTTACCGGTGACGGCACCCAGGATATTTTCGTCGGCGAGATGGGCCTCAGCGAGAACGACTTGCCGACGCATTACGTGTTCAGCCACGTCGGCGACGGGAAGTTCGAGAGCCAGACTGTTTCCCAGGGGATTCCGACCCACGAGGCGAAGGCCGTCGACCTCGACGGCGACGGACGGGTGGACGTCGTCGGGAAGTCCTACGAACCGAACGCTCGGGTCGACGCGTGGCTGAATCCGGTCGAAGCGGACGTCGAGGAGACAGAGCGGGCAGATTCGACGTCTCGGCAGTCGGCGACGGACTGATACTGTCGGGCGACAGTTCGTGAATGATGTTGGCATCCACGGGGTGCCGATGCGTTGCACATCGTTTTGTCCGACAATACGAGATCGAATCCGCGCGCTAGAGTCCGACGACCTCGAACCCGGCGTCGACCCACCGATCGGCGTCCAGCAGAGCGAGCGGGTCGACGACGAGCCGTTTTTCGAGGAGCTCCCCGACTCGTTCGGGATCTAGATCGGTGAACTGGTCGTGTGATGCTGCGATCACCGCGGCGTCAGCGCCGTCGAGTGCCTCCGTCTGTGACTGCAGCGCGAGCGTCGGGTCCGTCGCGACCGGGTCGTGGAGGCGTACGTCGAGGTTGTCGCCGCCGTCCGGGAGAGGCCGCTCCGAGCGCGTGTGGCCGGCGAGTCGGCGAGCGATGGCCAGCCCCGGGCTATTTCGCGTGTCACTGACGTTCCCCTTGTACGTCACGCCCAGGACGGCGATCGTCGCTCCCCGGACGGTGCCGAGTGCGTCTTCCAGACGAGTGATGACGTAGTCGGGCATCCGGTCGTTGACGCGTCGGGCGCAGTCGATGAGCGTCGTCTCCTCTGAGTCCTGCCCGAGGAAGAGCGGATCGACCGGGAGACAGTGCCCGCCGACGCCGGGGCCGGGGTCGAGGATGTCGACGCGGGGGTGGTTGTTCGAGAGGTCGATCGCGGTCCGCACGTCGACGCCGTAGTCCGCGGCGACGAGCGCGAGCATATTGGCGTAGGCGATGTTCACGTCCCGGTGGGCGTTCTGTACGAGTTTGACGAACTCCGCGGTCGTGGCGTCCGGTGCGGTGTGGACCGCACCGTCGATGATGTCCTCGTACAGTGCAGCGATAGTGGCGGTCGAGTCGTCGTCGACGCCGCCGACGATACGGTCGTTCGTCCGAATCTCCGTCACCGTGTTCCCCGGCATCACAGTCTCCGGCGTGTACCCGAGGTCGAAGTCGACCCCGGGAGAGAGATCCGAGTCAGAGAGGATCGGGGCAAGCGTCTTCTGGGTCGTCCCCGGCGGGACGGTCGATTCGAGTACGACGACGTCGTCGGGTTCGAGCACGTCCGCGATCGCCGCGCTGGCCTGCTCGACGTACGTCAGGTTCGCCCGGTCCGCCTCGTAGTCGTAGGGGGTCGGCACACAAATGAAGTGAACGTCCGCAGAGACCGGCCGGTCGCTGGCCGTCAGGCCGGACGAGAGGGCGTCCAGCACGTACGTCTCGAACTCGGGGTCCGATATCGACGGCTCGCCGGTTCGAATCGCCTCGATGACGCCGTCGTCGACGTCGTAGCCGGTCACGTCGTGTCCGTTGTTCGCAAAGAGAGAAGCCGTCGCCAAACCGACGTAGCCGAGACCGTGTACACAGAGATTCATACTCCCCACCTGTGCGGATACGGGCTTTGTTATGCAGAACTTGCAGGTTCGAACGCAGGACAGAGCGCCCGCAAAACGTGGAAGGGAGTCACTGCTCCCGCTCATACTGTCGGACAGAACTGTGTGAAGAGTCTCGGCACCCCGTGGGCACCAACATAGTTCACGAACTTCTGTCCGACAGTATCAGGCAGGTGCGCGCTCCCCACCATACGGCGGCCGTGGGACGTGCCGCACGCGACGTCCAGAGCGTCTCCGGGGGCCACCAGAACCGAAACCGGAGCATAACAAAAGGACGTCAGAGCCCCGAATCAGGTATGCAAGCAGTCGTGCTCGCGGCCGGAAGAGGGACCCGCCTCCGTCCACTGACGGAGAACAAACCGAAAGGACTCGTCGAAGTCGACGGGAAACCGATTCTGACCCACTGTTTCGAACAGCTGACCGACCTGGGCGCAAAGGAACTGCTCGTCGTGGTCGGCTATCGCGCCGAGGACATCGTCGACTACTACGGCGAGGAGTTCGCCGACGTGCCGATCCAGTACGCACACCAAGAACAACAACTCGGACTCGCACACGCGCTCAATACGGTCGAAGACCAGATCACGGACGACTTTATGCTGATGCTCGGTGACAACGTCTTCCGAGCCAACCTCGAAGACGTGGTTCGCCGGCAGCGCGAGAGCCGCGTCGACGCCGCCTTCCTCGTCGAAGAAGTGCCCCAAGAGGAGGCATCCCGCTACGGCGTCTGCAACACGAACGACTACGGAAAGATCGTCGAGGTCGTCGAGAAACCGGACGATCCGCCGACGAACCTGGTAATGACAGGGTTCTATACCTTCTCGCCGGCGATCTTCCACGCGACGCGACTCGTCCAGCCCTCCGATCGCGGCGAGTACGAACTCTCGGACGCGATCGACTTGCTCATACAGTCCGGACGGACGATCGACGCGGTCGAACTCGAAGGATGGCGGATCGACGTGGGCTACCCCGAAGATCGGGCTGAAGCCGAACGGCGGCTACGAAACGCGGAGGAGGAAGCTGCGTCACACGTGTGACACGAATCGCGGAATAACGGGAAATATATAAACTAGGTCACGCAAGCATCGATGACGATTGGATGAAACGAGCACAACCAGACGGTATTTCTGACTCTGCGACGGCGAGTAGCGGTACGACGTTCGATTTCGATCCAGGACGGGAAACCATCGTCGTCGACGTCGTCGAGGCGGTTTCGGCGATCGCAGGTGTAGAGGCACAACAGTTCGAACCGCGATTGTACGAGGCAATCGACCCCGACGCTCTTACACGATTAATCCAATCAGGCGGCGACGGGGTTAGCGTGTCGTTCGAGTTAGGTGAGTATCAGGTTACTGTCCGAGGGCGCGGGGAGATCGAAGTCGCAGACCTGTAACCAGCGGTATATTTATTACCATCTTCTTGCAACGTAGTTACGAATGTCAGACTGGTTTACTGAAGAGGAGATGGACCGAATGGCTCGATTCGCACAGTCGTCGGGCTACGCTCGTGATCCGACGATGCTGCTCCCGGAAGAGGCTGAATCGGACGAAGACGGCGAACAACAAGAGTAGTGAGCCATCGGGTCACGGTCACGACACGAACGCGACAAGCGAGTAACGAGGGCATTCCTCGGCTCGACTGAGAATATTTCTCACCACGCGCGTCGAAGCCCTCGGTCCGCACGCGTTGGCTACTCGTCGAGCAGCCCTTGCTCTTCGATCTCGTCCCAGAGTGCCTGGCCGTCGTCGGTAATACCGTACACGCGCCCTTTGCGGCGCTCTTCGGAGACTAACAGATCGACGAAACCGCGCTCACGGAGACTCGTCAGCGCGTGAGAGACCGAAGCGATACCGATGTCCTCGTCGTCGGCGATCTGTGAAGGCGTCGCTGGCCCCTCGGCGAGCCGGGACAGCACCGCGACGCGGTACTGTGAACTGATCACGAATCCGATGTGGTCCCACGTGTCTGTCATCGTTGCTCATTCATATTCGACCGGGATGCGCGCGCCGTTGGTCATCGCTCGCTCGTTGTACACGTAGTGGACTCCGCTGACGACCACGAGACCGATCAAGATAGCAATGCCGACGTACTGTGGCGACAAGAAGGGTATGTCGACGGCAATCGAGAAAACGTATACGAGAAGTCCAACCAAAGCGACGCCCGCGTACACGAGTTGCCACGGGAATGGTTCGCTTTCTTCCTCGAAGTACTGTGCAAGTTCGTCGACGTGCCGTGTGGGCGAGACGATGCCCGTTTCCGAGTCGTACTCTACGACACCGGCCTCCGAGAGTTTCGGGATATGTGTCTGGTACAATGAAACGTAGGTTCGCTTTCGCTGCTGTGCGGACAACTCGTCGGGTCGGATCTCGTTCTCCTCGGCGGCGAGTTCCTCGGCGAGGTCGCTCAGCTCGATTCCCTCGCGATCGCTCTGGAGCCGGCGAAGCACGAACCGCCGGCGGGCGTTGCTCAGCAGGTCGAACGCGGTGTCCTGCGACAGCGTGTGGGGTTCGTTGGGTGACATCAGAATCTCGCGACGACGGGGAGGTGGTATTTCTTTCCGGAGGTATCTGCTTTGTTAGGTGTATGTTATGCGACGGTTGGATGATCCTACCCCTCGTAGTCTGGACATTACTTTGCTCGTGTGTGGGCCACCTTCACCGAATGCAACAGGGGTGCCACCAACTGGTCGGTCGTCCGCGCTGGCGAAAGAATCCGTGGCGACGAGTCGAACCGACACATCGACGACGAGTCGAATCCTGTTCGGAGGAGGACTCTCGGCACTGTGCGAAGAACGACCAGAGCAGCGGGCAGCGGAACCGGAACTGGAAGGTCAGGGACCGACGGGAGCAGACGTAACGATGTGGCCGTGGGAACACGCCGCCGTCGGCTATCTCGTCTACTCGATCGTGGTTCACGTCCTCCGCGGCCGTTCACCGACGGGACGCGAAGCGATCGTCGTCGCGCTCGCGTCGCAGTTTCCCGACGTCGTCGACAAGCCGCTCAGTTGGGAGCTCGGCATCGTGAGCACCGGCTACGGCGCTGCCCACTCGGTTCTCTTCGCGGTTCCGTTGTCGATTGGCGCCGTCTACGTGGCCCACGTCTACGACCGCGGCCATCTCGGGGCGGCGTTCGCGATCGGCTATCTGTGTCACCTACCGGGAGATCTCCTCCTCGGGTACCTGAACCAGGGACGAATTCCCATCGAGAACGTCCTCTGGCCGGTTCGCATCGCTGACCCGGTGGGGGAGACCCCGGAAGGCGGATTCATCACGACGTTCCAGGAGTATCTCAGCGGCTACGTCGGCGAGATTCTCGCCGGAACCCCCGAAACGGCGACGCTCATCGGATTCATCACCCTCACAGGGTGTTTCGTCGTCTGGCTCCTCGACGGGGCACCTGGCGTCCGCGAAGTGTTCGGTGCACTGACGTCACACTGATTTGGACGCCGTCGATCCGCTCGGGGCTGCGTTGAAACCGGTGGCGTCCGCAACCGCGCCTGACTAACGGCCGGTTTCGACAGCGCAGAGAGTTTTTGTCCGGACGTATCTCGATATGAGAGAGGTAACGCAGCACCGATCCAGGGTCACGGCTACGATGGGGCCGCGTGGCCGGTAGGCAAGTACGTATCATCGGACGTGCGCGATCGACGGGATCGTTCGCCGACTCGAACAACGCGGGTCATACCGATCAGTTCCGCAGAATACCCTAATTGCCACACTGAGGGCAGTTTATGAAACCATATAGCAGTCTTAGGAACGTCATAATACAGGATAATTCGCCAAAAGCGTCGTATGGTTTTAATATCCTCCTTCTAAATTATGAGCCTGTCATACGACAAACAGCAACTGATTGTGACCGGATGAGTCGGGGCCTACCGCCCGCGGCATCCGGTCACAAATAAGACATACCGAGGCTATGCAAGGATTTACCAGGGGAGACGGGGCGCGCTCGTGCGGTGATGAGCTACTAGCGCGAGGAACGCCAGTCGTGACGCAGTGCAGTTCCCGAATCTGGGGTGGCCCGCCGAGGGACGCTGGCCCGAATAAAGACAGCCCGTATCGCAGCGAGGCAGTTACGCCGAGCTTGAACGAGACAACATCCGAAGATACCAGATCTGACAGCGCCACAGAGTGCGATGCGCTCTCTGGGCATCCGTCGCGACTACCGAACAAACCATGAGCGTGTCCAAACAAGACCACAAAGAGCAATCGAGTTCCGACACAGAATCGTCGCAGACCACCGACACGGAGGAGTCCCAGCCGCCCGAACCATCGCTGGACGTCGTCTTCGACGTGCTCCGAAATCGTCGCCGACGGCTCGTGATGAAAGCACTCGAGGAACGCGACGGCTCGACGACTCTCAGCGATCTCGCCGAACACATCGGGGGCATCGAGAACGACAAGCCGCCGCAGGCACTCAACGCCCAGGAACGAAAACGCGTCTACGTCGGCCTGTATCAGTGCCACCTCCCCAAGATGGACGACGCCGACGCGATCGAGTTCGACAAGAACCGCGGAACGGTCGAACGCGGCGAGATGGGGGACAGATATCACGAGTACCTGCAACGAGATGTCGACGCCAAGTCCGGCTGGCCGATTTACTACGGTGGCGTCTCCGCGGTGGCAGCCGTTTCCTACGCCGCTGTCGTCATCCTTGCCGGCCCGCAACCGATCGTCGCGATGGGGGCGCTGGTGCTCATCGGTGCACTCGCAGCGTACCACTGGTCCAGTTCGTCCGAGTGACACTCTATCGCAGTACGCTAGGCGCCTTCTGACGCCGGAAAACGGGACGTACGGAGGTACCTCGAACCCTGCACTGCCAGCCGTTAGTCAGTTTCTGCAACGGTTGTGTCATCATAACAAAGCACAGAGGGGTGTGAGATAGGGCAGGTCGTTCCGGCCCCGCTCGGGACGGCTCTGATCACTTATGACTCGACGAAATAGATCCGAGGAGCCGCGATCGTACCGCGCCGATATACCCGATCGAGCGAGGCGGTAGCGATGTGTGGGATCGTCGCCCGCGCCGGCTTCGGTGACGCCATCGACGAGCTCCTCGCCGGCCTCCAGAACCTGGAGTACCGGGGGTACGACTCCGCGGGTGTCGCCGTCCGAGACGAGAGCGGCGGGATCTCCGTGTGCAAGCGCGAAGGCGAGACTGACGCCCTGGAAGCCGCCCTCGAGGATCGTCGACTCGGCGGCGCTGTCGGCATCGGTCACACGCGCTGGAGTACCCACGGTGCGCCGTCCGATGCCAACGCGCACCCGCACACCGACGACACGAACCGCGTCGCAATCGTCCACAACGGTATCATTCGGAACCACGACGCCCTCCGAAGCGAACTCCGCGATGCCGGACACGAGTTCACGAGCGAGACCGATACAGAGGTCATTCCCCACCTCGTCGCGGCGGCGCTCGAAGACGGCGCCGGCCCGGAAGCGGCGTTCCACGAGGCGACGGAGCGGCTGGCGGGAAGCTACGCGATCGCAATGGTCGTCGACGGCGAGGACACCATCTACGCAACCCGCAACGGGTCCCCGCTCGTTCTCGGCATCGGCGAGAACGCGAACTACCTCGCCAGCGACGTTCCCGCGTTCCTCGAATTCACAGACCGCGTGGTCTACCTCGAAGACGACGACGTGGTCGCGCTCGATGCCGACGGTTATCAGATCACCGACCAAGACGGAACGCCCGTCGATCGAACGGTCGAGACTGTCGAGTGGAGCGCCGGCGACGCTCGTAAAGGCGTGTACAGTCACTTTATGCGAAAGGAGATCGACGAGCAGCCGGTCTCGCTCCGACAGACCGTCGACGGGCGGATCGAAGACGGCCGGAGCGTGCTCGAAGAGTTCCCGCCGGAGTACCTCGACGATGTATCCGACGTCGTCTTCGTTGCCTGCGGGACCTCATATCACGCTGCGATGTACGGGAGCACGCTGCTTCGCCGACGCGGGATCCAGGCGACCGCGCTGCGCGCCAACGAGTTCGCCCACGATCCGATGCCGGTGACAGATCGGACCCTCGTGGTCGCCGTGACCCAGAGCGGTGAAACGGCGGACACGCTGGCGTCGTTGCGTGCGGCGAAGGAGTCGCCGGCGCGGACGCTGGCGGTCACGAACGTCGTCGGATCGAGCGCTGCACGCGAGGCCGACGACGCGCTGTTCATCCGGGCCGGTCCGGAGATCGGCGTCGCCGCGACCAAGACGTTCTCCTCGCAGGTCGCTGCACTCGCACTTCTCGCAGACCACCTCGAAACCGGGCGGACGGCCCAGTCTGAGGACCGCGAGATGTGGCCGGATACGACCGAAGCGACAGCTGACGGCGGCGTGGAGGGAACTCAAATCGACGAACTCGGGACGCTCCCGGACGCAGTCGAGACCGTCGTCAGCGACGGAAGTGCAGCGCGGTTGGCTACCCAGTACGCGGAGGCGGAGTCGTACTTCTTCATCGGTCGCGGTGTCGGCTACCCCGTCGCGCTCGAAGGCGCACTCAAGTTCAAAGAGATCACCTACGAGCACGCCGAGGGGTTCGCGGCGGGCGAACTGAAACACGGCCCGCTCGCGCTCGTGACGCCGGCTACCGTCGTCGTGGCCGTGTTAACCGGCCGGAACGACGAGCGAACGCTACACAACATCCGGGAGGCCCAGAGCCGTGGCGCGCCGGTGATCGGAGTCGGCCCCGCGTCGGCGACCGAGGTGCGACAGACCGTCGACGACTACCTCGAGTTCCCCGACGTGAATCCGAACCTCGCCGGCGTCCTGGCGAACGTGCACCTCCAGTTGCTCGCCTATCACGCCGCCGAGATCCGTGATCGGGCGATCGACAAACCACGGAACCTGGCCAAGAGCGTCACCGTAGAGTAACAGACCGAATCTGTCGGTCGGGTGGGATCCATCCAACGCGTGCTGTTTCTATACGAGAGTAGCGTGCGCACAGAATACAGAGCCGATCGCACGACTTCGTGCGTTCGGGTGAGTAAAGACTCGCAAGCGCTATGCAGTTGCTGTCGCTCGACGTCGATCAGGGATTGGAAAGTGAGAGGATCAGAGTCGGTGCCTGCGGGCGTGTCGCGCTGGAGGGCCGAATAGCGGACGTGTGTGCAGCGGGAAGTTAGGGCGACCCGCGGGCAGGCCACTTGACCCGAGTGGCGCCGGTCTCGTCGCTCTCCTCGCGCAGCGCCGCCTCGCCGACGGCCAACTGCGTCCGCGTGAGGCAGTTCAGACACCCGTGAACGGTGTTATCGAAACCGAACACGCGTACGAACTGTTTGCTGACAGCCGCACCGCAGCGTTCACAGCGCCGATTCGAGTTCGTCGAGGTGGTCCGTTCTGACATACAGGCTGGGATTGCCTAACATCATCTTGGTTATATGGGAGATAATCACTCGGGACCGGACAGTATATCAGGCCAATATGCACGTCGATGTCGTCGTGGGGTGTAGTAAGCGACAAACCCGTGCTAACAGGATCATAACGAAGGGGTTGGCGAGTCCACCTCCAAGTGCCCGGACACCCGACGGTTGCCCCCACCCCCCTTCACTGGCCCCCACACAGACGTCGGGTCTCGGGCGATTTTTACACGATCTAGCGGACAGTACACTCATAGGGATTATCGCAACTGTTCGGAGATTCTCCCCGTACTGTCCGGCGAGACATCTATAGTAGCGTTTGCAACTGATTACACAGCCAATCGCACGACTGCGTGCGATTAGATGCGTGAAGACTTGCAAACGCTACTATATGCGGACGTACGATAATCTCTATCAATTAGCCGGTTACACCGAGTCGCCGGTCAGTCGATCGACGGTTACGGTGCCGTCGCTGCTGACAGTCACTGGATGTCCGGCGTAGGTGAACGAGATGCGGACCGGCTGATCAGCTCCCGGTCCCGAAAAGAGTCGGTCGAGGGCGTCGGCGTCGACCGCGTCCCCTAGTGCGGGGAGATCTGTCGGTTCGCAGCGGATCGCATCACTGAGAGATTCCACGACAGCGATAGACGGCGAGACGTGGCTCCACTCGTGCTGGTAGACGGCCCGCTCCTGATCGTCGGTCATCGGGACCACCTCTCTGAGGGGCGGTAGTGAGTCGTGCAGTGGCGGGAAGAGTTGGCGAGGTAGATCATCATCACGGCAGTTCGTCGTTCTCGTTGTTTGCAGTTGCGGTTTTGAGCCGAAGAGATAGTCACAAAACCAAAATATGAGAAAGCCGCAGCGTGACATCCGCGGTGTCGTATCGGAAAGCCACAGTAGCCGTCTCTGCCAACTGTGGCAACTCTGTGAAAACAAACGATCCGGTCGTAAATGGTACCTACGCGGTGTTAATCAACCATATGAGTCGGCTTGGAGAGAGTTTGTTGCGCGTAGATTGCGCCTACTAATGACGTTCAATCGAAAAGAACGTAGCGAGGATATGTACCCGACAACGTGTTTCTCGGAGCGAATCGGCGGCATCCAACGACTCGAATCGAAAGGCACGGTGCCCGGAGACAACTTCGGACCCGTCCACGGTGGGACCAAGGATGAACCCTGACGACGACGAGGGCGGGTTCGGGACCGCCGAAGCCCTCAGACTGCTGGCGGGCGACGAACGGCGCCACATCCTCAAGGAACTCCTAGAACGTGGTCCCGGCGAGAGAGTGGACCTCCTGGAAGCGGAGACGCTTCGTGAGATCGCCGAGCAGACGAGGAGAGAGACGGCAGACACCGGCGCGAACGCCAACGTCGATATCGAGCGACTGGAAGTCGAGTTACGACACAATCACCTTCCTCGATTAGCGGATCAAAACATCATCGAGTGGGACGAGAAGTCCGGGTCGATCACACGGGGATCTAACTTCGAGAGAGTCAGACCGTTCATCGAGCGACTCGACGAATACAGCGACGAGCTCCCCGACGACTGGTGATCTCGAATCGATCAAACTATTGTAGCGGTTGCAGGTCTTCACGCACTCAATCGAACGACGGCGTGCGATCGGTGCGCGATCAGTTGCAAACGCTACGATAGTCGTCTCACACTCGGCGAGTGGCAACTATCTGTACGAGTTATTCGATACGCCTTATGTGAGAAAAGAAATTACTATAAAAATATATATTTGATGCAATAGTAAACTTATTTTGTAATGAAAAATTCTAAGGGGAGATATTGTAAATAGCTAGATCAAATAATTTTTTGCGCACTTTGAGGTCACAATCGACTTCTCTCACAACATTTTAGCAGTACATACAGATATATTATACCGATAGTAACAGCAATTTTATTAATTTTATAGTTGTTGTATTTTTGTATTTGACGCCAATAAGTATATTTATTTGATACGTTTTGCGAGACGGGAGAAACCGCCCGAGCGATCTGGCCAAAGCAGAATAACGACCGTACGACTGTTATACAGACCGCATATTCATTAAAAAAGAATCGAATAAGCGAACTCCGGTCGCGAAGTTGCCGTAGGACTGCGGTTTGCACGCCGTCACCTCGGAGAAGACGAGTGAGCAAAAATACAAGATATTTACAAAAATCGGTGATATTAGCACAGATGCTCATATAATATTCCATTATAGGCCAATAGCGGCGGATAGCGCGACAGACGGCGATTTCGATCGGATCTGGAACGCGACTGGCGAACACAGAACGTTCGATTGTGCCAAACTATTAAGAGGTCGTCGTGAGAAATGTAACCAATGTCACAGCGCGACCACCCAACAGTGCAGACGACGCAGACGTCGTTAGATATCCTCTCGACGATCCAGGAGTTGGACGGGGCGCGAACGACCGACATCGTCGCTGAACACGACGTTGCCAAGAGTACGGCACACAAACACCTGACCACATTAGAGCGCGCCGGCTATCTCCGCAAGGACGGCGAGATCTATCACATCGGATTCAAGTTCCTGAACCTCGGCGAGTACGCCCGCGAGCGGTGGTCGTGGTTCGCGCCGGTCAAAGCAGCCGTCGAGGAGTTGGCAGATCGGACCGAAGAGGAGTGTGACTTCGTCGTCGACGATCACGGGCGCGTCATCACAATCTCGGAGTCCTACCACAAGTGGGCGAAATACGGGGCCGGGGACGGATCGAAACGCTACCGGGCGAACATCGGCACGTACTATCCGATGCACGCGACGGGATCAGGACTCGCGATCCTCGCCTCCTACCCGCGGGAGCGAGTTGAGACGATCATCGACGAGTGGGGTTTGTCGGCACCCACAGAGCACACGATCACCTCCCGACGCGAACTATTCGCCGAACTCGACCGAATCCAAGAGCGCGGCTACTCGATCGGGGATCGGTACTACGCCGAGGGGCTCAGGAGCGTCGGGAAGGCAGTCACCGGTGCAGACGGCACCGTTTTGGGCGCACTCAGCGTGTCGGGCCCGACGTATCGGATCGACGGCTCGGTACTCGATACGGAGATTCCCCGTGCACTCGCGACCGTCGTGGACTCTCTCGAATCGGAACTGGCGGAAACGGTCCCCTAACATACCGCGCACGGAAACTCATCGGGAAGAGTCGGACCGGAACGGCTCGGCCGAAAGCTTTTGGTATGTGATCACACACGTTTCGATCGTATGTATGTAGCTGTACGTGCACAATCCGGAAATCGATGCAGCGTTGAGAGCACCGAGCGGCCGAAAGCCGATTTGACTCACACTGTCACGTGTCGGCGGGAGGGACCGAAATCGACGGAGACCCCGCAAGGATCGAGGGTACCTATGTTGCGGACGGACTGTCAGCGGCCCGCGCTCCGACGCCGAGTATCTCTCCCCCGTGCGCTCTCGTGAGTATGTCTGAAAGTGAAGAACAGCGCGCCATCCGACAGCGACACCGGGAGGCGCACACCGAAGCGCTCCTCACGGTCGAAATCGGGCCGTGGATCGACGGGGAGACGAGAGAACGCGACGAGCGCGTGGCGACACGCGATCCAGTGATCGACGAGGCGATCGTCGACGTGCCGGCCTGTGATGCGGAGACCGTCGACCACGCGGTCGACGCGGCGTGGCAGGCCTACGAACGCGAGTGGAGTGAGAGCACACCTTCGGAGCGCTCTCGGCGACTCTCCGAGTGGGCCGACGTGCTGGACGACCGACTCGACGAGCTGACGCGGCTCGAATCGCTCGATACGGGAAAACCGCTGGCCGACGCGAGGAGCGAAGTCGAGGGCGCCATAGACACGATACGATACTACGCCTCCGTCGTCAGGGCTCAGACCGGCGAGCAGATCCCTGTCGATCGACAGTTACACCTGTACACTCGCAGCGAACCGTACGGGGTCGTCGGGCAGGTGACGCCGTGGAACTTCCCGGCGTGGGCCGCGGCCTGGAAATTCGCCCCGGCGCTCGCTGCGGGCAACTGTGCCGTTCTCAAACCATCGGTGCACGCCCCGCTGAGCACCCTTCGAATGGTGCAACTCTCGAAGGGAATTCTCCCCGACGGGGTGGTGAACGTCGTCACCGGGCGGGGGTCGACGACCGGTTCTCACCTCGTCGAGCACGGCGACGTTCGAAAGGTCTCTTTCACGGGGAGCGAAGGGATCGGAGCCGAGGTGATGCGTGCTGCCGCCGGACGGATCGCACCGGTGACTCTCGAACTCGGCGGGAAGTCGCCGCTCGTCGTCTTCCCCGACGCCGACCTCGAAACGGCCGTCGACGCCGCCGCCGACGGCGTCTACTACAGTAGCGGCGAGATCTGTGACGCGCTCTCGCGGGTGCTCGTCCACGAGGAGATCCACGACGAGTTCGTCGGCCGGTTCGTCGAGCGATCGCAGGATTACGTTCTGGGCGATCCCTTAGAGGAGTCCACGACGATGGGGCCGCTGACGACCGCCGAGCAGTTCGAGACGGTCGTGGAGTACATCGAGACGGGAAAAACCGAAGGCGCATCCCTCGCGGTCGGTGGCGGACAGCCCGACGATCCGGCGCTTGGGGACGGACACTACGTCGAACCGACGGCGTTCACGGACGTCGACAACGGGATGCAAATCGCACGCGAGGAGATTTTCGGCCCCGTACAGACCGTCCAGTCGTTCGAGACCTACGAGGAGGCCATCGACCTCGCCAACGACACCGAGTATGGACTCGCCGCCGGAATCGCAACGGAGTCGACCGACCGCGTCCACGCGGCGGCCGCAGACGTCGATGCGGGCGTCGTCTACGTCAACGGCTACGGTCCGATCCGACCCGAGGGACCATACGGCGGGTTCAAGCGGTCCGGAATCGGCAGAGACCTGGGAGAAGAGGCGATCGAACATTACCGGCAGACCAAGACGGTGTACGTCAATCTCGACGATCCGTCGCGGTGACCGCCGAAACAAGATACCAACAATGCTAGACTACGATTTCAGCGGACAGGTCGCGTTCGTCACGGGTGCGGCCCGTGGACAGGGACGCTCACACGCAGTCGCGTACGCAGAACACGGCGCAGACATCGTTGTCACGGACATCTGTGAAACCCTCGAAACATCAGACTACGAACTCGCGTCCAGAGGCGATCTCGACAAGACGGCCGAACTGGTCGAAGAGACCGGACAGGACGCGCTCAGAATCGAGATGGACGTCCGCGACGAGGCGCAGGTACAGGCCGCCGTCGAACAGACGCTCGAGGAGTTCGGCCGGATCGACATCCTCGCGAACAACGCGGGGATCTGGAATCTCGAATATCTCCACGAGATGAGCGAACAGACGTGGGACGAGATGATCGATACGGATCTGAAAGGCGTCTGGCTCTGCTCGAAGCACGTCGCCCAGCATATGATCGAGCGTGGCGAGGGCGGGAAGATCGTAAGCACCGCCTCGACGGCTGGACACGGCGCGAGCTATCGCGGCGGTCACTACACGGCCGCGAAACACGGTGTGGTCGGCCTGACGCGGTCGTTCGCTATCGAACTCGGCGAGTACGGCATCAACGTCAACTGCGTCTCACCGACCGGGATCGACTCCCCGATGACGAACGGCCTGATCGAGAAGTACGGCGAGGAAGCGATCGGAGAATTGAACGAGTACACCGGCAGTTGGAACGTGATGGACGACGGGCCGGTCACGCCCCAAGACGTGACCGAAGCCTATCTGTGGCTCTCTAGCGACGCCGCACGCTACGTCACGGGGACGGCGCTGGCGGTCGACGCTGGTCTGATGGCAAAGTAACGAGGCCTGTCGCAACGAAGCGGTCTAATCCCCAGCAATTTTTTCTGTGAGAAGGGAGATAATTCGATGGGATCGACAATGAGTGTCATTAACACGCTCAAAGAGAAGCTCAATCAAGAGACATCCACGGACGAGGACGCAGGAATGGAAAAGCCGCAGGGTGTGACCAGGCTGTTCTTCGCGACAGACGTCCACGGATCGACCGCGTGCTGGAAGAAATTCATCAACAGCGCGGATTTTTACGACGCGGACGTGCTGGTCCTCGGTGGCGACACGACCGGGAAGGCGATTTTCCCGATCGTCGACGAGGGCGACCGCTACACCTACACGCGACAGGGTGACGAGCACACGATCACCGAGGAGAGCGAACTCGAAGATCTATTGGAGTCGCTTGAGAACACGGGCTATTATCCGTATGTGATGGATCAAGCGGAGTATGAACAGCTCCAGAGCGCCGACGATGACGAGCGACAAAACGAGATCTTCCTCTCGGAGATGAAAGCGCGAATCGAAGAGTGGATCGACTTCGCGGAGGCACGATTGGACGACACACCTGTGTACGCCTGTCCGGGCAACGACGACCCCATCGAGATCGATCAGGTGTGGGAATCCGCGAGCTGTATCGAACTCGTCGAGGGCGACGTCGTCGAGATCGGGGACCGATACGAGATGGCCAGTTCCGGGTGGACCCATCCGACGCCTTGGGACACCGACCGAGAGGAATCCGAAGACGAACTCCGCGAGCGCTTAGAGGCCGTCGTGGGGCAGGTCGACGACTACGAGCACGCGATTTTCAACTTCCACGAGCCCCCGTACGATTCACAGTTAGACGAGGCACCAGAGTTAGACGAGGACCTCCGGCCGAAGTTCGGTGCACAGTCGACCGAGCCGGTCGGGAGCGAAGCCGTCCGCGAAGTCATCGAGGAGTACCAGCCGCCGCTGTCGCTACACGGGCACATCCACGAGTCACGCGGACAGACCGAAATCGGCGAGACGACGGCGATCAACCCGGGGAGCGTCTACTCCGAAGGCTCGCTCCAGGGGGCCGTCGTCGATTTGGGTTCGGACGTCGACGTCGTCGGGCTCGTTCGGGGATAAGTTTACGTTGCTTGATGAGTGTTATCACACCGAGAGGTGAAAGCCCCGTGAACGAGCCCGAACCGCGGCCCGATCCGATCGAGGAGGGAAAGCGCGTCGTCGAAACGGCCGACGAGCGGGATCTGACGGTCAGGTTGATCGGCGGAACGGCGATCAATCGCCACGCCGAAGCCGCACGTGAGGAACCGTTCAAGCGGGGATACAGGGACGTCGACTTCGTCGGAACGCGCGAGGAGGAACCGGAGATCGTCGAGATGATGCTCGATCTCGGCTACGAGGCGAACGAGCGCTTCAACACGATGCGGCGGTTCCGGCTCGAGTTCTTCGATCCTGTCAACGAGCGCAAGGCGGATTACATCATCGACAGATTCGACTTCTGTCACGCCTGGAGCCTCCGCGACCGGATCGATCAGGACTACCCGACGGTTCCGATCGAAGACCTCCTGCTTTCGAAGCTCCAGATCGTCGAAGTGAGCGACCGCGACATCCGTGACATCCTCGCGATGCTCACAGATCACCCGGTCGATTCGACCGGGGACAACGAAGCTATCGACCCGACCTACGTCGCTGAACTCTGCAGCAGCGACTGGGGACTGTGGCGTACGGTGACGCTGAGCCTCGATCGGGTCAGCGAATACGTCGAGACAAACGACCTGCCGATCGACGAACGCGAAGTGCTCTCGCGGGTCGAAGCACTGCGAGACGCGATCGACGACCGGCCGAAGACGCTTCGATGGAAGCTCCGTTCGGTCGTCGGCGAACACAAGCAGTGGTACAAGCGCCCAGAGCTCGGGTGACCGGCACGATTCGAGAAACGCCGGTCACCGTGAGGCGTCGTCAAAAAGAGAAGACACGAGTTTTCAGTGGCGTCATAGGGATTGTCGTAAGTCCTCCTAGATGTCTCGCCGGACGGTACGGCGAGAATCTCCGAACAGTGACGATACTCCCTATCAGTCTTTGGGGATCTCCGCGTGGAGGGTGTCGAGGTCGACGCCCTCCTGTGCGCGGTAGTACTTCATCCCGACGTAGAGGATCGCAGAAAGCAGATAAAGCACGCCGAGGAAGCCCATCGATCGTAGATTGTTGAGGCCGTAGACGCTCTCGGTCGCCCAGAGGTAGAACACCGACAACAGGATGGCCGCATACACGCCGGCGACGATCGAGATGACTGGAACGCCGGCGACCTCGTACTTCGAGACGGGGTTTTTCGAGAACAGCTCGGGTCGACGCCACGGGAACAGCATACACGCGATCGTCGTCCCGAAGAAGGTGACGGCGATCGCGAAGGTGGCCGCGAGCGTCAGCGTCTGGAAGCCGGGCGCGAAGAAGTAAATCACCGTGAGGATCGCGGCGGGGATCGCCATCAGCAGGATGGCGTTGAGCGGCGTGTTGTAGCGCCCTCGGACTTCGGAGAACACCTCGGGGATCGTCCGGTCGAACGCCGTCGCGAAGATGACCCGCGTCGACGAGAGGAAGACCGTTCCGGACCACGCGAAGAACCAGCCGCCCATCAGAATCGCCATCAGTTTCGCGAGGACGCCGTTGCCCATCGCGATCGCCGCGATCGTCGTCGGGGCGGACAGCCACTGCTGTGCGCCGGCGCCGACGAAGTAGTTGTAATTCAGCGCCTGATAGAACGTGTAGCCGACGGCCGCGTCGAACAGCGGCCAGAGGACGATCGCGAGGCCAGCGGCGGCGAGGAGCGCGCCCTCGAAAACGCCGAACATCTTCTTGACCTCACCGGCTTCGCGAACCTCACCGAACAGCGTGGAGCCCCATACCGTCCACATAATCCAGAACAGTAACATCGGGAAGAGCTTGTACGATGCCCCCCAGTTGAGATTCCACAGCGGGGCAAAGCTCACAGAGGTCCCCTGGATGATGCCGTTGTAACTGGTGCCTGCCATTCCCCACGCGTCCATCTGGGTGTTGAATGCAGTCTGGAACTGCGAGGGCGACGTGGTGAGTAACCCGCCGATGAAGATGAGCAACCCGAGGACGCCGACGTAGAACAGCGCCTGTTGGATGCGCGCGTACCACTTCATTCCGAGGCTGACGTAGACGAACACGAACGCGACGACGATCATCGAGGAGACGAACAGACCGAGACTGGAGTTCCAGAAGTTCGCCAGTTCGACGAATCCGAACAGCGCCGAAACCGGACCCAACACGAGCCACGAGAGGATCGATCCGTAGATCGGGACCCACAGCCACAGAATGAATACCCAGCCGGGCCACGAGAGGAAGAACCCCCAAAAGCCGCTCAACAGGCGACTCTGCCAGACGTAGTCGCCACCGACACGGGGCATCGACGCGACGAGCGTCGCGTACACGAGGTTCTGAAGCGTGAGCGCGACGACGGCGATGAGCGTCGCCAGTATCGGGCTTCCCTGGGGAATGAACGCGTTGAACGTCCAGATGTAGAAGCCCAACGTGACGATGTTCACCGACAGGAACGCGTAGATTCCTGCGTCGTACGATGACCAGTCTCTGACCAATCCTGTCGCTTCTCGGACGAATAAGGTATCGTCACCTGACATCTCTCGTACCTCCGTGCTACAACTACTCACGGCAATACTTAACATTAAGGGTGGCATTTATATAATTGTAGCTGCTTGCGGGCGCTCGAGCGGAACCGCACACCTTGCAATAACACGCCCAAGCCGAAGCGAAGTGGTCGAACGCGGCAGTGGTGTGGCATCTGAGCGGAGTCAGGGGCTGTAGTACGCTAAATTATCTTTTCTCAATATAGTTTTATAATATGATATTATTAGACGTTCGTACTTGGATTTCCAGTCGCAGCCGGAAGACAGACAGCTCTGTCACCGTAATACCTGTTCTGGAGACTGTTCGTGGAACTTCGGTTGTTGCCAAATCTCGCGTATCCTGATAGTAGAAATCATATTTTAAAAACCAAGTCTATGTACACATAGTTGTGCTGAGTGATATATGAGACGCGAGATGTCTCTCGCCTCGGCGGACGAAACTGTTGAACGACGACAAGTGATTCCCACCGCTTATATCAACTCAGCGGAATGACACCGTATGGTATATCGCTGGCGGTGTCCACACTGCGACTTCTCGTCGTGGGCAGCGAGTCGGGAGCAAGCGGCCGAGTCAGTCAAATCACATCTCCTCAGCCACTACCACGGAAACATCGGGCAGGAGGATTTCAGTTACAGATGGTCGTGTCCGTACTGTGAGGCGGAAAATCACCATCACGAACGCGATGAAGCAGTAACCGAATTCAAAGACCACCTCTTCGACCACGTCGAACCACACCTCAAGCCCGACGTCCACCTCGCGGACGGGATCGACAGAACTGGGAGCATCTTGGTCAAGGCACCACTGGAAAGCACCGGAGCGAACGGCGCTCGGATCCACTTGCTCACGCCGGCGAACATCTACATATTCGTCACGCGGGATCCGAAGCAGCGGATCGAACTCATACGGGACCAGTTTGCAGAGTGGCCGGCGTCGACGATCGTCATCACGACCAAATCACAACCGTTCTCGGGAGTCGACGGCATCGACCTCGAAACGATTCCCCTCGAGATCGTTCACTTGAACAAAGGTCTCGGCCTCTCCAGCCTGGGCGAAACCGTCTCACGCGTCCTCAGTGAACACGAATCGACGGGGAAGATCTCACTCGAGTTCGACATCCTCTCGGAGATCATCAAGAAGTTCGAGGTTCAGGACGTGCTCCAGTTCCTCCGTGGGTTCACCGCTCGATGTGATCGATCAGACGCACTATCACACTATTACGTCAACCCGAAGGCACAGTCGGAGTCGGTGATGAACGTCTTCGAACAGCTATTCGATCTGCAAGTCGAAGCGAAAGGCCTGGTGTTCGAGTCAGAAGGCTGAACTGTGCGTGCGGGACGGGCCGTCTCAGTTCCCTTCGTTTTTCTTTTCCTGTTCTTTCTGTCGGGTGTAGTCTGCGGGGTCCCGAACGTAGGTGTACTCGACGGAGTCGCGGACGGAGTCGTCTACTCTGTCGACATCGATCCGTTCAAGGAGTTCTTGGGCGCGTTCTTTTGCCTCCGTCGATCCGTCTTGTTGCCGAATGAACGCCAGCAGGCGGTTCTCGAGGGGTTTACTCTCGAGTTCTGCGAGGCTGTCTGCAGCCTCATCGGCGAACGCTTCCGCATCGAGCAGGCCCAAGAGGGCCTCGTGGACCGCATCGATGTCCGCCGCCGTGGGATCGACGACGCGTCCGAGTAGCCAGACGACAGTTCGTTTGATCGACGTCCGCGAAGTGTCGGAGAGGATATCGAGCAACCGCGGGATCAGTTCCGCGTCGTCGATCGTGCGCATTTGATCTGTCACGGCCTGGCGGACCTCGTCGTCGGCATCGGTGTCGGCAGCGATGAGTTCGATCAGCGACAACGTCGCCGCTTGCCGGACGTCCGAGGACTCGTCCGTGAGCCGTTCGACGAGGACGGTCAGCGGCTTGGCGTTCCGGAGTTGGCTCAGTTCGGAGACGGCGATGTAGCGGACGCGTTTGTTGTTCGACTGGGCGGCCGGAATCAGTCGCTCGAGCGCCGCTTGAGTGCCGATCATCGTGAGTGCCTCGGCCGCCGCCCGTTGTACGATCCGCTCGCTGTCGTCGAGTCGGTCCGCGAGCGCGTCGATCGCCCGTGGATCGCCGATGAGTCCGCAGGCACTGACCGCCCGTTTCCGGACACGGGGATCTAGATCGTCGAATGCCTCGACCAGGTACGGGACCACGTGCTCGTCACCGATGCGCCCCAGTGCCGACGCGGCGACCAGCTGGAACTCCACTTGCTCCGAGTCGAGCCACTCGACGAGCTTTTTGCTCGTCAGCCAGTCCGGCGCCTGTCCCGCGTCGAAGTCGGCGATCTCGGTGATCAACTGATCGATCGCCTCCCGACCGTGCCGATCCAGGGAGTCGACCGCGCGGGCGCGGACGTCCGACGATTCGTCCTCGAGGACAGCGGTGATGAGCGCCCGAATGATCAGCGTCTCATCACCGCTCCGAGCGATGTCCGCGAAGTCGCCGAGTCGCTCCGCCGCTGTCTCTCTGGTTTGTGGGCTGTTGGATCGCTTCAGGTACCTGATGAGGGTTTTCGTCTTTCCGTCGCGGACGAGTTCGTAGAGACTTAGAACATCGTCTTCCGGCTCATTGGCCATAAACTGTCTTATGAAAACCAATACGGCGGGGTGTAATATTCGTTACCCAAGAGAGGTATATCGCACCTAGAACAGCGTTTGCAGCTGCGTGCGCAGTCGATCGCACACCGGCGGGCGATCATATGAAGGAATCAGTGCAATTGGTAACCGCCGGGGTCGGGGCTGTGGAGACGACTCAGCCAGTACCGTCACAACAATCACTGCTTTTCGGTAGCTCGCGGGCTGATGTCCGACGGCGTGGACCCGAACTGGAAGAAGTCATAACGAAAACCATTCGCCCGAAAGAACGAATGCGGATGGGGCATCTCCGGAGTCCAGCGTCAAGGCCTATAGCACGAGGTGTTTGGGAAACAGCCTCAGCGGAGAGCGCCAGTCACCCCAAGCACCTCTGCGACGATCCAGGCGACGAAGAACAGATAACTGACGATCAGCGCGTACGCTTCGTATTTCGTCAGCGAGAGGTCAGTTCGAAGGGCCGCAAAGAGCAGCACGGTCGCGAGGGTGAGCACGCCCATCATCGGGACGGCCGTCGCGAAATCGATGACGACGCTGCCCGCGATGAGCACTCCGAGCGGGATCGCGACGAGCAGATCGAACGTGTTCGAACCTAATACGTTCGCGAGGCTCGTGACGCTCTTCCCCCTGCGGGCGGCGCGAACACTCACGAGGAGGTCCGGCAGGCTGGTCGCCGCAGCGACGATCGTCACCCCGGCGAGCAGTTCCGGAATCCCGAACGTGGTCGATAACGACTCGACGCTACCGACTAACTGTTCGACGGCGACGAGGATGACGGCGAGACCGGCGACCAGCGTGAGCCACTGTCGTTCGATCTGAATGTCATCCGTGAGACGTTCGACATCGTGGTCGTTGACGTCTTGCCACTGGATGAACAGGTACAGGCCGTACAGGAGCAGCGGGAGCATCGCGAGCGGTCTCGTGATCCGTCCGAGGAGCGGCGGGCCATCGGGAACGGGAGCGTAGATAACAGCGAATGCGAACGTGACCACGAGCACCGACACGGCGATCATATAGAACTGCGCTTCCTTGTAGACGAGCGTCCGGTTCGTTTCGAGCGGTTCGTCCGACACGAGCGCCGAAAAAGCAGGGATCGCAAGGATGTTGAAGATCGCAGAGCCGACGATTGCGCCGACACCGATATCGAAAACGCCCGAAAGGGCAGCGAAGACGACGCTCGAAAGTTCGGGGAAGCTCGATCCGACAGCGACGACGATCGATCCCTGAACGACCGCCGGAAGCCCGTAGTACATCGAGAGCTGCTCAGCCGACCCCTCGAGCCAGCCGCTACCCATCCAGATGAGCCCAGTCGCGACGAAGACGACGAAGACATCCACGACCGGCGTGTGAGGGAGGAGACCGAACAGTGCCATAGCGTCCGAACGAATTCTCGAGAGAGCGACGTGAACGTATCGGTCCGCGGTGGGCGCCCCTCCGCAGGGAGTCCCGCTCTATGGGGCGCGATAGAGCAAGTCGTACTGGTGGGCGACGTAGATCAACTCTCCAGCCGCAAGCTGGTCGCGCCGCGCGTCGAGCCAGACGTCGAGGGCGGGCACGGTCTGGTCCGAATCAGAGATCGTCTCCTCGACGAACCGGAGGATCCGCGAGAGGAAGTACCGCTCGTCGGCCGGGTACACGGCGTCGACGGGGCGAACGATCCAGTCGGAGCTTTCGATCGCGAGCAGATCACCGTCCCGTCGGCGGAGCAGATCCGCGAGGTGGCGACCGGCCCGGACATCACGTCCGGATCGCTCGTCGATCGCAGCGTGGTACGCGCGTTCGACCGCGTCGTCGGCGAGGTGGTCCGGCTGGAAGATCGTGCCGCCGTCGAACGTGATTGGGAAGTAGGCGAGTCCCCCCGGGGTGAGCGCCGACTCGACGGCTGAGACGAGACGCGGTAGTGGAACCAGGTCGGCGAACGCCTGGGCGATGACGAGGTCCAGATCCGACGCGCTGTCGAGTGCGTCGAGCGCGTCGCCGGTCTCGAAGGAGACGGCGAGATCCGAGACGGTGAAGTCGGCCGCAGCGGTCATCTCGTCGCGCTCGGACACCGACGACACCGGTGACGGGCCAGTGACAGTTTCATAGCCCGCCCGCTGGAGCGCGGCCGGGCGGACCCGACGGGCGAAGGCGACGATGCACTCGTCGCTGTCGACGCCGCGATACCGGCCGGAGTCGAGCCCCCACGAGAGCAGGCGTGGGACGGTGACGCCCGTTCCACACCCGGCTTCGAGGATCCGCGGCTCCGCAGGAAGCGCGTCCAGTAACCGGTCGCGGACATACCGAGATAGCGCCCGCTCGTCGACGGACCGCTTCGATTCGAGATACCGGGGAAGCGCGTGCGTCATTCCTCGAGGACGCGGCTGTGACTCGCCCACGAGACGTCGTCTTCCCAGATCCGCACAGTCAGACTCGTTGGCGTGGGATCGTCGAGCGCCGCCGCGACGCGGTCGCCAAACAGGCGCGCGAAGTGCTCGATGCTCGGGTTCAGGCCCTCGAACTCGGGGAGGTCGTTGAGAAGCGCGTCCCCATACCGGTCTTCGAGGTCGTCGAGGATGGCCTCGACGGCGTCGATGTCGACCAGGTACCCGTAGGCGCCGAGTTCCGGGCCTGCGAACCGGAGTTCGACCGTGAAGTGGTGACTGTTGATCTCGCCTTCGGGGCCGGGGTCCGGGACGGTGAGATAGTGCTGTGCGATGAACTCCCGCGTGACAGTCAGTTCGTACGTGTCGTCGGTGGGTGGGGCCATTCGTGGAAGTGAGAGCTGCGGTTGTTACTGAAAGCTGTTCACGGATACGTGAGCAGTACCTGGAGGACGCCGTCGGCGCGCTCGTCGAGGAGGCGATACGCGTCCGGCGCGTCGGAGAACGGGATCCGGTGTGTGATGAGCGATCCGACGTCGAGGTCGCGAAGCCGGGACAGCGCCGTCTCCGCCCGTCGAGCGCGCGTCCAGCGACCGCGGGTTTCCGGTGCGAGCGTGCTCACCTGGCTCGATTCGACCGAGATCCGATCGCGGTGGAACGACGCTCCGAGGTCGACCGTCGCCGGCTTGTCACCGTACCAGGAACCGACGATAACGCGGCTGTCGTAGCCGGCAGCCCCGACCGCGTCGTCGAGCGTCTCCGGGTGTCCGGAGAGTTCATAGACCAGGTCAGCACCGTCGCAGTCGGGCCCACGATCGAGGACGTCGTCGAGTTCGTCGGGCGCGACTGCGACGTCAGCCCCCAGGTGTCGGGCCCGCTCTCGCCGGCCCGGGATCGGTTCGACGGCAACGAGTCGCCCGAGTGGGAACGACGCCAGCACGCCGATCGTACAGAGGCCGACGACGCCCGCACCGAAGACGACGACGTCCTCACCGACCCGCGGTCGTCCGTCGAGAACCAGCGACGTTGCCGTCTCGACGGAGGGAAACAGCACCATTTCCTCGACGGACACGTCCTCGGGGACTTCGATGAGTTGCTCGGGCGCGATCGAGAAGTGCGTCTCGTGGGGGTCGAACGCGAAAACCGTTCGCCCGAGCCAGTCGTCGTCGACCGCCTCGCCGATCGATACGACGTCTCCGACGGAGGCGTACCCGTACCGCAGCGGGAACGAGAGGTCGCCGTCGATCGTTTCGAGCGTTTCGTCGGCAGGGAGTTCTTCGGGGGCTTCGCCCCGATAGATGAGCAGTTCCGTTCCGGCACTGACGCCCGAAACGCGCGTTTCGACTAGCACTTCGTCGGCGGCCATCTCGACGGACGTCTCCTCAATCGCCGTCTCGAACGGGCCGGTGAAGTAGAGAGAGCGTCGGTTCATCGTTGAGCGAGCAGAGAGGACACGCCGCATCGCCGGCTCACAACCCTGTCAGAGGTCCGGGAAGCCGCCCGACAGCCGGGCCGTCGGGAGAGATCGAGTGGGGTGATACCAGCAGATGCGAGCTATACGATTATCATACTATCGGCCGGGGAGAATCGCGTCACACACCGGACGAGCCGTAGCGAATCACCCGCGGCGGGCACTCGTCAGGGCCAGGAGAGCGGAAGCTACGAGGAGAACAGCCAGCAGTCCAGGAACGGCACCGAAGCCGTCGCCGAAAGCGTCCGACCCGCCGGTCGTGGCTCCAGTTCGGTCGTCTCCGTCAGCACCGAGGACGTCGCTCCCGCCATCGGCTGCCTCGATTGCCGGCGTGGTCTCGGTGGTGAGGCGTGGGGCTGTCGTCGGGGTCCTAGAGCGAGGGTCAGAGGTACCGGAGGGAGTCATCTGGGATTGCTCGACGACGACCAGTCCGGCGACCGTCTCTTTGGTACCCAGTGCGTCGCCGACGCTGAGTTCGTAGCTCCCGGACTGCTCCAACGAGACGGTCATCGTGACGTGCTCCGTCTCTCCCGGATCGAGCGTGACAGTCGGCCCGTCGGCGGTCCGTGATCCGTTGACCAAGAGTTCGAGCGACGTACTGCCCGTCGCGCGGCCGCGGTTCTCGATCGTGGAGGTCACATCGACGCTCGCGTTCGGCGCCACTGAGCCATTCGACACACTGGCGTTGATGAACGTGATATCCGCTCGCGACGAATCGGAGGAACTGCCACCGCCGCCACCGCCACTGCTACTGCCACCGCTGCTATCGTCGTTATCGTCGTCACCGTCCGAGGAGTCAGGAGTCGGCGTGGAGGTCGCTGTCGTGGTCGAATTCGGCGTAGGGGCCGCTGTCGTGGTCGAATTCGGTGTAGAGGTGGCCGTCTCCGTCGACGTTGGTGTTGCAGTCTGAGTCGGCGTCCCTGTCGAATCCTCGACGATCTGCACAGCTGACGGCGACCGGTACGTGGCCGGTGAGAAGGTGCCTCCGTCCCCGTCCGCGAATTTCGTATCGGCCGCGACGAAGGCGACCTCGCCCTCGGTGTCGGCGTTCTCGGTGAATTCGAACGTGATGGTCGCGAGGATCGGATCGTCGGTCGCCGCCGACCGGTACTGATTGAACGCGACCCAGCCTTGCTCGTCGTTCACGGTCGAGACGGGATCTTCGAAGTCGGACGTGCCCGCAACGTCTTGGACCTGGAGCACCGCAGGGTCGTAGGTGAGGTTCGTCTGGTAACCTCGAACGTCGGAGGCGGAGGCCCACACAGTGAGCGTGACCGTCTCGCCGGGCTCACCCGTGATCGAGTCGGCGGGCGCATCGCCCGCTTCCTGACTGAGCGTCACCGACGAGTCGGCACCCGATGCGGCGGGGGTGACGCCCGCCGCGACGACCAGGAGCCCAGCGACGCACACGACGACAACCGACACAGAGAGCGAGTCACGCATCCGCGATCAGCTCCCTCCGGCGCTGTCGGCAACGGTAACGATGTCCCCAATGTCCACGTCACCGTCGTCGTCGACGTCGGCCGCGTCTCGGTCGATAGTGACGTCGTCGCCGTTGACGTAGCGCTGCATCTGTTCGACGTCGTCGCCGTCGACGTCCCCGTCGCCGTCGGCATCACCTGCGAGCGATTCGTCGGAGCCGTCGGCGGGCGACCCGTCGGCGTCGTCTACGTACCGGACAGTCAGTGTCGGCGGCGTCTCGCCCTCCGCCGTCTCGAAGTCCCAGCCGTCGTCGCCGAGCGGGAGGAACGCCCAGCCGTAGTTGGCGGCCCCGTCGGCCCAGCGCTTGACGCTGTCGGTGACGTCGATCCGTGTCGAGCCGGACGCGACGCTACCAGTTTTCGCATCGGGCGTCGTCGCGGCCTCGCTTCCGTCCGCCTGTATGCCGCCATCCATCGAAGTCCACGTGTCGTCTGCACGCCACTCCGAGAGCATCCGATGGACCGCTGCGCCGTCACCCTCGTCGATCGTCTCGACGGTCAGCGTTGCTGATTGGACAGTCGCCTGAGACGAAATCTGTCCGTCAGCGTCGCCGACGATGTCGTCGAATCGAAGGAGTGCCTGCGCTCGATTCTCCGAGTTCTGCGGGTCGTTGGTGTCGACAGTGACCGTTGACGCAGTCCGATCGCTGCTCTCAGGGTCGGCTTCACGGAGGTTCGTATCGACCGTGCCGTCGTAGCCGTCGACGCCCTGCTGGAACGACGTGCGCGTGCCCTCGCTGGCAGCCGGATCGAACCGAGCGTCAAAATCGAGGTCGAACGCGAACTCGCTGTCGCCGCCGTTCTCGTACCCGCCAAGGCTCGGCGAATAGGTGCGGAACTGAATTCGGTCGGGTGCCTCATCGCCGCCTCCGGGATGAAACTGCACGAGCCGGAGCCACCCGTTGCCGCCGTCGCTTCGATCCTGGTAGTCCGCGACGACTTCGTAGACAGGTTCGCCGGCCGCGTTCTCGGAGACCTGGTGGTACTCCCCGTCTTCTTCGTGCCAGTGGCCGTTCAGTACGAGGAATATCTGGGGATTCGGCTCGATCAGGTCCTGCCACACCACCTCGCCCGGGTTCCCTTCGTCGCTGTCGTCCTGGGAGTTGCTCGCGCGGCTACCGTCGTCGCGGAGGTACGAGTGCGTCGTGAGGATCGTCGGCCGGTCGGGGTAGTCCTCGAGGACAGACTGTGCCCACCCCAGCGGCGTGGCGTCGTCGTCGACAGTGCCCGAGGGCTCCCACTCCAGGGCGAGATGGAGGAAGTCGTAGTCACCGGCGGAAAACAGTTGATAGGAGTTGAGGCCCTCCGCTCGCGGCCCCGATCCACCGTACCACGAATAGTCGTCGAACCGTTCCGGGCCGAAGTACGCGGCGTAGTTCTCGACCGAGGAGGATTTGTCGTTCGTATCGGCCCAGTCGTGGTTGCCAGGCAGCGTCGAGTACGGGACGACGCCATCGAGTGTCGACATCGTCCCGTCGATGCGGTCCCACTCGTCCTCCTTGGAGCCGTTTTCCACCAGATCGCCCTCGTGTGTGACAAAGCGGATGGACTCGCTGTCGACGTTGTCGGCGATCCAGTCCGTCTGGTCGATCGCATACGAGATCAGCCGCTCTTTCTCGGCGTACTTCTGGGTGTCGGGGATCGCAACGACGGTCCAGTAGTCGTCTGTCTGTCCCGCGGCTGGCGTCGGCTGGAGGGCCGCGAGTACGCCACCCCCGAGAGCGCCGAGAAGCGTCCGTCGCGAGATGCTGAACCGATCGGACGCGTTCGAGACGACGCCCGGGCGAACGTCCGGACCGTCTACGGGGGGATCAAAATGGGACATACTGTCGCCACCAAACGAGAGAGAAACCCGTCGCTTCGCAAATAAGTATAGACCAGTTGTGTGCCCAGTAGTAACGCGTTATCGAGGAACGGAGACGTTACCGGTGGTGTGGCTCGTGTCCCGCGTGAGGGCAGACGGAACTGCGCGTTCAGTCGGTTGCCTCGACCGTCCGGGCGGATTCGAGCGATCGGACAGTCTCGACGATAGCCCGGTCCAGCCCGTGTTCGGTCCAGTCCCGTTCTCGTGGGATCTGTGCCCGGTACGTCACCACGTCGTCGAACAGTTCACGGAAGATGTCGCGCTCGCTGCGGACGACCTCGTCGAGCGTTTCTACCATCGTGCCGCCCTCGACGAGCGAATCGTACGCGTGGAAGTACTCTCGGAGCCGGCCGTCCCACTCGTAGTTGCAGATGGCCGACGTCGCGGCCATCGCCGCCTCGGTCGAAATCCGCGCGGCGGAGACCGTCTCGGCGTTCGGCGCCGCCTCCAGAAACAGCACGTTGTCCACACTCGCTCGCTCGACGTCGTTCGCAGCGGAGTACAGCGTCGTGACGTCGACGAAGTCCCGGTCGTTATCGGCGAGATACGCGTTGTTCAGATACCCGATAGCAGTATGCGGGAGCGAATGACCACGGCTGACACGCTTGTCGATGAACGCGTGGACGTCGTGGCGGAGCCGGTCCTGGAACGTGTCGTACTCGGGCTCGATCTCGGTGAACGAGTCGAGATTGTAGGGCTGGAGATTCACGCCCAGAGGGTACCCGCGGGCTGAACCATCCGCGCCGACCCAGAGGCGGTCGTCCGAGAGGAAGTCCGCCCCGTTGCGGAGCAACGCCAAGAGCGTGTTCGTCTTGCCAGCGCCGCGCCAGGCCGGGAACAGCGTGGTCTGACCGTCCAGTGTGACGCCGGAGGCGTGAATCAGCGCCTGTCCCTGTTCGATGCGTCGCCGGCGAATCTCGAACTCCATCGGATAGATCGAGTAGAACGGCTCGAACCCGGGCGTCACGCGGATGTGCTCCCAGCCCGGTTCGACCGCCATATAGTCACCGCGGTTGTAGACGAGGAACTCCTCGCCGGTCCACCCGTAGTGATCCGTCGGATCGCCGAGAACGGTTTCGGAGTCGACCTCCCCGGGTGCCTCTTCGATGACGAGGTCGGGGTCACGGGACGGCGAATCGGTCAGGAACTGGTCGTACATCTGGCGGTACTGGGTCGATGTACGTCCACCGTCGCCGACGACGGCTACCAGCAGGTCGCCGAAAAAGTCGTAATATCGACGTGTTCTGTGTGATCCGGTCGCGCGTGAGTTACTGTTTGAGTTGGTCATATGAACGTGCCTGTGGCGTCGGACGGTTCCACAGGGCCTCCCAGAAGGGGACGTACCTCACGGAATGGCATTGTTAAATGGAACGTAGTTCGTTCCAGGGAGGATACCAGAAGACGGCGCTTTCGGCCGCCGATGGAGCCGATTACGGCGCTATCGAGCCGGGCGTATAAGCAAACCGTACCGTAGCCTTCGCCGATCCAACCAGAACGGTTTAGACCGAGCTTTCTGTACACTGTGACGTGGTCCTGGGTGTTTCCGAGTCGGTGATTCGAACACTCGCACTCGTGCCGGCAGAGTGGGTCGACCGGCAGTACGCTGTCTTCCTCTTCGCAGGCATTCTCCTGGCCGGGATCGGCACAGTCGTGGTGTTCGCCCTGGGCGTCGCCGCCTACGCGCGCCGCCGAGAGTTTCACTACCTGCTCATCACGCTGGCGCTCGGTGCGCTCGTCGTCCGGACGGGAATCGGTCTCGCGACGGTGTACGGACTTGTGCCGATGACGATGCATCACCTGCTCGGCCACGCGCTCGACTTTCTCGTCTCCGCGCTCGTGCTGTACGCCGTCTACAGCACGCGGTGAGCGGAGCGACCGACGAATCCCAGAGAGTGAGATTCGGCGACTGCGTTTTGTACGTCGATTCGATAGCTACGACGTCCAGTAATCGGTATCCGACGACGGCCATCTCGACTCACTACCTATGCAACACCAACGCCAGCGGATCGAACGCTACGTTACGGATCATCCCGGGACCCACTTCAGCGAACTCAGCCGCGAACTCGACCTGGCAGCAGGGCAAGTCCAGTATCACGTCCGGAAACTGCTGAAACGCAACACACTCGTGCAGAAGCAACTGTACGGCCGGACGCACTACTACCCACCGACGTACGACGAGTGGGAACAGAGCGCGCTCGCGCTCCTCCGGCGCGAGACGGCGCGGGAGATCCTCGTCACACTGTTAGAACGCGGGCCGTCCCATCCCGACGAGGTAGCTGCGGCCGTCGGCGTCGCGAGAGCGACGCTCGAACACCACGTCGACCACCTCACTGAGCAGGAAATCGTCGAGAAGGAGTACGGCCGAAACAACCGCGTGACGCTCTCGGTCGTCGATCCCGAAGCGACAGCGGACTTGCTCGTCGCGATCGAGCCGTCGCTCCCCGATCGGCTGGTCGATCGGTTCGTCGTCCTCCTCGACGACATCTTCGGTGAGTAAGCGGGGGCGAAGGGGGCTCCGATTCTCGCGAGCGATCGCGACCCACTACAATGGCTGATAGTGCGGGAGGCTGAACAGATGCGGGACCGCGATGCCGAACAGACGTAATCCCGCGAGGAGCGTGTGTGCGCCCAACAGCAGGAAAACGGCCCCCAAGAGCCGGTGGACGAGGCGTCGGCGGCGCGAGCCGATAGACTGGAACAACGTCCCGTAGAGGAACAGCGCGGGGAAGGTTCCGATCCCGAGTGCAGCGAGCGAAATCGCGCCGAAGGCGGGGTCGGCCTGGCTGAACGCATAGAGGAACGCGGGATAGAGCAGCGGGCACGGGAGAAATCCGTGGACGAATCCCAACGCGAAGATGCGTTCGGAGCCGACCCACCGGTCGATGCGGGGAGACAAGAACGCGTGAATCCGTCGAAACAGTCGGTCGACGAGCGGGAGGTGATCGACGATCGCCGTGCCACTCCCAGTAAGATAGCCGACCCCCGCGGCGACGATTGTGAGTCCGACAGCGACGCCCGCGACCGCCCGGATCTCGTCGCCGAAGGGTACCGTCGTCGCGGCCGACGCGAACAGTAGACTCCCGAGCAGTCCAAACGCCGCACCCAGGATCGTGTAGATCGTGACGCGCCCTGCGTTGAAAAGCAGGTGCTGTCGGACCGCATACAGCGAGAGGAAGTCGTCGTCGCGGGCGCTAGTGGGTCCGCCAGAACCGCCAGCGCCGCCTCCGTCCATCCGATCGGCGTACATCGACACGAGCGGTCCGCACATCCCGAGACAGTGGCCGGTTCCGAACAGGCCGACGAGCACGAACAGGCCGAGTTCGACCGTGCGCGTCGTCGGCGGTTGGGCCCCCGGGGCGACGCACGTCCCCCCGGTCTGCAGGAGCGCGTCGACGATCACGCTTGCAGAACGGTCTCCAGATCCGACCACACGCGGTCGCCCGCCGGGTCGTTGCCGGTGTAGGCCCGTTCGACGTAGCCGTCGGCGTTCGCCAAGAGCAGGAGGCCGAGGTGGTTGTACATATACATACTGCTCTCGGTCTCGCTCGTCTTCTCGAAGGTGACGCCGTAGGTCTCCTGGACCACCTCCTTTGCGTGGTCGTGATCGTCGGGGCGGAGGAAGTGCCAGTTGCCGGCGTCGAGATCGACGTTCATCATCTCGGCGTACTCTTCGAGCCGCGCCTCGTCGTCGCGCTTCGGATCGAAGGTGACAGGGAGGAACGTGACGTCGTCGCCGTAGCCGGCTTCGATGGCGTTCGTCTGGACTTTTCGCATCGAGGAGATGAGGAACGGGCAGACCGTGTTGCAGTGGCTGTAGAAGAACGTCATTACGACGGCGGTGTCGAGGTCGCCAACCGAGACGCTTTGATCGGTAGTGGCCGCCGGGAGGGTGACGTCCGGGAGTTCCTGGCCGTAGGCCGGATACGGGAGGTTCGCACTGCGGATAGTCTGGTCGTCAGGCTTTCCGAGGACGGTGTTCCCACCGCCGCCGAAGACGCTTGAAACCCCGCCGAGACAACCAGCGCTCGCAGCGAGGCCGGCCCCGCCTGCCGTCGCAAGAAATGTGCGTCGTCGCATTGGATGCTACCACGTACTGTCCGATGAAAGGCCGTCTGGTACGTTCCTCGAATACCGGAGAGAGTCGCTGTGACACGATATCACTGGGCCTGTCGAAGCGGGCCAGACCTGACAGAAGGCACTTACGTTGGTCTGGAAATGGCAAAGGTATGAAACGTCGGAGCGTTCTGACCACGGCAGGGATCTCCTGGCTCTTTCTCTCAGGGTGCATCGCGAGGAGTCCCGGCAGTTCTCGGCAGTCCGATTCATCCGAAGCGCCCACTGGAACCGCTCGCTTGGCTACGTCGTCCGCGGACACGACGGACGAGGAGCCGCCACCGATTATGGAGGGACAGGGTCCGGCCCGTGGCGAGAGCGACGTCGAACTCGAGGTCGAGGAAGTCGAAGACGACGAGGAGGTGACGTACGTCGAGGACGAACACGCCGTCCGGTACGTCGCCGCGTGGCGACATACGAATCACGACGAAGTCGACGAAGGCGAGCCGCCCGAGCGTGAACCCGTCTACGAGACGACGCCGTTCGAACAGTGGGCGAAGACGCAGTGTACCAGTGCCGCCGCACGAACGGCCGCCGAACACGTCAACGAGCAACTCGACACCGACGAGGTCGGCGGCGGCATCACGAGCGCCGTGGAGGGTAAAGACCTCGTCGCGGTCGTCTCGGTCCAGACGATCCTCGATCGAGACGGCGACCCAGTCAGTGAGACCGCAGTTACGTTCGATGCACTCGTCGCAGCAACGCCCGCGAACGTCCGCGTGACGTACCGCTTGGACGCCGAAGAATACCAGATGACCGTACCCGTGTACGCACAGTACCGCGTACTCCAGCAGGAATGACGGGCGGATTGTGAAGCAAAGAGACGTCGACGAAATCGCACCTCAGGGACCGAATCCGAGGAGGCCGAGGACGATGAGCGCGATCCCACCTAGTATCGCGAAGAAGGCGGTCAGAGCTCACAGCAGACTAGAAAGTGACCTCCTCCACGGCCTGAAGGCCGTGGCATCCGGCCACCGGATGACCGGCCTGCCGAAACAGACCGTTCTGGTTCCAACCCGCACTCAGAGGGAACCGGCAGCATACCGGCGGAACTCTCGTTTTCGCCCTCGTTATAGGGCTGTGGCCCGGTCACGCAGGTCGTTCGAAAATCGGAGATTTTCGTGATCACGAGAGACGGAGTCTCTCGGACGACCCCATCGGAATCGATGTCATTGCCGTGTGACGAACAGACCGCGTTCGTCACCGCCCCTTGTCTGTTGGGGGCCAGCATCTCACCGATTCCGTAGCAGTTTCTGGTAGGTTGGGCCACGGCAAAAACTTTCGGTCGGTCACCCAGTCCGACCACAGTCCGGTGGTTTTTCCCACAGAGTGTCCGCTTGACCCCCGCCTGTTCGCTCCTCGGTTCCGACAGCACGTCGGAACACTCGTCACTCACGGGAAGACGGGGGTGTGCGCTCGTATCTCTATCAAATCTAGAATAGTGGTTTCATTTTATATGTGTGCCGATAGTTGAACTAACGTATGGATGGTTTTCAATTCCATCTGCCTCTTATTCTCATTGTGTTGGCAACCTCAGTGGGGGTACTGACAACAGTCTATGCCGCGTATTATCTCAACAGATATGAGCGGACTAAACAGGTGGTGACGTTTACTGTCTTAGCAACAACGATAACGATATGGACATTTTTCGCCCTATTACAGTTGACTGCAACTACCTACGGTCAGTCTTATTGGGCGTACAAAATGCTCCACTTCGGGTCGTTCACCACTGCACCTGCGGTGCTCTTGTACGGGCTTTCGATGGGAAATGCACGCAGATGGGTGAATTGGAAGACGACCGCTGTTATCGTATTATTGTTATCACCGGTCTTTGTCTTGTTGTTCACCGATCCGACGCCCGCCCTTTTTGAAAATCCCCATCTTATGTCGTTTGGTGCGTTCTCGGTCATTGACCACGGGAACAGCCTCCTGTATATTTCGTATTTATCCGCGTTCTACATCATCGCGACAATCGGACTCTCCTATATCGTCTACCAGACGTGGTCTGACCAGAGTCTCAGTCCGAGTCAGACTGCGATTCTTGTCTCCGCCATCTTTGCTCCAATGCTGTTGTCCGTCGCACATACGTTCTCACTCCTTCCGTTCGAGACGCCAGGAACGATTTTGACACCTACCTCATTTTCTGTGGGGATGGCAGGAGTTGGCTACGCAGCGTTCCGCTACGAGACCTTCGACACGAAGGCACTAGCTCGCTCCCGAACAATCGAGAATATGCGCGAGGGGTATTTACTTGTCGACACCACTGGGAGAATTATCGATGCCAATCAGAGTGCTCGGTCATTGCTTGGCGTTGAGAGCCCACTTACTGGGATGCAACTCTCCGATCTGATCCCTACAAGAGACGGACAGGTGCTGGGGGAAGTAGAGACCACCCCATCGTTTGAAACGCAGGTCGAGACGGGAACCGAAACACGAACCCTTGAGATCTCTTCCTCTAATTTCACCACTCAGACTGACCAGACACTGGGTACATTATTGGTAATCCAGGATATCACGACACGCAAACAGGCCCAACAGCAATTGGAAGAGCAACGCAACAACCTCGAGTTGCTAAATCAGGTTTTGCGACACGACATCCGGAATGACCTGCAGGTAGTGGCTGGGTATGGCGACCTTCTGACGGACTATGTTGATGAGGACGGAGCTGAATATCTCACCACGCTACGGGAGAGCGCGAACCATTCAGTTGAGTTGACCAAGACAGCACGAGATATGGCCGACGTGATGCTCTCACGGGAGGATGCACAGCCGCAGGGTCAGGTCAACCTCCGCAACACACTTGAGCAGGAACTTGAGAAGATCGAATCTGAGTATCCAGACGCACACATCGTGGTCGAAGGGGCACTGCCCGCAGTGCAGATCCAAGCCAACCAGATGTTAGACTCAGTATTCCGGAATCTCCTGTCGAATGCTGTCCAGCACAACGATAAAGAAGTACCAGAGGTCTCGGTGTCGGCAACGACCCACGATATGAGAGCTGTCGTCCGCATTGCAGACAACGGCCCTGGGGTGCCTGACAGCCAGAAACAAGAAATCTTCGGGGAGGGTGAGAAAGGGCTCGACAGCTCTGGAACGGGGCTTGGCCTTTACCTCGTCCAAGAGCTAGTCACTCACTACGGCGGTGAGGTCTGGGTCGAAGACAATAATCCAGAAGGTGCTGTGTTTGCCGTCGAATTGCCGCTGGCCAATACGTCATAGCACACGAATCGTCCCTTTACAGGCCGCCAAGGCGAATGCCACGGGGATTGACTCCCGGGCAATTCACCAATCAGCACGCTCGCTCTAGTGGTTGCTCCGCATACTCAGGCCGCGAAAGGGACGCCGTAACAGGCGTTCCGTGACGACCGCGTCCGAAAACTCACCAGAGCGCGTAGGCAGCGACAGCGAGAGCAACGACGGTCCAGCCGACGAGTGAGAGCACTCCGACAGCCGGTGCGACCGCGGCGGTCGCCTCGACCGTCGCCGCGTCGAGGACGGTCGCGAAGACGAGTCCGCGATACGCGCCGCCAGGACCGAGTGCGACGGCCGTCGGCAGGCCGCCAACGTCGAGAAAGCCCCGCTGCAGGGCCGCAAGCGCCCCGACGTCAGCGCCGACTGCCAGGACCGCCCAGAGACCGAGCGCCAGGCCGACGGCGCTCTTGGCACTGCGAGCGACTGCAGAGACGGCGAGTGCACCGGCCAGCGCGGCGAGGCCCAGAAGCGTCGCGACGGCGACGAACCGAGCGAACAACAGCGGCGAGTCCGCACCGCGCTGGGCGGCGTAGATCGGCGACGTGCCGTCACCCGAGAGCACGACGAAGACGAGCGCGGGGAGCGCTGCGGCGGCGACGCCGAGCGCGAGGATCACGCCACGGCCGAGAAACGTCCCCAAAACGATCGACGACCGCGACGGTGGGAGCGTGGCGTGAACGGCCAGTTCTCCGCGTTCCCGATCGGAGACGAACACGCGATAGCCGATCGCGAATGCGAGGACGGGGACCAGCAGTTCGACCGGCGTGAGGAGGTCGACGACGGTCGGGACGTAGCCGGACGCGTGGCCGCCGCCGGCCCACGTGAATCCGAGCAGGAGGAGCGAAAAGCCGACGAAGAGGACGAGCGTGCCCCGGTTTCGCGTGACAGTCTTGACCTCGCGACGGGCGATGGCGGCGACGTGGCCCCGGTCGAGGGCGATTGCGCGTAGCGGGTCGACCGCGCTCATACGGGTTCACCACCAGAGGCGCGACCGGGGTCAGCCGTCTCTCGACCGCTCCGAACGGTCGTCTCGCCGTCGACAGCGTCGTCGTAGGCCGTCGCGAACGCCGTTCCCTCGATCGGGAGTGTTCGGTCGGCCTGCAACCGCCCGCGGTCGAGGAGCAGCGCGCGGTCGGCGACGCGCTCTACGGTCGGCAAGTCGTGTGTGGCGACGACGACGCCGCAGTCCTCGCCGGCGAGCGTCGCACAGCTCTCGAAGACCCGTCTGGTCATCGTGCGATCGAGGCCGCTCGTGGGTTCGTCGAGGACGACGAGATCGGGGTCGCCGACGCCCGCGACCGCGACGCCGAGTAAGCGCAACATACCGCCGGAGAGCGCGCCGACGCGTCGGTCGGCGACGTGCGCCAAGCCGACCCGATCGAGCAGTTCCTCGGGCGTCGGCCCGTCACCGACGAGCGCGTCGTAGTACCGGACCGTCTCGCCGACCGTCAGGTCGTCCCGAGGGCGGAACGACTGCGGGAGGTAGCCGACCGCGTGCGTTCCCTCCGTCACCGGATACGCGACCGTGCCGCTCGTCGGGGTCGCGACGCCCGCGAGCGTCCGTAAGAAGGTCGACTTGCCGCCGCCGTTCGGGCCGACGACAGCCGTCACCGATCCCGGATGGATCGACGCGGAGACGCCGGCGAGTGCCGAGACAGGGCCGTACTCGCAGGCGACGTTCGAGGCGGTCACGACTGGGTTGTCCGTCATCTATCGAAGTTCGTGGTCACGAGTGAGTCGTTCATCATACGTTGAGAGTCGTTTCGCGCGCCCGCCAGCAGGTCGGGGTTCACGGGCGTGGCGGCCGGCCGCTGGTCGACAATGCCGCCGCTGCGCATCCCGGGGACGGTGCCGCGAAGTTCGCGGAGGGCGACGAGACCGGGCGACTCCGAGAGGAGACGAGTTCCCGGCGCACCGTACCGTGCGTCGACGGCGCTCGTCGGGCGATACGAGCGATCGACGGCGTCGACTGGGCCGCCCGCCGCTCGCGCCCAGTAGTTCCCGCCCCCGGCGCTCGACCAGACGCGCGTTGCGCCACCGGTTGCATCCGCGGGCCGGTCGTTGTCCACGAAGTCGTTGGCGAGGACGCGGTTGGAGGCGACGATCCCGGTCGCGTCGGCCCCGACGCCGTTCCGCAGGAGGACGTTGTGTTCGTACAGCGAGCGCCGCGTTCCGATCTCCAGGCCGACCTCGTTACCGACGAGTCGGTTTCGCGCGACGTAGGAGTCGCTGCCGGCCGTGACGATCCCCCGACCCGATTCGCGAACGTCGTTGCCGACGAGCGCGTTCCCCGAGGGACGGGTCATCACGACGAGACCAGTGTCGGTGTCGCGGGCGACGTTCTCGGCGAGCAGCGTCCCGGAGGTGAACATCAGGTGCGTCCCGAAGCGGACGTCCCGCATACGGCTGTCACGGACGACGAGGCCGTTCGACCGGTGGGAATAGACGCCGTCGAGCGTCCCGCTGAACGTCGAGTGCTGTACGACCGCCGACGTCGCTTCCATCGCCATCACGCCCATATAGCCCGCGCCGTCGGTCGCGGTTCCGTGAACGGTGACGTCCTCGACGAGCGTCTCGTTCGTCTGCCGGAGCAAGACGCCGTTCGACGGCGTCCGCACCGTGACGTCGGCGACCAGAGCCCCGGAAGTGTTCACGAACGCGACGCCGGCGTCGCCGCGGCCGTACGTCTGCCTGACGTGCGTGTCCCACGCCTCGCTCCCGTTACCGACGTCGATAGTCTCCGTCCCGACCTCTGTCACCGCGAGGCCGACGACGGCGACGCGGTCGCTCGTCACTGTAACGCCGGTCCCGTTCGACCCGGCCGAGACAACGGTTTCTGGGCCCGCCCCGCGGAGCGTTATGGGGTGGTCGATCCGAACGCGTTCTCGATACGTTCCGGGTGGGACGTAGACGGTCGTATTCGGTGGCGCGGCGTCGACGGCGCGCTGGATGCTGGGTGCGTCCTCACCGACGACCTGCGAGACGGGGCGGTCTGCGAGTGACCTGACCTCCGCAGCGGTCCGATTCGCCGCCTGGTCCCTGGATTCGACGGTCTCGGGCCACGAACGTGTGCGAGACGGGCCGTCGATTCGCTCGCGGACGGTCGCCCACGACCAGACTGTCGCGTCGGAACCGACGCGCTCGGCGAACTGCCGGGCGCCCGCCGCGTCGCTGAACGGGACGATGGCACGCCCACGCGACTGCCCGGCCGAATCGGAGCGCTCGGGGACGATCACGTAGTGTGCATCGGCCGCTGTGGTCCACCCCGGGCGGCCCGCAGTGGGGACCGGATACCCGGCGTCGCTCACCGTCGGCGACGTCCCGGCGAAGTCGCTGACGAAGACGCCGAGCGGCGGACCGAACCGCTGAGTGTGGCCCTCGCGACCGAGCGCGGCGACGAGCGAGCCGATACCGTAGTAGCCGACGACCGTCTCGAACTGGGCGTAGGAGACCTGCGCTTTCGGGACGACAGCCCCCGCAGCCTGTGTCTCACGGACAGTCTCCGCCGTCAGACCGGAGCTAGCTGTGGTGCCGAACGAGACGGGCTCGGGGTCGTGGGTCGCGTCCGCCACGAACGCGCCGCCGTACGCGGTCACAAGGAGGAGCACGGCGGCGGCGAGGGCGGCGTCCCGACGCATCAGTTTACTCGAAGAAACTCGCGCGGTACTGCTCGGCGAGGTCGCGGTCGAAGGCGTCGAAGCCGACGACGTCCTCGGCCGTCAAGTCGTCGTACTGCTCGACGTACGCCGTCGCGTCAGCCTCAGTATCGAACGCCAGCGGATTGATCCGCATCGGGTCGTCGACTCGCTCTGAGTCCATCTCCAAGACGTAAGAGGCCGCGAGACCGTCGATCCAGTCGGTGGTGTCGTGGTCGTGGACGAACGCCGCCGCGATCGACGCATCGGCGTACGCCTCCTCGAAGTGCCCCGGATCGGCCGCGAACGACGCCATACAGCCGTTCGAGCAGAAGAATTTCGGCTCGGAGGACTCGTACTGGAGTTGGGCGTTGTAGTCCGGGAACTTCGCGGGCTTCATATTACAGACCGCACAGTTTGCGTCCTCGGGGACTTCGAGCGCGCTGAGTGAGGCTTCGCCGGTCTCGGTCGTCGTCGGTTCCGCGGTCGGCGTCGCCGTGTCCGTCTGCGTCGAGGTGGCCGTCTCAGTCTCCGTCGTCCCGCCGTCGCCGGTGCCGCTACAGCCTGCAAGCGCGAGTGTGAGTACCGCCCCGCCCGCACCGAGCGCGCGGCGACGAGTCAGTCCGTCGTTGTCGTGTGAATCTGACATAGACGAACGTAGCGTCGCTGCCCTGAAAGCCGATGTGGTAGGATCGTCGAAGACCGCCGGACGGAATCCGAGACGCCTATGTCGATGCAGTACCGAAACGAGATATCGAAGCTGCTGTGCAGAAGTGTTAATCCATCTCTTATTTTTTAATAATCACTGTGAATTTTACCCGTGTAAATAGCAGATGAATTAATAAGACGTGGATCCCACCGATCTAGTAATGACAGGTTCGGCGCGCGGCGGCCGGGACGCCGGTCGTCCGAATTCGCAGGACGAAGGCGGCGGACGAGAGGGTGGGGCGTCCGCGGGCAGCGACGGTGCGGCCGCGACGTTCGACGTCCCCGATATGGACTGTCCCTCCTGTGCGGGAAAGGTCAAGCGTAGCGTATCGAAACTCGACGGGATCGAGGACGTAGACCCCCGTATCGCGAGCGGACGCCTCACCGTCACCTACGATGCGGGCGCGACGACCGCAGACGACATCGAAGACCGGATCGAGAAAGCGGGCTACCGCGTCGAAGGACGCAGCGAGGCGACAGTCAGCCTCTCGGTTCCGGGTATGGACTGCGCCTCCTGCGCCGGAAAGGTCGAAAGCGCGCTCGACCGCGTCGAAGGAGTCGAAACACACGAAACCCGACCGACGACCGGGAGCGTGAGCGTCGCCTACGACGAGCGCGCGGTGTCGCCGGACGACCTCGTGAGCGCGGTCGAGGGTGCTGGCTACGAGGTCACTGACGCGAAGGGACAGGGCGGAGATACTGACGGTAGCGTGAGCGGCGACGAGCGCGGTCGAGACTCGATCTGGACGAGTTCACGCGCGGTGAAAACGTGGATCAGCGGCGTCTTCCTGACGATCGGCCTCGCCTTCGAGTTCTTCCTCCCGGGATCGAACGCGCAAGTCGCGAGCGCGCTGGGAACGGAGTTGCTGCTCGCGGACGTGCTCTTTCTCCTGGCCGTCGCCACCGGCGGGCAGGCGATCCTCCGAAACGGCTACTACTCCGCGCGGAACCTGAATCTCGACATCGACTTCCTGATGTCGGTGGCGATCGTCGGCGCGCTGCTGGCGAGTCTGGCGTTCGGCGAGGCGCTGTACTTCGAGGCGGCGACGCTCGCGTTCCTCTTCAGCGTCGCCGAGTTGCTGGAGCGGTACTCGATGGATCGCGCCCGCAACTCGCTCAGAGAACTGATGGACCTCTCGCCGGACGAAGCCACGGTGAAGCGTGGGGACGGCACCGAGACGGTGCCCGTCGAGGCCGTCGAACCCGGCGACGTCGTCGTCGTACGCCCGGGCGAGAAGATCCCGATGGACGGCACGGTAGAGACCGGCGGAAGCGCCGTCAATCAGGCCCCGATCACGGGCGAGAGCGTGCCGGTAGACAAGACCGTCGGCGACGACGTGTACGCCGGGTCGATCAACGAAGACGGCTACCTGGAGATCCGCGTCACGGCGGCGGCGAGCGACAACACGCTCTCGCGCATCGTCGAGATGGTCGAGGACGCCCAGTCGAAGAAGACCGAGCGCGAGCAGTTCGTCGAGCGCTTCTCGGCGTACTACACTCCGGTCGTGGTCGCGTTCGCGGTCGTCGTCACGCTCGGGACGCCGTTCGTCTTCGGCGTCGGCTGGCCGACGGCCGTCGTCTACGGCCTGACGCTGCTCGTACTCGCCTGTCCCTGTGCGTTCGTCATCTCGACGCCTGTCTCCGTCGTGTCTGGAATCACGAGCGCGGCGAAAAACGGCGTGCTCATCAAGGGCGGGTCACACCTCGAAGCGATGGGCGCGGTCGACGTCGTCGCGTTCGACAAGACGGGGACGCTCACGAGCGGCGAACTCACCGTCACCGACGTCGTCCCGCTGAACGGGAACTCCGAGGCGGAGGTCCTCCGGTGCGCTCGCGGACTCGAAGAGCGCAGCGAACACCCGGTCGGGGAAGCCATCGTCGCCGCAGCGAACTCGGCTGGCGTCGACGGGCGCACGGTCGACGACTTCGAGAGTCTCACTGGAAAAGGCGTCCGCGCGACGCTCGACGGAACGCCCCACATCGCCGGCAAACCGGGGCTGTTCGAGGAACTCGGCTTCGACCTCGAACACGTCCACGCGACCACGGACGGCGGCGTCGTGACCCAGACGGCCCAGGAGATCTGCGAGCGCAACGACTGCGTCGACCTCCTCCACGGCACCGTCCCCGAACTCCAGTCTGAAGGAAAGACCGTCGTTCTCGTCGGAACAGCGGACGAACTGGAGGGGGTCATCGCCGTTGCCGACGAGGTCCGACCCGAAGCCGAGCGCGCCGTCGCCCGACTGAAAGAACTCGGCGTCTCACGGACGGTGATGCTGACCGGCGACAACGAGCGGACTGCGCGCGCGATCGCCGAGCGGGTCGGCGTCGACGAGTACCGCGCCGAACTCCTGCCCGAGGAGAAGGTGGATTCGGTCCGGGAACTCATCGACACCTCCGAGGACGGCGGCGTCGCGATGATCGGCGACGGCATCAACGACGCGCCGGCGCTGGCGACGGCCACGGTGGGAATCGCGATGGGCGCAGCGGGGACGGACACGGCGCTAGAAACCGCCGACATCGCGCTGATGGCCGACGACCTCGCGAAACTTCCGTACCTCTACGAACTCGCGAACGACGCGAACGGCGTCATTCGACAGAACATCTGGGCCAGCCTCGGCATCAAGGCGCTCCTGGCGGTCGCCGTGCCGTTCGGCTACGTTCCGATCTGGTTGGCAGTGCTGGCGGGCGACGCCGGGATGACTGTCGGCGTGACCAGCAACGCGATGCGGCTCGCGCGGTTGCGGCCCGAGGGCGAGTAAGATGCTCCCTGGCGGCGAACACCGCTCGGATCGCTATTCCACGCGGAGACGGATGCCGATCCCATCAGTGTCGGCGATTTCGACACCGTCAGAGCGGTCGGTGACGGCGACACCTGCGTCCGCGAGACGCTCTCGAAGGGCCGCAAGCGCGTCACTACTCGGAACCACGATCTCGAACCACGCCAGTCCGCGGCCGCCCGCTGGCTCGGACCGTCCGTTCCACGTGTTGATCCCGACGTGGTGGTGGTAGTCGCCGGCGGCGAGAAAGAGCGCGGCGTCGCTGTCGATCTGGACGCCGAGGCCGAGCGTCTCGACGTAGAACTCGCGGGCGGCCGAGAGTGACGTTGTCTCCAGGTGCACGTGGCCGAGATCGGTTCCGGCGGGTGCGTCCGCAGCGCTGTCGGACTGGGTGACGATGGCGTCGACGTCGAGAGGCAGCGTCGACATCTCGACCGTACCGTCGTCCGAACGCGGCCACTCCTCGCGCGGACGGTCACAGTAGATTTCGACCCCGTTGCCGTCCGGATCACTGAGGTAGAGCGCCTCGCTCACCAGATGATCCGACGCGCCCTCCAGCGTCCAGTGGTCGCGGACCCGTTCGAGAGCCGCACCCAGCGCTGTGCGCGATGGGACTCTGAACGCGGTGTGAAAGAGGCCGGCCTGCCGGTCAGTTCGCGGCGCGGCGTCGGCGTCGCGGAGCAACACCAAAAGCGGCGTGTCGTCGGCGCCGAGGGTTGCGCGCGTCTCGCCGCGGGACTGGACGGAGAGACCGACGACTGTCCGATAGAACTCGATCATCTCGTCGAGGTCGGCGACGCGAAGTGCGGATCGGCCGAGTCGGGTCGCGTCCGGGAGAGGTGTGGGTGAGGCGGTGTTCGTCATTCGGTATCAGTACGTCGAAGATGTGGCGCTTGAAGCGTTTCGGTGTCGGCGACACCACCCGAGAAGTTTCGTGCCGGGACGAGCGATACGTGCAACCGCGTGCGCCGTCACACCAGCGTTCAAACCATCAGGGGGCCTACACCGAGTATGGCGACGCAGTTGACCGACGACGTGTGGCAGTTCGCGTTGCGCGGCGTCAACGCATATCTCGTCTTCGACGACGTGCCCACGCTGGTGGACGCGGGGACGCCCTTAGACGGGTCCGCGATCCAGAACGGACTCGATTCGGCTGGCGTCGAGGTGAGCGATATCGAACGAGTGCTACTCACCCACTACGACCTCGACCACATCGGGGCGCTCGCCGCGTTGACGCCGGAGTTAGACGCGACTGTGCACGCGGGACCGTTCGACGCAGACATTCTGACGAACCGGCGGTCGCCGCCCGTCACGAATCACAAGGGCGCGTTCCAGCGGCTCGCCAGCGTTTTCACGACCCATCCGTCACTCGACGTCGCCGCCGTCGACGACGGCGAGGAGGTCGGGACGTTCACCGCCTACCACACGCCCGGTCACACGCCGGGACACGTGGCGTACGTGAGCACCGAGCTCGACGTGGGATTGCTCGGCGATCTGGTCGCGGAATCCGACGGCGCGCTCGAAGCGTCCGGCTGGGCGATGAGTTACGACACGGCCCAGGTCCGCGAGAGCATCCGACGGCTTGCAGCGGACGCACCGCCGTTCGAGGTCGCGTGTATGGGACACGGAACGCCGCTCCGGAACGGCGGCAGCGACGCGCTCGAGGCGCTCGCACAGCGGTTGTGAGTTCCGAAGCAAGACGTCACGGTGTGAGACACGAAGTGAGAAGTGGCGTGACCGCCAACTTCAGAGCACGTCGAGGACGACGATAGAGAGGTACAACTGCCCGAGACCGGCAAGGACGAGGAGTACCCCGGCGGCCTGCTTCAGATAGCCCGCGTACCGGCCCGCCCCGCGCCAGGCGGTCACGCCGGCGTCGGTGAGCAGCGTCACGCCGACGAGCGGGATCGAGACGCCCCCGGCGTAGGCTCCGAGGACGACGAGGCCGCGCGCGGGTGAGAGTGCCGACGCCTGCGCGATCACGCCGAGGAACAGCGGAACGACGCACCCCGCCGCGGCGACCGCGTAGACCGCACCGAAAACACCGAATCCGAGCAGCGATTCCGGGCGCTTCGGGAGTGGGATCGTCGGCGGCGTCCACCCCGAAAGGACCAACAGACCGAAGACGACCAGCATCGCGCCGATCAGCGGTTCGAACAGCGGCAACAACGAGGTGAGTCGCTGGCCGAGGGCGAACGCGAGCGACGCGATAACGCCGAGCGCGACGATTGCGCCCGCAGCGGCCGCGAGTCCCGAGACGAGCCCGGGCGTGTCGTCGTTCCGGCGGACGTAGTACCCGACGTATCCGGGCAGCAGCGGGAAGGCACAGGGCGCGAAGAACGTCGTCACGCCCGTGCCGGCGGCGAACGCAACGGTTCCGAGGAAGGCAGCCGACGTCACGTCTCTGCGAGGACGGCGTCGAGTTCGGTTCGGAGGTCCGGTGCGCGGGTCAGACCGGCGTCCTGCCAGCGAATGGTGCCTGTGGCGTCGGTGACGACGAGATACGGGATCCCGCCGGCACCGAGTGCCGCCATCAGGTCACTGTCGGGGTCGAGAGCGACGGTCCACTCGCCGTGGTGTCGTCGCCACCACGCCCGGATATCGTCGGCCGACAGTGTCCCGCCGATCCGCTCGTTGGTGACGGAGACGAACGCGACGCTGTCGCCGTACTCCTCGTAGACGGTCGAGAGTTCGTTCATCTGCTCTTTACAGGGCGCACACCACGTCGCGAACAGGTCGATTACCGTCGGCGTCTCGGGGACGGGAATCGCCGTCTCGCCGGCCTCTGATCCGCGAGCGTCGAGCGTCTCGAGGCGCATCGGGAGCCCCGACTCGTCGCCGCCTGTGCCCGGCAGGTCGCCGCGGAGCGCCGCGACGCTGGCTCCCGTGAGCCCGAGCCCGCCGAGCGCGGTCAGGAGCTGTCGGCGGTTCATCGGTTTCTGACGGTTTCGAGGTCGTCGATGATCTGTTCGGGGTCCGGCGAGTCGGTTCGGTAGGCCCGCTCGACGTAGCCGTCGCTGTTCACGAGGTAGGTCATCGCCGAGTGCGCGAACATATACATATCCATATTATCGGGGTGTGTCCGCTGGAAGTTCACGCCGAACTGCTCCTGCACCACGGCTTTCGCCCGCGCTTTCGACTCGGGCCTGAGGAAGTGCCAGTTGCCAGCGTCGAGCGCGACGTTCATCTCCTCGCCGTAGGTTCGGAGGCGTTCTGCGTCGTCACGCTGCGGGTCGAACGTCACCGGGAAGAACGCGACTGCGTCGGCGTACTCCTGTTCGAGAGAGTGCGCCTGGACGTTCCGCATCGACTGGATCAACACCGGACAGACCGTGTTGCAGTGGCTGTAGAAGAACGTCAGCAGTTGAGGTTTCCCGACGGACCGAACGGAAACTTCGCCACCGTCGATTGGGTTCGGAAGCGTCGCGTCCGGGATGCGCTGCCCCCACGCAGGGTACGGGAGTTCCTCGCTCGTGTACTCGCGGTCCGGTTCAGGCAGGGCGACGTCGGGGTTCGAGTCCCCCAATCCGAGACAGCCCGCTGTGCCAAGCACGCCGGCGGTGGCCGCGCCGCGAAGGTAGGTCCGTCGCTGCATACTGATTGTCGTATCTCAGCGATACGGAGGCATAAGGCGAGTGGTCGTTCTCCGGCGCTGAAAACGGAGGGCTCGGGCTCCCGAGGAGGGCCGTGCGCGGCCGCTACTGGACCGACAGTTCGGTCACTGCAGCACCGACGACGCCGACGCCGTAGCCGGGGATCGACGCATCGCCGACCTGCCATTCGGCGTCGTCGGGGGCGTCCACCTCGATGGGGTCGCCGCCGAAGTTGAGCACCCACGTGTGGCCGTCGCGCTCGGCGGCGCGGACAGTCTCCGGGAGCCGGTCGCTGTAAGCGACGCCGCCGCGGTCGAGGAGGTCGGTGACGAGCGCGTCCGCCAGATCCGACTCGGGCCAGACGCCGCAGTAGGTGACCGAGCCGTCGCCGACGACGTGGTCGAGTACGGCTGGACGCCCACCGGCCGTTCCGGAGGTGTACTCACCGACCGCATCCGCTGTCTCCGGGCGGAGCCACTCGGCCCACGTCCGGTAGTCGTACGCGTCGCCGCGGTAGGTCAGCGTGGTGTCGACCGACTCGGGGAGACTCTCGTGTTGGTCGACGTGGCCGCCGACGAGCGACGCGAGCGGACCGGGTGCGAGGTCGGACTGGAGTCGGTTGCCCGGCAGTTTGTACCCCGAGCGCGGCCCCAGAAGCAGGTGTCCGCCGTCGTCGACGTACGATTCGAGTCGGGCCGCAAGCGACTCGTCCGCGAGGTGGAGCGTCGGGGCGACGACGGCCTCGTAGCCGTCGAGGTCAGTCGCGGCCTCGACGACGTCGACCTGTACGCCTCGCGCTCGGAGGGCGCGGTAGAACGCGCCGACGAGCCCCCAGTAGTCGAAGTCGGGGGCGTGGGGTTGCTCGGCGAGCGCCCACAGGTCGTCGTAGGAGAACGTGAGTGCCACGGGCGCGTCGACACCGTCGAGGTCGCCGAGCGACTCGAACTCCGTGGCCGCGCGGGTGGCGTCCTCGTAGCCCCGATCGGGCGAGCCGTCGTGTTTCCGCAGGCCGGCGTGGTACTGCTCTTGGCCCTGCCGACAGCGACGCCACCGGAAGTACGAGACGACGTTCGCGCCGTGGGCGACCGCTTGGTGGGCCCACAGGCGCATCGCGCCCTCGCCGGGTTGCGGGCAGCGCGGCGGCCAGTTGACGTCGCCGGGCTGTTGTTCCATCACCCAGAAGCCGGCCGGGCCGCGGTAGAGGTCGTGGTTGAGGCTCACCTGGTCGGGGTCGCCCGCGCGGAGGCGGTCCTCGGTGACTGATTCGGTATTTCGGTCCTGTGCGAAGCCAGTCGGATAGGAGTCCCAGGTGGCGAAATCTAGCGATTCAGAGACGCTGAAGGCGTCGAGGGTGTCGAAGTGACCCATAAAGTTGTGCGTCACGAACCACTCGTCGTTCGCCTCACGGAGGACGTCCGCCTGCATCTCGTTGTAGTCGACGACGCTCGCGTTGGCGAAGCGCGCGTAGTCGAGCAGTCGCGAGGGGTGGTGTTCGGCCGCGGTGTGTCGCGGCGGCTGGAGTGCTGCGAAGGAGCCGTACTGCTGGCTCCAGAAGGTCGTGCCCCACGTCTCGTTGAGGTCGTCGACGCTCTCGTAGCGGTCGCGACACCACTCGCGGAACGCCGCGGCGCAGTCGTCGCAGTAGCAGCGGACGGTGTGGTGACAGCCGTACTCGTTGTCAGTCTGCCAGCCGACCACCGCGTCGACGTCCGCATAGTGCTCGGCCATCCGCCGAGCGACCCGTTTGCTCTCCTCGCGATACACCGGCGAGTTGAAGCAGTAGTGACGGCGACTGCCGAACTCGCGGGTCGTCCCGTCGGGCTCTTCCTGCAGGATCTCGGGATACTCGTCGATCAGCCACTTCGGCGGCGTCGCCGTCGGCGTACAGAGGACGACATCGATGCCGGCGTCGCCGAGCAGCGAGACGGCGGTGTCGAGCCACTCGAAGTCGAACGCGCCGCGTTCGGGTTCGAGCCGCCCCCACGAGAACTCGGCCATCCGCACGACTTCGATGCCGGCCTCGGCCATCTGTTCGACGTCCGTCTCCCAGCGCTCGCGCGGCCAGTGCTCCGGGAAGTAACAGACGCCGATGCGGGGCGTCGCCGTCGCCGACGCGTCCGACGCAGTGAGTGCGGGTGTCGGGCGGGCGGCCTCGTCGCTGTGCTCCTCGGAATCTCCGTCTGTGTCGTCAGTCATTCTCGTGTCTCGAATTCGAACTCGTTTGTGCCCGGTGCGGCGGTGAATGTGATGGTATCGACGCCGCCAGCGGCGCCGGCGCTGGTGCGCTCACTGTCGGAGTCGTTCCGGTCGGACTCACACAGTCGCCACGGCTCCGGTACAGCAACGACCAACTCCATCGGCCTGTCGGCGTCGAGCCGCACCGACAGCGTGCCGTCGGCCCAGGTGACGTCGGTCACTTGCGATCCGGCGTTCGCGAGGTGATCCGCGCCGACGACCGTCGGGCGAGGATCGGTTGGGGCAGCCGTACAGTGGACGAGCAGGCAGCCGTGCGGGGCGACCTCGCGCTCGACTGGCCCACGGGCGAGACCGTTCGGCGAGTCGGTCGGTCCAAGCGCCGTCCAGGTGAACGCCGGTCGGTCCGAGTCCTGTGAGTCACCGGAATCGACGTACGCTGAAGGGTCGACGCGAACCCGACGCGGCTCGTCGCTCCAGTTGAACGCCGCGACGGCGACCGCCCCGTCAGCGGGGCGCTCGCAGACGACGCGGTCGGGGAACTCACCGTCGCCGACGCCGTGGACGCGGCCGTCCTCGACTGGTGGGAGCGTGCGCTCGAACAGCCGCCGGCCTGCGTCGTCGATCTCCGCGACGGCGTCGCTGAGGAAGTTCGACCCGCCCGTGAGTGCGACGAGCGCGGCGAAGGATTCCTGTTCGGGAACGGTGAGTTCCGTGGTTTCGCGCACGAGCTGGCAGTCGGGATCGTTCACCCACAGCCGGCGGTGACAGAACTGCCGATTGAGGACGTTGCGGACGGCGTTCTCGTGGGCGGGTTGGCTCGCGCTGTCGCCCTCGCGCCGCCAGTAGGGCGCGGTGTCCGGCCCGATCCGCATCGCGTCGGCGAGGCCGACGCTGGGGAAGCCGGGTGCCCCGCAGCCGAGGATGAAGGCGTCGCCGACGGCCTCGCGAATCGTCCCCAGACCGTGCCGATACGCTTCGGCTCGCGTCACGTCGCCGTGTCTGTCGCCGGGAAGGGCCGCGGCGTAGAGGAAGTCGAGTTTGAGGTACTCGAAGCCCCACTCTTCGACGACGGTCGCGAAGGTCTCGCGGAGCCAGGCGGTCACCTCGGGGTGCGTCGTATCCAGTGCGTACATCGGGCCGTGGCGCGCGCCGGCGTCGACGGGGTCACCCTCGTCGGTCAGCAGCCACTCGGGATGTTCGCGTGCCAGTCGTGAGTCGGCCTGGACGTAGAACGGTGCGAGCCACAGTCCGGGTTCGTAGCCCGCGGCCGCGACGTCGTCGCGCAGGTCGCGCATCGACTCGAAGCCGTCGGCGAGCGTCCGCCAGTCGCCGAAGGCGGTCTCGTAGCCGTCGTCGAGTTGGACGACGTCGAGGTCGACGTCCCACTCGTCGAGGTCCGCGACGTTCGTTCGGACGTCGTCTGCAGTCACGTCGGTGAAATAGTGGTACCACGAGCACCAGCCAGTGGGTACCGTCTCGGGGACGCGCGCGTCCATCCGCTCGCCGACGTCGGCCGCGAGCGATTCGAGCCCCGCCGAGAGCGACTGACCCGCGTCGATCCGGAGCGTCGCACTCTCGCGTCGCTCACCGGGGCGGATCGCGACCCCGTCTAGCGGGCAGAGCGCCGTGAGCGCAGTCTGGTCTGCGTCGCGGTCGGCGCAAAGGTCGAACCGCGTCAGCGACGCGTCGTGATCGAGGAAGCCGAGCGTCAGCGTCCCCGGATCGCCAGTCAGCGCCGTGACGGCGTGGCTCGTCAGCGCGTCGTCCGGCGCGGCGAGATCGACCATTTGCGGGCGGCTCTTTGGAGTCTCCGCGGGGAACCGCTCGTCGATCCGGAGCGTCGCCGTCGGCGACCACGACTGGTAGCCGTGGACGAAAACGCGGTCGGCGGGGCCGAACGGAACGGTCCCGTCGAGCACCTCGATCGCGTCGAGGCGAACGGGCTCTCTCGTGCGGTTCTCGACCGCGACAGTCAGGTCGATAGCATCGCCGCCGTGATCGCCACGATCTCGATCCGCGGCTTCGACCGACACGTCGACGACGAGTCCATCGCGGTCGCCGTCGCTGTGGGCGTCCTCGTTGTCGGCGAGTCGGATCCCGAGGGACCCCGAAAAGAGCGTTTTCGGAGTTACGTCCGAATCCAGGGCATCGGCACCAGCTTCGATCGTGAGCCGACCAGTGTCGGGATCGTACGCGACCGCGGAGTGTCCGAGGTCGACCCGCGTCACTCCTGTCCCTCCCGGCGAGCGCGATAATCAGGTAACGTATTGTCCTGCATCACGGCCGTGCGACCGCCGTCGACCAAGAGGTTCGCGCCGGTGACGAAGCCGGCCTCCTCGCTCGCGAGGAACGCCACCGCGGCGGCGACGTCTTCGGGTGTACCGATTCGGCCCACGGGGTGGATCGACTCGATCTCGCGGCGGTCGGCGTCGTCCATCTCCGCGAGCGTCCGCTCGATGGCGACCCAACCGGGGTTGACGGTGTTGACCCGGATGTGCGGGCCGAGATCGAGCGCCATCGCGCGCGTCATTCCGTTAATGCCCGCTTTCACGGCGTTGTACGGGAACATCCCGGGCATCGTCAGGAACGCGTGATTCGAGGAGGTGTTGACGATCGCTCCCTCGTCCATCCGCGCGGCCGCTTCCTTGGCACACAGCCAGAACGACCGGAAGTCCGTCTCGACGACGAACTCCCAGTCCTCGCGCGTCGCCTCCGTGACGCCGGTGTTCGTCTCGACGCCGGCGTTGTTCACGAGCACGTCGAGGCCGCCGTAGGTGTCGACCGTCGCATCGAACAGCGCGGCGATGTCGTCGGGGTCGCGCATATCGGCGCGGACGAACGCCGCCTCGCCGCCGTCGGCCTCGATTTCGGCGACCGTCGCCTCGCCGGCGTCACGGGTGCGGCCCGTGACGACGACCTTCGCGCCTTCGCTGGCGAGTCGCTTCGCGACGCCCGCGCCGATGCCGCGGGTCGAGCCAGTGACGACGGCGACGCGGTCGGTGAATCGTTCCATCCCCACAGTCACCACTCCGCGACGCTGCCGTCCTCGTGCCGCCAGACGGGGTTGTGCCAGTCGACCTCGTCGGCGAGGTCGCGGACGCGCCGCTCGTCGATCTCGATCCCGAGGCCGGGATCGGTCGGCAGTTCGACGTAGCCGTCGCGGTACTCGAACACCGAGGGGTCCGCGAGGTAATCGAGGACGTCGCTCTGCTCGTTGTAGTGGATGTCGAGGCTCTGCTCTTGGATGAGCACGTTCGGCGAGCAGGCGTCGACCTGCACGCAGGCCGCGAGCGCGATCGGTCCGAGCGGGCAGTGCGGGGCCATCGCCACGTCGTAGGCCTCGGCCATCCCGACGATCTTCTTCACTTCGGTGATGCCGCCGGCGTGTGAGAGATCCGGCTGGATCACGTCGACTGCGCCGTCCTCGAAGATCTCCTTGAAGTCCCAGCGGGAGTACATCCGCTCGCCGGTCGCGATGGGCGTCGTCGTGTGCTCGGCGAGCTCCGGTAGACAGTCGTTGTGTTCGGGCAGTACCGGCTCCTCGATGAACATCGGATCGTACGGCTCAAGCGCCTTCGCGAGACGCTTGGCCATCGACTTCGAGACGCGACCGTGGAAGTCGACGCCGATGTCGACCTCGGGGCCGACGGTCTCGCGGACGGTGGCGATCCGTTCGCGCGCGGCGTCGATCGCGCCGGGGGTGTCGATCCGGCGAAGTTCCGCCGTCGCGTTCATCTTGAGCGCGCTGAACCCCTCGTCGACCTTCTCCTGGGCGGCCTGTGCGACGCCTTCGGGCCGGTCGCCGCCGACCCACTGGTAGACGCGTACGCGATTGCGTGCGCGACCGCCGAGCAAGTCGTAGACGGGCGCACCGAACTCCTTGCCCTTGAGGTCCCACAGCGCCTGGTCGATGCCCGCGATGGCGGACATCAGGACCGGCCCGCCGCGGTAGAACCCGCCGCGGTACATCGTTTGCCAGTGGTCCTCGATCGGCGCGGGGTCTTCACCGAGGAGGTAGGTGTCGAGGAGTTCCTCGACGGCCGTCTCGACCGTTCGCGCGCGGCCCTCGACGACGGGTTCGCCCCAGCCGACGCGGCCGTCGCTGGTCTCCAGACGGAGGAAGAGCCACCGCGGCGGGACCTGATAGAGATCGTAGTCGACGATGCGGGTCATTCGACCGCCTCCTCGAGCGCCTCGTCGGTCTCACTCGGCCGGGCGTCCGTGTCGGCTCCCCGGTCTGGAATCTCGCCGTCGTCTTTCGTCTTCAAGGCATCGCCGGTGTCGGGATCGAACAGATACAGCGCCGATTCCTCGAAGGCGAACTCGACCGTCTCGTCGGGTTGCGGACGCTTCGTGGGGTCGATACGGGCCGTGATATCGTGATCACCGAGCGTGGTGTAGAGGAAGTTCTCGTTGCCCATCGGTTCCAGAACGTTCGCGACCATCGGAATACCGTCGTCAACGAGGGTGATGTCCTCGGGACGGATTCCCACGCGGACCGTATCGAGGCCCTCGACTGGCGAGGCGTCCGAGAGGTGGTAGGTGAACCCTCCCGGACCGTCGAGGCGCGAGCCGTCGACGGTGGCGTCGAAGACGTTGATGCTCGGCGAGCCGATGAAGTCCGCGACGAACTCGTTGACCGGGGACCGGTAGACCTCTTCGGCGGTCCCGACCTGCTGGAGTCGGCCATCGTTCATCACCGCGATCCGATCGCCCATCGCCATCGCTTCGGTCTGGTCGTGCGTCACGTACACCGTCGTCACGTCGAGATCGTGCTGCAGCGTCTGCAGTTCCGTCCGCATCTGCGAACGGAGCTTCGCGTCCAAGTTCGAGAGCGGTTCGTCCATCAGGAACGCCGCCGGATCACGGACGATCGCGCGGCCGAGCGCGACTCGCTGCTGCTGGCCGCCGGAGAGTTCCTTCGGCTTGTCGTCCAACAAGTCCTCGATACCGAGCATCGCGGCGACGTCTTCGACCTGTTGGTCGATCTCGGCCGCCGACTGCTGGGTCGACAGTTTCAGCCCGAAGCCGATGTTGTCTCGGACGTCCATATGGGGGTAGAGCGCGTAGTTCTGGAAGACCATCGCCACGTCGCGTTCGCGGGCTCTGAACTCGGTCACGTCGCGGTCGCCGAACAGAATCCGACCGCTCGTGACGTCTTCGAGCCCCGCGATACAGCGCAGTGTGGTGGTCTTCCCGCAGCCGGACGGCCCCACGAGGACGAGGAACTCGCCGTCCTCGATCTCTAGATCGACGTCCTCGACCGCGAGGACGGCCTCCTCGCCGGAACCGAACTCCTTCCGTACCGTATCTAATGTGATGCCTGACATAGTTTACTCCTTGACAGATCCTGCGAGGATCCCGCTGACGAACTGTTTCTGTAGGAACAGGAACAGTATGAAGATCGGGATGATCGAAAGCGTTGCAGCGACCATAATCTGGTCGTAGTAGACGCGCTGGGCGCCGACGAGCTGATTGATCGCGACCGGGATCGTGTACTTGCCCTGATCGAGGATGACGAGCGGGAACAGAAAGAGGTTCCACTGGAACAAGAACAGAATGATCGACAGGGCCGCCAGCGACGACTTCATCGTCGGCAGCGCGATCTTGTAGAACAGTTGGAACTCGGTCGCGCCGTCCATTCGCGCGGACTCCAAGAGGGCATCGGGGATCGAGCGCATATTCTGGCGCATCAGGAAGATCCCGAGCGGGTTCGCCGCCCACGGGAGGATGATCGCCCAGTAGTTGTTCGTCAGCCCGAGTTGGCTCATAAGCAGGAACAGCGGGATGACGAGCAACTGAATCGGGAGGATCAGGGTCGCCAGGATGGCGTAGAAGATCGGCTTCTTGAACCGGAACTCGTACTTCGCGAAGGCGAAACCGGCCATCGAACAGAGCAAGAGCGACAGCAGCGTGTAGACGCCCGCGACGAAGATACTGCTCTCGATCGCACCCATATTCCAGAGGTTCCAGAAGTCGTAGGCGATGTAGAACGGTCCCAGATCGATATAGTGGGTCATCTCGCCGACGTGGCCGACGAACTGAACGTTCTCGCGCGCCTGCAACGACTGGAAGTTCGCGAAGAAGCTATCGCCCGGGGCGAGCCGCGGCGACGTCGACGAGAGGAACTGCGACTCCTTGAGCGTCGACGCGACGAAGATCCAGTACAGCGGCACGAGCGTCAGGATCGCACCGAGGAGGATGAACGCGTACGTGAGGAACTGCCAGACCGCCTCGCGGCGAGTCTCTTCACGCATCGCTCTCACCTCCGACGTTGAGCTGGATCGCCGAGAGGACGCTCACCACGCCGATGAGGACGTACGTGAGCGCGCTGGCGTACCCGAGACGGAAGTCGATGAACGCCGTCTGGTAGATGTACTGGACGATGGTGATCGTCGAGTCCAGCGGCGCGCCGCCGCCGTTGATGATGACCGGTTCGCTGAACAGTTTGAACGTCCCGATCGTCGACGTCACGAAGACGAAAAGCAGGACGGGGCGCAGTTGCGGGACGGTGACGTACCGGAACTTCTGGATCCGGGTCGCGCCGTCGATTTCGGCCGCCTCGTAGAGCTGCTGGGGGATGTTCTGCAGCCCCGCGAGCAGGATGATCATATTGTAGCCGGTCCAGCGCCACGTGACCGCGCCGACGATCGTCATTCGCGACCAGAACGAACTGGTCAGCCACGGGATCGCCGGGAGGCCGATCGACGTCAGGACGTAGTTGATGAGTCCCGCATCCTGCATCATCAGGAGGAACACCGTCGAGTACGCGACGAGGTTGGCCGAGACCGGCAGCGCGAGCACGGTCCGGAAGACGCCGCGGAGTCGGACGAACGAGGCGTCTAGCGCGACGGCGAAAAGCAGCGCGAGCGCCACCATCAGCGGGACCTGGACGACGAGAATGAACGTCGTATTGAAAAGCGCCTGGTGGAACAGCGTGTCCGAAAACATCGCGATGTAGTTCTCCAGGCCGATGAATCGCAGGTCCGCGATGCTCGTCAACCGGTAGCTGAAAAAGCCGGTATCGATCCACAGGAGCGTGTCGTTGCCGACCCCCTCGAAACGGAAGAACGAGAGGTAGAACGTGTAGACGATCGGGAACGCGAGGAAGATCCCGAAGAGGAGAAACGCCGGGAGCAAGAACAGATACCCGACGATCCCCTCACCCGGCGTTGGCAGTCGCTCGCCGACCGACTGGCGGGCGAACCGCAAGCGGTCGCGTAACGACGGCTCCGTCCCCGAGAGAGAGTCGCGAGTGGCCATCGGTCGTCCTCAGGCGAGGTCGCGATCAGTTCGGTCAGCCACCTGTGACGCCGCGGCGTCGACGGCCTCTTTGGGCGTCTTGTCGCCGGCCATCATATCTCGGAAGTGCGTGTTGATCGCCTTGGTGACTTCGGGCGTGTCGATCGTGTAGCGGTAGGGTTTGATGTTCGGCGCGATCTCCGCGAACATACGGCCCGCAGGCTGTCCGTCGAGGAACGCGTGCGGGTCGTCGTAGGCCTCGGATTCGTAGGTCGTCTCCAGTGCCGGGAAGAGACCGTACTCGCGGTACATCGTGAGCTGGCTCTCCTCGCGACCGAGGGCGTAGGCCATATAGTCCCACGCGCGCTTGGCCTTCTCTTCTGAGACCTGCGCGGGAATCGTGAGGTTCGAGCCGCCCCAGTTGGTCGCGCGGGAGCCACCGGATTCGACCGCCGGCGGCTTGAAGACGCCCCAGTTTCCGGACGTGTCGCCGAGTTCGGCCTTCAGCGTGCCCTCCATCCACGCACCGGCGGTCAGGCTCGCAGTCGTCCCGTCGCCGAACGCCGTGAACCACGACGACGACCACGAGGCGAGGTCGTTTGCGACGCCCGAGTCGCGGATGCGCTTGAGGATGCGGGCCACCTGCAGGCTCTTATCGGAGGCGATGTTGACCGCGCCGTTCTGCGTGAACGGCTGGCCGCCGATCTGCCGGAACATCATCCGCCAGAGGCCGTCGTAGTCGTTCGACGGGAGGTTGAGCAGATACTGATCGTCCGGGAGCTTCTTGCCCTCCTCGATGTACTGGTCCCACGTCTCGACGCTCTCGACGTCGATGTCGTACTCGTTCATCACGTCGCGGCGGTAGAACGTCCCGACCGGGCCGATGTCCCACGGGAGCGCGTAGGTGCCGCCGTCCTTCTCCAGCGGGCCCCACTTCCCGGAGACGAAGTCGCCCTTGATACCCGCCTCGTCGAGCCAACCGGAGATGTCGCGCAGGCCGCCCGTGTCGACCCACGAAGCGGCGTCGACGCTCTCCATCATCGAGGCTGCCGGCGCGCCAGAGCCGGAGAGAAGCGTCGATTTGAACTTGTCTTTCAGGTCGGACCGACCGATCTGGTTGATCGAGACGTCGCCGCCGTTGGCTTCCTCGTAGGGTTCATCGAGGAGGTTCAGGGCCTTCGCCGCGACGTCCCAGCCCCACACCTCGGCCGACTGCGCCATCGCCGCCTGGGCGGCCGTCGTCGTCGACCCGCCCGCGTCCGTGCTGCCGCCGCTCGCCTGCGTCGCCGTCGAGTCGGACGAGGGATCGCCCGTGCCGACACAGCCCGCCAGACCCGCGAGGCCCGCGAGGCCAGCACCCTTGAGGACGTTACGACGACCGACCGATCTTCTGTCATCATTTGTCATACTGAGTCTCACATCACACATAGGAGATTATATACTTAAAAGTTTGGTATATTGGTCTGAGAAACCCCGTTAGGAGGCTTCTAAAGCTGTTTTTACATAGGTGGAAGTATGTATTCATAACAAACTTGTTTGTTAATAGTGAACGGTAGCGAAAGGAACCGAAGTCGAATTACGGTTGTTTGAGGCGCTCTACCCGGTCGATATCGCAAATTCTGCCGCCCGATTAACCTTCACAATCTATCATAAATTCGCTCGTTTTGTTTTCCATTGCTGAACAGTATTTAAGTAGTTCCGGAACTGAGACGGATTCGTGACCGAGTATCCAGTCGGCGCAACGCACACCACAGCTCGGATCGTGAGCGCACTCGCCGGCGGGCGGGAGGCCGGGGTAACGGAACTCGCAGAAGAATTGTCGGTCTCGAAAGCGTCGGTGCACAACCACCTCGTCACGCTGGAACGGCTGGGTGTCGTGCTTTCATCGAACGGTCGGTACCGACTCGGACTGCGATTTCTGGACCTCGGGATCGGTGTCCGAGACGGGATGACACTGTACCAGACGGCATATCCGGAAGTGAACGGGCTCGCCGAATCCACCGGCGAGTCGACGGCACTCGTCGTTCCTGAACACGGAGAGGCCGTCCACGCGGCCGTCGAAGACGCCGAACGCAACGATCGCCGGATCAAATTGGGGAGCCGACTCCCGCTCCACGCGACCGCCGCCGGAAAGCTGATCCTCGCGTACCGATCGCGGGACGAGGTCGAGGCGTACGTGGAGACGCACGGGCTCGACAGACTGACCGACCGGACGGTCCAGTCGCCGTCGGACTTGCGCGACGAACTGCGGTCGATCGCCGACCGCGGGCTCGCGTTCGACCGCGGCGAGGTCTGGGAGGATATGCGCTCTGTCGCCGCACCGATTCGACAGGGGGAACGTGGTGACGCACTCGCCGGCGCAGTGGCGGTCCTCGGCCCCGCCGAGCGGCTCTCTGGCAAGCGCCTCGAAGAGGACCTTCCCGGACTCGTCCTCAGCGCGGCCAAACGGGTCGAGCTCGATCTCGCTGACTAGGATATTCAGTAATGCTGAACAAAGATTGGCTTTCAATTTTTGTTCACTAAAGCCGAACAGAGAGCGAACTGGACGCGCCGTTCGTCGGTCGATTTATCACCGTCACTCGACAGGGAGGCGTATGAGCCGACACCGACATACCGACCTCGCGCGCCTGCTCGACACCGGAACCGTGGGGATTCTCCGGGGCGTGCCGGCGCCGAAGACGGTCGACGTGGTCGACGCGCTCGTCGCTGGCGGCGTCGACGTGGTGGAAGTGACCGCCGACACGGACGGCGCACTGGAGACGATCAGCCGTGTGAGCGACGCTTTCGACCGGTCTGAGGTGCTCGTCGGAGCAGGGACCGTTCTCGACGCCGAAACGGCGGGCGCGGCGCTCCGGGCGGGGGCGGAGTTCGTCGTCACGCCCAGTTTCGATCCGGAGGTCGTAGCGACCTGCAATCGGTACGGTGCCGTCGTCGCGCCTGGCGTGATGACGCCGACAGAAGCCGTCGACGCCTACGAGGCGGGCGCTGACCTGCTGAAGATCTTCCCCGCGTCGACGCTCGGGCCCGGCCACGTCAGCAGTCTCAAGGGGCCACTCACACACCTGCCGCTGCTGCCGACCGGCGGCGTCTCGCTTGACAACGTCGCGGACTTCATCGAGGCCGGCGCCGACGGCGTCGGGGTCGGCAGTTCCCTCGTCGATTCAAATGCCGTCGCGGCGGGCGACTACGAGGCGATCACCGAACGCGCTGCGGCATTCCGTGAGGCGATCGCAGACGCACGCGCGGAGTGAGGTCTGGAACGACGGACGCGACGCGAAAGCGTGAGACAAGCAGGCGGACGCTACGCGTCGGCCGTCGACTGGATCTTCTTGCGGGCGACGCCGCCGAGCACCACGAGCACGGGCAGAAAGTGAACCGCCGCAGTGAGCGACGGGGGGGGTGAACTCCGAGACGGGGATTTCGTTCGGGAGCACGCCGCGCAGGACCCCCAAAGCATACCGCTTGCGCTGTGAGCGCGCGTCGGTCCCCGGACCGCCCCATCTTCCCTCAAGCCCGAGTGAACGCGACAGCGACGAAGACGGCGAGACCGCCGAGGAAAAAGAGCAGCCCCGGTTCGGCGAGAAGGAGGACGCCACGGAGCAGCGCGTTCCCGTTGGCGACACCGAGGCTGGCGGGCTCGAAGAGCGACGAAGCGGGGCCGCCGAGGAAGCGTTCGGCAGCGATCTGTACGGCGAGGCTCGTCAACGCGAGAACCGAGATTCCAGTCGCCCAGTCCGCGAGCGAGCGTCTGAGCGTCCCGCGCTGTGCGGGCGAGGAGTCCCCGACGAAGACGATCGGATCGGCCGCCGGCCCGTACACGGTCATCTCGTTGCCTTTCTCCGAGAGACGCGTCCCGACCGACTCGACGACGCCTGCAGACTGGAGTTTCGAGAGGTGGTAGTGAATGTTCTGCACGGAGGTATCGAGGTCACGGGCCAGTTCGGACGGTGGCGCGGGGTCGTCGTGAAGCGCACTGAACAGTTCGCGTGCCGTTTTTGAGCTCAGTGCGTCGACGAGTTCGCCGGCGTCCTCGTCGGCGACGTCGACGACGGCCGGCGTGGCGTCGGGCGAGCGAGTCCGGTCGCCCAGTCGCGCGATCGGGGAGGACATCCTTGAGTAGACGTACGGCGACCGGGTGCATCAATGTCCGCGTAACTTAAGCGGCTCTTTGAGTCGTAGAAAAGCAGGGGCGAGCGATGCGGTCCCCGCCGTTACCGAGCGCGTACCCGCTGGACGGCGGCGACGACGTCGAGTCGGCCCCAGCCGCTGGAGAGGTCCCGACCTGAACGGCCGAGATCCCCGGCCGAGCGACGCAGCACCTCGGTGACGTCGCGGGGCGAGAGCGCCGGGTCGATACCGCGAAGCAGCGCCGCCACGCCGGCGGCGCGTGCCGCCGCCGCCGACGTTCCCGGGCGACCGTCAGCGACCCACGGGCGCGGCGGCGCAACCACGTCGACGCCGACACCACCCTGGGGCGTCGGTCCACGGCCGCTGTACGGCGAAACGGGGTCGGGAAGCGCGGCGTCCGAGGCAGTCGCGGTCGCGTGCCCCGGAGGCGCTGCGTCGCGATCGGTCTCAGTGACGCCGACGCCAACGACGCCAGGGACGCTCGCTGGGGCGGCGATGCTCCCGAGCGGTCGCGCGCGGGAGAGCGCGTGCGTGGGCGTCGTCACTTCGACGCGACCGGTGCCGGCCGCCGAGTCCCCCGCTGCAGACGGCGAAAACGAGGACACTCGGCCAGCCGGGCGGACAACGAGCGCGTACTCGGCGTCCGAGAGGTCGGCGACGAGTCGCTGCCCAGCCCGCGACGCGACGGGCTGGGAGACGGCGACGAGGTTCCAGCGCTCGCCGCCGTCGACGGCGCGCAAGAGTGCGAGCGTCAGATCGACGCCCAGCGAGGGATCGGTGACGAGCCACGCGAGGAAACGACCGGAAAGAGAATCGGCGGCCGACAGCGCCGTGATTCGAAGTCGCCGGCGGCTGTCCGGGCCGTCGCCGGCCAGTGCGGCGTACGGCCCGCGCCAGTGTCCGAGCGCGGCGTTTCCGGTCGGAGCCACGACGACGGTTCCCGAGTCGATCGCCCGTCGCGTCGCACGGTACACGTCCGATTGTGGCGTCGCCGCGGTTCCGTGGGCCGCAACCGGCGCAAGTACGACATCGACATCGCCCGTGCGGCACCAGTCGATGGCCGCGACGAACTCCTCTGGCGTGCGGAACGAGGCGAGGAGGACGCGCGCGTCGGGCGCGAGGCGAGCAACCGACGCCGCCGCGGCAGTGCCGTGTGTCGTCCGATCGACGACGGCGCGTTCGGCGCTGAACTGTCTGATGTCCGCGACTGCGCCAGCGAGCGCCGCGTGCGTAGGGTCGAATCCGGTCGGATCGAGAACGGCGACGCGAACCCCCGAACCGGTGACGCCAGCGTCGTGAACGCGGCGGATCGGGTCGGCGTCGTCCCCGGGCGCACCGCGCTCTGGGCGGTCATCCGAACGGTTCGCTGAACTTGTGGCGACGGACAGTCCGCGCGCGCTCAACACGCTCAACGCCGCCGCACCGCCGACCGTCAGCGCGCGGCGGCGGCTGACGCGAAACCCGGATCCGTCCCGTCGGTCACTCGTCACGACGTCGATACTCCAGTCCGCTGACGTTTGAATCTCCCGGAACCACGGGTAGCGTAAATAGCTCTCGAAGCAATCGGGCGTTCTTAATCGGATGCACACGTCAGTGTGCCTGTATGCCCTCCAGACCAGTTCGAACGGACGTTGCAGTGCAGTCGATTGAACCGTCGAGCGGCGAGACGGCCCGACCAGCGGAGGTAACAGATGCGTAGCACCCGGCCGATACTGCTCGCGCTCGTCGTTCTGACAGCGGCACTCGGACCCGCGGTCCTCGCGTCGCCGGCCGCCGCGGAGTCGACCGCGACGGCGTCTGCCACCGCGGACTCGGCGATCACTGTCGAGCACGACGGCGACCGCGTGACCGTCGCGAACGGAACGTCACAGGTTGTGCGCGGAACAGCGGACGCCCCGGTGGGGACCGAAGTGCTCGTTCGCGTCCGCTCGTCCGGCGACACCACGCCGCGATTCCTGAAGACGGCGACCGGTGTCGTGACCGAGAACGGGACGTGGGCGGTCGCGTTCGACTTCTCGGAACAGTACGCCGGCAACACCTTCGCGCTGCGCGCCGCCTTCGAGGACGGCTCCGCCGAGGCAGCGGTCGACGGCGAGGTGGTCGCCTGCGAGGGTGACTGCGCCGAGACCCCGCCGAGCGGAACGCCGACGCCGATTCCCGAACAGACGCCGACGCCGACGCAGACGGCCCAGGCGACGGCTCCGGTCGCGTTCGGTGAGAACATCTTCGTCGTCGACGCTGGCGGCGTGGCAGCGATCCCGCTCACCTTCGACGAGCGCGACGAAGCGGTCGTGGTGCTCGGGAACGAGACCAAATCCAACTACGAACTCGAAGCGCTCGTCCGCGACGAGGACGGCGACGGACAGGCCGTCCTCTACGTCGACACCTCGCTCGCCGGGCGCGGCGGCGAGACGCTCAGCACCTCCGGCGGCGATAGCGTGGAGGTGCGCTCGGAGACGTCGCTCGATTCGATGCTCGACCCGGCGACGTACGACGTATCCCTGTACGCCGGCGGCGAACGGACCGCCCGGCCCGCCGACGTGGGGAGTCTCGTCGTTCAGGCGGCCGACACACCGACGACGTCGGCAGCAGACACCGCGGACGCCTCGCCCGCGACGCAGACGCCGGCCGCGACCGGAACGACCGGCACCGGCTTCGGCTCCATCGCGATGGGCGCCATCGTCAGCGGCGCGTTCCTCGTCAGTGGCGCGGTCCTCGCCGCGGTGCTACTCAAGAAGTAGAGACTTCGTGTAATCCAGATATCAATCTGCCGCTGGGGCGAACGTATTTATCTCTCGTTTGAGAATTTCCGGCTATGGGTCTCCGCCCCTCCCTCCAGGGCGTCGCCCGCGGTGCGGGCGTCGCCGCCGCCCTCAGCGGTCTCGCTGGCGTACTCAGTATGCTCGGCGCGTTCGGTCCGATCTACTGCCGGACCGAACGAATGGCATCGAGCGACGGGACGAGCGCCGTCAGTCGCACCTGTGGCTCCGGGATCGACTACCTGCTCGGAAACGGCGGCGGCAACGCCGCCACGTTCTTCGCGTGGGCGATGGTGCTCCTCGCGGTTGTAGTCGTCGGCGTCGGAGCGGTTTGGACCGGCCGTCGTCGCCTGCTCTGGGGCACCGCCCTCGTCGGGACGGTCGTCTCGGTCATCGGACTGATGAGCATCGGCTGGTACTTCGTCCTCCCGACGGCGTGTCTCCTCCTCGCGGCGACGGCGCTCACGGGTCGAGCGCGACGCGCCCGCGACGACGACCGGTCAGCGAGCGCGTAGTGGTCGAAGGGCGCGTAATTCGCCCTCGAAAAGAGCCGTCAGCGGTGGCCGCAGTGCCTCAGTGATCGCCGTAGATATCGGCCGGGAAGTCGCGTTCGCCGGCCTCGACCGGCACGTCGAGCCAGTTCGACGACGGCACGAGCGGGCACTCGTACGCCGGGTTGTACGCGCACGTCGGGTTGTACGCCCGGTTCAGGTCCAGCACCCAGGTGTCGTCGCCGATCTTGTTCTCCTCCGGTTCGAGATCGATGTACCGGCCGGCGCCGTAGGTCTCGTCGCCGCTCGTCGCATCGCGGAACGGCACCCACAGTCGGTCGCTCCCGTCTGTCGGCTCGAAGGCGTCGAGCGATACCTCGTTGCCGTCGACCTCGAAGCGGAACTGGCCGACGCGGCGGTACGTCTGCTCGCCGTCGGCCGTGGTCTCGACGGTGACCGTCTCGGGGTCGTCGTAGCGTTCGAGTTCCAGTTCGTACCGATAGTCGGAATCGACTTCGTAGTAATCGAGGCCGGGGAAGTCCGCACCGCGAAGTTCCGGCGGAATCGGCGAGCGCTGATTCTCACGGAAGTACCGCTCCTTCCGCTCTCGGTTCTGCTCTACGGCCTGCTTCCACGCGCGTTCGTCTTCTGGGTCCATTGATTTGAGTGAGAGAGGGTTGGTCGGTCGCGCAGTCACGTCGATATTGTGTGCACCGAACAAAAACACTTGTGCGGCCTGCGGTCGTCTACGCACGACCGTGGGACAGGGGTGGGACACACCCCGACGCCGAAAGATGACACGACCGCGACGTCGAAACCAACTCCCCGCGCGAGCGCGTCGAGGAACTGGATTTCGAGCGCCAATAACGGTCTGTCTGTCGGCAAGCGCTACTATAATAGGCACCTGGCGACAATCGGCACTATGGAATACCGGTACGCCGGCGACGCCCACGAGCGGTTGTTCGCCTCGTATCACGACGACACGGACCCGTTCCCGTCCAGCGTGACGGCGTGCTTCCCGGAGCGCGATCACTCCCGACGGGAGATCTCGCTGCTGCAGGAACTGTTCTTTCCGACCGCCTGGAACGCGCCCGAACTCGTCCGCGACGAACTGGCGATCGTCGATCGGCTCGACGAACTCGGGAGCCTCGTGAAGTCGGGCGTCTGCCCTTACTCGGACGGCCGGCCGAACGAGACCGTCGCGGCGCTGCTCGACAGCCTCCCCGAGATCCGACGACTGCTGAAGAAGGACGTCGAGGCCGCGTACAAGGGTGACCCGGCAGCGAAGACGTATATGGAGATCATCCGGTCGTACCCCGGATTCCAGGCGATTATGATCCAGCGGGTCGCTCACGTGCTCTACGACATCGGCGCGGCCGAGTACGCCCGCGAACTGACCGAGTACGCGAAGACCCAGACGGGGATCGACATCCACCCCGGCGCGGAGATCGGCGAGTACTTCTTCATCGACCACGGCACCGGCGTCGTCATCGGCGAGACTGTGACCGTCGGCGAGTGGGTCCGCCTCTATCAGGACGTCACGCTCGGCGCGCTCCACTTCGAGGAGGAAGAGGGTGACGAACACGCGCTGAAGAAGGGCTACAAGCGACATCCCGACATCGGTGACCACGTCGTCATCGGCGCCGGAACCAAGGTACTCGGCGCGATCGAGGTCGGCGACCACGTCAGCATCGGCGCGAACTCCTGGATCACCGAGGACATCCCCGACCAGACGAAGGTCTACATCAAAGACCATCCGACGCAGGAACGCAAGAGCTACGACGACTGACGTGGCGGCGCCGAGGCGTCGCCGCTGGCGGAGGGAGAGTGTTCTCGACGCCAGCGAAACCACGTGGGTAAGAATCACCGAAACCGGTTTTTCCCGTGAGTGACATATTACGGCAGACCGCCGATGACTCTGTCCGACGATCCCGACCTCCGCGCGTTACAGCCCGACCAACCGTTCTTCGAGACGGTGTACACAGCGTCGCCCCTCGTGATCGTCGGCACGCGCGAACCCGATGGTTCAGGCGACCTCGCGCCGAAGCATATGGCCTTCCCGCTGGGGTGGTCGGACTACTTCGGGTTCGTCTGTACGCCCGCGCACAGCACGTACCAGAACGCCAAGCGGACGGGAGAGTTCACCGTCAGCTATCCCAGACCGGAGAACGTCCTCGAAGCCAGTCTGGCTGCCGGACCCCGGGACGACGACGGCTCGAAGCCCTCGCTCACCGAGATCGAGACGGTCGACGCCGACGCCGTCGACGCGCCCGCAGTGAAAGACGCTTACGCGGTACTGGAGTGTGAGCTGCTGCAGACCGTCGACGAGTTCGGTGAGAATGCGCTCGTGGCCGGCGAGATCGTCGGTAAGTACGTCCACAGCGACGCCTACCACGCCGCCGACGAGGAGCCCGAATCGGTGCTCGAACGCGCGCCGGTGATGACGTATCTCTATCCCGACCGCTTCGCGAGCGTCAGCGAGACGCAGGCGTTCCCGTTCCCGGAGGGGTTCGAGAAATGACTGCATCTGCATCAAACCACGACGGGCCCGTCGAGCAACGAATCGAAGACTGGGTAGGAGGCCACCGCGACGACGTCGCCGAGCACCTCCTCGACCTGGTCGAGATCGAGACGCCGAGTGAGAACCCCGAGACGTTCGACGCGTTTTTCGACCGACTCGGGGACGACTTCCGGGAGGCGGGCTTAGAGACCGAGCGCTCCCCCGGCGGGGAGACAGGCGGGCGACTGGAGGCGTGGACGCCCGACCGAGAGCCCGCCGACGAGATCCAGCTCGTGCTCGGGCACGCGGACACGGTCTGGCCGCTCGGGACGATCGACGAGGACCCGCCGGAGCGTCGAACGGACGTGCTCGAAGGTCCGGGCGCGCTGGATATGAAGGGCGGGCTGACCCAGGCGGTGTTCGCGCTGCGCGCCCTCGATTCGCTCTCACTGGAGCCGTCGCTGCCGGTGCACGTGCTCGTCTCCAGCGACGAGGAGATCGGCAGCCCCGAGTCCAAAGCGCGCATCCGCGAACTCGCAGAGCAGGCCAACCGGGTTTTCGTGCTCGAACCCGCGAGCGGTCCCGAGGGCAAAATCAAGATCGCGCGGAAGGCAGTCGGCCGCTTCACGGTGACGATCGAGGGCAAAGCGGCGCACGCCGGCATCGAACCCGAGGAGGGCGCGAGCGCGACCGAGGAACTCGGGAGCGTCATCCAACGACTCCACGAACTCACCGATATCGACTCCGGAGTCACCGTGAACGTGGGGCAGGTGGAGGCCGGACTCCGCCCGAACGTCGTCGCGCCGGGGGCGAAGGCCGTGGTCGACGTGCGCGCCCCGACCGAGGAGGCCGCCACGGCCGTCGAGGAACAGATACGGTCGCTGGAGGCGTCGACGCCCGGCACCACGCTCACGATCGATGGCGGATTCGGGCGGCCGCCGATGGAGTTGACGCCGGGCAACCGGTTGCTCTGGGAGCGCGTGCAGGCGATCGGGCGGCGGTTCGGGTTCGATCTGGAAGGAACTCGCTCGGGCGGAGCCAGCGACGGCAACGACGCCAGCCAGTACGCGCCGACGATCGACGGCTTCGGGGCCGTCGGCGACGGCGCCCACCAGACGTTCGAGTACGTCGACCTCGACGCGCTCGCGGATCGGGTCGCGCTGCTGACGAGTTGCCTGCTCGACGAGCCGCTTCCTGACGACCCTGCAGAGTACATAGACGGGAACGAAGGGGCCGCGAAAGGAGCCAGCGAGAGCGACGACGGGGGCAACCGATGAACGCAGACGTGCACGCGTCCGTGACGCGGATCGCGGACCTCGAAGACCGAGAGTACGACGTCGAAGAGCGGCCACAGTCAGCGTGGGAGACCGGCGACTACGTGCTCGCGCGCGTCACCCGCCGGCCCGCGCCCGAGGCCCGACTGGAGAATCCACAGGGTCGCCGCGTCGAGTTGATGGAAGGCGAGACGATCGTCGGCGCGCTCGGCACGCGACGGGCGACCCGCGGGTTCGTCGGCGGCTGGGAGGACGTCGGCGACGACGGACAGATGGACATCTTGACCGGCGGCGGCGTCCTCGGGCGTGCCACGTCCGTCTCGGCGTACGTCCCGACGCCGATCGAAATCGAATACGAGGGCCACGTCGCGATCGACGAGGAGGTCGTACGAATGCGGGACTACCGGATCGACGCGCCGCAGGCCGAACTCGACACGCCCGTCATCCTCGTCCTCGGGACGAGTATGTCCGCGGGCAAGACGCTGAGCGCCCGCGTGATCATCCGCGTCCTGATCGAGCAGGGATACGAGGTCGCAGGCTGTAAACTGACGGGCGCGGGGACGTACAACGACGCGCTCTCGATGAGCGTCGCAGGTGCGGAATCCGTGTACGACTTCGTCGACGCCGGCCTCCCGACGACGGTCGTCCCCGAGGAGACCTTCCGGGAGTCGATCCAGTCGGTGCTGAGTCGCATCCAGGAGCGGCAGGCCGACGTGATCGTCGCGGAGGTCGGCGCGAGCCCGCTCGAACCGTACAACGGAGCGGCCGCGGTCGATCTGCTCGACGATCAGGTCGCGTTCACGCTACTCTGTGCGTCGGATCCCTACGCCGTCGTCGGAATCGAGGAGGCGTTCGGACATTCGCCCGATCTCGTGGCGGGCATCGCGACGAACACGACCGCAGGCATCAACTTAGTCGAGAAACTCACCGACTGCCCGGCGCTGAATTTACAGAACGAGACGGCCAAGGGTCCGCTCCGGCATATGCTCTCGGACGCGTTGCCCTGAGCGCGACCGAGGAGTCATAATGATTACTCTCGTCTCTTACCGCCGACCATCGCCACCGGGAGTGGCGCTCGACGGTACACAGTGAGAGTAATCACTATGAGAGACCGCCAAAACGTGGCGCGTCTGTGACGAAAGGTCAAAATCCCCGGTGGTCGTTTGGAAGGGTATGGCAACTGGGCAGACGCTTGTCGAAGACGTGATGTCGAAACCGATCGAGACGATCAGTCCGGACGCGACGCTGGTCGAGGCGGCCAAAGCGATGCGCGAGAAGGATATCAACGCGCTGCTCGTCCCGACGACCGAAATCGCGATCGTCACGAGCACCGACGTTCTGGATGCGATCGCCAACGATCACGACCCCGCCGAAACGTCCGTTCGTGAGGTGATGACCGAGTCCGTCGAGACGGTACCGCCGGAACTTCGCCTGACGGAGGCCGCGGCGATGATGGAGAACTTCGGCATCAGTCACCTGCCGGTCGTCGACGACGACCCCGTTGGGATGGTCTCCTCGACGGACATCGCCGCACAGCTTTCGTAACCGGCCGAAGCGTCGCTGGGGTGGGGGCGTGCAGCACTACAATCCAGCCGTCGATCCCGCGGCCGACCGAGCGAAGCGCACGATTGATCATCCCACACCGAGAGAACCACGTATGGACATCGTCACGGCACTCGACGCGGCAACGGGGACGACCTGCGTCGTCGGCGCAGGCGGTAAGAAGACGACGATGAAGACCCTCGCCGATCGGCTCGACCGGTCGATCGTCACCGCGACGGTTCGCATCCCGATTTTCGACGAGTGGGTCGACCGCGTCGCGGTCACGCCTGATCCGGTCGACGCCGTCCGATCGCAGATCGAACGCGAGGGTGACGGTGAGTGGGCACTCGGCGTCGTGCCCGAACGGGAGCGCGAAGACCGATACTACGGCTACGACCCGGAAGAAATCGACCGCCTAAGCGAGTTCGACCTTCCCGTGTTCGTCAAGGCCGACGGCGCGCGGATGCGGAAGTTCAAAGCGCCCGACGAACACGAGCCGCGACTGCCGAGAACAGCGGACACGGTGGTGTCGATCGCGAGCGCGCACGTCGTTGGCGAACCGCTCTCCGAGGAGATCGTCCACCGGGTCGACGAGGTCGCCAGGCTCACCGGACTGGAGCCCGGCGATGAGATCACCGCGGCCGACGTCGCGACGGTGCTCGCGAGCGACGAGGGCGGACGGAAGGGGCTTCCGGACGGCGCGACGATGATTCCGCTACTCAATATGGTCGATGACGAGAGTCTCGAAGCGACGGCCCGCGAGATCGCCGCGGAGATCCACGAACGAGTCGACGTCCCGCACGTCGTACTCGCGGAGATGCGCGCCGACGAGCCCCTCGTCGACATCGTCTGATAGGGATTATCGTAACTGTTCGGAGAGTCTCGCCGTACCGTCCGGCGAGAAATCTATGAGGACTTACGATAGTCCCTATGAGAAAATCGTTAGACCGTTCCGCCGAGTTAGCCGGGACCTCGGGGTCACTCATCGCGCAGGCGTTCGGTCGCCGCCGCGAACTCTTCGGGCGTATTGACGTTCTCGAAGGTGTCGAGCGACGCGACCCGTTCGATCTCGGTCGCGTCGACGACGGCGTCGTCGAGTTCCGAGAGCGGCGCGACGATGCGGTGCTCGCCGCGGTCGAGCGCGCGTCGACAGGCGGCGGCCATCGGTTCGGTCCGGTAGACAGCCTGGGTCGTCTGATACCACTCGTCGGGACGCGGGACGGCGGCGTCGCGTCCTGCGGCCCGCTCGAAGAGGTACGCGGCGAAGTCGGGATCGACGAACGGCATATCGCAGGCGACGACGAACGCGTACTCGGCCGAGACCGCTTCGAGACCGCGCGCGATGCCGGCCATCGGTCCCTCGTCGGGGTCGCGGTCGACCGCGAACGTCGCGTCGAAGTCGCTCCCGGCCAGCGCGTCGGCGATCGGATCGACCTGCTCGGCGCGGCAGTTGATCACCACCTCGTCGACGACCGGCGCGATCCGATCGACGACGCGGCGGATCATCGGCGTCCCGGCGAGGTCGGCAACGGCCTTGTCGCGGTCGCCGAACCGCGTCGAGCGACCGCCGGCGAGAACGAGTGCTGCGGGCATACGCGGCAGTATCCGGGCAGGACTGAAGAAGGTGGCGCGGAAACAGCATCAAAGACAGACCGGAGACCGACAGCGGAGCGCATATATCCGCCCAGAAAGTCCTCTCGGACGATGCGGGAGGACGAACTGGCGACGGCCCTGATCGAACACTTCGAGGCCGCCTTCGACGACCCCGAGGTCCGCCTCGAAGAGCCCTACGACCACTACGGCAACCGGGGCGTCGTGGACGTGTACGCCCGCACGTCGCCGCCCGAGCGCGTCTCGTACCTCGCCGAGTTGAAGGCCGATCCGGCAGTCCGGATGGCGTCGGGAGCAAACGAGATCCTCAGACAGTACCGCCGGATGGAGCGGTACTTCTACGCCGACGAGACCCACGACCTCCGGACGCGACTCGGTCGCGACGGTCCGGGCCTCCACCTGCTTTTGCTCTTTGCCCCCACGAAACGGTGTGTCGAGCACGTCTTCGAGAACCGCCGGCTCTACGGCTCGATCGATCCCGACCTGGCCGTCGACGGCGTCGCCGCCGAGCGGAAGGTCGCGTTTCTCGTGAACTTAGACGCGGCCCAGACGGGCGGCCTCGGATTCCTCTCGGTCAACGGCGAGGTCGAGATCGACGATCCCGCGTTTCGTCGGGCCGTCCCGACGGAGTCGCGACTGGCCGACGCGTTCCGCGAGGCCGAGATCGAATCCGACGCCACCCACGGAACTGAGGACAGTTGAGCGCGACCACGCGCACGACAGTGGACTACCACGCGCGTTCGAGAATTGCTGCGATTTCAGCGACGCTCGGGTCGACGCCGTCGGGCGCGACCCCCAGCAGGTCGTCGGCGTGGATCGCGTCGGCGATCTCGGGGAAGTCCCCCTGCGCGACGCCCTCGACGTCGCGGAGGCGGCCCGGCAGGCCGAGTTCGTCGCGAACGGCCGCGACGGCGTCGACGATCGCCTCGGCCACGACGTCGGCCGGCCGTCCGGCCACGTCGAGACCGAGCGCCTCCGCGATGAGATCCCGGCGACCGTCGACCTCGCTGAAGACGTAGCGCAGGACGTGGGGAGCGACGATGCCGTGGATCGTGCCCTGGTGAACGTCGTAGCCGTGCGAGAAGCCGTGGCCGAACGCGTGGACGATCGACGCCCGGTAGCCTTCAGCGCCGGCGAGACCGTACTGGACGGCCACGATGCCGGCGAGAGCGTCGGAAAGGCGGTCAGCGTCCATCGGGTCCTCGCGGATTGTCCCAAGACCCGAGCGGAGCAATCGAAGTCCGCGCGCGGCCGTCCCGTCGGTGATCGGAGTCGAAAGCGGGGAGTAGAGCATTTCGAGTCCTTTGTCGAAGCCGTTCATCGCCGACGCGGCGAGGACGGACTGCGGGGTCGTCCGGTAGAGATCGGCGTCGTAAAACAGCGCGTCGGGCATCAGCCGCGGGTCGCGCACGCCTCCACTCGGAGGGCCGTCGTCCGCCTGTTCACCGTCGAGGTCGGCGTCGCGATCCAGAGTGAGCGTCACGCCAGCGAGATCTGAGAGGTCCGCGCCGGCGAGTGTCGTCGGGACGGCGACGATCGGGAGGGGATCACCGTCGGTCGCGACAGGCAAGTCCCCGGTCTCGACGGCGTCCCGAGCGACGGCAGCCGCTGAGTCCCCGTGCGACGAGAGCGCGGCGAGGACTTTCGCCGTGTCGAGCGTGCTCCCGCCGCCGACGGCGACGACGGCGTCGACGCCCTCCGTTCGGGCTCGTTCGAGGCCCGCGAGCGCCGTCCCGAGCGTCTTCGCGGGCGTCGTCTCGGGGAACTCCGCGACCAGGCGGTCGCCGAGACCTTTCCGGATCGGATCGACGACGGCCGGCGTCGTCCCGACGGTCCGTCCGCTGACGAGCATCGCGCTGTCGAGGTCCTGGCGTTCGAGTTCCGTTCCCAGTTGGTCGACACAACCCGCGCCAGTGACGATTCGGCCCGGACGAAAGTCGAACGTGAATCCCGCTGCGTTCATAGCTTGAGAGTACGCAGCGGGCGCAAAAAGACCTAGTCGAACTGGTCGTCCGCGCCGGCGTCGCGGCCGAGGTCGAGATCCAGGTCCAGCAAGTCGAAGGTGTAGTATACTACCGGATAGAACGATGTGGAAATTATCGGCACCCCTGGGTGCCAACAGCATTCGCGAACTGCTGTCCGGCAGTATAATAGACGGCTCACGTCACTCCGTGTCCACCGTCAGCGACGCCAGTACTAGTAGCATTCCACTGGAGACGATGAGCGCCTGCACGAGGGCCGCCGAGAGGAGAGACGTGTCGAACATACGATAGATGAGGCCCTCACAGATCGCGCCGATCCCGATGAACACGAAGCCGGCCGAGACGTAGAGCATCGGACTGCTCGAACTGCGCTGATAACCGTGATACGCCAGGTACGCGACGAGCAGGCTGAGCACGAGGGTGATCAGTTTGACGACCAAGATCGGCGGGTCGATCATTATGTGCTGTCTCGGATGTCGTTCCACAGCGACGTGAAGTTGTCCGCGAGGTCGTCACGCGTCTCGATCGACAGCGAGAGGTCGCCGTCGACGACTTCGACGTGGATCGATTCGAGCGTCGTCTCGAAGCGGCGTCGGTGTGAGCCGTCCGCGCCGACGGTCGACTGCTCGTCGATGAGGTCGTGTTCCTGGAGCGTTTCGAGCCGGCGATAGACCGTCGAGAGGGAGGCGTCACAGACCTCACGGAGTTCTTTGGCCGTTCGCGGCTCCCGATCGGCCGCGAGGAGGATTCGCCGCGCGTACTCGTCCGCAAGCAGCTCGAAGATGGGCGCGTTCGCGCTCTTTCCCCACTCCATATCGGCCGTATTTCGGCCAGATGCAAAGCATCGACGGTTCGGCGTGTCGGCGGTGACGAACGGAGACGTCGGCCGCGGCGTTTTCTCCGGCGGTGCAAAAAGCCGGGGCGTTTTATGTGGTCCGTATCGGAGAGTGGGTGATATGAACCGATCGCGAACGCGGATCGCCAAATCGGCGGTGGTCGGCGCCGGCTCGTTCGTCCTCTTCGGCGTCGTCACCGGGCTGATCCCCAATCCGCTCTACGTACGGATGGTCCCGCGGACGCCGCTCGATTACCTGTTTCTCGCCCTCACCGCAGGCTTTCTCGGCCTCTACACGTTCCAGCGGACGCCCGCCAGCCAGCGCGAGGACGGGGCCGCGACCGCGAGCGCCGCCCTCGGGTTTCTCGCCTTCGGCTGTCCGATCTGCAACGCCCTGCTGCTCGCGCTGTTCAGCAGTTCGGCGCTGATGACCTACTTGGATCCGCTCAGACCACTGCTGGGCGTTGTGAGCGTCGCGTTCTTCGGCGGGCTGCTGTACGTCCGCTCCCAGCGGACGTGTGAGGTCTGCGTCGACCAACCGTCGGGGTCGCCCTCGGAATGACCGGGCCGTCGTGTGAGGCCAGCGAAGACGAGAGCGCCGATTCGGACTCTCGCTGGTCGCTCCTCGGTCTCGGCGGCGCCGTGAGTCTCTGTTGTCTCTTCGCGGCACCGGCGACCGGTGGCGCGGTGGGCGGGACGGTCGCCGGCGGCGCGACGGCCGCGCTCGGCGGTGGCGTCGTTCGGATTCTCGTCTCGGCGCTAACGGTCGGGCTCTTGGGGCTGGCCCTTCGGTATCGAGGCGGCTCGTGCGCGTGCGACCAGAACGCCAGCGGTGAGTGACGACCGAACGCCGGCGGTGAGTGACGAGTGCGCGACAGCCCAGCGTCGTACAGGGGCCGACGCCCGCGTTATTCTGACCCCGACGCAGCAGGGATCGAGCACTGCCGCGGATCGCCGATCCGCGAGAGGTAGCCGAGAAGGAGGACGAGACCGCCCAGACGGAGCAGATTCCCGTGAAACGGCAACGTCGCGAGGGCGCCAACGAAGCCGAGAAGTCCGAGGACGCCGGCCCCACAGCTGGCACAGCCCGACGCGACGAGCCCCGGGAGGACGCTCGACAGCCCGCGAGCGCCGCGGACGCCGACGTAGCGAACGCGCCCGATCGCAGTCGTGAGCGCGATCCCGGTCACGACGGCGTAGACGACGATCAAGCCGAGTCCGAGCGCGCCGATCGTTTGGTAGGTGTTCGCGGTGAGCGCGAGCAGCGCGTCGTCGGCGTACGCGAGGTCGGCCCCGAGCATCTGCATCGTATATGTCGGAAACGAACTCAACACGAGCAGGCAGTACGTCGCGGCCGCGACGGCGACCGTCCCGACCGTTCGCGCGGTGGACGTGAACGGATACGCCATCGCGGCGACGAATCGGCCGAGATGCGTGTCTTGTGGTGTCTCGGACATTTGTTAGGCGTTTCTGACCTTCGAGATGGCTTCGTCGAAGCGTTCGTACGGCTGTGCGCCGACCATCTGTCCCGCCGCGTTCGTCTGTCGGTTGTAGACGATGAACGCGGGCGAGCCCTGGATCCCGTACTGTCTGGCCTGCTGGACGTCCGTCTCGATGGACGCCTCGATATCGTCGCGGCGCTCGCGCATACACGCGTCGACGGCGTCGGCGTCGATCCCGTCGACCTCTCGGGTGATGTCGAGGAGGTTCGCCCGCGACGCCCACTCGGAGTTCGAAGACGACTGCGCGTCGAAGACGGCCGAGTGCCACTCCCAGTAGCGGGCGGGCGTCTCCTCGCGGACGGTTCGCCAGACGCAGCGGTCCATCACGGCGGCCGTCATCGACGCCTCGCCGAGATAGGGATACTCGATGAACACGAACCGGATCGAGCCCGTCTCGATGTGGTTCTCGATCAGATCCGGCAGCGTATTTTGCTCGAAGCGCCGACAGAACGGGCACTGGTAGTCGCTCCAGTAGTACATATCGACCGACGCGTTCGACTCACCCATCACCGGGTGCCCCTGGAGGTCGATACCGAATCCGGTAGTCTCTGAACTACTGTAGAGCGGAACGTCGGGCGGCGGCGACGACGCCGAATCGAGACGCGACGCCCCGTAGACGACGCCGCCGCCGGCGAGAATCGTCCCGATCCCGCCGAGGAGGGCGCGCCGCGTGGTCGGAGAGTCTGGCAGATCCATACTGCCAGTTCGGAGGACGAGGCATAAATCGCGTACGGCAATGTGCTGAGTCTGCAAACGAGGCACGCAAGGGATTGACAGGGCAACGGACGGTCGAGTCGAACAGCGTAAAACGCTCTGTGGACTCGACCTTCGTATGGAGGTCCTCGGCCGACTGCTCGGACTGCTCGCGCTCCTCCTGGTCGGGACCGGACTGCGTTTGTCGGGCGTCCTCGACACTCATCGGACGCAGCGTCTCAACGACCTCGCCTACTACGTCGCGTTGCCGGCGCTCATCTTCGTCTCGACGTACGACCGCGCGATCGACGAACTGCTCACGCCGGGACTGGTCGCCGGCTTGCTCGCAGTACTCTTCGCGACCGCCGGGGTCGCGTGGGGGCTCCACCGAAGGCGGTCCGCAGGCGGCCGCCAGAGCGTCGCCATCGTGCAGTCGTATCACTCGAACATCGGCTATCTGGGACTCCCGCTCGTCGCGGCGACGTTCGACGAACAGGTCACCGCGATCGCGAGCGTCGTCCTCGGCGTGATGTCGCTGACGCAGGTGCCGCTCACTGTCGTCGTCCTCACCGCGATCAACGAGGCGGACGCCTCCCTCGGCGACGAACTGAACCGCCTCATCCGCAATCCCGTCCTCGCGACGCTCATCGCGGGGCTGACGATCGGATCGCTCGGACTGCCGGTTCCAGCGACCGTCACCGCCGGCCTCGACGTGCTCGGGACGCTCGCGCTGCCGATCGCACTCCTGTGTGTCGGTGCGTCGCTGCAGATCGATATGCCCAACGTCGATCTCGGCGCGACCGGGAGCGTCGTCGCACTGAAGATCGCACTGATGCCGGCGCTCGGTTGGCTCGTCTTCTCGCTGCTGCCGGTCGAGGCCGCCACGTTCACGGCCGCGATCGTGATGCTCGGAACCCCGACCGCGGTGTCGACGTACGTGTTCGCGACGGAACTCGGCGGCGACGCGGAGTTCGCCTCGCTGAACGTGTTTCTCACGACGCTCGCGTCGGTCGGCTCGCTGTTCGTGCTCATCCGGGCCGTCGGATAGCGTAGCGCCGCATCGCTATAGTAGCGTTGGCAAGTCTTCACGCACCGAATCGCACGCAGTCGTGCGATTGGCTGTGTGATCAGTTGCAAACGCTACTATAGATAGCGCCGCGTGGCAGCCGCCCGGAAACGACCAGGTAATCCCGGACGAAGACGGCGAGCGAGGGCGCGAGAACGGCCGCCGCGAGTGGACGGACGAGCGCGAACGAGAGCAGCGGCGAGAGCGCGAGCGTGATAAACGCCATCTGGAGACCCGCGAGCGGCCGGCGAACGACGCTGTCGGGGAGGTCGTAAACGGGCTGGCCGCGCCGACGACGCAGTCCGCGACCGAGTTTGAACAGATATCGCGCCGCCGACAGCGACAGGTACCAGATCGGGAGTTGTCCCCACAGTACCGCGACGACGGGCGCGACGAGGAAGCCCGTCGTGTCGAACGCCATATCGAGTTTCGCGCCGAGCAGGGTCGTCCGGCCGGTCCGCCGAGCGAGGAAGCCGTCGACGAAGTCAAGCGCACAGCCGGCGCCGTAGAGGAGCGCCGGCAGCCACGCGACCTGTGGCGTGGACGAGACCGCGCCGAAGCCAGCGAGCGCCGCGAACAGCACGCCGCGGGCGAGCGTCACGAGGTTCGGCGCACCGAGCGACTCGTACACTGATTCCCTGCCTGCGGTTTCGTCAGGTCGATTCGCGTCCAGGTGCCGGTAAGTGAACCACAGTTCGAAGCCCGCGATGGTCGACGCGGGGACGACCCACTGGATCGCGGCCGGCGGAAGCGCAGCGAGCGGCGCCGCCAACAACACTGCCGCGTCTTCGATACCGAGTGCGAGCGCCGCTGCGCCGCCGGCGGTGAGGACGACGGTCGTCACGGCGACCGCAGCCCACTCGCGCTGGAGCGCCGCCGGGACCGTCCGCGCGTCAGTCACCGTTCGAACTCCGGATCTTCGAGCGTCGCCAGGCGGTCGCGGTCGGCGTCGGTGAGCCGGAGCCGCGCGGCCGCGAGGTTGGCGGCGACGTGGTCGGGGTCGTTGCTGGCGGGGATCGGGACGACGCCGCGGTCGACGTGGTATGCGATGGCGACTGCTGCGGGCGAGACGTCGTGTTCGTCCGCAATTTCGGCGAGAACGGGCTCGTCGAGCAGTCCCGGCGCGGACAGCGGCGAGTGCGCGAGTACCCGGATGCCGCGGGCGTGACACGCCTCGATCAGGTCGGTGCGGGGGCGATACGGGTGCGATTCGACCTGTACGATGGCTGGGGGCACACGCGCGAATCCGAGGATGGTCTCCAGTTGGGGGAGCGAAACGTTGCAGACGCCGAGCGATCGGGTGAGACCACGGTCGTAGAGGGCCTCCATCCGTTCCCACGTCTCCGTGAGCGACACGTCGGCGGTTTCGGGAGCCCCGTCGGCGTCGGTCGGGAACGTCAGCGCTTCCTGTTCGGCCGGCGGCAGCGACGCGAGGTCCGAGAGCGGCCCCTGATAGGCCCACGCGTCGGGCCAGTGAAGCAGATACGCGTCAAGTGCGTCGATACCGAGTTCCGCGAGCGTTCCCTCGCAGGCCTCCGCGACGTGCTCGTGATTCGTGTTCCAGACCTTGCTGAGGAGAAAGAGCCCCTCGCGGTCGGGCGCGCCGGGCGAGTCGAGAAGGTCGCCGATCCGCGATTCGTTGCCGTACAGCTCGGCCGAATCGAACAGCCGGTAGCCCGCATCAAGCGCGGTCGCGATCGACTCGATTCGATCGACGTACTCGCCGTCGCGGTAGCGAGAACAGCCGAAGCCGACCGGCGGCAGTCGAATCGCGGCGTCACGGGTCGTCGGGGACGAGTCGGAGTCAGCCTGTCGGAATCCGGGAGTCAGAGCGTCAGTGCGCCGCGTCCCAGACGTCGAAGCGTCAGCGCGTCGCGGCCCGGACATTGAATCGAGAGCGCCCGCGTGGCGCGCGATCGGCCGGACCGGCGGAGCCGAGAGTGCCTCGGTCTCGGGAGGCGCGGTCCACTCGCCCGCGACGGGAATCGGGCCGCCGTCCTCGGCCGCGCGCTCGATGGCGTTACAGACAGCCACCACGTGAGCGGCACGACGGGCCCCTGCAGTCGAGCGGTCGCCGCGTTCGACACCCGCAGCGAGCCGTTCCGGCCCCGCGAGGTACCGCCGTTCTCGACGGGGTGACGGGTGCGGGGCCGCGACGTAGGAGCGACCCGCGCCACCGACGGAGACGGTGCCGCGCTCGGCGGCGAGCGCGCCGCTGTCTGCGAGATACAGCGAGCCGTCGTCGCCGTGGAGTTCGAGGCTGTTGAACTCGCGGCTTCGATGGGGCGCATACAGGCTCGCAGTGAGGCGGATCACGGGACCGGACTCGAAGGCGACCGTCGCCTCGACGTGCGCCGGTCGGGAGGGTTCGCGCTCCTCACGGTCGGGCCAGACGTCGAGTGCGTCGGCGCGCCGAACGCGCTCGACTGGACCGAACCAGGACACCAGGAGCGACAGCGGATAGACGGCACCGTCGTACAGCGGGCCGACAGCGAGAAACGAACCGGGCGAGTCGTGCCACTCGGTCACGCGCCCGACGTGGGCGTGGGCGTACCCCAGTCGGATCGGCCCGAAACGGCCGTCGCCGAGGAGCGACCGGGCGTGACGCTGGGCGTCACAGCGGTGATTGATCGGCGCACAGCCGAGCGCCACCTCTCGCTCCGCGGCCATCGCCACGAGGTCGGCGGCGCGGTCGGCGTCGAGTGCGAGCGGTTTCTCGCTGAAGACGTGACGATCTGCGCGGAGGCAGTGTTCCGTCACGTCGGCGTGGGCGGCGTGGCTCGTGAGGTTCACGACGAGCGGCACTGACTCGGCGGCGAGCAACTCTCCGACGTCGGCGTACGGCGTGGCTCCGTGGACGCTCGCCAGCGTTTCGGCCCGGGAGTAATCGAGATCGCAGACGGCGGCTAGCTCCAGTGACGACTCCGCGAGACCAGCGGCGTACTTTCGAGCGACTGCGCCGGCGCCGACGAACGCGCACTCCATCGACGGCCGTTCGGAGGGAGGGGTCAAAAGCGCGCTGGCGATTCGACGGGCGGCAGCGGGAACTGGGCCGCCCAGCAGGCGGCCGGAAACGGTACTTCGGCCCAACGGATTATAACGGAAGCCGAGCCAAGGTGGCCTATGGCCCGGATCGCCGTCCTGCACAACACGCTCGACTTCCAGGGCGGTGCCGACGTCGTCTGTCTGTCCGTCTGTGCGGCACTCCAGCGCGATCACGACGTCACGCTGTATACGCTCTCGGAGACGGCCCCGAGAGCGCTCGCAGAGCGGTTCGAGATCGATCTCGACGCGGACGCGCTCGACGTGCGGGTGCCGCGCGGGGGCGTCACCGTCGCGCGCACCCTATCGGCCGCCGCACCGGCGATCGGTCCACAGCTCGCGTTTCGGAGCGTGCTGCTGCGTGCGGTCTTCGAGCGCGACGCGGCGCAGTTCGGTCTCGCTGTCAGCACCGCGAACGAACTGTCGCTGTCGATCCCGTCGGTCCAGTACGTACACTACCCGCAGTTCGGCGCACACCGATCGAGAGATGCGGCTGCGGGCCCGCTCGACCGGCTCTGGAGCTATCTCGCCGGCCCCGAACGCGCGGGGCTCGTCGACCGAGAGCGTGCAGCGTTCGCCGGCAACGTGACGCTGCTCGCGAACTCGGCGTGGACGGCCGACGTCGTCGCCGATCGCTACGGCGTCACGCCGACCGTCCTCCACCCGCCGGTCGATCCCATCGACGCCGACCGCGACTGGCACGGCCGGGAGGACGGCGTCGTCGTGGTCGGCCGGCTCGCCCCCGACAAGCGGGCGTTGGCGGCAATTCGGGTCGTCGACGGCGTCCGCGAGCGGGGCCGCGACCTGCATCTCCACATTGTTGGGTCCGCACCGCGCGCCTATCGGCAGTACGCCAGGCGGGTCGCGGCCGCCGCGGCCGAGCGGCCGTACGTCACCGTCGAACGCGACGCGTCCAGAGAGCGGCTCGAATCGTTGCTGGGGACGCACAAGTACGGGCTGAACCTCAAACCCGAGGAGCACTTCGGGATGTCCGTCGCGGAGTACGTCGCCGCCGGAATGGTCGCGTTCGCCCCCGATAGCGGCGGACAGCGGGAGATCCTGGACGAGCGCGACGATCGGCTGTTCGGGTCGGAAACTGAGGCAGTCGACCTGCTCGTCGCCGCGGCCGACGTCGACGACCCGCCAGCGCTGCCAGCAGATCGCTTCGCTGCAGCCCGATTCCGTGGTGAAATCCGCCGTGTCGTCGACCGAGCCCTACATTGAAGTCCATCTGCGACCATTGTGAAGGTATGGCAACACAAACAGCGGGAGCGACTTCACTACACACCGACTCGCTCACCGGTATGCACTGGCTCGGCATCGGACTGGCTGCGGTGACCGGCCTGCTCCACCTAGCGCTGGGTGTGGCGTTCCTCGCCTCCGATTCGCTGACGAATCCGCTCGCCTGGTCGTTCATCATCGCCGGCATCGGCTTCGCGGGCGGCATCGCGGCCGTATTGACGGACTTCCATCGACGGCAGATGTATCTGCTCGGCATTCCGTTCACCGCAGGACAGATCGTCGCGTGGTACTTCGTCAACGCCCCGGACTTCTCACCGCCGGGACTGTTCGATAAAGTCGTTCAGTTACTGTTGATCGCCGTCCTGGTCGTGCTGTATCGCCGACCGGAATCGGCGCCAGGGCGGTAACTACTCGATGTGGCCTTCTTCGCGGAGCTGCTCGGCGTCCTGCTCGGAGTAGCGCCACTCGATGTTGGCCTTCTCGTCCTGCCAGTCCCAGGGTTCGACGAGGACGACGTCGCCCTCGTTGATCCACGTTCGGTACTTCATTCGGCCGGGAATCCGGCCCATCCGATTCTCACCGTCGGCACAGCGAACGCGAACGTGGTTGCCACCGTTGTGTTCGGTGACGACAGCAAACAGCTCCTCTCCGTGGGGCATCCGTAGGTTGCGACGCCCTGATTCTTCAGTCACAACGGAGGTACGACGGGAGGACGGATAAATTACCGGTTCCAGTGTGCGAAGTGCTACACTGCAGGGTGGGATGAGCTACCTTACCGGTCGTCGACCGCTCCGGCAGAGAAGTCGAACCCGCCGTCGGACACCGCTGGATCGGCGCCACCCCCCGCCGACTCGTCAGTCCCGGCCGACGTCGCGTCTGTGATGCGAGCCGAGACGTCGGCGTCCCCGGCGCTGCTGTCGCCCCGTTCGTCACCGATAGTGAACTGCGAGAGCAGGTGCTGGAGTTCGTCGGCCTCCTGTGCGAGCGTCTGGGTGCTCTGTGCGACCTGCGTGAGCGAGGAAGCCTGCTCCTCGGCAGCCGCGGAGACGTTGGCGGACTCTCCGCTCACCTGTTCGGCCCGCTCGGCGACGTCGTCGATCATACTCGCGACTTCCTCTGTCGAGGCCGCCTGGTCGTCGGTGGCGTCGCTGATCTCCTGGATGCTTCGGTTCACTTCCTCGACGTTCGCGGCGATGGCGTCCAGAGAGTCCAGCGCATCCTCGATCGTCTCCGTCCCCGAGGTGACGCGCTCACCCATCTGTTGGATGTCCGTCACCGCATTCGTGGTCGAAGACTGAATGCCGTCGATGAGCGTTTCGACTTCGTCAGTGGCGTCGTCGACCTCGCCGGCCAACTGCTTGATCTCGTCGGCGACGACGGCGAAGCCCTCGCCGGCCTCGCCGGCCCGCGCGGCCTCGATCGACGCGTTCAGCGCCAGCAGGTTGGTCTGTTCTGCGATGTCTGTGATGAGTTCGACGACGTCGCTGATCTCCGCAATCTCGTCGGCGAGCGACTCGATCTCCTCGATCGTCTCCTCGGACTTGGACTCGATCGCGCTCATCTCTTCGACGGCTTCGACGGCGGCCTCCTGGCCCTCCTGGCCGAGGTCGGCCGTCTGCTGTGACGTCGCAGAGATTTCGTTCGCCGAGGAGGCGACCTCCTCGATCGTCCCCGAGAGGTTCTGGGTCTCGCTCGCGACTTCGTTGAGATTCTCCGACTGCGCCTCGGCGTCTGCGGAGATCTCCTGAATCGACTGACTGACCTGTTCGCTGGCGCTCTGGCTCTCTTCGGTGCCAGCGGTGACTTCCTCGCTGGAGGTCGCAACCGCGTCGGCGAACGAGCGAATCTGTGCGAAGGTGTCTTCTAGATCCGCCATCATCGCGTTGAACGTCTCTGCGATGTCGCTCATCGACTCGTTGCGGCTCTGGGGGTCCATTCGTCGCGTGAGATCGCCCTCGGCGGCGTCCTCCATCACCTGCTGGTACGCCGTCGCTTTCGCTTCGAGGTGCGTGTTGAGTTCGTTCGCCTGCGAACGCGCCGATTCGGCGTCCTCAAGCGCGTCGACCACGTTGGTCTTCATCGACTGGACGGCCTCGGTCGCCATCTGAGTCTCCGTGCTGTACTCGGAGATTCGGATCTCTCGGTCCATATCGCCGTCCGCCACGGCGTTCGCGTCGGTCGCGAGCCGTTTTATCGGCCGGGAGAGGCGACGAGAGATGAAGGTGCCGCCGATGAGTACGCCGAGAGCGGCGATTCCGGCGATGCCGAGGATCGATTTCGTGAGCGTCCGTGAGGCCGCGACCATCTCCGCTTGCGGGACGGCCTGCAGGACGTAGTACTCGATGCCGCTGGCGAGCTGGACACGCTGGTACTGCGCGATCCAAGTGTGGCCGTTCCGCTCGAAGCTAACCGAACCGGACGCACCCTGCACAGCGTCCATCGGGACCGTCAGATTGCCCGCGATCGACGTGTTGAACGCGCGCTCGGAGTCGCGGCCGTTCGCGACGTACGCCGCGCCGATGTTCTCACCCTCGGCGTTCGTGTACGCCGGGTCGACCATCATTCCGTACCCGGAGCCGTTAGTTCCGAGGCTACGGACGGGTTGGGTGATCTGTGTCGCCTCGTAGTTGATGATCACGAGGCCGACACGTTCGCCGTCGACAACCAGCGGGGTGGCATACCGGATCGCCGGCGAGTCCGTCGCGCGGGCGATATTGATCGACGAGACGTACACGCCGTCGCTTTCGACAGTCTGCTCGACGACGATGTCTTCGAACCACTGTTTGTCGCCTTTGTAGTCCGACGCGTCCTCCTCGCCGAGTTTATAGCCCGAGAGGACGTTGCCGTCCTTCCAGAACACGCGGATCATATCGATATTCGGGTTCTGTGAGGCGACTTTCGCGAAGAACTGCTGGGTGTTCTGATACGACTGCGTATCGCCCAGTAGCTGTGGGTAGACTTCCCCCCGTTCGAATGCGTCAGTGCGGCCGTCGATAGTGTCATTCTGATACCGATGCCGCGCCAACTCCCGGACGTACGGGTTCGTCGCGACCACCCGCACCTGTCGCTTGTAGAACTCAGAGCGCGTCTGGAGGTTGTTCGAGACGCCCTCTAACTGCTTTTGCTGCGCAGTCGTGGATTTCTCCGCCAGTGCGTCCGATGCCTGCGTGTGAGCGATCGCAGTCGTCGCGCCCAGCGGAAGGAGACTCGCGACGAGGATGACCAGAACGATTTTGAACTCGAATCGGTTGGTGATACCGCGAACCTTATCGCGCATTCTCTATCTGATTCCTCGGAAAGAGCGCTGTGCTCTGGATGGTTGCACGTCGATTCATTTTCGAACTGTGAGGCTTGGCACCGACGACATCCCCTGCAACGTCGCCGGCCGCCGACTGCAAGTCGAACCAGGCCGGATGGCTCCCCCAAACCTCGCTGTCGCCGTTTCGAGACACGATAATAGGAAGGGAAAGGTACCTCTATTTATCAGTTGATCCCTGGTTACAGACTTTGATAATTTTGAGAGTGGTGCGGAAATCTGACACAACAGGTCGGAGGGCCCGATATTCAGGGCAATGGAAAGCGCAGGCGGACACGGATCTCACGACTGACTCGGAAGGAAATCAACTCCGATAGCCAGACCCGGCAGTCAAGAGGGGGTTGTCGAAGCAGTCGAAGCGTGCTACAAGAGAAATCGATCGCGGGCGAGAGACCGGGGCTTCGGGCAGTCGTTACAGTTCTTCGTACGGCTGGACGACGACGAAGCCGTCCGGCCCCTCGAAGTTCATCTGATACCGTTCGCCCGATTCCTGCCCGACCATATCCGAGAGGCTCCGGTTCACCTGCACGTTCGGGGACGTTTTGCTCCACGCGACCGTCGCGCTCGGGTCGGTGGCGACCGGCGGTTCGAGCACGATCGGGTCACCGTGCGTCGTGATCGCGACGTAACCCGGTCCCTGGAGGAAGACGTTGGTGAAACCGCCAGCGAGCGACCCGGCGAGGCTGTCGATCGTGCTGATCTCGTAGGAGACGCGCGACTCGAACGCGAGGACGTCCTCGCCGTTCACAGTGATCGCGTCGTCGTCGTCCAGTTCGAGTACCTGGACCTTCTTCTGGCTGTCTGCGAGGTAGACGTGGCCGTCGCCCTCGACGGTCATCACGGGCGTACCTTCGCCGGACGCGGCCTCCTTGAGGAAGCCCGTGATGCCGCCCTCGGCGGAGGCGCGGCCGGTGAACGAGAGATCGCCAGTGTAGGCGACCATCGATCCGGCTTTCGCCATCACGTCGTCGTCGACGGTGACATCGAGCGTGTAGCTGTTTTCGAGTTGGAACCGTTCGTCGGACGTTTCGGGGACGTGTTCGGATTTGAATTGTTCGACGTTCATCGAATCACTGAGCCGAGTTCAGGGCGGCTCAGGTTCGATGTTGACTCGATGGCAAAAGAAGGTACGGGAAATCGGGGGAAGCGACGGAAACGGCGTGGTGCGGCAGCGTGTTTTATACATTGGGGGAATGACATAACAACCGATGTCAGAGCTACGTCGGGAACTCGGCCTCTCGGAGACGGTCGTGTACGGCGTCGGGTTGATCCTCGGCGCCGGGATCTACGCGATTCTCGGCGAAGCGACGGGCGTGACCGGCGGGTCGATCGTCTTCTCGTTCTTGCTCGCTGCCGTGATCGCCGCGCTGACGGGATTGAGTTACGCCGAACTCGCCTCGCTCTTTCCGAAGGCCGAAGGCGACTACATCTACGCCCGTGAAGCGTTCGATCGCGAGTTCGTCTCCGACGTCACGGCGGCAGGGCGGCTGTTTATGGGCGTCATCTCCTCGGCGGCGGTCGCGCTGGCGTTCTCGGGCTATCTCTCGAGTTTCGTCGAAATCCCGGCAGTGCCAGTTGCCGTACTCTTGGTCCTCGTGATGGCCGCGGTCAACTACTGGGGGATCGAACTCTCGACGAAGATCAACGTCGTCTTCACCGGCATCGAGGTGCTGGGGCTGCTGATCATCATCTGGATCGCGCGGGGCTCTTGGGGAGATGCGCAGGTGTTTCAGGCGCCTAACGGGCTGTTCGGCGTCGTCCAGGCGTCGTTCCTGATATTCTTCGCGTATCTCGGCTTCGGCTCGATCGTGAACCTCTCTGAGGAGACCGAGAACGCGACGGTGACTATTCCGCGCGCGATCGTCCTCGCGATCGGCATCACGACGGTACTCTACGTCCTTGTCGGCCTGTCGGCCGTCTCCCTGGTCGACTGGCAGGTGCTCGGCCGCTCTACGTCGCCGCTCGCGGAGGTCGCTCAGGCCGGCTGGGGACCTGTCGGCTCGACGGTGCTTGCGGTCATCGCGCTCTTTTCGACGACGAACACGGTGTTGATCCTCCAAATATCGACGTCGCGGCTGCTCTACGGCGTCTCGAAGTCCGAGTATCAAGTGTTCCCCGAGGTCTTCTCGCGCGTTCATCCCGACCGGCAGACGCCCCACTACGCGGTCGGAGTGGTCGGCCTCGGCACGATCCCGTTCGTCTTCCTCGGCGACATCGGCCTCGTTGCGGGACTGGCGAACGTGATGCTGCTCGTCGTCTTCGTGATCGTGAACGCGGCGCTGCTGAAACTTCGGTATTCGCGGCCCGAGGCCGAACGGGGATTTCGGACGCCGTTCAACGTCGGAAAGCTGTCGTTGACCGCCGTCGGCGGACTCCTGTCGAGTCTCGGGCTGATCGTCTTCTACATCACGACCTGGTAGGTCCGCTCACAGGCCAGCGTACGGGCCGGGTTTCGCCGTGGTCAGTCGATCGACCTGGTCGGGCGAGAGATCGATCGACGCGGCGGCGAGGTTCTCGGTGAGTTGCTCGACCGTCCGCGCCCCGACGATGGGCGCGGTGACGCCGTCGCGGTGCATCAGCCACGCGAGTGCCGTCTGTGCCGGCGTCGCGCCGATCTCCTCGGCGACGGCGTCGAGTTCGTCGTGCACGTCGAAGTTCGTCTCGGTGAGGTACGTCTGGCGGAATCGGCTCGATTCGGCCGACCGCGACTCGCCTGTGAGCCCCTCTTCTCGGGTGTACTTGCCCGTCAGGAAGCCCTGCCCGAGCGGACTCCACGGACAGATCGCCGCGCCGTAAGAGCGCGCCATCTCCAGGTAGTCACCCTCGATCTCGCGGTCGACGAGGTTGTACCGCGGCTGAAGGACGGTGAACGGCTCCCAACCCTCCGCGCGGGCGATCTCGTTCGCCTTCGAGACCTTCCAGGCGTTCGGTCGCATCGTCGACGCGCCGAGGTAGTGGACTTTGCCATCCTCGACGAGACCGTTCAGCGTCTTCAGCAGCTCTCGGGTCGGCGTGTCGTCGTCCCAGCGGTGGATGTACAGCACGTCGACGTAGTCGGTGTCGAGTCGGTCGAGGAGGGCGTCGATCCGGTGGCGGACGTTTTTACGGTTCGTCCCCCGGCTGTTGGGGTCACCCGCGCGGATCTGCCAGTAGATCTTCGAGGCGATAGTGAAGCGTTCGCGGTCCCGTTCGGCGAGCCAGTCGCCGATCCACCGCTCGCTCGCGCCACCGCCGTAGACGTCCGCGGTGTCGATGAATCGCCCGCCGGCGGCTTCGTAGGCGTCCAGTAGTTCGTGCGCGCGGTCCGCGTCGATTTCGACGTTCCCTTCTTCGGTCTCTTTGCCGAAGCGCCACGTGCCGAACTGGAGTTCGCTCGTCTGCAAGCCGGTGTCGCCGAGTGGGACGAAATCCAGGTCGATGTCTTCGAGAGCACTCATACCCGACGATGATTGCGGTGCGGCGGATAAAAGCGCTCGTACCGAGATCGCGACCGGGGGCGCTACATCTGTTCGATGAGCGCCTCGTCGGGCGGGAGCACACGGACTGGCTTCCGCTGGGTTGCGAACGACAGCGCCTGGTCGAGTTTCTCCTCTTTCTCGGCGTAAACCGTCAAGAGCGGATCCCCCTCCTGGACCTCGTCGCCGACGCGGTGCTCGAGACGCACACCGGCGCGGTGGTCTTTCGGGGCCCCGGCCCGCCGCGCGAGTTCGTTCACGTGGCGGTTGTCGACGTGCGTGATGACGCCGCTCCGACCGGCGAGGACCGTCGAATCGTGTGCCCCCGGTTCGAGGTCCTCGACTGCGACGTCGGGATCGCCGTTCTGTGCGGCGACGATCTCGCGGAACTTCGCGGCCGCCCGTCCCGACTCGACGATGTCGACCGCCGTCTCGTCGAGGCTTGCCGCGTCGAGGAGGACCTGTGCGAGGCGCTCGCTCTTCACGCGGAGGTCCGGCGGGCCGGAGCCTTCGAGTACCGACAGGACGTCGCGGGCTTCGAGCGTGGGCCCGATCCCGCGCCCGATCGGCTGTTCGCCGCGCGTGATCGTACAGTCGATCTCCATCCCGAGGTTCGTGCCCACGTGACTGAAGTCCTCGGCCATCTCGCGCGCCTCCGAGAGGCTCTCGACTTTTGCGCCTTCACCGTACGGGATGTCGATGACGACGTTCGTCGCGCCGGCGCTCTTCTTCTTCGAGAGGACGGAAGCGATGACCTGTCCCGGGGGATCGAGCGACAGCGGCGTCTCCGCGCGGATGATCTTGTCGTCGACGGGCGAGAGGTTGACCGCGCCGCCCCAGACGACACAGCCGTTCGTCTCGCCGACGATCGACTTGATCTCTGTGACCGAAAAGTCGACGTCGCAGAACACCTCCATCGTGTCGGCGGTTCCCGCCGCTGACGTCACCGCCCGAGAGGAGGTCTTCGGGATCGTGAGCCCCGCAGCGGCGACGATCGCGACGACGATGGGCGTGACCCGATTCCCCGCCACGCCGCCGATCGAGTGCTTGTCGACGACCAGGTCGCGGTTCCACTCGATCGTCTCGCCGACGTCAACCATCGCATTCGTGAGACACATCGTCTCCTCGCGAGAGAGGCCGTGGGTGTAGACTGCCGAGACGAACGCGCTCAGTTCGACGTCGTTCAGGCGGTCGTTGTTGATGTCGCGGACGACAGCGTCGAGTTCGCCCATCTCGAGTTCGACGTCGTCGAGTTTCTTCATCAGGTACGCAACGGAGTCCGGCCGCGGCGCGATCGACACTTCCACGGCGCCGGTAATGTGGCCGAGCGGGCGCGTCACACCGAGCGATCCCGGATCGACGAGTTCGTCAGTGACCTCGACGATTCCGGTCGTGACCCGCCCGTCGTGTCGGATTCGGATCCGATCGAGCGGGTGCACACCCAGTTCGCTCGCGTCGATCGAGTTGAGCAAGACCGTGGGAGACCGCGTGCCGATGTCGATTTCGTCGGCGGTGAGTTCCATACCCCCAATTTGCGTACCGGACTGTAATAGCGTGGGGCTCCCGCGTCTCGATCGGAATGTCTCCAAGCGAGATGATAAATCGCTAATTGGTGTATCAGATTACCCTTTCGGGAGTATCTGATCTCCCGCTCGAGAGGTTCGTCCGCGTAGTGGCAGTTCTGTTATCGAGAGTAAACTTTTCACCGCGGCGACCGTCGGTCGGTACGTATGACCGCGGACGAGACCTGCGAAACGCACGCCTGGGCCTCGGTCGGAGTGGTAAACCGCGAGGGGTCGATCGGCAGGGTGTGGAAGTGCGAACGGTGTCCAGCGTGGTCGGTCGAGCCGTTCGACCCCGACCACGAAACGCCCTGGGTAGACACCTGGCTGGCCGAGCGTTGAGATGGCAGTCGCAGGCGACCTCCTGACGCAGGTCTCGATCGGGGCGGTCGCGCTGTACACGCTCGTGACGGCAGCGAGTCGCGCGATCGACCGATTACTCGCGCTCGCCGAATACTACGACGTCGACGAGGTTCTCGTGGGGCTGACTATTCTCGCACTCGGAACGAGCCTACCGGAGATCAGTGCACACCTCATCGCCTCGCGGGGGATTCTCTCGGGTGTGCTCGACTATCAGGTCACCTCGGCGGTCGTCCTGTGGGACCTGCCGTTCAAGATCGCCGCCTGGGTGGGACTGCTCGGGAGGAAGATCTACCGACCAGGCGGCGACCTCACGCGGACCGAAGCGGCTATCTGTTAGGTCTGTACTTCGCCTTCGTTGTGGGGCGACTGTTGTGTTTTCCTGGCCAGTGATCGGCGGCGGTGGACACGGCCTCCGATTCGGAACGTGGGGGAGACAATGTAACCCCCAACAGTGAATGAACGTCTCCCTGCTCACTCGTCGTACGCAGTCACGACGTGAACACGTCGGGTGCAACAATTACAGTCCGTAACGATTCACAGTCAGCGAAACAGTTCACGACCTGCAGTCGTCGTATGCATTCAGTGAGAGAACCCATAACAGACATCCAGAAACAACATCCATTGTTGATGTTCACTGTGTTAATTCATTGTATGTGTTCACTACTGAATTTCATTGAACACATTCTCGAATGCAGTTCAGTGTCTACGTTCATCAAATACAAGGAAGACGTGTATTCAGTAACTACATTCTGGAACGCGTCTGACGAACATTCAAGACGAGGCCACACAATGAACACGATATGCTCGCGTATTCGACGTATAGCGAGGCTGGCGGGGTCGGCAAGACGACGACGGCCGCGAACCTCGCCGTCGCGCACGCACGGGCGGGACTAAAGCCTCTCGTCGTGCCACTCGACCCCCAGGACGGCGACCTCTCGCGCCTCTTCGGCGTCGACGATCAGCGTACCGAGTCGGTAGACAACATCGTTCGGCATATGATCCGGCGGCCGAAGGGCGAGTTCGGAGAACTGATCCGGACCGTCGAAGGCGTCGACATCGTCCCAGAGCACAATATGCTCTCGGACCTCGCGGAGTACCTCCAGCGAGAAAAAGACCAATCGGAAGCGATGGGCGAAGCGTTCGGGATCCACGCGCAACTTCTTCGGGTGCTGCGAGAGGCAGGCGTTCCAGACGAGTACGACGTCCTCATTTGTGACCCGCCGGCGACGGAGGGGCCGCACCTCTACAACGCGATCAACGCGACGCGATCGCTCGTCATCCCGGTCGAGCCGAGCGCGAAAGGCGAGGCCGCTGTCGAGGGTCTCGAAGAGCTCGTTTCTGGATTCGAAGAGCAACTGGACGTCCAAGTCGGAGTGCTGGCTGCGATCCCGATCGGATTCAAGAACACGCGCGATCAGCGGTCGATCCTCGAGGGTATCGACTACCCGGTGCCGGAAGTCGTCGGCGAGCGCGCGTCGTTGATGGAAGGCTGTTGGATGCAGCAGTGTTCGGCCTTCGAGTACATCCGCGAACACCGCGACCGGCGCCGCGACTACGAGATCGAGACGCTCGCAAAGTTCGATCGGCTGGCGCGACACCTCGAAGCGGAAGTCGGCATCGACGCGCCGAACCCACCAGAGCCCGGTGACGTCGACCACGAGGTGATGACCGTATGACGGGAATGAAGCGCGGAGCCGGGGAAGACCCCTTCGCCGACGACGGCGGCGACGACGCCACGACCGATCAAGCTGCCGAGCCGGAAGCCAGCGGATCATCGGAGTCCGCAGCGAGCGAGGAATCGTCGCCTGCGTCCGAAGGCCGAGACACCTCGTCGCAGCGGTCGATGCAGATTCCGTACAAATTCCGTCGCGATGGCGTTCAGGACGGTCGGAACCGCGTCCCGCTCTTTCTCCAACCGGAGACGAAAACCGCAGAGCGCGATACGCTTCGCGACCTGGAGGACCACTTCGACGACGACGTCTCGCTGACGGACCTCCGCGAGGCACTCGTGATGGTTGGACTCGACCACCTCGACGAGGTCGAGGCCAAACTGGAGGAGTGGGGATACGGGATGACATTCGAGTAAGCAGGAAGAGCAGTTCTGCCAGAGTCGCACTGTGCTGTGGGCACTGTATTCGCGCATTTGTCAGATATAGTAGTACAATAGATATCCGAAACGAGCCCGTCGAGTCGTTCAATCGAAGCCACGAGTTCTCACTCCGGTGATCCAGCACATCGGTAAGGTGCCGACCGGCCATCCATCCGAGCCGCTGCGCTGTCGCTAGGCGCAGTGGTGCAGTCTCGTCGCCGGGCGAAACAGCCCTGTCAGCGAGCGATATCGACGCGATGGGATTTTGACGGCCGCGGCCGAAAGAGGAGTTATGTCGGAAATCGACGCCGGCGACCTACTACCCAACGACCGTGTACAGCAGTCCGTGCTGAACGGCGACGTGACGCAGCTGACTCGTGGCGCGAGCAACCGCTACGCCAGCGAGGGCGATACCTTCGAGGTGACAAGTGTCGAACGGCGGACGTTGGGCGACTTCACCGACGCCGACGCCCAGCGAGAAGGCTCAGAGTCGCTGGAAGCCTACAAACAGCGAATGAAGCGAGTCCATCCTGGCGACTTCGAGTGGGACGACAGCGACGAAGTACTGACCTACCAGTTCGAGCGCCGGGACTGACGTCCGAACGGCTGCGACACTGACTGACGAGTGCTGACGGAAGTCGATGCCGTTCTGGAGACTGGACTACGTCTACGATCGAGGGCATAGATCTTCCGCACTCGATACAATTGCTCAGAAATGACGGGATTAGTACTCATAGTTTCGCCGCCGTAACGAGTGTGTCACTGCCAGGACAGGTCAACCAGTATCCGGCCTCGAACACGAAGACGCGCACCGGAACACAACGAACGAAGGTTGTAAGATAGGTCTACCCTCCGGCAGGCAGAGGTGTTAGACGTCGGTGTCTCCCTCTTCCGTGTCCGAGCTGTCGCTTGCGGTCGTTTCACGAACTGCGTCGACCCAGCCATCGATGTTCTCGGCGACGTAGTCCTGCCCGCCAAGGCCGACAGCGAGACCGATACCGATTGCCAGCGCGATCGCCAGTGCGCCGAAGAACGCCGCCACAAAGGCGGTAAAGAGGTTCGTCAGTACGGACACGTCGAAGCCGATCGTCGCCACGGCGATCGTGACGGTAATGTAGTAGATGAAAACCTTCACCACGAGGCTCACTGCGTGAATGGTGCGCCCATCGCCCATTCCACGGACCAGATCGGCGACTCGTTCGGCGATCCAAATACCGACCAGAAGCACCAGCAGGCCACCGATCAGCGCCGGGAGGTAGCTGGCGAAGAGATCTAACAGCGACGAGAGCGCGTCGATCGCGAGGATATCAGCGACTGCGAGCAGAGTGAGCAAGTAAATGTAGTACGTGACCAACTGACCGACGATGCGGCCGAACTCGCCCTCGGTGTCGCCGAGTTGTTCGAGCGGCGTTTCGTCGAGGTACGACCCGATACCGAATCCGCCAACGACGTCAGCGACGATGTCGCCGATGACCCGACCGGCGACAAAGCCGATGACCAAGACGACGAGTGCACCGAGGACTACCGGGAGGAATGCACCGAGTTCCGACAGGAGTTGCGTGAGTTGCGGGATGCGTAGCACGTCCGCGGCCGCGAGGATCGCGACGAAGTAGACGTAGTACGCGACGATGGCTCCCAGCGCACGAGCAATGCCATCACCATCACTCACTTCCCCCATCGCCGTGCCATCGGTGTACCGGTCTACCCCGAGTCGGCGAACGATGCGAGTCACGAGGCCACCGAGGATTCGTCCGATGAGATACCCCACCAGGAGGATGACGAGCGCGGCCACGACCGTTGGGAGATAGGCGATAGCGTCCGCGACTGCCTGTTCGACTGCGCTGCCAATCTGTAATACAGTTATGGTATTTTGAATTACCATATCGGAAGGTGGTTACTTTTGAATATTGTTACTAAGAGGATACTTCGGTAGGCAATACATTATCGGTCGTCTGTTCGACACGACCGGAGGCGACTCCGAGAGATAGATACGGCCGAACGGCGAGGTCTATCGTCGACACCGCGAAACATAGCGGGGACTTTCCGTGTTCCCAACTCGTGCCGTGCGTGTACGAACGACGAAGGAAGGACTGTTTCGGATATGTCGAAGTTGTTTGCGCAAGAAACCGAAGCATCAATCGTTCGCTTGAGGGCTCGTGCACGCCGTTCAACGGTGTTTCAGGGGTCAGTTGCCACGGGAATACAGCAAAGTATTTTATATAGTATCTCACAATAGATCACGTATGGGATCGTCAACAGAGCAGCTAGATCCTGAGGCAGAAGTACCGGAGCAAGCCTTCGAGGATTACATCATCGACCTGGACTTCCACGTCAACCCGATGACAGACGAACTGATGTCGTACGTGGAAGACGACGTCATTCGAGACAAACTCACGACCGAATTCGGCCCGACGCCCGTCGTCGGGAAGTGGGACGCAGCCTACGCGATCAAGGAAGGCACGGAAGGGTTGTTCACACAGGGACGCGCCGAGTACGCCGAGGACGTGCGAGAGGCCTGCAACAAGTTCGCGATCGACGAGCCGATCGTCAACCCGGGGATCAACAATCTGAATCAGCAGCACCATCCGCTGCTGAAGAACGGCGTCACCCAGGCGGCAAACGACTATATGCTCGACAACTTCGCCGACGAGGGGATGTACACCTCGATGATGGTCCCCAAGTGGGACCCCGAATACGCCGTCGAGGAGATCGAACGCGTCGGCAGCGAGGACAACATCGCGGCCGCGTACTCGTGGTTCGATCCGAAGGTCCCGTGGGGCGCAGAGCAGTTCGACCCCGTCTTCGAGGCGCTCGTCGAGCACGACCTCCCGCTCTTGCTCCACGGGTCGCTGGCCTACTGGCCCCAGCACACCCACATCGGCGACGAGATGATGACCTGGACCGAGGTGCTCGGCTTCGACTGGCCGATCCACGGAATGGTCAACGTCGTCAATATGATTATGCGCGGCGTATTCGACCGCTTCCCGGATCTCAACGTCGTCCTGCAGGAGGCCGGTCACTGGTGGGTCCCGTTCCTCCGCTACCGAATGGACGAGTTCTACGAGATGCACCCCGAAGACGTGAAGATCACGCCCCGGAAGCACGAAGCAGGCGAGCGGTATCTCGACCGCACCCCGAGTGAGTACCTGCGCGACAACTTCTATCTCTGCACGCAACCGTTCGCGATGCCTCGCAACGCAGGCGAAGCCGAAGGAATGCTCAATCTAAGCCTCGCGGAGGATATGTTCATTTACTCCAGTGACTGGCCGCACCAGACGCTTGACCCGCCGACGTGGTTCTACACCTCGCGCGCGTTCGACGACGATACCCGACAGGCCGTCCTCCACGAAAACGCAGAGGACATCCTGCGACTATAACAGAACAATGAGCACTGAATCCCCAGTCGGCGACAACTTCACCAAGGTTGCAGCCGCCGACGAGATCGAACAGGGAACTGGAATCGCCGTGGACGTCAAAGGCATCGAGGTCGCCGTCTTCAACACCGGCGACGACTTCTATGCGATTCTCAACCGGTGTGCCCACCAGCAGGCACCGCTGTACAAGGCAGGCGAAGAGAAGATCAACGCCGAGGACACGTGGACAGACACACGCGGCGGCGTCGACGCGGAGAACGCCACCGTCAGCTGTCCGTGGCACCTCTGGGAGTGGGACCTCGAAACCGGTGAACACGAAGTGACCGGCAAGTGCATCAGCACCTTCGACGTCGAGGTCGCCGACGGCGACGTGTACGTCAGTATCTGACGCACACCACCCTGCAGGCCCACTCTCGAATCTGTTCTCGTTTCTAGTCGAATTTCGTTATATCCGAAATTCTATACTGAGATCTATTCGACACTCGAACGCAAGGAGCGCCGCGAGTCGCGTGCGCGTCAGTCGATCCGGTAGGGTGGACAACTTCCGTTTGGATACAGACCGGCGCAGCCCGACGTCGTCGAGTACGGGTCTACTTCGTCATATCCGAAATAGGTGTGAATAACGGCATAGGATAACAATCGTACCTATGTTATCGAAAGGAGCCGAGAAATAGAACTCACGGGACCCAGCCAGTCCGAATCAGTATTAGGGGTTCCAATTACTCGTAGGTCAGTTTGAGTTCGATTTCGTTCGTCGCCGTCGTGACCAGTTCGATCAGTTTCTGTCGCCGAGTCTCGTTGCGCATCCGAGCGACGGGTTCCGCGACGGCGATCGCACCGTAGACACGGTCGTTCGCGACGATCGGCGCGGCGACCGCCGAGACCCCTTCGGCGGTCTCGTGTTCGTTGATCGCGTACCCCTGTTCGCGGATTTCGGCGAGTTCCGCGTCGAGTTTCGCACGCGTCGTAATCGATGCGGGCGTCTTCTCCGGCAGCCCGTATCGCTCGACGACGTTGTCGACGTGTTCCTCGGGGGCGAACGCCAGCATCGCCTTTCCCGACGCCAGACAGTGCATATACTCGTGTTTCCCGAGCCGTTCGTGCGTCTCGATCGACTGTTCGCCCATCTCCCGGGCGAGATAGACCGCCTTGCCTGCTTCTTCGACCATCAGCCACACCGCCGCACCGCTCTCGTTTGCGACCTGTTTGAGTGCCGACTGGGACTTCTCGAAGACGGGGAACTGCTTGCGGGCGGAGATACCGAGATCGAAGAACTGCAGCGAGAGCCGGTAGGTGCCGTCGTCGTTCGAGAGATAACCGAGATAGGTGAGTGTCTCCAAGTAATCGTAGAGCGTGCTGTCGGAGACGTCAATTTTCGTAGAGAGTTCGGTGAAGGTCGCGCTGTCCAGTTCCTGGATCGTCTCCACGATCGTGAACGCCCGCACCGCCGAATTGATAGCTCGGTTCGGAGGATCAGCTCGGTCCATACGGGAGCGTTGGCTTCAACCGTCTTATACCTGATCGCTTCGGTCCGAACACACCGTGAACGTCGACGGTAGGGGTTGCACGTCTTCACGCAGCTGATTCCACGCTATCGCGCGCTCGGGCGCGCGAGGGTATACAACAGCGACGATAGCCACCGACAGATTTCAGCGTAACGTATTATTATTAGGCGTCCTAAACGTACTGTAATGCAGTGACTGAACGCGCTGAGGAGGAATTCTTCATAATCAAACAAAATCGTACATTTTTGATAAAGACGGATACTGATGTAAGTCATCGACAAACCATCAAGGACAAAACCTATTCTTGAAATCGATTCGTCGACGGGAGTGCTGACAGAAGTAGTAGTGAATTTTCCTCCTAATGTTAGACTGGTGGCCAAAAGTTTCTGACGGCCTTGGCATCTATTCCCTCTGAAAATAGCACAACGCTGTTCTCGATCCGGAGCGGCCGGAGGTAACAATAGTACGCCTGTTATATGCCGTCGACCCCGCCGCTGTCAGCGGATTCGACGCGGGAAAACGACCGTTCGCCAACATACACTACCCGTAGCGACCCGGTCTCCGTGGTTGCTCACTAACTACGAAGTCTCCGGCGGGACCCAATGTGATATATGTGAATGCCGTCGGTGATACCGCCGGACCTGTATCTGTACACAAATGTTGCAGATAAAAAGATGGATTGGAAGTAGCCACGATATTTTCGTTAAAGCTACTGGCCGAGGTCGCGGGAAAGTTGCGTTCTGTTATTTGATATACCGGCGGCCGATCGGTGTGAACGCTTATAGTCGATGAGTCTTACCTGAGAGTATGAATGATAACAATAAACCCCGCACGATTCGGGCCGTCGAGCGGGCGTCTCGGATAATCGAGGAACTCGAAAACGAGGGGGCAATGACCCTCTCGGAGATCTCGAACGATCTCGATATATCGAAGAGTACGGTCCACACGTACCTCTATACCCTCTCACAGGAAGGACTGATCACCAAGCACAACGACGGCTATCGGCTGAGCCTTCGGTATCTCAGCCTCTCTGAACGGGTGAAAAACCGGATCGGTATCTACGATTTCGTAACGCAGGAAGTAGACGAGCTGGCCGAAAAGACCAAAGAACGCGCGCAGTTTGCGATGTTAGAAGACGACAGCGTGATCTACATCTATCGGTCGAAAGGCGAAAACGCGATTCCGACGACGCTCTCGATCGGGCAGTACGTCTATCCGCACAGCGTCGCTTCCGGGAAGGCGATCCTGGCGTATCTCCCAGATCATCGCGTAGACGAGATCATCGACAAACACGGGCTGCCAAAGCAGACCGAAAACACGATCACCGACCGCAAGACGTTCAAGCAAAATCTCGATACGGTACGCGAGCGTGGGTACGCGATGGGCAACGAGGAACGTCTGCGTGGCGTCCGGTGTATCGCGACGCCGATCCGAAACGACACGGGTCGCGTGCTGGGTTCGATCAGCATTTCGGGGCCAGTTCGCCGGATGAGCGATGATCGGATCGAGAACGAACTCCGCGATCAACTGTTGCAGTCGACCAACGTGATCGAGGTAAACGCGAAACTCTCGTGAGTGCAATCACCGGTCGTCCCCTCACCTCAGCGTCCAACACACAACTGCTCGCAGCGGTGCGTTCCTCTCGGCGCTGACCGATATCTGTCACAATTTAACCAAAACTTTATTACCGATGATAAATTTTCCCGATATATGGGTATTGCAACCCTTGCACATGCCGAGTTGTACTGTCCAGACCTCGAAGCGTCGCTCGAACACTTCCGCGACACGATGGGAATGTACGTCCGCCACGAGGAGGACGACGCCTACTACCTCGCCGCCTACGGCGACTGGCAGGACTACACGCTCATCCTTCGCGAGGGCGACGAGTGGGGCTGCAACCACGTTGCCTGGATGCTCGAAGACGAAGACGACTTCGAGGTACTACAACAGCGCATCGAAGACTCCGGCTACGAGACCGAGTGGGCCGACGAGGACAAAGAACCCGGCCAGGGCCGCGCGCTCAAGTTCGACTACCCCGGCGAGACCCCCGAGTACTTCGAACTCGTCTACGACGTCGACCGCGCCTTCGACACGGTCAAAGAAGAAAACCGCGCCCGACTCAAAAACCAACCCGCGCGCAAACCCGAACGCGGTGCCGGACTCCGACGCATCGACCACGTAAACTTCAACGTCACCAACGTCCCCGAGTGCGTCGAGTGGTTCGAGGACGTCCTGGGATTCAACCTCCGCGAGGAGGGCGTCGATCCCGATGGCAACCAGGTCGGCGCGTGGCTCAGCGTCTCCCCGCTCGTCCACGAGATCGCGTTCGTGAACGCGCCACCGGACGCGAACGTCAACGACAAGATCGACCACGTGGCCTACTATATGGACGGCGGCCAGTCGGGCGAACTCGAACGCGCGGCGGACCTGCTTCGCGAGCGCGGCATCGAGATGGTGGGCGGCCCCGCCCGCCACGGCGTGAGTCAAGCGCACTTCAACTACTACGTCGAACCCTCTGGCAACAAGATCGAGATCTTTGCAGGCGGGTACCTCATCTTCGATCCTGACTGGGAGACGATCACCTGGACGCCCGAAGACGGCTCGGACACGTTCGTCTGGTGGGGCGGCAAAGCCGGCTCACACGCCCGCCGCCAGTACGACTTCGTCCCCACCGACGAGACAGACTGGAGCGACCAAGGAAGCGAACATAGCTGTCGGCCGCTTCGGGAACGGCACGAAGCGAAGGAACCACCTGCTGAAGCCGACGACTGAAACGTCCGTACACGAGCAACCGTAGCATAACAGATCTGGTTCCCCCCTGACGTCGGCCGCTGGTAGGTAGCGCGGTCGACGTCGTGCCTGTCAAGGCTGAACAGCCCCGAACAGCGTACTGTGCAGATAACACGATAGCCACCATCGGTAATTATTTATTGTATGCTATTATATCGTGACTTGGATTCCCATGGCAGAGTTTCCGTTACTCGTACGGTTCCGTACGGACGACTATCCGACTCTCGTGCCCGTCGATTCCGAAGACACGGTCGAGGAGGCGGCGAACAAGATCTCACATATCGTGGACAGTCGGGTCCACATCGACCACGATCGACCGCTGGAGATGATCTACGAAGGGGACGTCGTTCCAGGCGACGAGCGCGTCTCGGAGGCCCTCGAACCCGTAGAGTACGTCGAGATCCAATACGAGGGCGAGGAGATCCCCGAAGGATTCGGCGAGTCACATCCTGCGTGGAACGATGAAAGTATGCTCGAAGCACACCCCGAACACGCGAAACCTCAAGAGTAAGTATGCCAAGAGAAACTGCGAACACGCGCGACGGAGAAAAGCACTACATCTGCGACGACCACGACATCTGGGCCGACGAGGTGACGTTCTTTGAGGTCGGCGACCGGAAAGTCCTGATCTGGCGAGACCTCGAAGAGCGGATTCACGCCTACGACGCGATCTGTCCCCATCAGGACCGAGATCTAGAGGAGACCGGTGACCGAGGATGCGTGTGCGGACCGCACGACGACGACACGACACTCACCTGTAGGGCCCACACCTGGGAGTTCGACCTGAAGTCGGGCGAGGGGCTAAACCCCACCGGAAACGGCCTGAACGAGTACGAAGCGGGCGTCGACGGCGGCGAGATTTACGTCGTGATTCCGGAGGGGAGCTGAAGATGGGGAAAGTTGGACCCGTCCTCCGGAACAACAGAGAGACCGAAGCGATCATCGAGGCGCTGAGGCGTGATACCGACGGAGAGGTCGAAGTCACCGACCGGCGCGCGTACCTCCGTGTCGAGGCCGAAGACAGGTGCGTCGTGACGAAGGAGACGCTGGACGAGATCCTCGGAAGAGGGGCAATCCAAGTCCCTGGTGGGATCGAAGAGCAGATCTCCTCGTTCAAGGGGTACATCAAGCCCCAGTCGGATCGAATCGAGTTCGTCAGCGACATCAAAGAGACCCACTCAGACCAATAGATCGATGAGCGAAAAGGACTACCCGATGAAGCAAGAGACGTATCGGACGTACAGCACTTGGAACCAGCGGCGTGTCCCGACGACGTACGACATCGCCGCCCACCGGACGAACTACGACATCGGCGAGCGATACGACGGCACGGTTCCCCGGCTGGCTGTCTCCTCGGACGAGGCGCTCCCCCAGTGGTATAAACAGTACCGAGAAGGAAGCGCCATCACTGGAGAGTACCCCGACGACTTCGACTCGTGGCGAGACCCCCGCGAGCTTACCTACGAGAAGTATAACGAGTTGATGGACAAGCGGGAGAGCACGATCGAAACGTTGTACGAGCAGGCGGAAGTACTCGAACGCGGAACCGAGCGGAGCGACGATCCGTGGCTCGACTTCCAAGAACGGGCGTTCCTACCGCTTCGATACCCGTGTCACGGGCTACAGATGATCGCGTCGTATCTCACGATGTTCGCGCCGTCCAGTACCATCAGCACGGCGATGACGTTCCAAGCGACGGACGAGATCAGACGACAAGAGCGTCTCGCGCGTCGAGCGACCCAGCTGCACAAGGAGTTCCCGGAGAAAGGGTTCACCGAGAAGGAGCGCGAAATCTGGGAAGAAGACGAGATGTGGCAGCCGTTGCGGAAGGTCCTCGAAGAACTCCTCGTCGAGTACGACTGGGGCAAGTCGTTCGTCGGCACGAACCTCGTCCTGAAGCCGCTGCTCGACGAACTCTTCTTGGCACACTACTCGGAACTCTTCGACAAGAACGACTCGAACCTCTACGCACAGGTCCTCGACAACTTCTATCTCGACGCGGACCGGAGCCAGGAGGTCGCCGCCTCGGTTGCAGATCACGTCATCGAGATCGACGAGTCGAACGAGGCCGTCGTACAGGAGACTGTCGACGAGTACTACCCGGCCAGTGAGGAGGCAGTCGAGGCGTTCCGACCGGCGTTCGAGTCGATGCCGCCGGAGACGATAGCTTTCGACGACGTACTGGACGACATCCGCAGGAAGTACGACGCGATGCTCGCGGACCTCCCCGTGTCGCGCCCCGCCTAACTCGAGATCCACCTCGCCGACGCCGCTTTCGCGTCGCGCGTAGCTGCAGGTACAGGCCTTCTATCGGCTGTTTTGTGGCGTTTCGGGACAAATTTTAATATAGTTCGGTTAAACTACTCCAGTGCATATGCTACCAAACGTGAGGCGTGAGGACTGGTACCAGACGGCGACGAACACGAACTGGGATCTGTCCTACGTCGACGAAGAGGAGGCCTTCCCACCGGAGATGACGGGGCAGGACGCGTACGACATTCCCGAAGGCGGTTGGGAAGCCTGGGAGGAGACCTACAAACAGACGGCTCGAGAGTACTACGAGACTCAACACGAGAAAGACGGGAGCGTCTACTCGGTCAGTTCGGCGATGGAGCAGTCGGGGCTTCCACACTCCCTCGGGATGGGTTGGGAAGACGTCTTGAAGTTCCACTTTGCGTCGGTCCCGCTGCTGGAACGCGCCGCCGTGACCAGTGAGTCGCAGTACGCTCGTTTCGCGCCGGATAGCGCGTGGCGACATATGGCGCAGTTCGGCGCGATGGACGAACTGCGACACACCGAACTGCAGCTGCGGATCCCTCACAGTTTCGTCAAGGAGGACGCCCAGTACGACTGGAGTAAGAAGCTCTATCACACCGAAGACTGGGCGTCGGTCGCGGCACGCCACCTGTTTGACGACTTCAAAGCCTCTAACGCGATCGACTCCGCGCTACAGGTCACATTCGCGTTCGAGACCGGATTCACGAATATGCAGTTCCTCGCGCTGGCCTCCGACGCCGCGGACGTCGGTGACATCGAGTTTGCGGAGGCCATCTCGTCGATCCAGACCGACGAGGCCCGACACGCCCAGCAGGGCAATGCGATCATCGAGATCCTCGACGAGTACGACGACCTCGACCGTGCACAGTATCTGGTCGATAAGTCGTTCTGGCGCTGTTACAAACTGTTCTCGGCGCTGACGGGGCCAAGTATGGACTACTACACGCCCGTCGAGGACCGTGAGATGTCCTGGGGCGAATTTATGGAAGAGTGGATCGTCGACCAGTTCCTCGAGAATATCGAGAGCACCGGTCTCGAAAAACCGTGGTACTGGGAGCAGTTCATCGAGCTGGTACGAGAGGGTGGCACCAGCCACTACATGGCGGGCGGACACTACCACTGGCGGCCGACGCTGCCCATCGCGCCGCCGGGTGTCACCGAGGAAGACCGCGAGTGGCTCGAAGAGAAATACCCCGGCTGGGAGGACCGCTGGGGCGAAAAGTGGGATCGACACGCAGAGGCGATGCGGAACGACAACCTCAAAAAGACGGTCGCCGACGACCTCATCGTGCTGTGTGACCTCTGTCAACTTCCCGCGATTCACGCGGACCCCGACCGCGAGAATAACCGCCTCCACTCTCACGAGCACGACGGCGAGACGTACTACTTCTGCTCGGAGCCGTGTCAGTGGATCTTCGAGAACGAACCCGAGCGCTACGCGGAGCACAAATCCATCCTGCGCCGCTTCCTGGCTGGCGACATCCAGCCGCAGACGCTCGAAGGGGCGCTCGAGCATATGGGTATGGGCGAGGAGAACGTCCACGAGCGCGGCATCGACTTCCGCGCGCCCGAGTGGGGAGACGACTGGGCCGACTGGAATCCACCGTCCGCAGAGCCGACTAGTGCCGCCAGCGACGACTAACACGTGAACTACCCTACTCGCTCACGGCTGACGCCGTTCGCTCCTTGAGGGTAGGGCTTCCTGCTTCCACGACGCGCTTTGCAGACACCTGAGTGGTGTCTGTAGGGAGCGCAGTCTCCACAGGCGTTAACGAATCGCTGCGCGATTCGTTCGCACACCAGAAATCTTCGATTTCTGGGGACGTTCGTTCGGAGTGTCCCACTCCTACGTCTTCGAGACCGCGAGAAAGAATGTTCCACGCCGCATTCGCGTCCCTATCCGCCTCGAACCCACACGCCGGGCAAGAGTGTTCACGGACCCATAGCGGCTTCTCTGTCGAGACGCCACACGCCGCGCACTCTTTGGTCGTCCCTCTCGGGTTGACCGCCACGAAGTGCGTCCCTTCGCGCTCGCACTTGTATTCGAGTAACGAGAGGAACGTCCGCCACGCGGCGGAGGCGGTGTTGCGGCTGTTCGATGGCGATTCCAGCATCCCCTTCACGTTCAGGTCTTTGACCGCCACGAGGTCGTACTCCCGAGCGTAGTAGTTCGAGAGCTTGTGGAGGAAGTCGCGGCGCTTCCGTCGGAGACCGGCGTGACACTCCGCGACCCGTCGCCGTTGCTTCTCGTAGTTCGCAGAACCGTGTTGCTTCCGCGAGAGCTTCCGTTGCTCGCGTTCCAGTCGCTCCCGCTCGGCGGAGAGGTCAAGCGACCCCACTGCGGTTCCGTCGGTGTCGTGTGCGTACTTCAGAATCCCTACGTCGATACCAACATACTTCTCGGGGTTCTCGGGGGGTTCGGGCGGTTCGTGGTCCATTTGGACGCCGAAGGTGGCGAACCATTCGCCCGTCGGTTCCTTCTTGACCGTGACCTGCTTGAGTTTCGCGTCGTCAGGGATGGCGCGGTGGAGCCGAATCGGTATGTCCGCAAGTTTCGAGAGTGACAGGACAGTCTGACCGCCCTTCTTGTCGAGCTTGAAGCCAGACTGACTGTACGTGAAACTGCGGAACTCCCGTGGTGGCTTCCACTTGAGTTGGCCGACGCCGTAGCCGTTCTCCTTGAGCTTGGAGAGTCCGTTGAGGTTGTCGAACAGGCGTTCGACGACGGTTTGGAGAACCTTCGAGTACACGTCTGAGAGGTCCTCCCACCACTTCTTGAGGTCGGGGAGCTCCGACCGAAGCGTGGTCATAGACGGCAGTTCGCCGTGTTCGTCTTGGTACTCGTTGAGGCGGTAGAGCGTGTGGTTGTACAGTTGCCTACAAATGTCTCGGTGGCGGTCCAACTCCTCGCGGTGGGCGTCGGACGGCTTGAGACGGTACTTGTAGGTGTAGTACATCCGCTACTCTCGTTCCTCGATTAACTCGTCCAACTGCTCACGGACGAACGAGGAGAGATTGAGGTGTTGGTCCTCAATCCACTCGTCTTGGTCTTCCCGGATGGTGATTGTCTTCCGTTTCACTGTAATGCGCGGTGTGCACGTCACACGTATAATAGCTACGGTAGACATAGGCCTGTGAGTCTGCAACAAAACAGTGTATGGAAAACGATGACGGCACTGTCTCCCCGCCCTACTGTGCTACTCGGGCTTCGCCCTGCGTTGCTCGTTGAGGACGGGGGCTTAGCGCCTTTATCCAGCTAACACCTAAACAGAGGCGTTCCGCAGACACGGCGAGAAGCAACGGTGGAACGGAGCGATACGCGTCGAGACCGCAGGATTCGATCGCTTCCGGTACTTTTTGACCGGTGGTTGCGATATATTTAATTACTATTAGATAGTATTGAGTGTCAATGGCTCCCACGAGTCAAGAGCAAGAGTCCCTAGGCGAGTGCCCGGCATGTGGATACGAATTTACCGAGGACGACATCCTCGATGGTCCACCGCCGCTGTACGGCGAACCAACCGTTCGATGTCCGAATTACGACGGCACCGATCCGACCGACGAGCATCGAGCGGTCTTCGAGGACTTAGAAGGGACGCCCCACTCTATCAGGGTGTCGAATCTCGAGGTCGAAAAAACAGACTAGCGTAGTGAGCGACGGAACCGACAGTGGACCCCGACAAGTCAGCGAGGGGTCCGCAGTCAAACGTTGTAACTCACCCAAAAGTTATTTATAATATTCTTTCGAACGTGCTACTATGGCCGACGAGCAGTTTCACCCATCAGAGTGCTGTGTCAAGTGCCCACATTTCGATGAGTTCGGGCGAGCGTGTACACACAGTCTACGACAAGCAATCATCAAGGAACTCACAGACGAGACGTCCACGAACTGTCCCATCTACTCTGAGGTTCGAGCGCAATCGATGCGTGACCTCGAACAGCAGTTAGTTTCGTAATACTGTCGAACACAATTGCGCCAGGTGATCAGTCACTCGACGCAACGAAGTGCTGTACAGACTCGTGTCCGAGAGTGTGAATCAGCGTGCGAAAAAGAGAGTCGCAAATCGGAAACTCCTAACTCACGCTACAGTTTCGGCGGCCGCTCGCCGAGAATATCTTCGATCGCCTCGCGGAACATCTCGATGTTCTCTTTCGAGTCCACAGCGGTCGACGCTTTGGTCTCGGGAAGGTTCGTCTCTTTAGCGAGCTCGATCTTCCCTTCGAGACCCTCCTGATCCTCCATATAACTGTAGTACTCCATCAGCTTATCACCGCGGAAGAAGTCCATAATCGCGCGGATGTAGGGAGCGGCCTCTTCCCCCCACTCGTCGATCGGTTTCACCCGCCACTCGCAGTCGTCGTGTCCCATCCCGGCACACTTCGATTCCATCGCCAAAACGGGAATCTCTGCAAATCCGCTGCACCACGCTGACGCGTATCCAGTCAGGCTCCAGCAGACCGGCTCTTCGGCCTCGCCGTTGTAAATCACGTGCTGCTCTGCTTCGTAGGAGTTGTGCCAGAGGCCCCCATATCGGAACTCGCCGGCATCCTCGTCGTACTCGTATTCGGTCGTTTCGACGCTGACGAGTCCCTTGTCTGTATGGATCTTGGGCCCGGCTTCGAGTAGTTCTTTCTCGCTGTCGAAATCGTAGTTCTTGTCGATAGATAAAAAGTCCGAGTACCCCGACTGGAATCCGAATCGGAACAGCGTCTTCCGGGCTTCTTCAAGTCCTAGCGTGTCGATCAACTGCTGGCGGAGGAGCCCCATTGATTTCGCGTTGAAGATAAGCATCCGGTTGTTCCGGAACGAGTTCACACCCGGTTCGGCACCGTATTCCAGATCTGCTTTGAGATCGAAATCGTCTGATTTCATCTGATGTGGACCTAGGAACCCGACATAAAAAAACTATATGCGTGCCGGAAACCGACGACGACGAGCACGGAACGAACTACATCAGCGGCCCGCGTCGGTAGCGGGACGCATCAGAAAGTGATTGATTTAGTATATTACTGGATAGTATAATATTTATTATACTACTTTAGTTTCGTTAGACTCGGATTATATCCTCTCTATTGTCCTAAAAAGAGCATTGTTTATTTTAAGATAATATTTCAGGGATGTATAAATTCTGAATAAATTTTGTATGATGTATTCACGGTCTCCCTCGTGGCACAACTCCTAAGACGTTCAGTAGTGATGAAACAGTAATGACCGACGGAGCGCTCAGAATCGACGACAGGAGGCGACGCCGCTAGCCGATGCGACGAGTTGCGACGAGTTTCCTCGGCGTGAGGAAAGCGGGGCGATCGAACAGCACGTCAGTTCACCTTCGGTTACGACGATGACAACCTCTACAGCGGACGATCACCAGACAGGAACCGAGGACCACGAGGAAGAGCCCGACCCGACCGCCGACGCTTCACCGTACGTCGGGAAAGGCCTTCTCGACGAGAATATGGGGCCGAGTTCCGCGATGGCTCACCTCTATCGCGGCGAACTGCACCGGATGAAGCTCTGGCGCGAGCGCCTCGACAAGACGACCAACTGGGCTGTCGTCGTCATCGCGGCGATCGTCACCTGGGCGTTCTCTAGCCCAGGGAACCCACACTATATTATCCTCATCGGCGTCGCGACGTTGACCGTCTTCCTGACGATCGAAGCCCGTCGCTATCGCGGCTACGACATCTGGCGAACGCGCGTCCGGACGCTTCAGGAGAACGTCTGGGCGTACGGCCTCGACCCGGAAGGTGGTCTCGTCGACGAGAACTGGCGCAAACGGCTCGGCGACGATTACCGGACGCCGACGCTGAAGATCAGCACCGAGGAGGCCATCGCCCACCGGCTACGGCGGGTGTACCTGCCGCTGTTCGCCGTGCTGCTCGCAGCGTGGTTCGTCCGCATCACGGCATTCTCGCCGAGTTCCTGGATCGAGACCGCCGCCATCGGGATGATCCCCGGCACAGTCGTCGTCGGAGTGGTCACGCTCTTCTACGTTGGCGCAGTCCTCGTGGCCCTTCGATCGCGGACCTGGCACGCGAAAGGCGAACTACGCACCGAGGATCTGCGAAAGCGACAGTAGGGAGGCGGTCGGCGGGCGGTCAGTGTACAACGGTTGGCGTTTTCTGTCACGCTCTGTCCACTCAGCCGTCGCGCGCAACGACCGGGCGAGACGTCTCCTAGTATCAGAAAGATAGTGAACTGAGAGAACCGACAGATATCGGACACACCTCAGTCCGCGGCGTTCGTGACGTCGCCACGAGTTAGTTGTGGAATCGGACTACGGCCGTGGGGGCCAGCAGTCGTTTCCACGGCCGTCCGGGGATTCGCTGCCGAGGTTACTCGAGGTCGAAGCGGTCGAGCATCATCACTTTGTTCCACGTGTCCGCGAAGTCCTGCACGAACTTCTCCTCGGCGTCGTCGCTGCCGTAGACTTCCGAGATCGTCCGCAGTCGGGAGTTCGAGCCGAAGATCAGGTCCACGCGGGAGGCCTCCCACTCGACCGCACCCGTCTCGCGGTCACGCACCTCGAAGACCTCGTTCGAGTCAGAGACCGGTTCCCACTCGTAGTCCATATCGAGCAGGTTCACGAAGAAGTCGTTGGTCAACGTCTCCGGCTGGTCGGTGAAGACGCCGAGGTCGGAGTCCTGGTAATTCGCGCCGAGAGCGCGCATTCCGCCGACCATAACCGTCATCTCGTTAGCCGTCAGGTTCAGGAGTTCGGCCTTGTCTACCAGCAGTTCTTCCGGCCGACGTTCGGCTCCGTCTCCGAGGTAGTTCCGGAACCCGTCGGCGTTCGGCTTGAGCGCCTCGAAGGACTCGACGTCGGTCTGTTCCTGCGTGGCGTCCGTCCGTCCGGGCTCGAACGGGATGGTGACGTCGTAGCCGGCGTCCGCCGCCGCCTGCTCGACGGCCGCATTGCCGCCCAGCACGATGAGATCAGCGAGCGAGACCCGAACGTCGTCGGATCGCGAACCGTTGAACTCCTCGCGGATCTCTTCGAGCGTCGACAGCACCGACTCCAGTTCCGCCGGCTCGTTCATTTCCCAGCTCTTCTGCGGTTCGAGACGAAGCCGAGCGCCGTTGGCGCCACCGCGTTTGTCGCTGTCGCGGTAGGTCGACGCCGACGCCCAGGCGGTCTTGACCAACTGAGAGATGGACAGCTCCGAGGCGAGGACCTCCTCTTTGAGTTCGGCGATCTCCGCCTCGCCGATCAGGTCGTAGTCGGCGTCGGGGACGGGGTCCTGCCAGATCATAACCTCGTCCGGAACCTCGGGGCCGAGGAACCGCTCCGGCGGGCCCATATCGCGGTGGATGAGTTTGTACCACGCTTTCGCGAAGGCCTCTTGGAAGTCTCTCGGGTTCTCCTGGAAGTGCTCGAGGACCTCGCGGTAGTCCGGGTCGCGCTTGAGCGCGACGTCCGTCGTCAGCATCATCACGTCTTCTTTGTCCGACGGGTCCTGGACGCCTGGTGCGGCGTTGTCGAGTTCGCCCTCTTCCGTTGTCCACTGCCACGCTCCGCCGGGGCCTTTCTCCGCCACCCACTCGTGGTCGAGCAGGTTGTCGACGTAGCTCATATCCCACTGGGTCGGCGTGGTGTTCCACGGACCTTCGATACCGCTCGTGATGGTGTCGGGGCCCTTGCCCTCACCGAAGTCGCTCTCCCAGCCGAGACCCTGCTCCTCGATGGGTGCTGCTGCGGGCTCGGAGTCGACGTGCTCGTCGGGGTCGTCGGCGCCGTGGACCTTCCCGAAGGTGTGTCCGCCAGCGATGAGCGCGACCGTCTCCTCGTCGTTCATCGCCATCTGGCCGAACGACTCTCGGATGTTCTTCGCCGAGCCTTCGAGGTCCGGCTCGCCGTTCGGACCCTCGGGGTTCACGTAGATGAGCCCCATCACGGTGTTGCCGAGCGGCCACTTGAGGTTCCCCTCCTCGTCGAAGCGCTCCTCGGAGGACATCTCGAACTCGTCTTCGGGACCCCAGTCGACCGCCGCGTCAGGCGTGTAGTCGTCCTCGCGTCCGCCGCCGAAGCCGAACGTCTCGAAGCCCATCGATTCGAGGGCGACGTTTCCGGCCAGGACGATCAGGTCGCCCCACGAGAGCTGGCGGCCGTACTTCTGCTTGACGGGCCAGAGCAGTCGGCGAGCCTTGTCGAGGTTCGCGTTGTCCGGCCAACTGTCGACCGGCGGGAGGCGCTGGTGACCGCCGGATGCGCCACCGCGGCCGTCGAAGGTGCGGTACGTGCCGGCGCTGTGCCACGCCATCCGAATAAAGAGCGGCCCGTAGGTGCCGTAATCTGCCGGCCACCAGTCCTGCGACGACGTCATTACCTCCTCGATATCCGCTTTTACCGCCTCGAAGTCGAGCTTCTGGAACTCTTCGGCGTAGTCGAACTCCTCCCCCATCGGATCGACCTGCTGCGCGTTCTGGTCGAGGATCTCTACCTGCAACTGGTCCGGCCACCAGTCTTGGTTGGAGCGTATCATCAATTGGTAGTTGTTGCTTTCGCATATAAATATTGCCTAAGTAGCTAAGTGTGTATTGGCGATAGGCGAAGTAATTTGTTGAATCCGAAAACTTTTGTCAACCATACATCCCGCTTCGCGTGTGCGAGACACAAAAAATTGGGAGAGCTAAAGCGAGGATAAAGACGGTCGTAGCCACATCCTCGCGAACGGCAGCGGCGCTATATAGAGTGGTTCGACTGAGCGGCAGCGGCCCGCGGACGGACTCAGTTCGCACAGTACCGATCCCGCGTCGACCGAAAAGTGGCAGTAAAATCGAAACGCTGCGGTAGCCGGACGGGCACAACGGCGCGCCACGGGGGCACCACAGCAGGCGTGGGCCGGGAGGCAGCGTTTCCCGCCGTCGTTCGGCGAGCGGACACTGTGGGCGGTCGCACGACGAAGGCGGGGAAACGCTACCTTAGGGGGAGAGTACGGGAAGTCGCAGTCAACTGTTTATAGGGGTGTCGTAACCGTTCATAGATTTCTCGCCGGACGATGCGGCGAGAATCTATGAAGAATTACGAGAATCCCTATTACTCCGTCTTGCGGACGTAGTGCTTGTAGACGTCGTCGCCCTCGACCTGGTCGAGCATCTCGACGCCGTCTGTTCCGTCCGCCCAGCCGTCGAGGTCGCTCATACTGCCGGGGTCGGTCGCGAGTACTTCGAGCACCTCACCTTCTGCGAGGTCGTCGATGGTAGACTTCGTCTGCACAACAGGCATTGGGCACGATGCACCTTTCACGTCCAGCGTCTCCGCGATATCGAATTCAACACTCATTGGGTATCCGCTCCGTGATTCGTATTGGAGCTACTCTACAATATTGGAGCCACAATTAAAAGAATACCGGTCTCCAACGTCGTAGTGGAGTAGATCTCTTTCAACCACTTCTGCGCCTCTGGTCTGATTTGCGTCTTCTATAGGGTACGCACGCACGGAGATCAGTTCGTTTCTTGCCTGGTGCTGTATTGTGCAGTTTTAGAACTACTATGCAAATATTTTTGTATCACCGCCCAGTAGAGGAGAGTGCACGATATGAACGCCGACGACCTTCCCACCCCCGACGCAGAGGCTGACGCCATCTCT
>NZ_JAVDDW010000029.1:0-1390 GCF_030848585.1 Halobellus sp. H-GB7 | reverse complement strand
TCAGTACTTCACAAAGCCGGTTAGTTGAGACGTCTGCTTGCTGACGGTGTGTCCAATACCCAGCAAGCAGACGGTGAAATCCACGAGGACCAGCTCCTTAACTTCCTCGTCAACACGCTTGACGAGGAAGTAGGGCTCAGCCTCGGTAGCAACGCAGAAATCGATACTGAAGACATCTACGAGGTCCTCGTCGGCGCCTGCGCCGACGGGACCTCAATCTCCGAACTCTGTGAATCCAGTGACGACTCACCCCACGAAAACACGGTTCTGTACCATCTCCGCGAGAAATTCGACCTTGCGTCCGTTGAACGAGTTGGGAACGCGCTTCTCCAGAAGGACGTGCTGGAGATCCTCCCCGAGCAGGTGGAGGTCGTCGCCGACCTCCACCTGCGGCCCTACTACGGTGACGAAGACGAGACAGACGGCCTCTATCATTCAGAAGCCAAGCGTGGAACCACCGCGTTCCACGCCTACGCGACACTCTACGCGCGTGTGAAGAACAAACGCTACACGCTGGCGGTGCGCCGTCTCGTCGACGGCGACACCGCCAGCACTGTCCTCGCAGAGTTTCTCGGGATTCTTGACGGCCTTGACCTCAGCGTCAAGGCCGTCTATCTCGACCGCGAATTCTACGATAGCAAGTGTCTCACGCTGCTTCAGGCACACAACCACGCCTACGTGATGCCGATCGTCCGGTGGGGAAAGAAGATCAAGCAGGAACTCTCGGAAGGATGGAGCCGTGTCATCCGACACGATCTGACGGCGAAACTCGACGGTCACAGCTGGACCGTCGAGTTTCCCGTCTATATCGACTGTACCTACCAGAACGGGCGATACGACGAACACGGGGTGGCGCGTCACGGCTACGCCGCTGACGCGCCGTTCATTGACACGCCACGTGAAGCTCGAGACCACTACGCCAAACGCTTCGGTATCGAGGCCAGTTATCGGCTCTCCGAACAAAGTATTGCGACGACCACAACGCAGAATCCGGTCGTACGGCTGTTGTACGTCGTAGTGAGCCTGCTCTTACAGAACGTGTGGCGGTATCTGCACTGGGAGTTTGTGGCGACGCCCCGCCGTGGCGGGCGTCGCCTCTGGAAGTGGCCGTTCACGGAGTTCATCAGGATGATGTGCCGGGCAGCGTGGACGGCCCTCGCGACGCGTCGGGCCGTCCCCGCAAACCGGCCACCTGACGACCGGTTCCACCGGTAGTCACCGACCGAGCACGCCTCCACGTGAGTGGCAACGCTGTCGCGTCGGCGGCTGACCGCCGCCGACAGCGACCGCTTCCTCTTTTCCCAGCGTCACTTGCTCGCTACCAACGGCTCATCAGGACAGACTGGTGAGCTCAGATCGGGTTAGCTGGCGACGCCTTGTGAGGTACTGA
>NZ_JAVDDW010000028.1:0-1516 GCF_030848585.1 Halobellus sp. H-GB7 | reverse complement strand
GTGGGCGTCCGGCGGAAACTCCGAGGCTTGGGACCGGAAGGCTCGAGGGGTACGTCCGGGGTAGGAGTGAAATCCCGTAATCCCGGACGGACCACCGATGGCGAAAGCACCTCGAGAAAACGGATCCGACAGTGAGGGACGAAAGCTAGGGTCTCGAACCGGATTAGATACCCGGGTAGTCCTAGCCGTAAACGATGTTCGCTAGGTGTGACACAGGCTACGCGCCTGTGTTGTGCCGTAGGGAAGCCGAGAAGCGAACCGCCTGGGAAGTACGTCTGCAAGGATGAAACTTAAAGGAATTGGCGGGGGAGCACTACAACCGGAGGAGCCTGCGGTTTAATTGGACTCAACGCCGGACATCTCACCAGCTCCGACTACAGTGATGACGGTCAGGTTGATGACCTCGCCACGACGCTGTAGAGAGGAGGTGCATGGCCGCCGTCAGCTCGTACCGTGAGGCGTCCTGTTAAGTCAGGCAACGAGCGAGACCCGCACTCCTAATTGCCAGCAGCAGTTCCGACTGGCTGGGTACATTAGGAGGACTGCCAGTGCCAAACTGGAGGAAGGAACGGGCAACGGTAGGTCAGTATGCCCCGAATGAGCTGGGCTACACGCGGGCTACAATGGCCAGGACAATGGGTTGCAACCTCGAAAGAGGGCGCTAATCTCCGAAACCTGGTCGTAGTTCGGACTGAGGGCTGAAACTCGCCCTCACGAAGCTGGATTCGGTAGTAGTCGCCTTTCACAAGAGGGCGGCGAATACGTCCCTGCTCCTTGCACACACCGCCCGTCAAAGCACCCGAGTGAGGTCCGGATGAGGCTGTGTCACCACAGTCGAATCTGGGCTTCGCAAGGGGGCTTAAGTCGTAACAAGGTAGCCGTAGGGGAATCTGCGGCTGGATCACCTCCTACAGACCGAGACCACCCCGACGGGGTGGCTCAACTTTCACTCATCGCCTGGCCCCGATCGTGGCTCACACCCACCAGACAGGCACCTTAGAACCATCAAGGCTAACTGGGCCCGTAGCTCAGCGGTAGAGCACCTCCTTTGCAAGGAGGACGCCCTGGGTTCAAATCCCAGCGGGTCCATCCCCCACTCCACTCGACACAGAACGTGCCCCTTAAGTGTGGGCACACACTCGACTGGAGTGGACACGAACTGATGCACCATCCCGTGAAAGCGCGGATGGGAAGGGTTCGACGAACGCTCCGGCCGCCACCGGACGTTCAATGACGACCATTGTACGCACGCAATCCAGACGCCCACTGAACCCGTTCAACCGAACGGATCACACGTGGACGTCTCAGATCACCAAACAGCAAGAGCAACTTAACTTGCAACTGCAACAGCAACCACTGTACACAACAGACCAGTAACACACGACACTCAAACTGGCTACTGTACTGGCTGGTGAATGGCTCGGCTCGAGAGCCGACGACGGACGTGCCAAGCTGCGAAAAGCCCGAGGGAGTCGCACGGAGACTAAGAACTCGGGATCTCCGAATGGGAATCCCC
>NZ_JAVDDW010000027.1:0-1589 GCF_030848585.1 Halobellus sp. H-GB7 | reverse complement strand
CACGCAGTGGACGCGGACGTTCGGTGACGATCACCAGCGTGCAAGCATCCCTGCACCGCCAGCCGTCGACGACGACCACGTGTACATCACCGCAGATGGCTCTGCCGCCCAGGGCATCTACGCACTGGATCGCGAGACGGGTGAAACACAGTGGGAAATCCCTGGACCAAATATTCCGGAACCATTAGTTCGCGTAGGAGATGTTGTCCTCGCGAGCTACAACCGCTATGAACTCGCGGCGTTCGATGCTGGGAATGGAGACCGGCAGTGGTCGAAGGCGATGTATGACGGTGGCTTGTTTGCGCCGGCAGTCGGCCATAGCCGCGTCTTCAGTGCGGACGAGGAAACCGTGTACGCGCTTGTCGTTGGGGGTGGCGATGTCCACTGGGAACAAGATCTCGATGTCGCAGGCTCCCCAATGGTCGTTGGGGAGTCGGTCGTCGTTCCGACGACTGACCGGATTGTGGGTCTGAGTATTGAGGACGGGAGCGATCTGTGGGCTCTGTCTGAGACATCTGCGACCGGATGTGTTCCTGTTAGTCGGGGCCTGCTTTACACGTCAGGGAATACGGTGACGCTGCAAACAAACTGTGACTAATCAGGACGAACAGGGCCCAGGTCTGGGTTGGGAATGAGCAGCTCCTGTCGGTCTCCGACCCGCTCAGCGAGCTTCCGGTTCAGGTACTGCCTCGCCGTCGACGGTGTGAAAACACCTTTGTCGAGCATGTCGCCGACGACGTCTTTGAGGGCCGCGAACTGGCCCTGCAGGTGGCCGTCACCGACCGGCTCGCCGTCGTACCACCGAACGGTCGCGAGCGCGCCGTTCCCGACCGTCTCTCCCTGTTCGACTGTCTCCGAATCGTACTGCAGGCCGAACCACAGCGTCCGGTAGGCGGTCACCTCGAAGGTCGGCGACACCACGTAAAACGCCTCGTGGTGGAGGTAGTCAAGATGGTCAGCGATGATCTCCTTGAGCGTGAGCCCGGTGGCGCGAGGCTTTGGCTCGACGACGGTCGACGGTTGGTCTTTACCAGCTAGGTATCGGTCGACGGCGTCTGCCTCGAGGCCATCGGCCAGTTCTGCCAGCAGCTGTTTCGCCCACTTGGAGTCGGTGTCGTCGCAACCGAACGGCGACTCAGCCGAAATCCGGTGTTTGAGCTTCAGGTTCGCTGCGCCCCAATGAGAGTAGTGGAGCGTGTACTGTCCGTCTGTCCGTTCGTACGCAACAAGTGCGCGGTGACCCATTTGATTGACATCCTCACCCGCCTGAAGGCGGGGTGAATCCCGAGCGTTGAGATATTAGGGTTTGCAGTCTGCCTGCTCTTGTGGGTGGAACGCACCCGTAGTTGTATCGAACAGGTAGACTCCGGGCTGTGCCAAGCAGCCGTTACTCATATCCCCGGTTGGGGGAGTTTGAGTTATCTTTCGGCGGATATTCACCGCACCGTTCACGTCTGCGTTCATCGTCGTTGCACACGAGTTACAGACATACAGGCCACGCTCGACGCGGTTAGCGTCTCGAATCTGTCCACAACAGGAGCAGGTTTTCGAGGTGTTTTCCTCGTCCACACGGTCAACCAGTATCCCAT
>NZ_JAVDDW010000026.1:0-1974 GCF_030848585.1 Halobellus sp. H-GB7 | reverse complement strand
GAGCCGGCAGCGAAGCCAAACGAGAGTGTGTAGAACAGTGCAACGATGTCGAACTTGCGCTGACGTTCGACGAGATTCGTTGCGCGAGCGCGCTCGCGCAACTCATCGGAGGGAAACGCTCTTTGAATCCGGTCAACTACGACTGAATCCGGTGGGCTGTAGGTCATACTTCCCACCGGGTTTCTCAACCGGGTAGTTGCGACGATATCAGATCAACAGACGGCGGTCGGTTGTCGCGTTAAACTAGAACGGATGGGTATAAAGCACACATAGATCATATTCACAAAACGACTCTGTGGTCTTTTATTGAAACCCTCTCGCTGTCGCGCGGTTTTCTGAGAAGCCAATTTTTATCGGAACCGCGTTATCCGGTTAGGACAGCTGCTCTCCTCGATGTCAACGTGGGTAGCAGCGTTTCCATCAAGTCAACAGAGACCACAGTATCTAATATCTTAATAAGACCCACTAACTAATATAGGTTCAATGAAAGACCACCTACTGCGATGGATCAAAGATACAGTTTTCCGAGTCCTTAGTTCACCAAAACATCTTAGCTCTGATTCATATGTTCAATATGCTAGAAAACGAGGATGCACTATTGGTGAGGGGACTCAGTTTTTTGGTGAAAAAAAGGTCGACCTGGGAGCAGCCCCGCTGATAGAAATTGGTGAAAATTGTATCATAACAGATCAGGTTCGTTTGCTAGTGGCGCTTCAAGCGTGATTTGCTGGATATAGCTGACGGAGTTTGATTCTGGCGTCGGCAGTAGTAAACTGCCAGTTGATGGTCGATTCGTCCTCGTTGCGAGTACGTTCCCACGCGGCGACCTCCGCACGGAGGGTCGCCGCGTCAGGAATACGTCGATCAAGACACTCGGTGGCAAGTGCGCTGAACTCTATTTCTGCTATGTTGAGCCAACTTCCGTGCTTGGGTGTGAAGTGGAACTCCAACTTTTTGAGGAGGCGATGTGCTTCCTCTGGTGGGAGAAACTCGTAGAATGCGTAGGCTTTGTGGGCGCTGAGATTATCGAGCACCACCCGGATGCAGTCGGCATCCGGGTAGTGCTCATCGACGAGCGTCTGCATTTGCTGGACGAACTCACGTTTCCGACGGCGTTTCGTTACCTCGACGTGTCGCCACCCAGTGAGTGGTTCGCTCATTATGAAGAGATTCCGCGTTCCGTTGCGTTTGTACGTGTAATCGTACCGAGCGACCGCTCCCGGGCGGGCCGGGAGCGGGTCGCGGACGTGCTTGTGTAACTCCTTGTTGCTCTCGTCGAAGCAGATGACAGGACGCGCTGGGTCGTACGGTTCGTGGTAGAGATCGAGAACGTCCTCCATTCGGTGGACGAAAGCGGCGTTGTGTTCGGGTTTGATCACCCACGCTTCTGATCGGTGAGGGTGCAACCGTGTTTTTTTAGCACCTGTCGCACGGTTTCGTGAGAGATCGACTCAACGTCGATCTCGTTGAGAGCAACGAGCTGGTCGGCGAGGAGATGAAGCGACCAGCGAGAATGTCCTTCCGGCGGTTCGCTACACGCTAATGCGATGAGGTGGGCTTCAGCTCGTCCATCGAGTTTGCGCTCGTAGACGCGGTCGGCCTCGCGGCGATTAATCGCCGCAAGGCCGTCCTCAGCGTACCGTTTGCGTATGCGACCGACCGTTCCGGGATGACAGCCGACGGCTTGACCGACCTGCTCGTCGGTCAAGCCGTCATCCGTATGCAAGAGACAGCGTACACGCGTGAGAACACGCGTTTTGTACATTCCTGCGGAGAGCATCGCTTCGAGTTCGGCGCGTTCGTCAGCGGACAGATCGACAACGTACTTCTGGGTTCGCGGCATAATGGACTTCAGAACACGTCTGAATACAGTCTAGAGGTGCTCTGAGTAGATAAATCTAGCAGTTCAAGCTTGAAGCGGCACTAGCACACATTTGGGATCGACCGATATTGAATCGGCGGTTTGAAGATGAA
>NZ_JAVDDW010000025.1:0-2757 GCF_030848585.1 Halobellus sp. H-GB7 | reverse complement strand
CTCACTACTTATGCTAATCCCTATTACAGCCCACAGGGGTCCTGATCGAATTACATCGCAGTAGACGAGACAGTAATTCGAGTGGGCGACCAGCGCTACCGGCTGTTTGCGGCGACTGATCCCAACACGACTCATCTCCGCATATGCGACTGTTTCCGAATAGGGCCCAAGTGTTGACCGGGATGTTCCTCTCGGGACTCTGTACAAAATATCTCGTTTCCGACGCGATCTTCCTGGTTGATGGCGCACCCCTGGTTGCAGGCGGCCTGCCACTGCCATTCACTCCGATTCCAACACGTCACCCACGGGAATCGGAATGCCACAAACGTGTATTCAAAGAGCCGAAACGCAAACATTGAAGCCTTCCCAAACCATTTCATTTGCGCTCGTCCTGAAAAAGTAGAAACGTGGTACCAGGCATTCGCCGTCTGCTTCAATCAGCTAATCTGAACAAGGTCTACTAAATATAGCGTCGGTCACAGCGTTTAGTATCTGCAGTTATCAGTAGAATTAAAATCAGACAGTAAGTAACCCTGGCTAAGATGAAACGGAATGTCATCCTTCTAATTTTAGACACAGTGAGGAAAGACTATTTTGATAAGTATGCTCAAAATATAAAGAGTATTTCCGATATATCATTTGATAATGCATTTGCTGCTAGTTCTTGGAGCACACCGAGCCACGCATCAATTCTCACCGGGAAGTTACCCCACCAACATGGCGTTCATGCCAACAGCCTGTCTTTCAAAAATTTAGACCGAGAGGAAACATTCTTGTCAGATTTGAATAACTTCCAAAAAATAGGTACGAGCACTAACGTATTTGCTGGGCCTGAATTTGGTTTTGATAGCTTGTTTGACCATTTCCTATATGTTAGTCGAAACGGTGGAATAACTGGTGGGCTTGATATGGATACGTTTAGTCGGACAACCGACTCTGTTGGGATACATCGATATTGGCGATACCTATTTGAGTCGTGGAAAAAAGGGGTGCTACTTCGGAGCGCAATAAATGGAACAACAGCAAAGATCCACGACATCACCAGATCAATAAACCTTCCTCGTTTATGGGACTATGGGGCCCAAGCGATTGTATCTGGTAGTAAGAATGAAATAATTGGTGGGAGTGAACCCTTCTTCTTCTTTGCAAATTTTATGGAGGCACATTCCCCATATGAAGATTGTCTACTTTATGACCGTTCTATTTCCCAAGTGCCACGAGGGTGGTCGAACTCTGTCGAAGACTGGGAGATCAATGCTCAAAATAACTCAATTGAGGATGCAAGTGAAATAGAGAATCGGCGAAGGATATACTCTGGGGCGGTTGATTACCTTGATCGAATCATCGCACCGTTTGTAGAAGCATTAATTGAACAAACCAGCAGAGACACTACAGTTATTATCACTTCAGATCATGGTGAGGCCCTAGAACATTCAGATGTCCCTCCAAAATGGGGTCATGTGGGATCACTATCTCATTCACTACTTCACGTACCCCTCGAAATAATTAACCCACCTGATGACTACTCTCCGGAGACGGAAGCTCTGTTTTCGCATTTGGACCTCGCAGAACTCATCACTGCATTCAGTCAAGATCAATCGGTTTCGTTTAATCGGTCCGTAGTGCCTGCAGAGAGGATTGGTTTGGGAGTTAGCCAGGATGTTGGCCCTGCAGACTACGACTACTGGAACAGAGGGATTCGTTGTATTTACGAGCAAGAGAAGAGAATCGAATGGGACACGCTGGGAGAAGTCAAGGAGTTCAACATAAACGGGCCTTCACGGGAACAGTTTTCTCAGCCCCTGAATAAACTCCCCGATTTATATCGGGAGATGTTTGATGCCCCTATTAACCAGTACAAAAATGATAATGTGTTAAATACGGCTGATGATCTGTCTGAGTCAGTTAAAGAAGGACTAGAGGATCTGGGCTATCTGTAGTAGTGCTGAGATCTGTTTATTACACTTCAAGAGCGTGTCATAGAAACCATCTCATAGCATCTCATAACCCGGACCGTTCCCTCGCTCGTAGTTGGTGATGGCAACGACGAGTCGCAGGCAGAGCGCAAGGAATACTTCTGTTCGTGCGTGGACGCGGTCTCGGGCACGGACGTTTCCGAGGCCGCAGTCCTTGACCGCGTCGTTGCCATCACCAACTACGAACGTGGAGACGATCCGGGAAGTACCGAGATCACGGTGTGAGAAGAGTTCTATGACACCCTCTTTAAATACCAAAGACGCTCTTGGGTAGAGGATTGTTGGTAAGGTCTCAGCAGTCGCTGGAAGTCACAGCGGGCACGGGTGACGCGACCGCGTCACCCGACGAACGATGTTCCCAATCAAGACGTTCGTCTCGGAGCGTCGCGCCGCGAACCTGCTGGCACAGGTTCGCTGGCGTAACGGCGTCTATTGCCCACGCTGCCGTGCCGAATCTGTGATTCGGTACGGCAGCTATCGCGTGTTTCAGCGGTATCTCTGTAAGAATTGCGACCGCACGTTCAACGACCAGACTGGCACTGTCTTCGAACACTCCGCGGTGGAACTCAGAAAGTGGTTTCTTGCCGTCTACACCTACATCCGCTTCAACACGAGTCTCAGACAGTTAGACGTGGAAATCGACGTTTCGTACAAGACAGTCTATCGGCGCGTCCAGCGCTTCCTGCGAGCGCTGGACGCGCCTCATCCACAGTTGGAAGGGCCGGTCGAAATCGACGAACTGTACGTGAAAGCAGGTCTCAAAGGCCGCGAACGCGACGGC
>NZ_JAVDDW010000024.1:0-3022 GCF_030848585.1 Halobellus sp. H-GB7 | reverse complement strand
CCTATGGAAACGCTGCTACCCGGACAAACCACCGCTGGCGACAAAATGATTACGCCGTCTTGGAATCTGCTATTCCCACAGCTGACAGGCGGTCCTGCTCGTGATGCGGTGCGGTCGCTGTCTAGCGATAGCTGACGCTACGAAGGGCCTCGGCCGGCCACTGAGGGCCGCCAAGCGGGCGGCCCTCAGTTCCCTCGTCTATGCGCTCACACCAGGTGGATCGTATACGTCTCCTCGATCAAGCATATGGTAGATCGACACCAGCATCTTCCGAGCTGCCGCTACGATTGCTTTCTGTGAGTTTTTCCGGCTTGCTAACCGGTCATAGAACCGACCCAGATACTCGTCGTTACACGTATGGACTGCAGTATTAGCTGCTCGGACGAGCAGCCATCTTACACGACCTGATCCACGTTTCGAGATGCTCCCTTCGATCCGCGAGTCGCCTGACTCGCGGATCACCGGATTCAATCCGACGTAACTAACCACCTCCTTGTCTCCGTCAAACCGGTCGATGTCGCCTAACTCCGCATAGATCGTCAACGCCGTATAGTAACTCACGCCAGGAATCGTCATCAGCAGCTGGGTCTCCTTCAGAGACCCAGCGCGTTCTTCAATCGTCTTCTCGAGCTTCTGAATCTCGTCGGTGAGCGACTCGATCAGGTCGAGATACGACTCAAGCAACGCGTCGAACGGCGTCGGGAGCGAGAGTTCCCGCAGGAACTCTCGTCCCTTCGCAGTCAGTGGTTTCACGTCTTCAGTGATACTGTGATCGGAGAGGGGTCCGTGGACTTTGTTGGCGTACTTGGTACGATTTTCGACCAACGTTTGTCGCCCGCGCACGAGTGCGCGGGCTTCCCTCACTTCCTCGGTCGGAACATAGCTTTCAGGCACCGAATTCAGCCGCAACATTCGCGCGAGTTCTTTGGCGTCGACGCGGTCAGTTTTCTTGTCGGTGTCTGCGATCTGGTTGATTTTTTTGGGATGAGCAACGGTCACATCCAAGTGCTCCGACAGCGTATCGTGGATGTGGTAGTAGTTGGAGGTCGCCTCAAGCACAGCTTGTGCGCCGGCGTACCGCTGGGCGAGGTCGTCGAGGTTCGCGTTCTCGACGCGAACCTCTTCGACAATCTTCCCAGCCTCATCCATCACTGCCACCTGTGCGTACCGTTTGTGGACATCAATTCCGAGGTACATAGTCTGTTCACCCGGGACGCCAGTGCGTGAAGCAGAGATTCACCTATTCGGGCTTTCCCGGATGCCGCGCGGCGCGGCATCCGGGCTGTCACGCCCATAACTCGGCTTCTTTCGCACACGGACCAGTCAACAGAACGTGTTCTATGGCACGGAATAGCGGTCGGTCTCTTGCGCCCCATATCTTGGTTCACGCTCTCTTAGGGTAGCAGCGTTTCCATCAAGTCAACAGAGCAGGTCCTCGTGGATTTCACTGTCTGCTTGCTGCTGTTTGCTAGGCACATTCGCAGCAAGCAGACGTTTCAACGAACCGGCTTTGTGAGGTACTGAGACTCAGGTGTCGACTCTCGCTCCGCAAATGGTAACTCTGGCCAGTCGCTAAATACGGTGAGGTGGCTAGTTCCTGTCATAGGCACCAAGAAACTACATCTGCCTCACTCTTTGACCTTATCTGAACGGTGCCCAAGAGCGTAGATATTTATTGAGTCAATTCGTCGTAAACCTTGATATGAGTATCAATAGCTGATTCGAGAGTGAGAGACATATCATCAAATGTATTTAATCCCCGTTCTACTTGTCTCTTGTACTCTTTATCGTTCTCTAGTAACGATTTGGCTGTATTAAGAACTTTCTCAGGTGTTCTCTCAGCCCATACGTACGTCTTGCGGTCCTCAAAAAACTCCTTGATGTATCCATCTGCTGTGGTAATAAACGGCGTTCCACACGCGATGGATTCCAAGCCGACGTTGGAGGTAACATCCGTTTTTCGGGGACCTACTGTTATATCAGCCGCATTGTAATAAATTGGAAGTTGGTTATTGTCGACAAATCCCTCGTAACGGAGGTCGTCCCGGTCTTCGAAGTTCTCTCTCAACTTTCCATCTCCTACAACAATAAATTTAAGTGTATCATCTTCGCTAGCCAATTTAGCCATCTCTCCGATAATTTCGGCACCGTATTCCTTATTTAATTCACCAACATACAGAATAACGTCTGCGTCATCGTTGAGACCAAGCTCATGTCTCGTACGTTTTCTTTCCTCGGAGTCAAAGGGATAGAATACGTTGCGGTTAATAGTGGCTGTTACTGGTTCTGTACTGTATCCCGACTCACCCCAAATTGTCACCTTATCGTGAACGGTGATCTTTTTATCAATACCCAATAGTCGTCCCAATAACCTATGACGGTGAGTTGGTTGGATTCCTGGACCAACACCTGCGACGAGTGGACCAGAATAAAAGAATCGTACGAACAAGACTTGATAGATATTGATCGGGACCTGTACTACATCAACATCCGAGAACATACGTCTCGTCAACCAAGCCGCCCGAATGATATTTCGCAGAGATATTTCGATAGCTTCAGCTCTGTCACTGACCAGTCTAGGTTCATTAGTCAAGACGACGACCTCGATATCAGTATTCTCAGCGATACCATTTATGACATCTTTGGCCCTAGTCCGAGGGCCAGTGCCTGAGAGATTATAACAAAAATATCCAATTTTCATACGTCCTGAAAGGGGAATTCAACACATATATTTTTTTATTGACTTGGATTAGTCGTGTTAGTAGCATTGAACCAAGCAGAAAGTGTCATAAACTGCCGTGTTGAATAGATGCTGAGTCACGGTTAGAGTGGCTCACAGAGCGGTTCTATGTTCGAGATGGCGAACATCAGGACGATTTCACGGAACTGTCGATACCAGCCGAGCGCTCGCACGGCATCGCCGAGCGAGCGCTTCGTTGTCGAATACGAAGTTTCGGCCATCCAGCGCTGAGAGTAGCCTTTTGCCCGGATGAGTGCGTTGTGTCCTAGCGTCAACGGCCTC
>NZ_JAVDDW010000023.1:0-4526 GCF_030848585.1 Halobellus sp. H-GB7 | reverse complement strand
TGACGACCTGCAGCGACAGGAGATTGATATCCGCATCACGCTCTCGTTTGATCGCAAACGAGGGTCGGGCGCAAGCGCGACCCGGACGTTTCGGCTGATCGGCCTGCGCAACGAGGAGACCGACGAGTACCATCTGTATCTGACGAATCTCGGCAAAGAGGACTATAGCGCGCCCGATATCGCGCAGCTCTATCGGGCGCGCTGGGAAGTCGAGTTGCTGTTCAAGGAGTTAAAATCGCGGTTCGGTTTGGACGAGATCAACACGACCGACGCCTACATTATCGAGGCGCTGGTTATCATGGCAGCAATTTCGCTGATGATGAGCCGTGTAATTGTGGACGAGTTGCGGTCACTTGAGGCCAGACAGCGTGAGGCCGAAGCCGCCGCAGACGCCGACGAGTCGGCGTCGCGGCTCCCTCGGCGTCGCTGCTCGCTAGCCGTGGAGCGGCACGCTCATCTGATTCAGCTATATCTTATGGTTGAGTTGGGCTACGAACTACCGGATTTGGACGAGCTGTTGCTGTGGGCGTCACGAAATCCAAATCCACACAGGCAACGGCTACGCAGCCAGGTTGAATCGGGTGAGTTCAGCTTTGCTCGCCACTAAACTAGAACGGATGGCTTTATACCGATAAATATCAAAAATTCAAATTTTTTGTGAATGGTTATAATATTCGCGGGGGTTAAACTACTTTAATAACTTTTGACAGAGGAAGCTTACAAAAATATTGGCGAGAGTGTAATATGACACCCCAAGAAGCAGGGCACGATATACATCTCCTGCTGTATTCATAAACGGCCTACCATCACAAGCAACATACCGGTATTCTTCGTTTATATATTCTCGCACTTCAGGAACTTGTTGTTTTACTTTTATCGCAAATTCCTTGTCCTTTTTAAGTCGATAAGTATGGGTCATACCACTAGAAAGACTCTCCCCGTGTCGCTCAACCTCGAAGAGGTCCTCACAGGTACAGATATCACCTGCCGCTGCTGCCTCAAGTATAAAGAGGTGGTCCTCACGACGTTCAAGAACCTCATCAAAGCGTATGGCTATCTGTTCAGTATCGATCAGAATTGAAGATGTCAATGATTCAATATTCCCCAAATATAATTCGCACATAAATGTTTTTTTGCTTATGTCAGGTGCTTCAACACAGAGACCAGCACCGGTGGAATCCATACGATCCAGTTGCCGTTTAAGCTTATCTTCGTTCCACCGATCGTCGGCATCTAAAAATGCTACGTATCGAGTCTCAGCCTGTTCCAGACCACGGTTTCGAGCCCAAGCTGGCCCGTGGGATTGATCATCTGTAACAACAATTATTTCTACAGGAATTTGTTGTGCTTTTGCCGATTGTTTGGCTCTTTCAAGCATTGAGTTAGGTGTGAATTTAGGTCCATAAGGAATAACCACGCTGACAGTCGGTGATGTTCTCATAGTGAGGTCAATTCAACACTCAGGGTAATTAATTTCGATTGAGTACATTCTTCATCCACACATAAAGACGATGAACCGAGTATGAAGTACCTGCTTCGAACAACGCTCTTGTGGCGTAGATTCAGTACCTCACAAAGCTCGCAAGTTGAAGGAGTCCGCTTGCTGAGTTGTGTCCAAGCAAGCAAAGCAAGCGGACAATGAAATCCACGAAGACCAGCCCCTTAACTTCCTCGTCAATCGGCTTGACGAGGAAGTTACCCTGAACCTCGCCAACAACGCTGAAATCGATGCAGAGGACATCTACGAGGTTCTCGTCGGCGCAACCGCCGACGGAACCTCGATCTCGACGCTCTGCAACTCCAGTGACGACTCGCCATCGGCGAACACGATCCTCAACCATCTCCGGACGAAGTTCGAGCCGGAACGGCTCGAACGAGTCGCTAATACACTCCTTCGGCAGGATGTCGTCGAACTGCTTCCCGAGCAGGTGGAGGTCTGCGCAGACCTCCACCTGCGGCCCTACTACGGTGACGAAGACGACACAGACGCCCTCTACCACTCGGAAGCGAAGCGGGGAACCACCGCATTCCACGCTTACGCGACGCTCTACGCACGCGTGAAGAACAAGCGCTACACGCTGGCGGTGTCGCCGTCTTCATAGTCAGGAGTTCGGAACGACAGATTCTGTGCACGAGGCGGGTGACTGACTCCGATTGCTGGCCAACTGTAAAGCGATGTCTCAAACGACATCCCAGTTCGAGTCTGCGATCAGCAGACTCGAACAACAGGCCGAGGAATTGATTCACAAAGACACGAACCTTCTGACTGTGGTCCGTGAGTTTGACTTCAGTGAGACTGCAATCTACGAAGTTGGGAAAACCGAATGGAACGCTCACTACAGCTACGAGTCGATGGTACGAGCGTTCTATTGCAAGGAGCTCGCCGGCTTCACGACGGCAGAACTCCACGACTACCTCGCGACTGCCGAGCGTGCCAGCACGCTCGGCTTTGATCCCGACCACTTCGTTGGGGACAAAGCCGCACCGGCTCGGACCACACTCGGTCGCGCCTGGCGCGACCGGTTCCCCAACCGGCTTCAAGCTTTTATCCGAACATCTGCTGAATGTATCCTCGCGGTTGCCCACGAGATGGGCAACCCGCTCGGACTGCGTGCGCTTACCCCTGAAGACAAGAGCGGCCTTTCCAACCGCTCGGAACAACGCTACGTCACAGGCAAGGCAAAGGACGTTACGGAGGCCCTCTGTCAGATCGTGTTTCCAGCGATTGACCTCGATCGACCGGACGACGGAACGCGGTATGATGATACCGCGTTCCTCGATCTCCAGAGCTACCTCGGATTGACCGGGACTGCTGCCAACCAGGGAAGCCGGATCTTCGACGAGGAAACAACCCGCGAAAGCGGCGGTCCTGACGGTGATACGCATCTCCACTACATCAAGCAACTCGAGGCGATCGAGATCGCCTCGATGGTTAACGGAGCGATTGGAACGATGATGTGGGCTGCTGAGCAATACTATTCGATCGATCGCCACGTCGATGTGGCGATCGATATCACCTATATCGCCTACTACGGTGATCGTGACGAGTTCCAGATGAGTACAGGGGCACCACCGAGCAAATCGTACTCGTGGTGTTACAAAATGGCGACCGTCTCGATCGTTGGGGAAGAAGTGAAGTTCACGCTCGGGATGCGGCCGCTCCGCGGCTACATCCCTCGGCGAGTTCTCGTTGAGCAACTGCTCGAAATAGCGAGTGACTCTGTTTCGATTGGGACGGTCTACGCCGACGCCGAATTCGACGGCATCGGCGTGATCCACGCGGTCGAAGAGGCGGGCCTCTGCTATCTCATCCGAAAATCCTCGGATGACCCAGTCAAGCGGTTTGTACAGGACATAGACCACGACGTCGGTGTTAAACAGAATCACGAGATGGAAGGAACCATCGTGGGTGGCAGTGTAACGGTCACCCCGACGCTGGTCGGGGTTCCCTCGGATCGGAAGGAAGATGCAACGGTGACGTTCGTGACGAACCTCTCGGTAAGTGACGCGACAAAGAAGGCGCGGGGGCGTACCCGCCGCGTGATGCGGCGGTACACCCGCCGATGGGGAATAGAGAACAGCTACAAGTCGATCAAGGACTTCCTCGCGTGGACGACTTCACGAAACACCGCCGTTCGAGTGTTCTACTTCGGTTTTGCAGTGATTCTGTACGATATGTGGTTGCTCGTTGACCTGCTGGTGCAGGTCAGCCTCAACATTGACCAGCGACTGAAACCACGCGTGCCTGCGCGGACATTCCTGAATGTCGTCCGCAAGGAGGCACCTGTGACGTAGGCGTTCCGCGGCGGCGGAACGCCGACTTGTGAGAGATATCTCTGCTTACCCATTCTATTTTCGAGTGAATCACACCAGGAATGAACGATGGCGGCCTTCGAGTGCTGAGTTGAACAGACAGCTCTCACTTTTCACTTCACCCATCGGTGTAGTAAATTGACGCTCATCGCTCGCTGATGCACATTCCGAACACCTGACTAAATGCGGGCGATCTGCGGTCTCTTGCTGCCGACAAGGGATACGACAAGAAATCGCTCCGCGAATCCCTTCGTGACCTCGGGATTCGCCCGCTCATCAAACATCGCATCTTCGCACCCTATGATCACGCGCACAACGCCAGAATCGACGAACAGCGCTACAATCAGCGCTCAATGACCGAGACCGTGAACTCGGCTGTCAAGCGCTCGCTCGGCTTCGCCGTGCGAGCGCGTTCGTGGTTCCGTGAGTTCCGAGAAATCGCTCTGATGTGTGTCGTCTATAACATCAAGCGAGCTGTAAAACAGTGAATTCCATCGCCGTATGGCGATTCAACACAGCCCTCCGATACCAACACGTCACCCACGGGAATCGCAATGCCGTCAAGCGCGTCTTCAAGGAGCTGAAACGCAGAACCGAACCGTTCGCCAATCACTTCCGGCACGCTCGTCCTGAAACCGCAGAAACGTGGCTCCAAGCATTCGCTGTCTGCTTCAATCAGCTAATCTGAATAATACCCGTTTATGATGCCGTGT
>NZ_JAVDDW010000022.1:0-8682 GCF_030848585.1 Halobellus sp. H-GB7 | reverse complement strand
GTCTCTACAGCCTCGTGGCAGGCGCACAAAGGTTACGCCGTGAGAGGAAACTTCCCGTCACGAATGCGTGTTCGATCCCGTTGTCCAACGCCAGATTCGGCTCAGAACAGTCGCCACCCTTCGATATCGGTAGGGGGCACAACCAGACGGGAGACCATTTATCGGGTACGGCCGAGTTGTAGCACCCATGGCTCGGCTCGTTTTTGTGACTGTCCCTGTCGGGAAGCAGGACGCTGTTCTCGATATTCTGGACGATGAAGGCATCAGTTATACACTCACTGATGAGACGAGCAACCGTGAATACACCTGTGCCGTTCATTTTCCGCTCCCGACGAATGCTGTCGAACCGATTCTGGATCGTCTCCGGGAAACGGGCATAAACGACGACGCGATTACAGTGACGGTCGAGACGCAAACCGTTCTTTCACGCGATTACGACCAACTCGAGGAACGATTCACGGAAGACGAAGAGAGTCCGGAGCAGATCGCCCGCGAAGAACTCCAAAGCGCTGCTGAGGAGCTCGTCCCAGCGTCCATGCCGATATATGCCGCCATGACAATCGTGAGTGCGATTATTGCGACAGCAGGACTGCTTCTGGATTCTGCTGCAGTCGTCGTCGGGTCGATGGTGATCGCACCGCTCATTGGCCCCGCAATGGCTACGAGCGTTGGCACGGTCTTCCGGGACCGCGACCTCTTTAGAGACGGTGTCAAGCTACAGATCATCGGAGCCATACTCACAATAGCGAGTGCCGCTCTTTTCGCGATTCTCATCAGAACAGGGAATCTCGTCCCACCTGGATTAGATATCCTGTCTATCTCACAGATACGAGAACGATTTCGCCCGGACGTCCTGTCACTCATGGTTGCCCTCGGGTCCGGTGCCGCTGGAGTGATTAGCCTTGCTTCGGGACTCTCATCGGCACTCGTTGGCGTCATGATTGCAGTGGCACTCGTCCCTCCCGCAGCGACGGTCGGTATCGCCATCGCGTGGGGGAATACGGCACTCGCCGTGGGCTCCGGCGTGTTGCTCCTCGTTAACGTCCTGTCGATCAATCTCGCCGCACTTCTTGTGCTCTGGTATATGGGATACCGGCCTGAGAAATGGTTCCGTATGGAGCAGACCAGAAAGACGTTCGTCAAACGTGTTGGCATTCTCCTGATTAGCATTCTGATTCTTTCTGCATTCCTTGGAACTGTTACGTTCTCTTCGTATCAGACTGCCACTGCCGAGCAATCGATTCAAAATGATATCGAATCAATTCTCGATGAACCGGTTTATTCAGAGTTCGTGCTACTCGAGGTCCAGTTCGAATATTCGGAGAATCTGCTCGCCCAGCGTCCCTCCAAGGTAACTATCTTGATCGGTGCTCCTCGAGGAGAAGCCCCACCAGAACTGGGTGATCGGCTGAACACCCGTATCGACGAGATCGCAGGTCGCAACGTAGCTGTACAGGTTCGATACCTAACCGTTCAAGAACCGGGGTAGTGCCGGGGGTAGGGTAACCGTTTATCTCAACAACGTCCAATAGCCCAGTTAGATAGCAGTCATGTTCCAACGCGTTCTACTACCGACTGACGGCAGTGAAGCCTCGTCGATCGCAGCTGAAGCAGCTGTGTCACTCGCCGATCAGTTTGACGCGGAACTACACGTGATTCACGTCCTTGAACACGACCAACCCTCCACTGATACTGATGGTGACAATACCACCGCCCGATATGGCGAGGAAGCAGTCCAAGCGGCTCTCGAATTGGCTGCCTCTTCTGATGTCGAGGCTACGAGGGCGGTCATTGAAAAGACAAAATCGATTCATCAAGAGATTCTCACCTACACAGACAAACACAGTATCGACTGTATTGTGATGGGAACTCAGGGCAGGAGTGGACTCAGCCGGATTCTCCTCGGGAGCGTTGCCAAACAAACCCTACGTGAGTCTCCCGTACCAGTCATGACTGTTCATGAAGAGACGGTTATCGATCCAGACATCGGCTCAATACTCGTCCCTACCGATGGGAGCGAGTGTGCACATACGGCCGTTGACCGTGCGGGTGAACTGGCGAGATCGGTCGACGCGACACTGCACGTCATCTACGTCGTCGAGACGGGACAGCTAATCAACGGCGATAGAGTCCGGAGACTACGAGACGCGCTCGAGGACATCGGTGAGAAGGCGCTGGACCTCGCCCTCGAGCAGGTCCAATCGTCGACGTACTTGCCGACTGAAACTTCGATTCTGCATGGCCCGCCCTATCTTGAGATTGTCAGATATGCGGAGGAGCACGATGTCGATTGTATCGTCATGGGGACTCACGGCCGAAAGGGCATACGTCGGTTCCTCCTCGGTAGTGTTACCGAACGTGTAATTCGTCGTGCTGATGTACCTGTTATCTCAGTGAAATAGGTTTGTCAACAAATACTCCCCAAGGCCACAGGCACCCGAACGTCCGTTCTACAGTCACAGGCCCCAGAAAAATGCGATGCCAGCAGTCGTCACGACAGTTAGAATCAGTTGTAACGGTGCGCCGACACGTGCGAAATCAGTGAATTTGTACCCGCCTGGACCGTAGACCATCAGGTTCGTCTGGTAGCCGACGGGGGTCAGTAGCGGTGTGCTGGCCGCGAAGGTCACGGCCATCACGAACGCGAAGGGGTTGACGCCGAGCTGGCCGGCAACCTCGACCCCGATCGGGAGCAGTAACACGACGCTGGCGGAGTTGCTGACCATCTCCGTGATGACCGCAGTCCCCAGGTAGAACAGCCCCAGGACCGCGATCACGGGAAAGAGAACGCTGACGGAAACGACAAGGTCGGCGATGAGGGCCGCCGTCCCGGACGCCTCGACTGCGATGCCGAGTGGGATGACACCCGCCACCATGAAAATCACTTCCCAGTCGACGGCCTCGTACGCCTCCTCGGGTGTGAGGATGCCGGTGAAGAACATCGCCGCGACGCCCGTCAGCGCACTAACCATGAGTGTGAGAACGTTGAGTGCTGCGAGTCCGAGAGCACCGGCGAGGATCCCCAGCGCGATGGGGATCTTCGATCGGTCGAACTCCTCCCACCTGTCCTCGCCCGCGATGGCGACGTTCGTGTCCCTCGCGATGCGATCGAGCACTGGGTCGGACGCCTGGACGAGGATGACGTCACCGGCCTGCAACCGGACCTCTCGGAGGCGCTGGCGGATCACCTCGTCGCCGCGCCGGATCGCCAGCACTGTCACGTCGTAGTCCCGCTCGAAGTCCGCGACACCGCTGCGCCGACTCGACCAGGGCCCGGGCAGTAGCACGACTTCGGTAAGTTCGATCTCCTCGTCGGGGGCCTCCTCGGCCGTCTCGTCGCCGTCTTCCTCCGTGTCTTCGCTAGACCCCTCGTCCTCGGCGAGAGCATCGCTGGGCTCCGTGTCGGGCGGCTCCCAGCCGTGACGCCGTGGTGAGAAGCCGGGCGGGAGGGATGCATCGTCCTCCGTGGCCGCCTCCATGAGCTCCGGTAACAGCTGCAGGTGGCCCTGCTCGATGACCTCCTGGAGGGTTTCCTGGTCGGCCCTGACGGAGAGGACATCGCCGGCCTGGACCCGTTCCGATCCGAGTCCGTGGGCGAGCGTCCGGTTGCCACGAACGATCTGGAACACGTCGAGGTCAAGGTCCTCCTCGCCCAATTCCCCGAGCCGAGAACCGACGAGCGGCGAGTCCTCCATGACGACGACATCAGTGAGGTAGTCGGTCATACCGAACGCGTCGGTTGGCGACTCCGCCGGCTCGATCCGTGCTGGAGTGAGATATCGACCGACGGTGAGCAGATACACGATCCCCACGAGCAAGACGATCGCGCCCAGGTGCGTGAACTCGAGCAGGGCGAACGGCTGTGCGTCGGGACCGCCGACCTGGACCCACACCTCGCTCGCCAGGAGGTTCGTTATCGTCCCGACGACGGTGAGCATGCCGCCGAGCATCGAGGCGAACGACAGTGGTATCAGGAGCTTCGAGGGCGATGTCTTCGTTTGCCGGGCAAGGTTCATTATCGCAGGTATCAACACGGCGACGACCGAGACGTTGCTGACCACCCCGCCCGGCGGGCCGGAGAGCGTGACCGTGGCGAGCAACTGCCGGAACTCGTCGTCCCCAGCGAATGCGATCAGTTTCCGCGTGAGGATCTGGATGACGCCGGTCCGTCGGACGCCTTCGCTCAGGACGAACATCGCCAGTACGGTGAGCGTCGCGGGGTTCGAGAATCCCGAGACTCCCTGCTCCGGCGACACGCCGGTCCACTCGCCGAGGAGGACGAGTGCGACCATGAGGCCGACCGCGGTAGCATCGATCGGTACCGGCTGGGTAACGAAGAGGACGAAGACGACGGCGATGATCGCCAGCACGACGACCACGTCGAGCGAAACCGGAAGCTGCACAGGGAGTAGCTGTAGTGGCCATCCGGTGCTCAAAGAGAAGGAGGAGGAGAAGACAGCACTCATTTATTCATTGTCTCTGAGGATTGCTCGGATGATTACATAGAATTTGGGTTCTCTCCAGGGTCCAGATGCTCGCTCTTGGGGACGTAGTTGTCTCCCGCAACGTTGCGAGATGACATTCAACGTGAACGTCTGTGGGTCAGAGGACAGTTCACACGACGAGAAAAACCAGACCGCTTAGAATGACGACACCGAGTACAATCGACACGAGTCGGCCCAGCCTGTGAGTGCCGAGAACCCACGCTAACGCGGCCTTGACCAAGGTGTTTGCGATGGCCGCGATGACGATCCCCGTCGTGGCGACCTCTGTCGAGACTGCCCCTTCGGCTGCGAGTCGACTCAACGTGATCGTCATCGCGTCGACGTCGGCGAGCCCGGAGACGAACGCGGTCGCGTACACGCCCGATGCGCCGAACCACTCGTTGGCGTATTCGGAGACGAGCAACACGGCCGCGAATATGACCCCGAAGAGGAGGGCTGGCCGCAGGCGAAGCGGGTTCTGGAACTCCTCCGGTTCGACCGTCTCGTCGGACGCAGTCAGCCAGTACAACACCCCGGCAGCGACAGCGCCGACGACAGTCATCGCTCCCAGTGGTAGTGCGACGCTCGAGAGCAGATCGGGGTTGACCACTGCGATTTCGATGAGCGCTCGGGGGAACATCACGATGGAGGCGGTGACGACCGCGAAGGCACAGACGTGATAGAGCGTCGCGTTCTGGGTCGTCTTCTCCGCCATCGAGACCGTCGTTGCCGTGGACGATACGAACCCTCCGACGATCCCCGTAAGGGCGATCCCTCGTTCGGGGCCGAGCGTTTGTCCGAGTACGTACGCCACAAATCCGAGACCGGTGACGAAGACGACCATCAACCAGATGAACCGCGGATTGAGCCCATAGAGGGCGTCAAGCGATCGGTCGGGAAGAGCTGGGAGGACGACGAGGACGACGAGGATAAACTTCGCCGACGCCCGCCGTTCGTTCTCTTCGATCCGATCGGCGAACTCGTGTATCGGATCCTTCACCGAGAGGAGCACTGTGACGGCGCCGCCGGCGATGATCGCGATGATCGCGCCGCGGTCGGAATGCATCGCCATTGCGCCGAGGACGGCTGTGAGGAGGGCGGCCACGAGCGTCGTCAGGCCGATATCACCCTCGTACCAGATCTTCCCGACGTACGCGACCGTGAGTGGTACGACGAGCGTTCCCACAGCGAGCGGAAGTACGGACGGGAAGAAGGCCTGAACGAGCGCCCCATAGAGCGCGATCAGCGGAAACGTCCGACTCCCGGCGAACGATCCGCCCGACTCGCTTTGCTCCCGTTCCAGACCGATGAGTGCGCCGAGGCCAGCTGCGAGCAGGAGATGGAAGACGGTCTCCACAAGAGGACCAGTTGTAGGATCGACCATTGTGTAGCCTTTCCAGCCAGTGGATTGTCAAACAATAGGGGCGAAGCGAACGTTTGACGTCCTGTCGTCCTCATTCTGGCTTTCCGTCCGCCTAGGAAGGAGGAATATCCGCCCTTACTGCCAGGATCAGCAACTGAACGGGATCCGGTCGAAGCCAGGAGTCATGCACACCGACAGTACCCCTTTACCCTAACTAACACGACGTGAGCGGCCAGCGATGAGGCTTTTTATCGGTCTGCTCCGACACGGGGAATATGATCGGCCAGGTTTCTCCACCCAAGTGGTTGATAGACATCCTAGCGGCGTACGAGCAGGTGTTGTCGGAATTGTTCTGGTTCATCGTGGGATTCGGCGTCGTGTATCTCATAAGCCAGGTTTTTCTCGTTCCACTCGCGACCCAAGTTGTCAGATCGCGTAATCGCAATAACCCAACAATTGAGACAGCAACAAAAACGTACCTTCGGGTCGTTCTGATCGGATTCGCCACGCTAACGGGTATCATCGCCGCTGGCTACGGACGGATACTCTCCGAGTCAGCGGTCATCATCGCCGCCCTCACCTTCGCCCTCGGCATCGCTGGCCAGCAAGTGTTCGGGTCACTTATCAGTGGGATGTTCCTCGTCGCCGATCCGGACTTTAACGTCGGCGACTGGATCGAGTGGCCGGGCGGGGAAGGTACTATCGAAGCAGTTGATTTTCGTGTCACCCGTATCCGGACACCGAACCACGAAACGATCTCGGTCCCTAATACTGAACTCACAACCAACGCGATCACCCGGCCCTACGGTCGGAACAGGTATCGACTGACAGAACAGGTATACGTCGCCTATTACGAGGACACCGAGCGGGCCCTGTTGGAGTTACAACAGATCGCCACGAACCTCGAATCAGTTCTTGGTGATCCAGCGCCGAATACACGTATCGTCAAACTCGGAGAGAATGCAATCACGATACAAGCAGAATTCTGGACCGAAAATCCGAGACACATAGATATTCTGACGCTTCGCTCTGACTTCCGCCGATTAGTGAAACGGCACTTCGATGAGGAAGATATTACGCTCGCTCCCCCATCCGCGCAGTTGCTTTCGGGGGGCGTCACCGTGACAGACAGGAGGTCCGAGTCACCAGCCTCGAATAGTGAATAAAACGGGATATATCAGAACCGGGAGACGTCTCCGTGAAGAGGATTTTGTGGAACCCTCTTTACGTCTGGCGATTTGATGAGGAGCCAGATTCTCACCGGATCCGCGAAAACTCGCGTGAGGAGCTGCTCTTCTGAATGTCAACTCTAGAGGGCTTCAACAGCGCCGTGGAGATATGCTTCCGCGCGGGTTTCTCGACCGGATGGGAAGCGTTCATTCAGTCGAATGAACTGACTGATCCACCGCTTCAGCGCCTCGTTCTCCTTATGGCCGGGCGACTTGTTTTACCTCTCGCAGGGACTTCTCGTATACGCTCCGACGGGACCCCTCCTTCTGTTTCGTCTAGCGGCGCGTCCCGAGATCGAACTCCTCTTGGACTGTGTCGTCGATCGATCGGAGCGCCTCATTTTACCGTTAATCTACTCCGTCGTAATCGAGCCTCGAAACTCTACGTGGTGGTCCCCGTGGAACAGGGTTGATGCCCTCACACGACTAAGTGGACAGCATGTACTCCGATATCCTGATCCCCACGGATGGAAGCCCGGGAGCGCAGGAAGCTATCGAACACGGACTCGAAATCGCACAACAGTACGAAGCCACGGTTCATGCCCTATACGTGGTCGATACACGAGTGTCACGATCCGGTCCGCTTCTCGAATTGCTCCAGCGCGAAGGGCGAAAGGCAGTACGGAACCTCGAGGAGGCAGGGACTCAAGCCGGGCTCACCGTTGTCACAGAGGTCGTTGAAGGGGTTCCACCTCAAGAGATTCTGGAGTATAGTGCGATGCAGGGGATCGATCTCATCGTGATGGGAACGCAGGGCCGGACTGGAATCGATCGCTTCGTGATGGGAAGTGTCGCTGAACGTGTGGTCCGCCACTCTCCGGTTCCCGTTCTCATGGTGCGCAGAGAATAACTGTAGCCGAATACTCACGAGAATTGCCACAACAGAGATACTGACTACTCTCTATCGCAATCGGTGGCACCCCAGCCTCAGAATGCGTCAAGCGATCTCCAGTACTCGCAAGGGGAGACCGTGTAAACGAATACCATGCCCAAATCCGCACTCTTCGAACGATACACCGACCAATATGAGAGTTGGTTCGACACACACGAAGCCGCCTACCAGTCCGAAGTCGAAGCTCTCCAGCGACTAATTCCGCAGCCAGGATTCGGGATCGAGATCGGCGTCGGCAGCGCCCGGTTCGCGGCCTCGCTCGGGATGCAGGTGGGACTTGATCCTGCCGACGACATGCTGGTTCGGGCCCGGAAGCGGGGGATCGACGTCGTCAAAGGCGTCGCTGAGTCCCTGCCGTTCAGAGACGGGACGTTCGACACTGCGCTGATCGTCACGACGATCTGCTTCGTCGACGACATCCCCCAGACACTGGCTGAAGCCCGGCGAGTGCTGCGCCCGGACGGATCGCTCGTCATCGGCTATATCGACAAGAAGAGTCCAGTCGGCCGGATCTACCAAGAGAAAAAGGCGCTGAATCCGTTCTATCGGGAGGCGGTCGTCTCGACCGACGAACTCGTTGACGCGCTCGACGTTGTGGGGTTCTCGGAGTTCGAATTCGTCCAGACCATCTACCACTGGCCGGACGAGATCGACGAGCCCGAACCGATCGAAGAGGGGTACGGCGACGGGTCCTTCGTCGGAATCAAGGCGACC
>NZ_JAVDDW010000021.1:0-10501 GCF_030848585.1 Halobellus sp. H-GB7 | reverse complement strand
GTCGCCAGTGGACGCCGTAAGCGCAGTTACATCGCCCTGGTCGCTCGTGGCGACGAGGAGGTCGTCAGCGACGGTCGGCGGATTGGGTCTGCCAGCTGTATCGTGTGTCCAGGTGGTCGTCCAGCTAGCGGTGTCAAGTGCGACGAGCCCGCCGGTCGATGGCTCGGTATAGTCGCCAAGTACGGGCGTCACAGCGATCGAACCTTCGAGGGCTGGTGGGCCAGTTGGACGCCGATTGAGTTCGTGGGTCGTATCGGAGGACCCATCGTCGAGTTGTACGGTGGTCAGGATGCCATTGTGCTCGCCGGACGTGCGGCCAACGACGACGGCCGTATCATTTGTGGCAACGAGTCCAGTGATATCGATATCGTCCGTAAGGGAACTCGTCCAATAGTCACCGCCAGCCGTGAGCGTCGGCTGATCGGGAACGGCGTTCGTATTGTGCGGAGAGGCACGTGTCTGTGGCCACTGCGCGACGCCAGGATCTGTCGGCGTACACGAGCTGGTCTGGCAGCCGGCAGTTGCCGCGAGAACTGTCGTGGCTGAGACTGCAAGGTATTCACGGCGCGATATGGAGGGCATCTGACCGAAACGTCGGATACAGAACCCATAGGGGTTTTGGATATCCATCATTAGGCGGGGTTACTCGAAGCCAGCTACGACTGTCCGGACTGTGGGTACGAAGCCCCCTCGCGCATCGTGTACGGCGCCGAACGGTGAGTGGGTGAGCGCTGGGCGCTGTTTTTCGGCCGGACACGAGGTGGTGGCCCGGTACGACCGGGTGAGTCAACCAATGACCCTTGAAGTACTTGACCGACACAGTGAGGCACTGTTCGAGTTCCTCTGGTGCCCCGTCTGCGGGCAGGAGGTCTTCACTCACATCCCCTTCGAGGGGGTGTTCTGCAAGAACTGCAACACCCAGGTCGAACTCCAGGAATCCCGAGAGACACGCGGCTACGAGGAGGCCGTGCTCGCCTGCTTCGACACCCACTCAACGTGGAACCTCCACGTCAACGAGAAGCTCCGTCACGACCTACCCGATGGGTCGGCGCGCGTGAAGATCCTCGGCGCACCGGGTGCCTACAAGGTCGACTGGTGGAGTCCGGAGCCAGGTGAGGATTGGGAGCCTGTTGAGCGCGGCGAGTTCGACAACGTCGAAGAACCAGACGAGGTGTCGCATCTAGCGTAGTGGCTGCGGTGAAATCCACCGCAGAGGACGATTCTCAGCGACCCTACTGAAGGGCCTCCTCGACGCGACCCGCGCCGAGCGAGGACCGGGGTACACAGCAGCGTCGTTCGTGTTCCTCGACAAGCTCTCAACGATCGGACTGTGTCTGGACAGTAACCCAGACCGAACGATTGACGCAGCACAGCCAGCAGATCGCCTTGTCCCGTCCAATATAGAGCAGCTAGACCAGCCGCTATTCCTGCTGGGGCACGGCGTCGGAAATCCGGGCGACGGTATCCACGGGGATGAGGAGTACCTCTACGTCGTCGAGACCCCGACGCGAAACCCATTCGAGGAGCCCGTCGAGTGGTCTGTCAAAGTGAGCGGGCAGTCCGCGTTCCTGCGCCGGGATGGCCCGCCCGACGAGACTTTCGAGCGGGCCAGCTGGTAGTTCTATGGGGCGCTGGACAGCGCACTCGATGAGCTGGTCGCTGAGCCAGTGTGAAAACGCTACCAGTCTAAATGATGCCGCCGATGACTAGCAGTCCGGCGACGAGCAGTAGGGTCGCGACCAGGCTCGCCCCGGCGAGTAACTTGTTCTCCATCGCCTTCTCGTGGAGTGGCATCTCGGCGTACTCCTCGCGGAACGTATCGAGATTCTGTTCATCGTAGAAGTACTTCGTCTTCAGCGCGAACCGGTCGGTCACCGCACAGCCGGTACAGACCGGCTCCCCTTCGAGCCGTTCGGTCTTGATGTGAGTGTCGCAGGCGATTGCCCCGCAGTTCGGACAGTACGTGTACGTCTCGTCGACGCCGCTCGTCTCGCAGTGGACGCACCGATGAATCCTGTCCTCCAGAGTGACCCGCGAGGGGCCAGCAGCATAGTATTCGTACGGATACGAGTACTCCAGCATCTCTGTCGTCTGCCGAACCTCAGGTAGATACACCGGTTCAATCGATTGCACTGAGATGTCCGAGCGATTCGGCTCACACGTCTTGTTGTACGTGACGTTATTGTCGCCGGTGTAGGTCACCGTCGTCGTATGGTAGTCTTGGAGGCGGTCAACAGCCCACTCCTTGTACTTCGTTTGGGTCTGGCCGAACCGTCGCTCCTCAACATCGTCGAATACCTCGGTAAACTGCCCGGTATCGAGGGGCACCGTCGTGTGGAAGTTCTCGGTGACCAGCGTCGCGACATCGTTATCTGCCACATTCGGATGGCCGCGTTCGGCGTGGACAACGAACTGTGTACGGTCGTTGATCCGGTGGATGACACCGACCGAGGTCTCGAAGACAGCGTTCGTGTCGGCGGTGATCGCGACCACCGGCTGAAACGTTACCTGCGAGTCCGGTTCGGGGAGATCCGCGGCCTCGATGTTCTCGATGTCGCGGAACGCCTCCACGACGGGTGCGTCGACCGCGGCCGCGGGGTCGTACGGACGAAGCGTCTCGTCACAGAGGACCTCAATACGGCCGTTGTAGAGATCCAGCCCGATCTCGTCGGCGATCTCCCGGAGGTCCTCGCCATCGATCAGCTCGATGGGATGGGGGTCATCGTTCTGCTGGAGACGCTGGGCGTACTCCTGGGCGGGATTCGTGAACCGGCCGGTCGTCACGACTATCCCGCGTTTGGGGCCGTTGAACTCGAACGTCGCGATTGCCGAGTGCAGTTTCTGGACGACCGGCCGTCCGACCGTCCCCGTGTGCTTGCACTCGACGATGATGGCACGCCGCGTTCCGTCGACGATCTCCTCCATAATGACGTCTCGACCCTCGTCGCTCGTTTTGGCGGCCTGGCGGACGTTCTCGTAGCCGAGGGTGCGGAACACGTCCTCCATCAGGTCCTCGAACTCGAATCCGGAGAGGTCGTCCAGGACAGCCATCCTAAGGTAATTGGACAGTACGTTGCAACTGTCAAATACGTTGCCGAACACAGCGCCGCTCTGTTTTTCGAGCGCCCACCGAGATACGGTCTGATACGTCGGGGTTTGTGTTGACGGGAGCGCAGTTGTCCAGACCCTCTCGGAGCACGGCGGCTCTCCTTCAAGCGCGGTCTGGATATCATCAACCACAGTCTGCGTATCCGACCGAAGGTACTTACGTGATACATACGTATCACAGCATATGAGCACTGACAGCGATGCCGGTGGCAACGGTGAAATGGAGAAGATCAACGTCCGGGTGCCACAGTCGCTGCTGGCACAAGTCGACGAGGTTTGGGAGAAGCGAGGCTATGCGAACAAATCTGAGTTCATCCGCGACGCGCTTCGGGACGCTGTCAACCCACCAACGCAGCTATCCGAGGAAGCGCTGGAGCATCTGGCCGAGAGCCGCGAGCAGCGAGAGCAAGGCGAGACGGTATCGCAGAACGAGGTGAAGGACCGACTAGGAATCGATGACTGAGGTCGAGTGGACGCCGAAAGCATTTGATTTGCTGGACGGGGTCGACACCGAAGCCCAAGAGCGGTTGGTGAAGAAAATCGACGAGGCGAAAGACTGGACTTCCCATCGCCTGGAAAAGCTTAGCGGGTATCCGTACTACAAGCTTCGCGCCGGCGACTACCGTGCGATCATCACGTGGGACCGAGACGAAGATGTCCTGATTGTCGAAGCGGTTGGGCATCGGCGGAATATCTACGATCGCCACCTCCCACCGTAACGCAGCGGTCTGTTTTTCGAGTACCCCGAGCGGGCGAGGGGTCCTCTAAGAGCCCTCATACAGAGGTGACTTCCAGTGAGTCAACAACAGAATCCGGAAAACGTCTCAATCGACGACATCCCAGTCGATATCGGAAATATGCAATCAGCAGAGATCGATCCCACCGACGTCCCCGACGAAATCGAATCCATCACCCGTGGGCTTGCTGGCGACCAACCGCCGACGAATCCCATCGTAGTTCTCAAAGCAGCGCGCTGGTGGTACCTCCACGGGAAGGGCGGCACGGATCCTGCCTACCGATGGTCGATCGAATGGGCGCGTCACCTTGCGGCTGACACGCTCAGCGACAGCAACCTATACGAGGAATTCCTCGCGTACCTCGCTACGGTCGGCATCGCTAAGGAGCCAGCAGTGCTGCGCTGATCAGAACTCGTAGTATACAATCTCGTCAGCGCCGCAGCGTGGACACTCCTCGGCCTCCTTGGAGAGGGTCTCGCCACAGTTGCGGCACTCCCACAGCGTCGAAGGGTCCCCGTCAATGGCCGTCCGGAGCCTACTCAACAGTCCCATTCTACTAGCGGCGACATCCGCTTGGGTGGTAATAGCTTCCTTTGATCTTCCGAATCACCTCGGTATCGTTGAGACGTGTTGTTTGTGCGCCCCAGAGGGGTGCGGCGCATCCTGATGTGATGCAGTCGCTGTGAACTCGATTTGGTTCAGACTGCTGAAGCTGATGAACTGGATGAAAGCGATGAGCGTGCAGTGCTCCAGTTCGGGACTTATGACGATCTCGTCGACAGCCTCACACCGCTACGCCTCGATCTCATCCAAGCAATCGCCAAAGAGCGCCCATCAAGTATGCGGGAGGCTGCACGACTCGTCGACCGCGACGTCTCCGATGTTCATGCAGATCTGAAACAGCTGGAGGTATTGGGTATCCTCGAACTTAACGAAGGTGGCCCTGGGGGAGCGATCCGGCCAGTTGTCCCCTTCGATAAAATCGAGATGCACATCGACTGCCCGCTTCTCGACGACGTCGACGTAGACAGCACCCCAGCTAGCGCAGACTAGCCACGTGTTTTTCACCCTCTGAGACCGGCGTAGGCCATTCCTGTCTCACGGGCGTTCATGTGCAAGCTCTATGCATACGCCGAAACCGTTATGCGTCTATGTGCAGAACTTGCACATAGAATGAGCGCAAGCGACGACCCGCGACGGGTCCATTTCCAGTCGCCGGAGTATCTCGTCGACCGGCTGGATGCGATCGCCGACCTCTTCGATAAGGATCGTACGGATCTGCTTGTTGAGGCAATTCGCGAGTACATCGAAGACACGGCCGACAGCAAGACGTTTCAGGAATTGGTCGCGACGAAGTACTACGACGACCAACTCGAATTCGAGACGGTCAAGCAGTTGGTCGGTGCCGAGACCGCACAGCGACTCCACCTCCTCAAAGCGGACCTTGAGGACGTGCCACTTGATCTCGCTGCCCCGGAGGACGTCGACATTTACGAAGGCGATGTGACGACGGTCGACACCGAGACCGACGACGATCGATGAGCGGCCCACGATTGCGAACAGTTGTCGCCGACACGAGCGCTCTCGTCAGTCTCGCTGTGCCTCGTGCGGACGCGGCCGTCGACACCGACGTTCCGGACCCGTTCCAGTACCTGCTCACCTCGTGTGAAGTGGTCGTGCCAACGGAGGTAGTCACAGAGCTCCGCGACATCACGCAGTATCAGGATATTCACGCTGCGGCTGCGAGTAACGTCCTCGCGGCCCGAAACCACTTCACGATCGAGGATCCCTACGAACGTAAGGGTACGCCGGACTCCCGGCCGACGTTCGGCCTCGACGACGGCGAAACCGATGGCATCGTTCTTGCGAACGTGCTCGCCGTCGACGGATTTCTCACCGACGAATTCGGTGGCACGAACTTCCCGCTGATTCACGCCGTGCTTCAGGGCCCCCGGATCGTCCCGACGCCGCGGCTCATTGTGGACTACGCCCGGAATGGACATTTGAGCCACGAGGAGGCTCGAACGCTGCTCACAACGATCAGCCCGCATCGTAGCTGGGAGAATAGTCCCTACGTCACGCAATTGCTCCAGCGCCTCGAAAAGTAGCTATCTGGTGGGACCACCACACCTTCCGCGTGGAACCCATCCGCGAGCCGCTATGCGGAGCACACTGCCCCGGCGACAACTCTTGAGGGCCCTCGACCGGTCGATACCCTGTGGTTCGGGAGATGTTGTCCTACTTGCCTTCGTTTGCTTTGGTCACTATCCGTCTTCGGGGAGGATAGTTCGACCACGAACGTATGGCTCTCAGCGGTTGAGCCAGTACTGCCAGTCTGCGATCGCCTGTTCCGTGAAATTGTCCTGATGTTCGCCATCATCAACGTAGGATCACTGTGTGAGTCCCTGTAACCGTGGCTCAGCATCTATTCAACAGAGCAGCATATTCGAGTGAGCTACCGTCCACTACTGTGTTCGTCGCCCTCGAGCGCGTCCCGAAGCCCGTCCGGAAGTAAGGAAAACGGCTTTTCCGCGTGAAAGGCGACGTTCTCGTAGGCCTGCTCGACGTGTTTTCGCTTCGAGTCCGCACTCTCCTCGGCGAGCGCTTCCAGTTCGTCCATCATCGATCGGAGTTCGTCCTCGGCTTCGAGCATCTCGGCGGTCAGCGCTAGTTCCTTGATCGCCTTGGCAGCTGCGCGTCTCACACGGCCGTCGCCGTCGCGGAGTGCGTCCACGTAGAGGTCCCGCAGCCGTTCGCGGTGGGTCGCGATCTCGTCGAGCGTCCACTCGCCCGGTAACGTCCCGTCGGTGAGGTCCGAACCAACTGTTCGATAGGCCAGGCGCGGATACAGACCGGCTGCAAAGCGGATCACGGACTGTCGCTGGTATCCATCGTCGGCCTCGTAAAGGTCGAGACACATCTGGAAACACTCGTCGAACAGGGCGGCTCGTTCCTCGAGCTCGGTATTCTCGATTTCGTCGATTGCCCGATTCACGCGCTCGGTGTCGCCAGAGGAGAGTGCGTCGGCGAACGCATCGGGAGTGTGGTCCATACGCGTTCTTGGTCGGATGGCGGCGTAATTCCTCGGATTGGGCTTCGAGAGAATCTCCGTTCCTCACGATCAGAAGTACAAGTTGAGACCGATGCTGGAAGGTCTGTTGGAGGAGTCCCCGTGCTGATCCGAAACAGGTGAAGCGTGGACAGAGATACCAGAGACTGCTCTCACCGCGCGGGACGGAACTGACGTCAGTCTGTGCTGAAAGAGCGGATAGAGAGCGTCGGGGTAGTCTCTTTTTGGCTCTCGGCTGGCACCTCGTGCGATAGGCTTCTCTGTCTTCGTGGATACACTTCAACCGATGCAAACCGAGACGTGGATCGAGCGAACGATCATCGATCAACTCACCACCCACGACAGACGCTACAAACACGACTACGGTGGCGTCGAAAAAACGACCGACGACCTCGTCTCAGCCTGTGTAAAACTCGATCTCATCACGTCAAGGGACGAGCCCGGACTTCCATCGATCGAGCAGTTTTTCGCAGCGGACGCGGATCTCGAACCGGAGGTCGAGACGGCACTCGAATCACTCGAAGAACGGGGGCTGATCGAGCGTGTCGGGGAGCGCGAGCGGCTTGGCCCACCACTCGAACCGGGTGACTACGGGACGACCGTTCTCTGGGGGCCGACAGTCGATGGACGGGCCGAAGCGAACGCAATTCGCGAGGCATACTCTTCCGAGGTCGAAGCACTCGCGGAATCGCACAGCACAGAGTCGGACGAGTTCAAGAAACAAATCGTGACGCTCGCCAGAACGTATGGCATCCTCCCGAACTACTTCGGATGAGATCGGGGTCGAGGTTCAGCCCTCGATTTGCTGGTTTTCTTCGATTTTAATTTCGACTGGGTAGAGCCGACGTAGCTTGAGTCGTGCGTCATCGGTGGTGAACTGCCAGTCGATGAGTCGGTCAGCCGCATCCCGGTGATCTTGCCACGCAGCGACTCTCCGATTGCGCTATGGCAATTCGTAGCCACAGTTCGGACAGAAGTTTTCGCTGCCATCCAGCAGAGAGAGGCACTCGACGCAGATGCGGTTGCTCGGAGCGGTGGCGATATCCTCCAGAAAGTCCATCGCAGTCTGTGACGCAGCACCCGGGCGATAGCCGTCAGCGTAGCCCGGCAGTGTTGAGGCCCACTGGACGGTCCCCTCCTCATCGACGACCGCGACGTTCCCAGCGATGTCGAGTTTCCCGTAGCGTTTGAACGCCTCTGACGGTGTCTGATCGATGGTATGGTTCAACGCACGATTGCGTTTGAGGTCGCGCTCGTAGACCTCTTCGGGCGTCGGATATCGTACGTCGCCTGGGAAGTCCGTGGTCGGCTCGTGTTGCTCGTCGATCCGGTCGATCTCGACAGTGATGCCGTGCTCGTCGTGTAGCGTTCGCAAGAGCCGGAGCGTGTGGTCGTGCCACTCACGGACGTCCGCATCGGCGTAGTAGCGGAGGATCATATGTCCTGCTCCGCCTCTTCTGCGGCCGCGATGCGATCTGAGAGGCTTTGGGCGAGCCACTCGTTGGCGAGGTCGCTTGCATAATCGACCGTCTCTTGATGGCTCATCCCCTCGGTTTCGAAGGATTTGTAGACGTACCACCGTTCCGCGGTTGGATCAAAGACGATCACATACGTCTTCGCTTCCATATCCAGCAGGAACGCTTCGATCGTGCCGGGGGATGATCCCGGAAACCCCATCGCTCCGTGAATTTTCGAGTTATCGCTCTCGCCGATCTGCTTCACGATGTCGTCGGTAATGGGGTGGCTCGGAAGCGACGAGAGAAACGACGGTGATGTTTCTGAACTATCGGTCATATGCGACGGTTCGTGGAGAAACATCTTGAATCCGTGGACTCAATCGTACATTCCTGCTGTGTCTCACCTCCTTCGCTGTAATCAAAAATCCCCATCACCCTTCGATGACGAATCGGTCTGTACTCTCTGTCAGTTATGGTCTTCGTTGTGCTATCGATCTTCAAACTCCTCGAGTAATTCCTCCAGCATCGGCCGGAGCTTGTACTTTTGATAGTGATCATCCCGGAGATCCTGTACGTAGTCCCGCCAGTCGTCGAGTTCGTCCACAGCGTCGGCCGCGTTTCCGGCTGTCTCTAGCCAGTCCACAGCGTGTCGATACCGCTGTGATTTCCCCTCCTCGATGATCGGTTTGGCCTGTGCCTTGCAGGCGTCGATCGTCCACTGCGGGCGCTCGTTCCAGACGGCGTCGGCGACCGGTTCGACTACCTTGTAATCCGAAAACCGGTCCGCGATGGCGATGGCCTCGTCGTACCGCTCCGCGTACAAGAAGATCTCGACGTGGCGTTGCGCACTCTGCTGGGTGGTGTCTCGGTTCGCGAGTGCCTCCAGCAGTTCCTCGCGAATAGCCGGCCAGTCCTCGCCGGCGAGTTCTTCCGTCGCCTGGTAAGATACGAGCGTCGGAGAAGCTTTGAACGCGGTGATAGCCGCCTTCAACGCCACCTCTGGTTCACTCATACTGCTGACTCGGTCGCGGAGCCACTCAGCCAGCGCTGGTTTTCCGCTGCCGTCCAGGGTCAGTCCGTACTGGGCGATCTCCAGCGCTGCCTGCGGTCGGTCGTGACTCCGGAGGGCTTTGGCCAGCGTGAGCGAGTCGTCTGGTGACTGCAGGTGCTGCTGTCCGTACTCGATTGCCTCGTCGATACGGCCCTCCGAGACGAGCATCGTAACGTATGCGTCGGTCAAGTCGGCAGCTGCCGCCAGATTTAGGTACTCCTCGATGCGATCCTGGCGTTCGAGAACGTTGAGACGAGCCCGAATGACATCCCTGGCGTACCAGGGGTGCTCTTTGTCCCAGAGGTCCGCGTCACTGCTCTCGGGCTTCATCGCCTCCTGGATCGGGTCGCAATCCCAGTCCCGCTGGACGACCGCAAGAGCGACACTGTAGGGAGGTCGATCCGTATAGCTACTCATCTCGTTCTTCCAACCTCGGAGTTTCGCCTCCCAGTCATCGCGCTCTGATCCAGCAAAGTTGGCTGTAAGTAGCGCTTCGGCCAACGCGGTGTCGATGTCGTCGAAAAACTCGAAGATGCCCTGTGAGTCGTCGTACGAAAGCGCGAGCCACTCCTCGTCCATTAGTTCGTCTGCGAGCGGGTCAAGAACATCCAGTGCCGACTCGCCGTCGCTGGCTTCGATGGCGGCTCGCGCTTGATCGAGCAACTCTCCCAGCTCCTCGACGTCAGTTTCGACTGTCGCATACGTATCATAGGCCTGAGATTCACGCTCGTTCGGGGGCTGGAGAACGTACTGGACGTGCCGTCGAATCGAATCTCGATTAATGTCCGGACTCTGATTAGTGGAGTCGCCGGCTGTGTCCTCTGACTGGGCTGTCTCGAGCCGAGATTCGATCCACTCTGCGAGGTCGGGACGACGCTCGACGAGAGCAACGAGGAGGTCCCGAAGTTCCGCAGGATTTGTGTCTGCGACCAGTTTGGAGATGGGTGGCCGCTGACTGATTTCGTCGGGGTTGCGGATGTATGTCAGGAGAACGGCCACACGGTGCTTACAGATGCCCCCGTGATCATACAGACAGGAACACATCGTGTTGACGACACCGGACTCATCAAGTTCGATC
>NZ_JAVDDW010000020.1:0-16357 GCF_030848585.1 Halobellus sp. H-GB7 | reverse complement strand
CAGGCCACGCGAGCGCGACGGCTGGTCGCGCTCGCGGCCCTTGAGACCTGCTTTCACGTAGAATTCATCTATCTCGATGGGGCCTTCGAGCTGTAGTCGAGGCGCGTCCAGCGCTCGCAAAAAGCGCTGGACGCGCCGGTAGATCGTCTTGTATGAAACGTCAATATCTACGTCTAATTGCCTGAGACTTGTGTTGAAGCGGATGTAGGTGTAGACGGCGAGAAACCACTTTCTGAGCGCCACCGAAGAATGTTCGAAGATCGTGCCGGTCTGATCGTTGAACGTGCGGTCGCAATCCTTACAGAGATACCGCTGAAACACGCGATAGCTGCCGTACCGAATCACAGATTCGCCACGGCAGCGTGGGAAATAGACGCCGTCGCGCCAGCGAACCTGTTCCAGCAGGTTCGCGGCGCGACGCTCCGAGACGAACGTCTTGATAGGGAACATTGTTCGTCGGGTGACGCGGTCGCGTCACCCTTGCCCGCTGTGACTTCCAACTACTGCTGAGAACTCACCAACAATCCTCTACCCAAGAGCGAGAAGCTAACCCGCCTCACTTTTCGACCTTATCTGAACAGTGCCAGCAGAAGGTATTTTAATTGGACCGTTTCCAATTATAAATATGAAAGCTGTTGTCCTAGCCGCTGGGGAAGGAACTCGTCTTCGTCCCTTGACAGAAGACAAGCCGAAAGTATTGGTCGAGGTAGACGGCAAACCACTCATCGAGGACGTCTTTGACAACTTACTCGACATCGGTATCGACGGATTTGTCGTCGTCGTCGGCTACAAGAAAGAGAAGATAATGGAGCGCTACGGTGACGAGTATAGAGGTCGCCCAATTACCTATGCGCACCAACGGGAACAACTGGGCCTCGCACACGCTCTTCTCCAAGCCGAGCCACACATCGACGACGATTTCGTGTTGATGCTCGGAGACAACGTCTTCCGAGGCAATCTCGGTGATGTCGTCAACCGGCAGCAGGAAGATCGTGCCGACGCGGCCTTCCTCGTCGAAGAAGTCCCGATGGAAGACGCTTCACGGTACGGCGTCTGCGACACCAACGAGTATGGTGAGATCCAGCGCGTGGTAGAGAAACCCGACGATCCACCGTCAAACCTCGTAATGACCGGCTTCTACACGTTCACTCCGGCCATCTTCCACGCGTGCCATCTCGTCCAGCCCTCTGATCGCGGCGAGTACGAACTCCCGGATGCGATCGATCTCTTGATCCAGTCCGGACGAACCATCGACGCAATTCGTTTAGATGGCTGGCGTATCGACGTTGGATTCCCAGAAGACCGCGATCGGGCTGAAGATCGCTTACCGGAGGCTCAACTACAGACGGCCTCGGAACCGGAACCGGAAGCGACAAACGAACCCTAATCGAACCTGGCCATATGCAAGTTCTCGTCACGGGCGGTGCGGGGTTCATCGGTTCGAATCTCGCGGAAGGACTCCTCCGAAAGGGACATCAGGTCGTCGTTCTCGACAAATTCGATCCATACTACGACCTCGGGATCAAAGAACACAATCTCGATGTCTGTCGTTGGGTGGGCGACGAACGTTTCGAATTTGTCGAAGGCGCGACGACTGACGACGAACTCGTTGAGGAAATTATCGCGGGACACGATGTTGACGTCATTTTTCACGAAGCGTCGAAGGCTGGTGTCCGCACTAGCGTCGAACAGCCAAAAGCTTACAACGAAAACAACATCGACGGAATCGTAACTGTCCTCGAAGCGGCTGCAGACCACGGCGTCGAACGCGTTGTGAACGCCTCGTCATCCTCTGTGTACGGTGTCCCAGAGTACCTTCCGTACGACGAGGAGCACCCGAACCACCCAAAAAGCCCCTATGCGGTCACAAAGCTCGCAGCCGAACACTACTGCAACATCTACAACGACCTTCGGGATATTGCAACAGTGAATCTCCGCTACTTCACGGTTTATGGGCCTCGTATGCGTCCGAATATGGCGATCTCGAACTTCGTCTCACGCTGTTTGAACGACGAGCCACCGATCATCTACGGCGATGGCCAGCAAACCCGGGACTTCACGTACATCGACGATATTGTCGAGGCGAACCTCGAGTTGTTAGAAACCGATGCTGCAGACGGTGAGGCGATGAACATCGGTTCAAGCGACAACATTTCGATCCGCGAACTCGCCGAGTACGTTGTCGAAGAGACCGACGCCGACGTTGATATCGTCCACGAAGACGCGAAAGACGCCGATGCTCGTCACACGTATGCGGATGTTTCGAAGGCCGGCGAACTCATCGATTACGAACCGAGCACGGATATTCGGGAGGGCGTCGCCAATTTCATCGACTGGTACAAAGCGAACCGCGAGTGGTACGAGCCGCTCGTGCGAAGTTCATAGACAGCCAGTCAGTGCTCTACCTCTGATAGTAACTCTCGATACCGAGCCTGTGCTGCACTGAAGCTGTACTCGTCTTCGATCAACGCCCGGCCACGATCGCTTACGCTCGCAAGTGCAGTATCCGTCGAGATGATGTCCTCGATATCGTGGAAAATTGCCTCTGCCTCTCGGTCGCGCATCAGAAATCCAGTTTCGTCCTCTTTCACGACGTCGGGGACTCCCGAGACTGGCGTTGCATAGACTGGTGTTCCACACGCGAGCGATTCCAGTATCGTCGTCGGCAAGCCTTCCGTTGGATGCGAAGGCATCACGAGCAGCTTCATCCGATTCAACTCGATAGGAACGTCTTTGTGATCGACCCACCCGGCGAGTTCGACAGCTCCGGTCTCGATCTCCTCTGATAGTTCGGACGCGAGCCACTCGTACAGTGGTCCGTCTCCGACGAAGCGGAACGTGACGCCTTCCGGAAGCCGCTTTGCAACCTCAGCCAGTTCGCGGATCCCTTTCTCTTCGTCGAGACGCCCCACAAAGCCAACGACGTCATCGCGATCGCCGAATGGAGTCGTTACCGAGAAGCGTTCTGTGTCGACGTACCGTGCACCGTGTGGATACACCCGGTCTGAATCTGGATCCGCCCCGAGCTCCCGGGCCATATTTGGGGTGTACGTCACGACACGATGAGCCGCGGCAAATCCCACGGATTCGAGGAGACTCACAGATCCTGCCAGACCCCACGCGACGGCCGACGGTAGTCTTTGTTCCCAGTTGAGGCGGAGCGTTAGGGGAACGTCGCCACGAGGTTCAACGAGCACTGTCTTCCCAACCGCACGCGCGAACAGAATCGGCAGGAGATAGGAGGTAGCTCCAAAAAACAGCACGACGGGCTCGCGTCGCCGCCGAAGCACCAGACACATCCGAATCTGATTCAGTACGAATCGGAGTGCTGCAACGAGGATGTGATCGCCGGCCCCCTTCGAGGTGAGTTCGATCACGTCCCGCGTGTCACGGATCGACGACTCCTCGGGGAGATCAGCAGTAACTAAACTGACGGGACCAATGGAAGCCAGAATATCTAGCAACGTCCGCGTCGCATTCTCTCCTGCTGCACTCAGCGGATGCGTGACGACACAAACTCCCCTGTCGGACATATACTGAAACCTTCTAAGGGTGAAATATAGAAGTGACGAGACTACGTTACTGTAGCAGCCACTACTCTACGGTCACACTCTTCGCTAGGTTTCGTGGCTTGTCGATAGCTCGACCCTTCAGATTCGCCACGTGGTAGCTGAACAACTGGAAGTAGACGTTCGCCACGAGCGGCTCTAGCTCGCCCAGTTCGGGCACCCAAAACACCTCCTCGGCGAATTTCTCAGCATCTCCTATCGTGTCAGAGGCACATCCGATCACGGGTGCGCCCCGAGACTCAACCTCTTTAACGTTATTCAGCGTCTCGTCAGCGTTGGCCCCCTCAGTCAACACGGCCAGCACAGGCGTCTCAGATGTCACAAGCGCCAGCGGCCCGTGCTTTAGTTCCCCCGCAGGGAACCCTTCGGCGTGATCGTACGAAATCTCTTTCAGCTTCAGCGCTCCCTCTAACGCAACTGGAGCCCCTAACCATCGCCCGATGAAGAAGAACGCGTCGCCGTCGGCGTACTCTTCTGCTGCCAGACGCACCTGCTCCTCGTTATCCAACACCTGTTGTACGGCCCCTGGCAAGCCACGGACGTCGGACAGCAACTCCTGGGCGTCCGCCGTCGAAATCGTTCCGCGCTGCCGACTCACGTGGACTGCCACTAGCGTCAGTGTTGCCACCTGTGAACAGAACGTTTTCGTCGCGGCGACGCCGATTTCCGGGCCAGCGCGGATGAACACTGTGTCGTCTACCAGTCGGGTCACCGTGCTCCCGAGTGTGTTCGTCACTGCGAGCGTCCGTGCGCCGGCGCGCTTGGCCCGCTTGAGTGCGGACAGCGTATCGGCTGTCTCGCCGCTCTGCGTGACGGCCACCACGAGGGTCCGCCACGGGTCGCGTCCGCCGTCGAATTCGTACTCCGAGGCGACCTCCACAGAGGTGCGAACGTCGGCGTGCTCCTCGAACAGTTTTGCAGCATAGAGTCCCGCGTGATACGACGTCCCGCAGGCGATGAACTGCACTTCCTCCAGCGAGTTCAGGTATTCTTTCGGGAGGTCGATCTCTAAGTCTACCTCTCCTTTCATCTCATCGACCCGACCTGAAATCGCCTGGCGAAGCGCCGTCGGCTGCTCGTGGATCTCCTTGAGCATATAGTGCTCGTAGCCGCCTTTCTCAGCCGCTTCGGCGTCCCAGTCGACCTCCTGCACCGCACGTGAGACTTCCTCGCCGTCGACGTACACCGTCGCGCCCTCTTCGGTGATATGAATCACGTCACCTTCTTCCGGATAGCTCACGCGCCGGGTGTGTTCGACGAACGCGGGGACGTCGCTCGCGAGGAATGTCCCGTGGTCGGCGAATCCAAGCACGAGCGGGTTGCCGCGTCGCGTCGCGACGATGCCATCGCGGCCCGCGACGACGACGCCGAGCGCGTAGTTCCCTTCGAGCCGATTGACGACGCTCGAAACCACGTCGACGAGGTCACGCTCGGGTTCCAGTTCCTCTTCGACGAGGTGCGGGACGACCTCTGTGTCGGTATCGCTCGTGAACTCGTGACCGCGTGCTTCGAGCTCCTCCCGCAGCGTATCGTAGTTCTCGATGATCCCGTTGTGGACGACCGCGACGTCGCCCGATTCGTTCGTGTGCGGATGAGCGTTCACGTCCGTGGGCTCGCCGTGCGTCGACCACCGCGTGTGGCCGATTCCCATCGTCGCCGTCGAACTGTCCGGCAGAATTTCGGTGAGTGCCGAGAGTTCGCCCTCCTTCTTGTAGACGTCTAAGCTCCCACCACCGAGGGCAACTCCCGCCGAGTCGTAACCGCGGTATTCGAGGTTCGAGAGCCCGTCTCTCAGGATCGGCAATGCGTCTTCCCGACCGACGTATCCGATGATTCCACACATCTTATCCCCTCCGCACGACCGCGTCGTGTTCGATCCGCCCGCTCACGTGACACCCCGATTCGACGGTTGTCTGATTGCCGAGCACGGTTCCCGGCGAAAGCGTAACGCCACCGCCGAGCGACCCGTTGTCGCCCACGACACCGCCCAGGCGTACCTGCTCGTACACGTCGTTGTCGACGACGACGTTCGTCTCGCCACCTTCGACCGTCGCGTTCGGCCCGATAGAGGCGTTCTCACCGACGATACAGTCGCGAACGACCGCGCCGTCACCGATCCGCGCATCCGGAAGTACGACCGCGTTCGCGACGACGGCGTTCGATCCGATCACCACGTTGTCGCCGAGTGACGTGCCGGGTAACACTGTCGCCCCCGGTCGGATGCGAACGTCGGATCCGAGCGACGTCTGGTCGACGACCGTCACTCGTTCGTGGATCGCGGCTGTCGATGATTCAGATGGTTCGAGCCGGTCGAGCACACGACCGTTGACCGAGAGCACGTCCCAGAGGTGAGAGACGTCGAGCCAGAGCCCGTCGAACGGGACAGCACGCAGCCCGTCACGGCGTTCACGGAGCGCGGTCGTGATCCCAAGCTCGCCTTCGGCCTCCGCAGACCGCAAATCCTCGAAGATCGAGTCGTCGAGTCCGTACACGCCGGCGTTGATGTAATCGGTCTGTACGGTGTACGCTGGCGGTTTCTCCTCGATAGAACGAACCGTCCGACCTTCGAGTTCGACCACGCCGTAGTTTTCGGGGTGCTCGTGGCGTGTCACAGCGATGATGGACTTTCCCGTGCTGCGTCGTTCGTCCATAACCGCCGAAATCGCGCTCGGTTCGACGATCCGGTCGCCGTTGAGCGCGATGAACTCGCCTTCGACCTGTGATTCGGCTTGCAAGAGCCCGTGGCCGGTTCCGAGTTGCGTCTTCTGGACGGCGTACTCGATATCGACGTCCCAGTCGTCACCGTCACCGAAGTAACTCTGAATCCGTTCGCGCTTGTAGCCCACGACGAACACGAATTCCTCGATACCCGCCTCGCGTGCGGCTTCGAGGACGTGTTCAAGAAGGGGCTGGTTACCGATGGGGATCATCGGCTTCGGCCGCGTCCGCGTGAGCGGCCTGAGTCGCGTCCCCTCGCCGGCGGCGAGGACAACTGCCTTCATACTCTTGGTATTACAATACGAGGGGTTCAATATTTTGGTCGCATCACAAAGCGGTCTGGAGTATGTTCGCTCGAGTCAGAGCGCAAGTCTAGACGCCTATGCGAGGAGTAAATTCCTGTGCAACAAGCACACAAAGTATTGATCTTGTAAATTATAGAAGGGTTTAACGCGGACCTAAAATTCAAGAATATTTTTCGACACGACCAATTCTTTGCGAACTTTGCCAGAGATGTCTTTCTGACACAGCCATCAGTGTCTATGCCAGGCCGTTGAATCCGTGAACCGCTCTGTATCCTGACTTCACACTCAATAAACACAGTGATGGACATTGTGGATAAAAAACAAGCTCCTAACCGCTCGCGGCGTGAGTGAAAATGAAAGTCGCTCGTCGCCAACTCGAGATGCAGACCTGTTTTAGAGCTTGACCGGCTCCTTGACGTCTTTCCCTGCGAGTTGCTGGGGCATCGTCAGGATGACCGTTGTCGTCCCACCGGTTTGACTCGTGATGTCGAGCTGGACCTGTGTACCAGTTTTGAGGCCAACGTACTGGTCGCCTCCTTTGATCGCAGAGGCGTTGATAGTCACCTCGTAACGGTCACCGCCAGAGTTGAGGACACCGAACGAGTCGTCCTCGTCGGTCCCCTCAACCTTAGTGAGGTTGAAGTACGTTTCATTTCCTGCAGGGTTGTCGTAGCTGTCTGTGCTGTTGACTAGCGTTGTGACGTTGGTATCACTGAGATACTTAATCGACGTGGTGTCCATATCGACAGCACTTGAACCAGCGGCCAGTCGGACTGTCAAAGTTATATTCGAGATTGTGTCATCATTCCCAACCGTTCCGTGCTGATTGACGACCTCAACTCTGTTCGTCACCTTGTCAACGCTCTCTTGACCTGCATCCTCCGCCGTTGCTTGGAGGAAGCCAGCCGTGTTCACGAGGACGCCCGCCGCGATCGCGGCGACGAGAACCATCGCAATGAACACAATGAGCGTACCGATACCGACCTGACCACGTTCGTCTTGATTGAATAGGTCTAACATTGTCTTACCTTAGAGTGGGATGGGGTCGTTTTCATCTTGGCCTGCAAGCTGTTGCGGCATCGTCATAATCACCTGGGTAGATCCACCAGACCGGCTGGTAATCTCGAGGTCGACGGTGTCACCCGTTTTGAGTCCCCCGGTTCCACCCTCGACGACCGAGGTGTTGATCACGATTTCGAATCGGTCGGCCTGACTATTCACCACCGGGAAGGAGCTGTCCCCGTCGTCGTCCAGCGCGTAAGCGGTGTATTCCGTCGAATTGAGCCCGGAGTTATTTGCATCAAGGCTGGTCGCATTTGTTTTCTCGTGAGCACCGGTTTTTGAGGTGTTTTTGAACACGAGATTTTTGGCTTCTGTCCCACTCACATACTTTATTGTGGTGTCTTGAAGCGAAACTCCTCCAGACCCAGCTGCGAGCCGAATTGTCAGGTTCAGACTATCAATTTTCATTTCACTGCCACTTGCATTCACTAATCCGTGCGTACTCACGACGTCGAGCCTATTCGTCACCTTGTCGACACTCTCCTGTCCGGCGTCCTCCGCAGTCGCCTGGAGGAACCCGGCCGTGTTCACGAGGACACCCGCCGCAATTGCAGCGACGAGAACCATCGCGATGAACACGATGAGCGTACCAATACCGACCTGACCACGGTCGGCGTCGTCTTGTTCGAACATATGTATGTTGTCTCCAGTCTGGCCCCAAATCCTCCTGCAGGAAGTGGAACCATTCGATTCACCCTTCCAACAGGTGCTACATAAGGGTGAGGGGCAGAATATCAGATCTGATTTTGGTGGGTTAGTCGGATCCGAAAGCACTCTCTACTAAGATGCTTATGGCCCGTCCTAAAGCCAATCCGTCGTCTGATCCAGTGTCGCGCTTCCGGCGTTCCCATCGTCGATACTAATCGAGGGTGGTGTACGCGTAGCCATTATGTTGGGGCCGGTGGGGACATCACACGAGACTTTTTCACTGCCGAGGACGACGGGCGCTTCCAGTTTCCGGTTTGGGACGTTATGCTGGATTCGGCGGAGTTTGGTTGGCGGTGCTGTCCGGAGTCGCAAGGGATAATCGAATGCTGGTGGATGTTGGGACATCGCGTGTCAGTCACTGCTGATTTAATGATGACAGTTCGTCGCCTTGGAGATCCTCAACAGTGAAGGGGCGAAGTCGAAAGCCTGTGCGAGCCTCCACGCGCGATCAGTCAGCCGGACTGTATGACAAAGCACGGGCATTGTGCTGCCAACGAACATCCAGCAGACATAACCGGATGATCACGGCTCGTCAAGAGCGGCTTTGCACGCTTTCGCCCACGTTCCAAACTCCCGATAGTATGGGGTTCGCGAGAAGCGCCCGCGTTCTCTGAGATCACGCTGGGTTGGTTGACGGTCCAATTCATCAGCAAGGCGCCGGATTTCATCTTTTAATTCGGACCGCCCGACGGCGTTGCCTTGACCGCCGGTGTTCGGTTCAAGACCGGCGGCACGAATAGCGTCAGACCAACTGTCCCATCGATCTCGATAGGGGCTCCGTGAGTACTGTCCATACGACGAAAGCTCGGACACTGATGGGGATTTTTCCAAATTAACGGCCAACCGGCGCAGCTCCAAGAGCAGTTCTGCGCGGAACTGATCCTCGCTGTCTCCGTCAAACAATTCATCGATCTGCAGACGAAACGCTTCATCCGTAATCCCGTGGTACCGCTCTGCCTCGAGACGCTCAGCACTGAAGCCTGCGTCTTCAAGTGCTGCCTCCCACGATCCATACTCGTCGATGAACTGTGCTGGGTCGTGTCCCCCCTTGCCAACCATCGCTGCACGCGTAGGAACGCGGCCAAGCTCACGTTCCAACCGTTGGAGCTCACTCCGTAAGACCGAACGCAAATCCTTCGACATAGCTGCTGGACTGTTCAGACCTTGATCGACACACTGCTAAAACTATGGGGTTCAGCGTCAACCGCTTGAGAGTCACGTGTCGAGACACCCTGCTGGCTCTGCCTGCCTGTAGACTCCCGGGCTATATATTGGGCCAACAAGCGGACTACTATGTGGCGTTTCGTAGCGCCCGACGAACGGAACCTTCGACGGTGTACTCGGTTTCGAATCCAAGCCGATCGTATGCAGCGGAGGTGTCGACGGTGAAGTCAGGACCTGTCGGCTGACTCGCACGCGGGTCCTCCACGTATTCGATCTCCGGCTCGTAACCTTGTTCCTCCTGACAGACGCGCTGGATCAGTTCCGCGACATCGATGACGCTCAACTGCTCACCGCTCGCAAGCGGGATGTCTGTAGCGCCGTTATCTCCGTCCAGCAGGGCCGAAACGGAGTGCCGGTACGCGCGGGCGACATCCTTCACGTGGATGAAATCGAACGTCTGCGTTCCAGGCCGGTGGACCGTCAGTGGCTTTGATTCGAGCGCTCGGCGGATGAAGATGTTGATCACCGTCTCTTTGCCGATAGTTGCGTCTCCGAACTCGTGCGTCCCATAGAGGTTCGCAGTAAGGAACAACTGTGCGGGGAACGCACCGCGGGCGAGATCGTGGATGTCGTCCTCGTTCATCTTCTTCGTCAGGCCGTAGAGACTCACCGGATCCCGCGGGTGTTCCGCTCCGATCGGGAACTCGACTGGTTCGCCGATCACAGCCATACTGGAGGCAAAAGCCAGCGGAATCCCGTGTTTGCGGCAGTACCACGCGAGGTTCTCCGTCCCCTGAACGTTGACCGAGAACGCACGGTCGGGATCGCTTGTACAATCCGGAATCCCGCTGATCGCCGCGAGGTGACAGACCGCGTCGACATCCGACAGCGCTGTCTCCAGTCGCTCCTCGTCGCGAATGTCGAGTTCGACGAACTGTGCGTCCGGGAACGTCGAGGTCTGGTGTCCAGATAGATCGTCGATCGCAACTACGTCAGCGCCCGCATCGAGAAATTCGCGGACCACCCGCGAGCCGATGTAGCCGCCGGCCCCCGTGACCGCAATCCGTCGAGAATCGAGCATACCCGCAGTTTTCGGGGCACGGACATACCTTCTTCGAGAGAGTCGCTCCCACACCTACGTAACGAGCGCGTAGAGGAACCCGAGTCCGACTGCCGCAGTGAGGACGACGGCGAATAGCCCTTTCTTCGCACTCGCAACCGACCGATCCCGAACTGTCTCGATAGCGTAGCCGGGCAAGCCCTCGAACAGCAGATACGAGAGGAATGCCCCCTCCTCACCGCCGGCGTCGTCGATGAGTTCCTCGAGGACGCGCTTCGAGTAGCCCTGCCAGAACGCCCGCTCGAGAAGCCACCGCGGGTCGGTCCGATACTCGAACACCTTGTGCTCGACGACGGCATCGGGATTGTACCAGACGCGTTCCCCGAATGCCTCGTACATTCGCGCCGACAACTCCGTCTCCTCGCCCTGAATCTGCCTGTCGCCGTGGCGGCCCAGGTTGGGGTCGAAGTCGCCGACTTCCTCGAACACGTCGCGTTTGAACGAAATGTTCGAGCCGAACGTGTTCCTGACTTCGCGTTCGTCTTCCGGGAAGCCCCGGTGAGTGACGCCGACGAGCCAGTAGAACTCCGGCGGGAGCCACTCGGGTTCGCCGGCGACCCATCGCGGGGCCATCCGGCCACCGGCCGCAATCGCGTCCCGGCGTTCGTACGTGTCGACCAGTTCTGCGAGCCAGTCGTCTCTGGCAACGGCGTCGTCGTCGAGGAACGCCACGACGTCACCGCTGCTCCGTTCGATCCCGGCGTTCCGGCTCCGCGAGAGCCCCATATTCGAGTCGTTACAGTGGAGAACGACCTCGTCGACGTCGCCATACTCGCTCTGCACCCGTTCATAGAGCTCGTCGCTCCCGTCGATCACGACCACAACTTCCACGTCGTCGTACGTCTGCGCCAGCACGCTCTCGATCGCGTCGCGGAGGTCATCGTACTGGTCCGGATCGTACGCGCAGACGACGACGGAGACATCCATCGGCCGATCGATACCAACGAACTACCGTAAGGATTGTGTATCGATACATTTGGCATCGATTACGGAACGCGCCGGCTTCTCGTTTGGGACGGCTTATAGAGATTCGAGGCGAACACCCCCGCCTTCCCGTGAGGGACGAGCGTTCCGACACCTGTTGTCGGAACCGAGGACTGAACAGGCGGGGGATGAAGCCGACACGGTGAGTAACAGACCACCGAGTGACTGCTCGGCAGGGTATTCCACGGTTAACCGACACTATTAACACTATTCTACTCATAACTGATTATGAAACAGGACGATGCTGGAGACGACCCGTACCTACGTCGCCAAAATCACGAACCACCAGCAGGTTCGTGACGACCTCGATGCGTGCGGGTTTGCAGCATCGAAACTGTGGAACATCGGACGCTACTACATCCAACAACGGTGGGACGACGACGGTGAGATTCCTGACGAGAAGGAATTGAAATCAGAGTTGAAAGACCACGAACGCTACAGTGACCTCCATTCGCAGTCAAGTCAGCGAGTTCTCGAAGAACTTGCTGAGGCGTTCACGGGTTGGTACAACTCCGACGACGGCAACAACCCGCCGGGCTACCGGAAACGTGGCGACCGACACCCACGCTCGACTGTGACGTGGAAACAGAAAGGCATCAAACACGACGACAAACACGGGCAGGTTCGCCTTTCGAAAGGCTGGAACCTGAAAGACGGGCGCTCAGACTTCATCCTCGCGGAATACGAGACGCGACCGGACGTGACTGTTGAGAACATCCAGCAGGTCCGGGCAGTCTGGAATGGCGACCGATGGGAAGTACATCTCGTCTGTGAGAAAGCAATTCCCGTCGAAGACGCGCCCGGCGACGACACTGCCGGAATCGACCTCGGTATCAGCAACTACCTCGCTATCGACTACGAGGACGGTCCAAGCGAGTTGTACCCCGGCAACCGGCTGAAACAGGACAAGCACTATTTCACCCGTGAAGAATACCAGACTGAGGGTGAGAACGGCCCATCAAAGCGGGCGCGTCGTGCCCGCCGGAAACTCTCTCGCCGGAATGACCACTTCTTGCACACCCTCTCGAAACACATCGTTGAACGATGTATCGAGGAAGAAACCGGCACGATAGCCGTGGGCGACCTGAGTGATATTCGAGAGAACGACGACGGCGACTCACGAGACTGGGGCCAGCGTGGAAACAAGAAGCTTCACGGGTGGGAGTTCGACCGCTTCACGCGCCTGCTGGAATACAAAGCCGAAGCACATGGGATACTGGTTGACCGTGTGGACGAGGAAAACACCTCGAAAACCTGCTCCTGTTGTGGACAGATTCGAGACGCTAACCGCGTCGAGCGTGGCCTGTATGTCTGTAACTCGTGTGCAACGACGATGAACGCAGACGTGAACGGTGCAGTGAATATCCGCCGAAAGATAACTCAAACTCCCCCAACCGGGGATATGAGTAACGGCTGCTTGGCACAGCCCGGAGTCTACCTGTTCGATACAACTACGGGTGCATTCCACCCACAAGAGCAGGCAGACTGCAAACCCTAATATCCCAATGCTCGGGATTCACCCCGCCTTCAGGCGGGTGAGGATGTCAACCGTCTCGGACGTCGTACGTCTGCTGTGAATCGCAAGCGACGCCACGCGCGTTTCCGTCCCCAACGATGAGAATCGGCCAGACCTCTTTCGTCGTCTTCGCCTCGAAGCTCCTCGGTTCGGCACTGGGATTCGTTGCGACCCTCTATTTCGCACGAACCCTCGGGGCCGCCGTACTGGGGCAGTACGCCCTCGTGCTCGCGATCGTGGCGTGGCTCTCCCTAGCTGGAAATCTCGGCATCTCCGGGGCGATCACCAAGCGAATGAGCGAGGGGACAGACACGCCCGCGTACGCGACTGCCGGTGCACTCGTCGTCGCGGCGCTCGGCCTCGCACTCGGTGCGCTCGTGCTCCTCTTCGATGAAGCCGTGAACGCGTACGTCGGCGAGCCGGTCGCACCGCTGGTCGTCGCACTCTTGCTGTTGGGACTGTTTCAATCGCTCACGAACTCGGCACTGCAGGGCGAGCGGAAAGTCCACCTCACGGGGCTTCTCAGCCCCGTCGGGATCGCCGTCCGCAGCGTCATCCAGATCGCGCTGGTCTTCGTCGGGCTCGAATTGGTCGGGATGATCGCGGGCTACGCCATCGCAAACTTCCTCGTCGCCGTCGTCGGCCTCGCGCTGCTTTCGGTGGGTGTCGCCCGTCCGACTCGCGAGCATTTCGAGTCACTCTACGAGTACGCGAGGTTCTCGTGGATCGGCGGCCTCCAGTCGCGGTCGTTCAACGACGTCGACGTGTTGCTCCTGGGTGTGTTCGTCCAGTCGTCGCTCGTCGGCGTCTACTCGGCGGCCTGGAGCATCGCGAAGTTTCTCACGCTATTCGACTCGGCGGTGAGTTCGACGCTCTTCCCGGAACTCAGCCGCGCCGACGCGGAAGGCAACAGAGAATCCGTCGCCGGGCTCGTCGAGGATTCGCTGACGTACGGGGGGCTCATCCTGATCCCCGGTCTCTTCGGCGGGTTCTTGCTCGGCGAACGGCTGCTCCGTATTTACGGTCCGGAGTTCGTTCAGGGCGCGGCCGTCCTCTGGATCCTGATTCTTGCGACGCTGCTCTACGGGTATCAGAAGCAACTCCTGAACGCGTTGAACGGCATCGATCGTCCGCGGGTTGCATTCCGGATCAACGCGGCGTTCATCGCGGCGAACGTCGTCCTGAACGTCGCGTTGATATCCGCGCTGGGCGTCGTCGGCGCGGCGGTGGCGACAACCGCGTCCGCAGCGCTCGGCGTCGTCCTCGCAGTCTCCGCCTTACGCTCGGAAGTCCACTTCACGATCCCGTACGGGGAAATCGCTCGGCAGTTCGTCGCCGCCGTAGCGATGGCGGCCGTCGTCGTCGGGTCCGAGACGATTCTGGAAACGGCGACGAGTCTCAATCACAACTTCGCGACGGTGGTTCTCCTCGTGGCCGTCGGCGCGACGGTGTACTTCCTCTCGCTGTTCGGCCTCTCCGCGCAGTTCCGAGCGACGGTGATCGAAAATAGTCCACTGTGACTTCCTGAAATCTCGTGATGGGATTTTCCGGGTTCATACGGAGGCCAACAGCCGCATAAGTTGCTGCGTCGACGAGAATCAGTTCGGCAATGAGGTTCGCTTGAGGGAAGAGTGCAGGCACTATGGGGCGTCGAAGATGGCTTCGAGATCCCGCACGGAGAACAGATGCACATCCGATCGGTCCGCGGTCTGTGCCTTGATCTCGTCTGTGAATCCAGATCGCGAAAACAGTGCGTACTCGACCGTCCGATCTCCAGTATGCCATCGAACCTCCGGTGTTAGGGCTTCGAGATCCGTCAGAAGCCCCGTACCCACGGGATCGTTCGTCCATTTACACTCGCCCAGCAGCAGTGTGTCCGTCTGTGAGTTCAGTCCGACGACATCGATTTCCGCACCATCGTACCACCAGCGGCCGACACGATCGCACGCAACCGGGAACGCACTCGTCGCGACGGCCTGCTGACAGATGTTCTCGAAGGTCTGACTCGTGTGTGTTGGTAATGCCTCCTCGATCGACCGACGGACTGGGGCCGTCCGTCCCTGTTCGAGGACGCCGCGATTCGGCGCAACGAATCGGAACCAAAAGCGGAGAAAGTCATCGGCGATTCGATAGACACCGCGGCCGTCGGGGTCGGTGATCGGGGTCTCTCGAACCACGAGCGCAAGTTTCGAGAGATTCTTGAGATACCGAGAGATGCTACTGGCGTCTTTGCCGATCTCGGTGGCGATTTCCGTCACCCGGGTCGAACCGCCTGCGATCGCTTCGAGGATCGCCATATACGTCGCCGGCTCCCGGAGTTCCTGTCGTAGCAGAAACTCCGGTTCCTCGTAGAGAAATTCTCCTTTCGAGAGCACGTGCGATTCGATGTTCGACAGCAGCGAGGCGTCGGGCTCGAACTGTTCGAGGTATGCGGGAACCCCACCGAGGACGCTGTAGGCCTCGATCTGCGTCTCGATATCGTAGTCGCCGAAAAACGCCCGCGCATCAGCGAACGAGAGCGGAGTGAGTTCCCACTGTCCGGTTCGACGGCCGTAGAGTGGACTCTCGTAGCTCAACACCCCTTCTTCCATCATCGAGATCGACGATCCGAGGAGGACAAGCGAAATCTCCGTGCCATCGAGGACGTCGTCAACAATCGTCTGAAACACTGATGGGATCGATTCGTCTTCCGCAACGAGATACGAGAACTCATCAAGCGCGACGATGCAGGCGTCGTCGACGCGGTTCGAGAGATATCGGAACGCATCGACAAAGCCGTCGACGGCAGGGATGACGTCGTCGAACTGATCGGCACATTGGGCAGCAAACTGTTCCGCATTAGGTGCGGTTCCACGCTGGTCACAGAGGTAATACACTGATTTCGTGTCGATCGCATCCAGTGCGGTCGTCGCCAGCGTTGTCTTCCCGACTCGACGGCGACCATACAGAACGAGCAACTGACGGTCGTCCCGAGCAAGATGTGAGCGCAACCAGCCCAGTTCCGCACCTCGGTCGATCATTATGCACACGATAATATTATCGCGTGCATAATAACTGTTCCCAGGATTATCCGCCGAGCGATTACTCGCCCACGATCCTAAAGGACGGAGACCCTCGGGTATCGATTTTCACCGACGATTTCGACGGTACCGTTGAACGAACGGATCCCGGGGGCCTGTGAACATCCGAAACTGACCGGGCAGATCGATCT
>NZ_JAVDDW010000002.1:0-370219 GCF_030848585.1 Halobellus sp. H-GB7 | reverse complement strand
GGTTTCGCTATCGGCGAAGTCCCCAAAGGAGGCGCTAACGTCTCCTCCCACGCTTAGATCGTTAACTGGCTGTGTGATTTTCAACCCAATATCAGCGTAGTCCTCGCGTGTCGTCCCGCCTAATGAGTCGGACATTACCCACACCGACGAGGCGCTATCGTCCGTGGCAATATCGAGGTAGTCTCCAGTATCGTCACCGTCTGAGTTTGTCGTGACAAACTCGATTGTGTAGTCCTGCCCGGATTGAATCTTATACGGAGTGTCGAGCGTGACTGTCTGCGTGCCCGTGGTCCACGACGGATTCCAATTCTCTTTAACGAGTGTTCCCTCGCCCTGAGTAGTATCCGGCGTCTCGTGGACCATATACACATCCACGTTCGGGTTGTATTCGTTTCCATAAACACGGTCTATATTGACTGTTAGCTCTGTGACCTCTCCACTGGCGTCGGGCTGAACACGGAGTTCTATCCAAGTTTTCGCGTTGTTGGAGTCGTCTCCCGCGATGTTCCACCCCTGATCATTTGTGCCGTCACCGTGTGTATCAACCGGATTATATGAGGACGTCGATCCGTGGTGCGCTGTGACCTCCAAAACTGGCTTATTGTTTGATCCCGGTCCGGTCGGATCGAGGTTGCCGCCGATAGAGGGCGAAAACTGGCCTGAAGGAGAGTCGGAGCCCGAGACGTTGTGCCACGAACTTGAGGAGCGGCCGTTGAAGGTAACAGAAGCGTCCGAGGCCGCTGTCGTGCCAGCAACATCCAGGCTGAGGCTATCTCCGTCGGTCAGCGTCGCCGATGCTGATTCGGTTTCTGAATTGGTTACGCCGGTTGTATTTATCGTCACGTCTGAGGCGCTGTCGTAGTCTGACAGCTCCCACTGCGCGGACGTGCCGTTGGTTGCGCCCGTCATCGAGACGTCGACCTCTCCGGAGAAAGTCACCGTGTTCGACGAGAAGCTCTCGATCGTCATCACGAGCGAGCCGTCCTCGTAGGTCGCTTCCGAGCGCCAGGTCTCGCCCGAGGAGTGCGTCCCGCGGACGGTCTCGGGCGTATAGCCGAGTGCTTCTCGCAGTAGTCCGGCGTCGACGGCGATCTCCCGCGACTCGTGATCCTCTGCGTCGCGGAAGACCAGCGCCATCTGACCGCCACCGACGACGTTCGCGTCGGTTCCCATCACTTCGTCAGCGTGTCCGGGCGTCGTCGCGATCACTTCGAGTGAGTCGGCGTGGCCGCTCGACGCGAGGACTGCGCCTTCGAGGTCAGCCGCCGAGACCGGGATCGACTCGCCTTCTGGGACTTCCTGGGTGATCTGCGAGTCGGCGACGGTGACCATCCCGCTGGGCGCGGCCGCAGCAGAGCCAGCGAGTGCGCCGCCGAGCGCAGGCGCTACGAGCGAGAGCGCGAGCACGAACGCGAGCACCGCGGACGCGATTCGCCTGCTCACGCGCACACACCTCCGTTACGCGCAGCGAGCGCGTGTGAATTCAGCGCCCGCGCAAGCGTGCGGTTGCCGCGCCGGCGCGCACGCTTCCGGAATTCATATCGCCCGCGGGCGGCCGCTCGACCGTATATAAATGCGCCCGCGAGATCACGCCCGCCCGCACGTTGGACCGCACGCGGTGGCCCCCCAACGCGTGGGGGACTCCCTCCAAGGTAATCTATATTCGCGCGTGCGTAGCGACTCGGATATCTGAGAGGTTCGGCGGTTTGCCCCCAGATCCCGGCCGGCTCCCGCCGGTGGGCCCTGTACTTAAAGGCCCGAAGTGAGCGAAGCAGAGCGCGATCTCGTTGATCGAGTCGTTCAATCATCAGCACCCACCCCCCGAATGTCGCTGGCCGAGCTGGGCGTCTCCCCGTCGACAGGGATGCGCGCCACGGTGATCTGGCCGGCTTCTCCGGTCATCGTGAGCTCTTTGCCACCCGGAACGTCCTGGGGTTCGTCGAACGCCAGCGCCTCGATCGGGGATTCGAGCGGATCGAGGACGGTTCCGGATTCGACCGAGAGCTGTCCAGAGCCGGGATCCTTGACTACGAGGCGGTGTGCGTGGGCGTTCTGCCACTCGGCGAAGATCTGATCGTCGAACTGCAGCTGCAGATCTGCTTCCTCGTCGACATCGAAGCCCGTCTCGGGCTCGTCGACGCGAATCCGCAGCCAGCGGTGCTTATCTTCCGACTCGAAGGGAATGTCTTCCCAGCCGAACCACGTCGCACCCCACTCAGCGTAGCAAAGCCCGGTGCCGACCTTGAAGCCCGAGATGACGTCGGACTCCATCGGGACGGTCTCGAAGCCGACTGGAATCGATGACATCCGCGACGTCCGCGGATTGGGTCGGCCGTCGGGCATCGAGATGCGCCATTCCCACTCACGACGGCCCTTGTGGTGGATGTTCTCCTCGTAGTGGATCGCCCCGAACGGCGAGAACCCAGCGCGTCGTGAATCGGACATACACGAGCGGAACAGCGTGACCTTGTCGTGGGTGCGGTGAGCGTCCTGTTTCGCGTCCTCGGGAACGAGGTCACCCAGTTCGTCGAACAGCAGCGAGAGCCACTCGTAGTGACTCGAATGCTCGACGGCCGCGAGGATGAACGCGAACCACCAGTGCTGCAGCGGCGTCGGCGGCTCGCTCTCTTTCGTCTCCCACGACGGACGGAACGGCAGCGGGTCGCTCGTCCCCGGACGATTCGTCTCTGCGGTGAGTTCGGTACAGCCGGTGAACGTCGGATCCGGGTAGACGACGTTGATCGTTCCCTCGGGACCGTCGCCGAGTTGCTCCAGGAGGTCGAGGGGATCCTCGTAGGTGAAGACGTCGCGGACAACGTCGTCCAGATCGTCGACGTTCTCGGTCGGAGCGTCACCCGTTTCGGTCATCCACGTGGCCTCGACGTCGGCATCGGCGGGGAGCCACAGCGTAACCCAGCGCTTCAGCCGCAGCCACTCTGAGCGCATCGGAGAGCCACGCCAGACGACGATTTCACCGTTCTCGTCGATCAGCCGCGTGCCGATCTGTGAGAGGAGAGTGGACTTCCCACAGCCACGCTTTCCGACGAGCAGGGCGCCGGTGCCGCCCTCTGAACGAGTGCGCTCGGCGTCGTGCTCGTGGATCAGCAGGTCTGGGTAGACGATCCGCGAGGGCTCGTCGCCGTCCTTGGTGAAGTCCGAGATGTCCAACTGGCCGATGCCATATCGGGTGCGAATCTCGTCAGCGTCCGTCGGTTCGTCTTTCGGTGCGGAGTGCGTCCGCACGGACTGTTGCGTTTTCTGACCCCAGTCACGGTCTTCTGGAGCGCTCTTTTCGGTCGGAGTGAGTCTGTTGTTCGTCATCCTGAAGGAATGTGCATATCCGCGGATCGTTCGTCAGTCGCTTCCCCTGCACTCGCCGCCAACTCACGGACTGCGCGGTTCGTTGCGGGCAGAAGGTAGCGGGCGGCCAATTGCTCGCGCTCGCGGGCGTACGCTTCAGTCTCGCCCAACGCGACGCGCCTGCCTGCGCGCTTTTGGATGAGCTGGAAGTCGAACTCCTGGCCGCCTGGGATGTTCTCGATCTCCCCGAGCGTGTCGTAGTCGAACTGGTGGACCCAGTTCTCGAGCTCCGACAGCGAATCGAACCCGTCGAACCAGCGCTGGAGCCGAATGCGCTGGCGCTGCTGATACTCGTCGAGTGTCGGTCGAAGGACTGAGTGCGGCGATTCGTCTGGATCCGGCGCGGGGTTGTCTTCATCAACGTACTCCGTCGCTCGGGTTCGGAGGTCACGCAGCGCCTTCCGGCAGGCCGGGCGAAGATGCTTCGCCGCCTGTCGGTGACGCTCGTCGGCCCGCTGCTCGGCCGTAAGGAACGACCGCGGGTGATGTCGTCGACGGGCTTCTGCGTTGTTCAGACAGCACGCGACAGTGACGTCCTGCGTTGGCAGCAGGTAGTACACCCAGTCAGCCACACGCCCGAGCGTGCGGTACTGGAACGTATGCAGCCACTTCAGCAGCGCTTGCCTCGAAGCAAATCCATCCTCACGGAACGTCTGGAGCGCTTCGAGCTGCTCCTCACGCAGGCGGTTGAGTGCCGGGCGACGTGGATCCGGCTCGTCGAGCGGGTCTTTCGCGTCGGGTTCGACGTCCCAGTGTGCAGCGGCGGAGGGCTCCGAACTCACGCTTCGGTCACCCCCTTCGCTTCCTCAGACCACAGCTCGTCGAGGGCTTCTGGATCCTCGCGCTCGTGGGCGCGCTGGATGAGCGCTTCCGCGCCCTGCTCCTCGATCATTTCGAGGATGTCTTCGTGGCGGTTCTTCTCCGAGCGGAGTTCCTGGATGAGCCCCTCGAAAGTCTGGTACTCTTCGAGCGACTTTTCGAGGTACATCGCGGTCGCGTAGGCATCCTGGGCCTGCCCGACTGCGGGCAGGATCCGCGCGGTCCCGTTGTGCGCTTCGGTGTAGATCAGCGCGACACCGACCACGCCAGCCAGCACGGCCACGATCGGGCCAACGAGCAGGAAGAACACGGTCGCCGGAATCGCGAAGACGACCAGCGCCTCCAGGAGGCCGCCGATGTCGAAGTTGCCCTCTTCGTCGTAGATCGGCGAGCGGAAGTTGAAGTGCTCGCGTTCGATGTCGACGAGGGAATCGGCGTCCGTCGCGATGAACAGCATCTTGTCGGCCGGCGAGTTGTAGAGGTCGATCTCGGAGTTGATCCGAGACGCCCCAGCCAGCACGGCCGCGCCGCCGAACACACGCGCGAAGAACGCCCGCAGGCCCGTCGGGATCACCGCGAGCGCCCCGCCGGCAGTCTTGGTGATCTTGATCGTACGGAACTGCCCAGCGATGCCCTCACGGGCGATGTCACCGGAAGGCGTCTTCTTCGCGTCCGTGTCCATCCGGAAGAGCACGACGCGCCTGACGCCGTCCTCGTAGCGTTCGAGGAAGACGATCCCGACGAGTCCGCCGACGAACAGCGGGACGGCGAACGGTAACGCGACGATGATGCCTGAGAGCCACGTCGCGGCGAACAGCAACCCGAAGAACGTCGCGAACCCGAGGATCACGAGCCACGGCATAAGCCCCCACTGCGGGCCGGCTCCGGCACGACGGATCGCGGCCGGAACAACGAACCCGGCGAGGGCGGTCGTGCCGAGCGTCGGGAAGACTATCTGGACGAGTGCCCGCTCCCAGAACCCGCCCTCGGTAGTGATGAGGATGTTCTGAGCGAACGGCACCGAGTGATGGGTGAAGTGCCAGCGGACGTCCGGATGACCCTCGATCCACATCGTCACCTGCGTCGGCTCGGAGTGGCTCGGCAGCGAGATGTTCGCCCGCTCGCGATTCTCCTCGATCGTGAGGTTCTGCCGCGCGACCGTCTGGTTGACGGCGACTGTCTTCTGGATCGTGCCGTTCCCGTTCGGGGCAGCGACTTCGCGCTGCTCGGCCTCCCAGTAGACGATCACGAGCGTCTCGTCGCTCTCGGGGCGGCCGTACCGAATCGAATCGAGGTTGACGCGATCGCGCCGGACGGTCGTCCCGTGTTCGAGGAACTTATCGGTCGCGTGGAGCAACCCGACGCCGTCGTAGCGGACGGCGAGCGACGTGTACGTGTCGAGTTTGCGGACTGAGTCTGGTGAGTCCGGATCGGGTTTCGTGCCCTGTCGCCGCAGCTCGTCGATCGTGTAGCCCGCGTCGGCCTGGGTGGGCGATGTCGCCTGCATCGGCCGCTGGTCGGCCGACAGATCAGCGACTGCCGTCCCGACGCCCATCCCGACAGGGCCGACGAGCAGGAGGATCGCGAGCGATGCGAAGGCGAGTCGCCGCATCAGTCCAGCACCATCCTCCCGCTCTTGTAGACGGCCGCCAGTGCCACGATCAGCGCGAAGCCCAGCACTGCGAGCGGCATCTTCACGCCCACGAGGCCCGTGACAGCTCCACCGATCGCGCCGGTCGCCGCCAGCGCTGCGAAGAAAACTGTCGGAGCGATCAGCAGGACCAACAGCCAACGCCAGAGGCGCATCTACTCACTCACCTCCGGAGCGGAGTCGTCCGTCGGAGTCTCACTGATCACGCCGGCCTCGACGACCAGCGCGAGCGCCAGCACGAGCGGGAGTGCGACCCACAGCAGGATCGCCGGTCCGCTCCCGAACAGCGTGACGAGCGCGCCTGCGACGCTCGCGAAGCCGACCAGAATCGACGCACAGAGCGTCGCAAGATCACCACGTCGGGTCACGACGACACCTCCCGCTTGTTGAGGACCCACGCGAGAAGCACGGGAACGAGCAGCGCGACACCGAGGATGGGTCGCCGGAGAATCTCCGGCGAGAGGAACAGGCCGGCCAGTCCAGCCAGGATGGCGAACGCCATCGTCCCCGACGCGAGGAAACTGATCGTGCCGGTTTCAGAGGTCATTTGCGACCGGACGGAGGCATCTTCGCCGTTGCCGCGGAGTCGCCGGACGAGCCAATACAACATTACCACGACCAGCAGACTCGCCAGTGCAAGGCGGGCCTGCGGGCCGATCGTGAGGGATTCTGTCTGTAGTGTCATTGTCTTGTTAATCCGCGTAGGTCACCCCGACTGCGAGGACGAACACGAACGCGATCGCGCCCGCGATGAGCGCCGGTGTCTGGTACTGTGCCGGGAGCGTCCCACCGACGAGCGGGAGTGAGCCGCCAGCGCCGAGCCAGCCGATCCCAATCGCGCCGATATTCGACGAGATGAGTGGGACGTCGGCGACGACCTGAGCGGCGATGCCCGCGACTTCCGCGCCTTCGCCGGCGAGGATCACCACGAGCGAGAAGCCCAGCGAAATACCGAGCGTCCCGATCGCTATCCACGTCGAGAAGAGTCGCTGCAGTCGTCTGGAGACGCTCCGGGCGATCGTCTCGGGATTCCCCGAGGACGCCCACCAGGCCTCCAGCACCATCCACGCGAGCATCAGCAGGGCGACGCCGACGATGACGGGTCGCTCGCCGAGCCCGAACGTCGGGATGATCGACACGTTCCACGGGAGCAGCAGCGACCCGAGCAGGCCCACTAAGAGCACGCTCAACAGGAACGGAATCGACGGCAGCCGTCCCTTCTTCACGTAGGCGAGCCCGAACAGCACGACCATCAGCAGGAGGATCAGAAACCCGCCGAGGATCGCGCCGAGAGTACCGAGGAGGGACATCAGCTACGGCCCTCCTGGAAGCTGTCCGATCGACTGTTGCGTCTGTCGTTGCATCGTGAGTGGATCGGTCGTCGGGAGACTGCGGCCGCTCTGTGGCCGGATCGACAGAGGTTACCCCCGGTAGAGCGGGCTGCAGTAGTCGTCACGCTGTCCCTCCATCCGTGCGCGTGCGCCAACGGAGCCAGAGCCGGCGGACGAGGAAGACCAGGTAGGCCCCCGCGCCGATCAGTATCAGCTGCTGTTGGACGGATGGGTCGATGTCCAGACTCGGGAGGATCCGAATCGAGAACAGCGACCAGCCGGCAAACAGCGTCCCCGCGTTGGCCGTCAGAAACGGGACCAACTGCTGGAGCCCCAGGGCTCCGAAGAACCCCGTCGCCCACGCGAACGGCGATTTCAAGAAGTCTATTACGCTCATTCTATGGTCTACTCACTGGTGCGGCCGCGATGATGATGCGAACGAGCCAGAACAACCCGACAGTCATCCCGAGGCCGAGCAGGAAGAGGATCGCCGGACCGGCGAGGCCACCGTCGCTCGGGATAGACGTCCAGACCGTCTCGATGCCCTGCAGGAGTTGGATCCCGCCGAGACCGAATTCGTCGATCAGGACGTCAGCGACGTAGCCCGGAATGTCCACGAACGAGAACAGATCGCACTCGTTCGAGGAGCACCACGGAACGTTCACCGAACTCCCGTCGACGGTGATCTGGCCGGGGACCTCGAAGCCGGCGAGCCACCGGGTGAGGTTGATCCCCAGCAGCAACGCTGTCAGGACATACCCGACAAGCGTCGAGAGCAACACCCCCAACACGAAGCGGCGGGGGTTCTTCGCGACGACTTCGAGATCGTTGAGCCAGCCCGGGAGCGAGAGGTCGCCCCAGCCTGAGATGCCTCCGCCGCCGCTGCTTGTCGTGTCGTCACCGGTGGATCCGCCATCAGAGTCCCACGACTCGTCGCCGTCGTCACTGACGTACGCGCCTGAATCTGGAACTGACATCACCGCACCTCCAGCGGGTCACAGCGCATACTTGCGCACCCCCCAGAACACGGTTGCCAGTGCGATGATCAGCGTGAAGGCGAGCAGAAAGCCCAGCGCTGCGTCCGATACTGAGGCTTCTGCGCTGTCGAAGACGGCGTCGACGTAGTCTCCAGGGCCATCGATCGAGATGAGGTCCATCCCGCGCAGGATCCACGTTCCATCACCGAACAGCACCGCGATCAGGTCGTTCAGGAAGTCGAATCCTGCGTCGACGAGGTCGCTGAGTGCTTGCGCGACCGCGCGATAGTACGCGATGATCCCGTAGAGGACGGCCATCAGACTTGAGCCGGCAGCCGTCTTCGTCAGCAGTCCGACTTTCACACTGGGCGTGCCGTCTCCATCCTCGACGCGGTCGAAGATCGATCCATCGTCGCCCCAGTTCGTGAGGTAGCGGTCGCTATCGGCCACCGCGATCACCTCGCTGTCGGGGGACTGATGGTGCGATCATTATTCTGCGTCGTCTGGGCCGAAGAACGGGACACTTCCCAAGAACGGGACGTCCTGATCGGTGAGATCCTGCCAGAGGCTGTAGAGCCACGCCAGCACGAGGACGATCAGGAACGCGATGATGAACCCCAACGCCTCGGTGCTCAGCCACGCAGACGTTCCCTCCTGACCGGCGGAGAGAAGCCCTGAGAGGCCGCCGATGAAGTTCGTGTTGAACAGCGAATCGAGTTCTGCGAAGAACCCACTGGCGAACCCACCAAGCCCCGCTGCAGTCGCCCGAACTGGCGCGACGACCACGTAGATGGCTGCCATAAACACGCCGCCAGCGCCGCCGGCAAGGAACTTTGAGAGGGACGATGCGTTCCGGGCACTGTCGACGAGCGAGCTCGAACTCGGGACGTCACTGCCGCTCGAACTCATCGGCTCACACCGCCTTCCGAGCCTTCCGGAGGTAGTTGCCGATGATCGCCACGATGCCACCGACGCCACCGACGATCGCGCCCCAGATGCCGCCGTTACCACCGGCGTTGCTGAAGAATCCGCCGCCACCTCCGGCGGGGCTCTGCTGCATCGCCGTGACGTCATCCTGGGTCAGTCGGAGCTGAGACCGGACGACAATCTCCTGGCCGGGCTGGATCGTGTCGTCGAGGACGTGCGTCTCGTTTTCACCCGAGAACTGTCCCGTGACGTCCGTCCACGCGGTGTTGGAAATCTCCGAGAACTTCGTGTCGGAGGTGCCTTCGGCGACCTCAACGCTCACGTAGCGGTCGCTCGGGAGCGACTGGTTCACGCGAAGCGAGAGGCCCTGGTGGCCCAGATCGTACGCTTCAGGCACGGACAGGCGCGTGTAGATCGTCGCCTGCTTGTCGTAGGCGGGGTAGGTGTTGCCCGCGTCGGAGACTGTTGCCTGCGTGTCCGAGGCCGGCAGCGCCGAGCTCGTGTAGTGGACGGGGAAGCGCAGGTCGTGGACCGTGACGTTGTTGTCGCCCGAGAAGGTCGGCCCGAGCGAGCCCATCGAAGCGATCGAGACGTCACCGATCGGCTCGGTCACGGTCTCGGTCTCCCATTCGTCGTCTGAATTCTGGTAGTGGTGATCGCCGAACTGCCACTCGCCAGTCTTCTCGGCGTTCAGCGCGAAGATCGACGCGTCGACCGTCCCGGTTGCGGACGTGACGCTGATCGACTCGATGTCGTTGAATGTGCCGTCCGATCCGCTGACGGAGTTCGTCGTCAGCTGGCCGAACTGCTCCTGCCAGACGTACGTCCCGGTGCCGTTCGCGATGACCGCCGCGTTGCCCGTGACGTCCTGGGAGGTGTTGATCGTCGCCTGCTTGTAGTCGCCGTCGGCGTCGGTGAAGTTCACGTTCACCGTGCCGTCACTGGAGATCGAGTGGACGACCACGCCGATCTGGCCGAACTTCTTGTTCTCGTCACTCGTGACCGAGAAATTCGAGAACGACGTCGAATCGCCCGCGGCCGACGTCGTGATCTGGACGGCCTCGACGCCAGGCCCGGTTTCGGTGTCGGAGACCGATGCACCTGAGGTCGTCCACTCGCTCGCCGTCAGCGCCGACACGTCGCTCTTGTCGTGCGGGAAGGCTCCGTAGTCGGCGGCGTCGATCTGAGCGGGCGAGAAGGTGTAGACGTTCGGTCGCGAGTCGTTTTCGTTGACGATGGCATCCAGACTGGCTTGTGAGCCGTCATTCGCTTCGTAGGTCGTGACAGCCTGGCCGGTCGGGTGGGCTGCTTTCGTCAGCTGGTCCTCGTTGATGTACGGCGAGGGGGTCGCACCGTTCCCGAAGACGACCGTGCCCGCGGCCGCGCCCACGCTCGAAAACAGCACGAGCGTAACGAGCGCGATCGCGAGGCCACGGGCGCCGATGCTCGGGAGTCGCTCGCGGAGGCTCATCGCGACCCTCCGTCAGAAGGTGTGTGTGATCGCTGCCGATGCCACTGCCGATACTGCGTACTGGATTTCATTTGTGAACTCCGAGAAGTCGTTCTTTGAGTCGCCGTGCTTTCGTCCGTATGCGGCCCTCGTGGGCCTGTTTGCCTGCGTCGTGATGTTGGTAGGAATCCCAGGATGGCATCCTCAGAAGTGCGCCCGCGTGTCGGGCTGCGGGAGGCCCTGTCTGTACTGTCGCTTCGGCCACGTGCGTCGGAGACGGGCGATGTACTGCCGAAATTCGTCGCTTGCGGCGAGGCCGATGTCGACTTGGCTCGCGTCACTCATCGGCCTCCTCAGCATCAGAGAGCGCTCGTTCCTGCCGATCGCGCTCAGTCTGCTCGACGTGTTGGCGCAGTCGCTGCGTCTCGTCGAGCAGATCAGTCACGGTCTGGCCTCCCAGCGCTATCGAATTCCTGCCACGTGGCAGACGGTTCGACGTGCTCGCGCTGTTGCTCGGCGTCTGTTCGCCTGTCGTGTCGGCCCTCCTCGTTGTCTGAAAAGGAGGGTTCGGGGCGGAAGCCCCGCGTTCTCCAGTCATAGTCTGGCTCCGACCGGTGATCCGGAGCGACCGGGCCGGCCGTCGCCTCAAAACGCAGTGCCTTCGAACCTAAACCCTCGAAATAAGGTGTGTGCGGGTGTGTGAAGGTGATTGCCAGTACTTGCAGGTGTGTGCAGGTGTGCGCATCACAGCACCCCCATCTGACGGCTTAAGTGATACTGACCCCTGAGTTGAGATATGAGACGTGAAGAGGGGCGTACGCAGACGGTGGTTGTGCAGGAGGCGACGCGGTCACTTCGCGTCACGATACCTCACGAGGCCGCCGAATCGCTCGATATCGACCCCGGCGAAGCGTTACTCGTGAAGCCAGACGGTGACGAACTGCGGATTCGGAAAGCCGAGTCGGTCTGGGACGACTGATCGCGAACTGAGGAACCAGAATCACAGAAAGATCTGTATAGCTTGCCGATCAGATCCGGCTGAGAAACGATGAGCCGGAGTATCGAGATAACTGGCAAATCGCTGATCTACGTCTTTTATCTCGTCTCGCTGGCTGGGCTCGTCTCGATTTTGGCTTTCATCGTGTTCCCACTGGAGGATCCTGGTAGCGTCGGGTTGGCCGTTCTACTCGTGGTTTTGACGCTCGCTGGCGTTGTTGGCTTTTGGCGACGAGTGACTGACCGGGAACCGGAGCACCTCGGGACGGTCGAAGATCTTGCCTACGACCCGATCGCGTACCCCGGCCAAGTGGCAAAGCACAATTGGATCAAGGCGGTTCGCCGCCTCCCTGACTGGGAAGAGAGCAAGGACGAGAATGAGGAGTGACCGCTCGGCTGCTGGGTCTTGTCTGATCCTCTCCCAGGGTGTCATAGAAGATTTACCACAGAGTTCATATCACGGCTATACAACTGAATCTACCGTAAGAATTTGATTGTTTGTTGATTATACGATGGTCGTGATTCGCGTGCGCGTATATTATGAGATTGTAAAATCCCGTGAGCGGACTGGAATTATCGCGCTTTGCTGTGAGTCATCATACCACCTATGTCAGTACGTCTATATATGCTCAGTTATCGTAATGGATGTATGGTATCGATTGTCGAACGTCATCCGGTCGGATTCACACTCGGGTTTACAGCTGCACTTGTTGTCTTGACGGTACTCACACGAACTTTACTCCAGGCTGCCGTCCCACAGTTGACGCTTCACGGAATTGGGCTCGTTCTCAATTGGGTCTTCGTGATGATTAGCATCGGTCTCGTCACCTGGCTCGGTTGGTGGGAGAAAATCCGGCTCACAGCACCAGTCAATCGGCGGGCAGCTGTCTATCTGCTTCCCTTCGCAGCCGTGGTCGTGGTCCCAGTTATGTTTGGGCTCGTCATTCCTGAGGTTTCGCTAATTCAAGGACAAACTCTGCCGCCGTGGGCAGCCCTCGTCGTGATCATCGTAGGCGTGGCGTTGGGTGCCGCTATCTCTGAAGAACTCATTTATCGTGGGGTGCTGCTCCGGGCACTAGAGCCTCGGAGCCGCCTGTTAGCTGTCGTACTGCCAGCCACGATGTTTGGCCTGGCTCACATCTCACAAGTCATCCTTGGGAATTCACTGGCTGAGTGGCTTCCACAGATGCTGCTGATCATTCCGCTGGGGATCGGGCTCGGTGCGATCGCATTCCGGTTGGAGAGCCTCTGGCCGCTCGTCGCTTGGCACTTCGCAGTTGATGTAACCGGGTCATTAGTAGCGACAACATCGGTAGTCTATGAATTGGTCACAATCGGATTCGTCCTAGTCGCTGGAATGATCGGCGTGTGGTTGCTCTGGCAGGGCCGGCGAGTGAAACACGACACGCACCGTCAGCCTGTAAGCACGGCTCTCGACGAGGTTGGTGTAGAAAAATAACATAGAGCAGTCACAGCGGCTGATTCGAGGGCAAGCGTGGGACGTGAGTTACCTGTAGTGAGCGTTCCTTGGTGGGGGGTCTTCTATGTCACCCTCGTTTTACCTCCGATTCGCTCGTTAGTCGGGCGCTTCGCCCAGCTCGGCGAGTTCTTTCTCACCGGCCTCGACGCGGGCTCGCTTGATCTTCCAGTCGTCGTTGTCGAATGCCACTCCGTAGAGTTCGTCAGCGCGATCGAGGATCGTCGCGATGCTTCCCTCTGGCACGTCGAAGAATCGAGCCGTCGGGCGCTTCGAGCGCCCTTTCTTGACCTCCCGAATGAACGCCTGAACGCGTTCGTAGCCCTCGCCCGGGACCGGCACGCCCATCTCGTTTTTCGTCATTCCGTGTGGTGCCTGTCCGAACTGGACGCCGCGATCGATCGCACGTTCAATTCCTTCTTGCCGCCGCTCGCGATTCAGCTTCAGCTCCATCTCCGCGACGATCGACATGAACTTCAGCATCATCTGCCCCATCTCGTTGTCCGGGTGTACGTCGAACCCCTGCTGGACCAGGTGAAGGCCGACGCCGTGATCGGCGCAGGTGTCGACGAAGTCCGCGACCTCCGCAGTCGATCTCCCGAGCCGATCGAGTTTCGCGGCCACGATCTTCTCAATCGGATCATTTTCGAGTCGCTCGCGGAGGTCGACGTATTCGTCGCGGGTCGGGTCGTCGCCACTCCCGATGTCGGCGTAGATGTTCTCGGCTGGGAGATTGGGATAGTGTTCGCGGATTGATTCGATCTGCCCGTCCCGCGACTGATCACTCGTCGAGACTCGTGCGTAGCCGAGGATTTCGCCCATACGCAGAAACGCACCCCGCAGTATTTAAAGAGTCAATCGCGAAAAACAGCGGTTCGGAGGTTACTTCTCAAACGCAGAATCGCGTTGTCGAGTTCAACCTGAATTCACCTGCGCAAGTTTTAGGTTGTAAGGGTTGTAAGGATTGCACACGAAGTCCGATAAAGACGCTCGCGTGACAACCGAGTGCTCAAACAAGGACTCGTCCCTCTCTCCGTATTCCGCATTCAGGGTGAGAAAAGCGCCCAAGTGGATCGGGGATGGTATTGGGGATTTGGAGCGTGTGAGACAATGTCGACAGCAAATAAACGAATACCAGTCACAGAGGAACGATGGAAAGAACTGAACGAACTGAAATCAGCTGGCGAAACGTACGACGAGCTGCTGGAGAGCTTGATTCAGGAACACAACCGGCGTCATCTGGCAAACGTAGCCCGCGAGGTCCGCGAGGCCGACGAGGAGGATCTGACGCCGCTCGATGAGCTTTGATATCCTCCTGAGTCAAAACGCCCGAGAATACCTGGGCGCTCTCGACGAAAAGAGCGCGCGGATTGTGAAGGATAACCTCCGGAAATTGGAGGAGGAGCCGTACCCGCGCCCTGGGTCAGGCTCTGGAGACCGGGAGAAGCTCCACGTCGATGGCGAGGAGATGTATCGTCTCCACATCGGCCGAACGCACACAGCATTCTACGTAGTCCTCGACGAGGATCAACAAGTCCGTGTGGTCGAAATCGTGGATATCGACGAGGCCCACAAGCGCTACGGATTCGATTGAAGGGGGACGATTCGCGGGTTTCGGTTCCGACTTGTATGAGAAGTCGGTAGGCGTTGGTCATTCCTACAGACGGGGTCAGAACTATGTTGCTTGTCGCACCCACACCCGATATGCGATATCTCGAATTCGACGGTAAGACAGTGAAAGTTGATGTCGAAGCCCCGGATCGGCTCGTGGGGTTTTCTGAGTGGCTCCGAGATGCAGATATTCCGCTGGGATCACTTACTGTGATTGCTACTGGAGTAGCTGATCTCGTGTGTACTCTCCCAGAGGACGTCAAAACCAGCGCAAGCATTCTTTTAGCAGTCGTTGAACTGCTTTTCGCCACCATTCTTGATTACTCAGTTCGGACTGTGCAGTACCTCAGCGCCAGCGGCCAAGGCTGGGCCTTCGGAAATGCTGAAGCTACAATCACCTCTAACTGACCACAGCGCGTTCTGAAAAAGAATCCCCGATCGTGCCGCGTGGTCAGAACCGGCCGCTACTCGCCACCTCGATCTGACGAAGATTCGACAGCGTCTCAGCAACCGACAGACGCTCGGAGGGGATTTCTTTCGGTATCTGAGGGCGCAAAGAACGCTTGCCACCCCGATTTATTTCACAGAGAGCGGGGGTCACATCATAAGACACCAGTTTAACGATGTCACTGGGTGATCTCTATTGGTTCGCGTCCTCTATTTTCTTGACGTCGATTAACGCGTATCCTGAGGTACTCTGCATATCCTTGATCGCCATCTCTTGACTCTCAAGAATATTATCTATATGTTTTATTGAGGTCCGGGAGTTTCGCGATGAGAGATCCGTAATGAAGTCCCCGAACACAAACAGCGCACGTTCGTACTTGCGTGCTTTCTCATCTGGACAGGTCTCTCGGAACTTTTCACAGAACTCGGCGTATCTGCTTGCACTTTGACTCGCTCCGCTGTACAACTTCTCTGTTTTGTCACGAATCCTCCAGAGATAGACGTATGCATTCCATACATTTCTGTCATATATCGGGAACTTCTCCGAATATTGCTTTGGCCCGCTTGCCATTAGATGAAGCAGAAATGCGGATGTGACGAGACTCTTCGAACTGACCACGTCTGCATCATTCAGATAATCCGAAAGCGATCTGATTGCCTTCTGGGGTTTCTGATCAATGTAATCAGTTCGATCAAGTTGGTCGATCACAGGGGCTATTTCTTCAAATGGAATGCTCCGATTCAACCCCTTCCATTCCCAGAGAGCTTCTGCCTTATCTGTCAAACAAGTGTAACTCATTGCCTCTTCGTACTGTTCAGCGTAGTCTGTATATACAGAGTAACGAGTGGCCCAATAATCGATATTGAGCGGAGGAGATGACATATCTTCGACAAAGTTGTTACTGATATATAGTTTACTGTCTTGAGTGAATCCTGTGCAAGTGTGCAAACTCTTCTACGACTCCACGGAGCGGCATTCATTTTTGAGTCTCGTGCCGGTTGTGTGGACACGTACGTCGCGGAGATACCTGGAGTTCCGAATCTCATCGGCGACACGCTTAGTAATACACGAAGAATATAGTACAACAAATAATGTCGAGTAATACCCAAGCTAAGCAAGTAATACAAGTCTCGCAGAAAGGGCAAGCAACGATTCCGAAAGCGCTGCGTGAGAAGTTCGGCATCGAAACGCCGGGAGAAGTATTCGTCTACGAAGAGGAGGGACGCATCGTCATCGAGCCTGTTCCCTCGGTTGAGGAACTCCACGGCATCCACGCCGGTGAGCACGAACCTGGTGAGGTGCTGGACAAAGTGCGCGAGCACAAAGGCGAAGAACGCCGCCGCGAAGAGGAGCGCGCTGAACGGCTTCGTCCGTCTGCGGGCGAGGACGTCGACGAATGAGTTCGGGCTACGTTTTCGACACCGAGGCTATCATCGCATTCCTCTACAGTGAACCCGGCCACGACACTGTCGCCGATCTACTGACCGATGTTTTTGCGGGAGGTGTGCCGGGTCGGATCGCCGAGGCGAACGCCAGCGAGATCTTCTATCTCATCGCGCGCTTCGAGGGGACGGATGAGGGGAAGCCCACGAAGGAATCCCTCCGGGAAGCCGACCGCGATCTCCGTGCCCTGGAACGTCGCGGTCTGCAAATTGATCGGGCGGATTGGCGGGTCGCCGGCGAAATCAAAGCCGACGGCCACATCTCTCTCGCGGATGCTCACGCCGTGACGCTCGCACACGAGCAGAACGCAACACTGGTCGTCGGCGCAGACGACGACTTCGACAACCTCCCCGTCACAGTGGATCTACTGCAGTTTCGAAACGATAGCGTTTGACGTCTGCTGAATATCTCGCTTGCATCTCCACCTCGCAAGTAACCTGCTCCAAGCGATCGCGCAAGAAGAGTCGCGGATCGATCACGGGGGGTCAGAAGCCTCCGCTACTCGCCCCAGAAGGCACGCTGCCGGGCTTCGATCTCCGAGAGAACCGTCGAGAGCACGTCTCGCCAATCAGCCGGATGTGGCGCGTCGTCACCGGGCGTCGGTGCATCGGGCCCAGGGTGAACGTGGTCACGGATGTTGTGACTGGAGGAGTGCCTGTCCCATCTGTGATCGAACTCGCCACTCTCGTGTTCCTCGTGGTAGTGAATCGAGAAGTCCCCGTTTTCGTACCAGACGATCTCCAGGCGGGCAGCACGAATTCGTTCCGGGTAGAACCGCTGGTCGTACACGCCGACCAGTCGTTCCGGCGCAAACGCTGGCTGGTCGTCGATTCGCTCAAAGCGGTCATCAGCCGAGAAACGCTCTCGGATCGCGTCGAGTCGATCGAAATCGATCGGTGCACCGCTACGTGAATCTGACGCGTTCTCGTCGTCGCCGCTCATACCGCTGACTGCATATCGGCACCGTCACCGGACCGTGTCGTAAGTGCTCGTTCGAGCAGCGCCACCCGACGGCGGGCTGTCTGCCACGCAGAGAGGCGTTCCCAGACGTCCTCGATGGATTGGCCCGTCTCGCTCGCATAGCGTGCAATCGAGATTTCGTCCGGGGACTCGACGTCGAATTCGCTCTGCAACGTCTCTGCGCGCTCTGATTCCATCTTCAGAAAGTCGAGAAGCTCGTCAGTAGCGTACTGCTGGCGGAGCTTCTGGACCCGTCGCCAGTTCAGGTACTCCTGGTTCCGTTCGTAGGTGGCTGGTGAGTCCGTGACCTGCGTTACGATCCCCATCCGCTCGAACCAGTCCAAGTACTCGCGTGCGGCATCGACACCGTGGCCCGCAAGCTCGGCGACTTCCTTCGCCGTTGCCGGACTGTCGAGGGCGAGGACGGCGTCGAAGAAGTCGTCCCGCGTTCGGTCGCCACGCACCAACTCCTCCGCAGGAGTCAGAGCCTCGAAGTCGGGTGCTTCGGCGCGCTCGTCGGCGTCGGCCTTCAGCTCCTCGCGCGGTTCTTCCATACGCGCTGTACGAGTTGAGACGGAATAAATCTTGTTAGCGCGGAATAGTCCGTCTATTTACCTGAAAATCAGGCGCTAATGCCCCGTCCTCAAGTAGCGCAGTAAGGAGGGGATACAGCGCCGTCATTGTCTCACAAACACTCCGCGACGACTGAGCGACAGTTCTTTGAGTACCACGCGCGTACCACGGCGTATGAGCACGGACGCAGGAGACAACGGCGACGGGGATATGGTGAAGTTGAACGTGAAGGTCCCGAAGCGTCTTCTGGAGGAGATCGACGAACTGGCAGAGGAACTGGAGTACACCAACCGCTCGGAGTTCATTCGTGAGGTGCTGCGCGACACCACGGAGCCGATTCTGACGCCCGGCGCGCAGGAGGGTGTCTCGGAGGGCTACGCGGACGTTGCAGCGGGGCGGACGATGTCCACGGACGAGGCCCGCGAACGCCTCGGTATCGACAACTGAGGGCCGAACGGTGGCTCACGAGGTCGTTCTGACGGAGACGTTGGTCGAAACGCTGGAACAGTTCGAGACGGTGGACGCCGAGCGGATCATCAACAAGCTGGAGGACATCGGCGACTTCCCGGGCCACTTTCTTGACCGGTTGAAGAACCATCCCGGCTACAAGCTCCGCGTCGGCGACTTCCGCGTGCTGATCGATTGGGACAAGGACAACGAGGTGATCTACGCCATCGACGCCTTCGAGCGGAAGAAGGAGTATCGTGAACTCGGCAAGTACCGAGAAGTATGGGGGTCGTGGCGAGACGATGAGTGAACCGCCTCGGGGTCAAGCCCCGAGGCACTCGCCTTGTTTATCTGTAGATCGCGTCAGAGACGCGGAGCTGTCCGTGCTCGCACTCGTCGCATTTGATCCGATAGTCTCTCCGAAGCCGTCGGCGGATGCGCTCGCAGATTCCCTCGGCGATCTGGTCTCGCGCCGCTCCGAGTTTGCACTCGTCGACGACTTCGGCCTCTACCTCGTCGATCACTTCGAGGATGTCCTGTGAGACGTCGTCTCCAGGTCTCTCACTGGACATCGATCCCAACCTCCGCCAACCACTCACCAGCGCGCGTGTCGCTGATGATCTGCTGATCGCTTTCGACTTCGATTCGGTCGACTGAAGTCCGAACCGTCGACCATTCACCCTCTTTGCGCAGTTCGAGCATCGGAGGCGTCGTGTCCTCACCAGGACCGAGGTATTCCCCGCGAAGTCGGTACGTTCGGCCACGAAACTCCAGATACGCGACGGTTGTTTCGTGCGGATTCGAGCCGATCTTCTCACGCCCTTTCTCGAAGATCTCCATCGGATAAGTCCGATCCGCGATGATAACGCGATCTCCTTCTCTGAGCGTCGCGACGATCTCGTCGAGGTCGTCACTGCGACCGAACTGAAGCCCTTCGCCGTTAGACATTGGCGGCCTCCTTGACCATCTCGGACTTTCTCGCGTGATCGGCGTGCTCGAACTCGTCGTCGAGCATTTCGAGCGTCTCGCGTGCCTTCCGCAACTCGTCGGCCAGAGCGGCGGACTCCCTGACGTTGTCGGGTTCGACCTCCGACACGACGCGGAGGACATCCCCGCAGCCGGGACACGTCGGGCCGAACTCGCCTTCCGGCTGTTCGTCGAACTCGATGGGTCCGCAGTGGTCGCAGACGCCTTCGAATTTTGATTCTCCTCGCTCAGGTCTCGAATTCTCGTTTTCAGACATCTTCATCACCCCACGGTTTGCACTGCGCGTCGAGCGGATGGATCGAGCCGCAGTCGGTGCAGTAGATGATCTTTTTCTCCGGCGGTCGTCGAGATCGTGTCGCGCTCATCAATCTTCCCTCCAGTAATCGACCACGTGTGATGCGTTCAGCTCGTCGTGCTCCCAGCGTCGCGTCCGGCCTGATTCCGCGAGAATCGTCGTCGACTTCTCGCACGTACAGCAGTACGCCGAAATCACGCGCCGCTCGTCGACGTCGCGATCGAACGGCGTCACGTCGTCCGCTTCGCGAAGATCGACGTTCTCTGCCGCGCCGACCACGCGTTCAGACCGGCTCATCGTCGACCTCCTCGGCAGCAACAGCGTTGGCGACGATGCCAGCCTTCTCGAACTCGCCGTTCCCGACCAGAACCACCAGCGCGATTCCGGCCTCTTCAGCCGTCAGCGACCCCGCGATCTTCTGGTTAGGGTGCACCTCGCTGGCTGGTGCGATTCGAGCAACCCACTCTCTGAGCGTCACTGGCGGTCACCTCGCTTTGACAGGCCGAAGTCTTCGGGCTCGTGCGCGACTTCGAGATGCGCGGCCAGCGGGTTCTCGCCTTCCGCGTCCCACTGCCACGTCCACGACTCGCCGCAGACCGGACAGCGCAGCAGTTTCAGCCGTTTCGCATCGTTGTACTCGTTTCGCTCGGCGATGTCGATCAGGTAGCCCGTCAGCGAATCCTCGACGACGTACTCGCGCCAGTCGTCGCGATCGACGCCGCCGCCGTAGTCAGCCAGCGTCGTCATCGCGACTCCTCCAGCAGCGTGTCGCGAGCGCTCTTCAGCTCCGAGACCGTGTGCTCGCCGTTGCCGCCGTGGTCCGCGTGGGCGTCCTTCACCAGCTCACGGAACGCGCCTTTCACCACCGCATCCGGGGCGTCTGGTGAAACGTCGAGCACTTCGTGCGGTTCCTGTTCGACGCGGCCGGTCGCGACGATCGCGTCTTCCTCGTCGGCCGGCGGCAGGCGTGCGGTCGCGAACGTCGAGTTCGCGGTCGTCACGCCGCAGCGCTCAGCGAGTCGCATTCGCCGGGCGTACAGCGCGATCGCTCGTGCGTTCTCTCGCTGAGTCTCCCAGCGGTCACACGCGATCGCATAGCCTTCGTCGGCGTGTTCGTCCTCTCGGCGGAATCGCGCGACGACGCCGACGTCGTCCGGCTTATCGTGTTGGTGCGGGATGTTCGGTCGGTCAGCGTAGTGCTGGCTCGCCGTGTCGATCTCGACACTCGTCGCGCCCCAGCGTTCCAGTTCCTCGACGACACTCTGGAACGACTCTTTCCGCGTCGGCGAGAGGTCGCCTGGATACGGCTCGCGTTCGTCGGCCGCCGTTCGCTCGAATCCCGCGGGCCAGTCGATTCCTGCAGTTGTGCGGTCCGTCATCCCTCGTACACCCCCGATTGATGCGCGGCCATTCTCCCGGCCACGTACTCATCGACGGCTTCGGCGAGCGGCGCGTCCGTGTTCGCCACCGCGTCGAAAATCGCGTCGTGGACGTCGCTGTCGCCCAGGACGTCGTCGTGGGCGAGTTCTTTTTCCAGTTCGGACGCGAGCCAGCGCAGTTCGGCGAGCCGGCAGTACGTCTCGTCGGAGAGCAACTGCTCGTAGTCGCTGTAGGTGAACTCGTCGTCGTCGTTCCGCGCTCGGTCCTTCTCGTGAGCGTAGGGACGAAGGCCCGCGTTCGGGAGTCGGTGTTTGAACGTCATCGTGAGACCTCCTCGCCGCCATCTGCCGCGGCCCCGTTCTGGCGTACTTCCTCAATCGCAGTTACCTGCTCGTCTGTGAGGCCAGCGCAGAGCGTTTCTGCGGCCGCGTGTCCTTTTTCAGTGGTCTCGATCGGTTCCTCGACATCAATCGGTGGGTAAAACTCCGGGATGTATCCGAGCGTTTCGAGGAACCAGAGCGTCGCATACGGCTCTCGTATCGCCGGCTGCGCACCTGGCCCGAGATCCGCCGGCACGGGTTCACCGGTCGGCACTCGTAGCTCGAACTCGAATACCTCGAAGTCGATGTTCTCCAGCTGTTCTCGGATCTGCCGGTACGTCGTCCCCGCTTGGTCGGCGAGTATCAGGATCAGATCCGTATCGCGATTAACGGGTGCTTCGTCTCGGCGGTACAGCGGGACTGGTTCAGGTTCGCCGCCGTCGGTCGCGACGTCCTTCTGACGGGCTTTCTCCGCTGCATAGTCAACGTCGACGAGTCCGTCTTCCGGCCAGAGACGCGCGTCCTGTGAACACTGCTTACAGCAGTAGAATTCGATTCCGCCGTCCCAGAGAATCTGGTAGTCGGCGTCGCGATCGCACTCGTAGGCGCACGATTCTGTTTCGTCGTCATCGAGCCGGCGTGCAGCTGCCGGAAGCGTCCCGTTCTTGACCTCGACGCCAATATCGCCGCCGTCGGTCACGAGTTGCTGGTCTTCGCCGATTGGAGTCCACTCGTCGTCGCGGTCTTCACGCCATTCGATCGCTTCGAGCGCGACCTCTTCGCCACAGCCCTCGAAACCGGCGTCACGGGCCGGATGCGCCGCGTAGCACGTCCCCTCGCGCGTCTTCTCCGGTTCTTCGCCGTCGATATATTCCGGTCGGACGTGCGTCGCGTCGCACTCTGAGCAGCGGTAGCGCACCGACACGAGCCGGGTCACGCCGACTCACCTCCAGATGTCGCCGCGGCCAGTTCGTCCAGCCGCGCTTCGGCTTCTCCGACGTCGACGTCGTCGGTGGGGTTGAGCGGGTCGGTGTCGCGATCGTCGTCGTGGCCGCCATCGGCTGCGACCGGGTTTCGGACGATGATGCCAACGCGGTGGATCCCTTGCTCGACGTCGATCCAGCCGGCCGCGTGCAGCTTTCGGACGACGGTGTCGCGAACCGTCGGCTTCCGGAGCTGGACGCGCTGAGCGATGATGCCCTCCGCGGCGTCGAGTGCGAGCCGTTCGCCGGGGTTGACGTGCTCGCGGAGCGCTTCGTAGCCTTCGCGAGCCGCCTTCGGCAGGCCGCTCGTGTTGTCGGCTTCGTTGTCCGTTTCGTCGTCTTCCAGCAGCCCCTTGCGCAGCACCTCTCGGAGTGCGTCCGATCGGGAGTCGTACTCCTCTTCGATCGCCTCGATCTCTGCCAGCAGCTCCGGGTCGTCGACGCGGAACGAGAGGTGTTCCGTCATCGTGCCACCTCCGTCTCGCCGGCCTTCGCGTGCGTGTGCGTGCCCGCCCCCATCGCGCGCCGATTCCGATGGGCGCGCAGACACGCCGTGCGTGTGCCAATAGACCTCCGAGCGGAGGGGTGGGGGGGTTGTAACACAAATGCCGATTTTGGCACTTCGAGGCTCGTCGCGGTAGTTCGCGGCGAAATCGTCTGTGTTACAGCTTGCGCAGTTGTGTTACAGAACAGTTTCCAGTTGATCCACTCGAAACAGAAGGTCATCGAGACACCTCCCGGCCACCGTCGGCCATCGCGTCTTCGACGTGGGCGTCGGCCGCCGCGACCTCGACGTCGTCGCGATCGAAGACCTCGATCGTGGTTCCGTCGTCAGCTTTGTCGTTGAGAACGAGTGCTTTGCGGATCGTGCAGAGATGGGCGCACGGCTCGTCGGCGTCGCGGTACTTCCGTGCCGGGCACTGCTCGCCCGTCTCACGAACCTTGCACTCGCCGCTGAGTGCGCCGTGATCGCGGTGCAGCGAGACTTCGTGAACGTCGTCGCTGTCTGGGAGTGTGACGAGCCACGTGTCCCACGAGAGCCGTTCGATCAGTGCGGCTTCAGGATCGGCGCGTTTCCAGCTGGCCGAGCCACTGTCGCGTTTTGCTGCGAAGTCGAGCGGCGTCACGCTGACGCACCCCCGAGACTAACGGCTAATTCAACTGTTACCCGAACTTCTTGGAGAAATCGGCCATGGGACCGCTGAGAGTCGAACTCAGGTCCTACCGACCCCATCGGCAGAGGATACCACTACCCCACGGTCCCAGGGTGCATTCGTTCAGAGACTGCTGTCACCGTTAAGTCCTTCGTTTCCTCGCGCCGGAAGACAGTCGCTCACACGTGACGGTCGCGCGTTATCGAAGACCCGACAGCTGCTCTGAGTGCTTAAACGAGTACCCGTTCGAGCGAGACGACCTCGCCCATATCTGCGTCGGGATCGCCGACGAGTCGTCCGAGACACACCGCTGCGTCGTCGGGGGTGAAGCACGCCACGAGCGTCCCGTCGTCGGAAGCCGCTGTGGCGTCGTCGACGTCGACGATTCCGGGGGCATAGATCGGTGCGCCCTCGGCGATCTGTTCGGCGGCCGAGAACGCGACGGTGAGTCGCGGGAGGTGCGTCAGTGCTCGTTCGGCCGGGCTGACGACGTCGCGGAGCGGTTCCTCGTCGCCCTCCTCGGCAAAGACGAGCGCGTCCGTCAGGTCGGCCGTCGAAACGAGACCTCTGTCGTCGAAGGGATCGGTTCCGGTCCGCCGGAGATGACCCATATGTGCGCCGGTCCCCGCCGCCAGCCCGAGGTCGTGACAGAGCTTTCGAATGTACGTCCCGCTCTCACAACGGATGCGGATCAGGGCTTGCCTGTCTTTCACTTCGAGCAGTTCGAGGTCGTAGATCTCCCGAGAGCGGAGGCGACGCGCGACGGCGCTCTTGCGCGGGGGCTTCTGATAGATCTCGCCCTCGAACTCCGCGAGTACGGCGTCGAGATCCGCGGGTGCCGGACCGTGGAGTTCCAAGACTGCGACGTACTCTTTGGCGCCTTCGAGAAACACCTGTGCCAGCCGCGTCGCGTCGCCGAGCAGGATGGGGAGACAGCCCGTCACCATCGGGTCGAGCGTTCCGGCGTGTGCGGCGCGGTCGACGCCCGTCAGGTCGCGGGCCCACGCGGACACCTGATGCGCCGACGGGCCGGGTGGCTTGTCGAGATTTACGACGCCAAACGACAGCAGTTCGTCGACGGAGCGTTCGTCAGGGGGTCCGCGGAGTGATGTCATTGTCGAAGGGGCGGATTAGAAGTCGTAGCTGACGCCCTCGACGGGGTACTTTCCTTCGTCTGCAGTTGGATCGTACGCCTCGACTGCCGCCGTCAGGATGTCGGGGACGTCCTCCTCGCTCCAGCGGGCCGTGTTCAGCGCGACGTCGTAGATGGAGAGATCGGAGATGTCGATGCTGTAGTACTCCCGGTACCGGAGCGCCTCGCTTTCCTCGCGTTCGCGGGTCTCTGCGAGTGCAGTCTCTGCGGACTTGTCTTCGCGTTCAGCGATCCGTGCGGCTCGGACTTCGATCGGCGCGTCGAGCCACAGCCGGAGGTCGGCGGCGTCGCCCGCGAGCCAGCCGGCGAGCCGCGATTCCAGCAGGACGTCGTCGCGTTCGAGTGCGACGGTTCGCAGCCGACGGTCGAGGTCGCGGTCGATCTGATCGTCGTCTTCGGCGAGCCGATTGAACTCCACGGCGGTCATCCCGCGCTCGGCTGCGAGTTCGCGGAAGATGTCGCCGCCGCTCACGTGCTCGAGGTCGAACGCCTCCGCGAGAGCCGTGACGGTAGTACTCTTGCCGGCCCCCGGGGGGCCAGAGACGGTCAACAACATACTCTTGCTGGGGGAAGGCGGGTAAAAGAGGTTGTCTTTACGGCCGACGCCGTGTGAGGGCAGACGTGTCGTGTCCGCTCAGGAGGTCGTCGGCGAGATGTCGATGTTCAGGCTCTTGCGGATGATCTGCGTGAAGCCCATCGAGCAGAGGAAGTACCAGACAATCCACGCCTGGATCGGACCGATCACGGATTCGGTCCACGCGACCTGTCCGCGGAGCGGGAGCACCAGCGGGTCGAGTGGAACGTGTGCGGTCGCGTTCTGGCCGACGCCGATCGCCCAGTACATCCAGAGGAACACCGGGATCGTGAGGAACATAATCCACACCATCGGCCGGAACTGCTCTTTGAACATCCCGAGCTGATCGCCCATCGCGTCCATCTGCTCTTCCTGGATCGCGTCGAGGGCGGCGTCGTCGCCGGCTTCCTTCGCTTCCTTCCGGCGTTCCTGGATGTCTTTCATCCGCTCTTGGTAGGCGGACATCTTGTCCATATCCATCAGGTTCGCCTGCAGCAGCGTCGAGTACAGCCCCGTCGCCAGCGCGAGGATCATCACGACGGCGTAGAAGGGAAGCATCTCTCCGAGCGGTCCGAGCGCGACGTCCATCGTCGTGCCGATGACGTCCCGGAGGGGCTTCCAGGAGTAGCCGACGAAGAGCCCGAGCGTGACGACGGCCGCGCCCTTGTCGTAGGTCGACCACGACGACTCGTCGTCGGAGTCCGACGTCGACGCGCTACTGGCGGACCCGCTGGTGGTCGTGCTCGAAGCGGGTTCCAGACCCTCCCGGGTAGCTTCGGCGTCGGCCAGTCGGAACCCCTCCTCGCCTTCGACGAGGATCTCTTTCTCGATGAGGCGGCCCCACTGGCCGGACGTGAGGTCGCCCTTCACGTCGAGCCACCGGACCTCGCCGTCGTCGGCCTGATCGAGGACCGTCTCGACGGCCTCGCGCATCCCGTCGTCCTTGGAGACGAGGGTGCGAACCTTCGATTCGATTCGTGGCATCTACCCGCAGATAACCCCCCATCGGTTATGAAGCTTTTACTCTCTGCGTGTCAGCACGCGTCACTCGGCAGGTCAGCCCACGCCTCGTAGATCGCCAAGAAATAACTGGAACCGTCGCGGCGGCCGCTCACTTCTGGCGGTCGTTACTCGTCGACGACGTCGACGATCGACTCGAAGACCTCGTCCGGCGTGCCCTCGCCGTCCACCTCGACGAGGACACCCTCGTCACGGTAGTGCTCGACGACGGGGGCCGTGTTCTCCTCGTAGACGCGGAGGCGCTCGCGGACCGTCTCCTCGGTGTCGTCGTCGCGCTGTTCGAGTTCGGCGCCGCACTCGTCGCAGACGCCCGATTCCTCCGGCGGTTCGAACTCGACGTGGTAGCTCGCGCCACACTCCGGGCAGACGCGGCGGCCGGTCAGCCGGTCGACCAGTTCCTCGGTATCGACCGAGAGGTAGACGACGGCGTCGAGGTCGGTCATCTCCGAGAGGACCTCGGCCTGTTCGAGGTTCCGCGGGTAGCCGTCGAGGACGTAGCCGTCGGCGCTCGTGAGCGCTTCCTCGACGATGGCGTTGACGACCTCGTCGGGGACGAGCTCGCCGGCGTCCATATACTCGCCCGGCGTGTCGTACTCCGTGTCCATATCGCTGATGTCCATCTGCTTGTTGGAACGGAGCGCGTCGCCGGTCGTCACGTGTTCGAGGTCGAACTCGGCGGCGAGACGTTTCGACTGTGTTCCCTTTCCGGCGCCCGGCGGGCCCAGAAGCAGGATGTGCTTGCCCATATCGCACCAGTCTGCGTCCGCCCGTATAACGTTGAAGAAACGCGTCTGTCGACCGTGTACAATATCGTGTCGTATGTTAGTACACATCACGTCGCTCGGTTCGAGCAATCTTTTCAGGATCGCCCGAGAGGAGTCCGTATGAGCAGATTCGACGCCGACGACCCGACGGAGCGACGCAAACTGTTCGCCGACGCCATCGCGGCCCACCGCGAGCGGGCGAGCGCCTTCCTGACCCTCGAAGCCGACCACGACGCCGACGTCGACGGGGAGGACTCCCCGGCTCCGTGGGTCCAGTTCGCCGAGAGCACGTTCAACCTCGACGTCGACGACGCGGAGTTAGAGCGGCTGAACGACTTGGTCGACGACTTCCCCGAGTTCCGAGTCGAGCAGTTGGAGTCCCCCGAGGAAGCCGAGGGAACGAATGTTCGCATCACCGCGCGCTCGGACGCCAATCGGCTGGCGGCGTTCGCCGATCAGGTGTTCGTGGACGTGTACGACCGTGCCGAGGATTACCGCGCGTGGGTGACTGCGATTTGAACAGTTGTGCGACCCGAAGTGGGAACCACTATACCCGATGGCGCCATACGAATCCCGTATGATTGCACTCCGGAACGACACCTCCTCTCGGTCGGCGACGCGTCTCGTTCAGCCATCAGTTCGCACCCCGCTGGCCGTCGACGGACGCAACGAACGCGGCGGACGACGAGCGGTCGACACACCCAGCCGATGAGTGAGGTCGATCCGCTGTTCGCCCGGCCCCTTGTCCCCGTCTCGAACGACGCCGACGCGGCGCGAACGGCCGCGGCGGTCTTTCCGTACCTCGCAGCCGTCGACGGGCGGGCTACGGTCGTCCTTGACGTCATCGAAGAGGTCGAGTGCTCGGTGCTGCTCGCCGAGCGTGCACGCGATCGGTCGCTGTGGCAGCGGCTCTTCGGCGACGGATCCTGATACTGTCGGACAGCCGTTCACGAATCATCTGGCACCCACGGGGTGCCGATACTTCCCACATATAGTAGCATTTGCAAGTCTTCACTCATCCGATCGTACGCTGTCGTGTGATCGGATGAGCAATCATAGGGGTTATCGCAAGTCCTCATAGATTTCTCGCCGGACGATACGGCGAGAATCTCCGAACAGTTACGATAATCCCTATCAGTTGCAAATGTTGCTATAGTTCTGTCCGGCAGTATGAAAAACGATCGACAGCTGTCAGCGATCAGGCTTCGTTCGAGCCGACGAACTTCTCTGCGCCCTCGTAGAACCAGTAGCCGTTCTCGCGCATCGCGCGACCGACGGCCTTGTGGAACGAGACGAAGTCGTCGAACTCCGCTTGGTCGACGTGCTCGAAGATATCAGCGACGGAGACGACGCGCTCGTAGTCGAGTCGAACGGGGTCGTCGCCGTACTCCGCGACGAACTCCTCGCGGGACAGCGGGAAGTCCTCGTCCTCGTCGACCTTTTTTGCGATCACCGCGTGGCCGTACTTGCGTCGTCCCTCAGATCCCTGCTCGCCGTCGGGGTCGTGTGGCCAGTCCATACCCGCGTGTTGGGAGGCCACGGCAAAGCCGTTACGCATCTGTCGGCGCGCGGGCGATGGCGACGAGGCCACGATAGACGCACCGCTCGCGGTGGTCGGTGGTGTCGTGTGCGGTAGAATATGCGGTGGGACTGGGATTCGAACCCAGGAGGCATAACGCCACCTGCTTTCAAGGCAGGCGCAATAGGCCGCTCTGCCATCCCACCGCAGGTGGTCGTTTCTGACGGCGCGTCTAAGAGTTGTCGGTCGCGGCCGACGGGCCGCGGAGGCGGGAGGCCGAGGCGCGGGCGCGGCCTACTCCCGCACGAGCGTCAGGTCGCCGTCTCTCGCGTCGTCCGCGACGACCGAGAGTCCCGCGTCGACGACGAACTCCGCAGTGTGCTCGGGGACGACGCGCTCGGCCTGCCAGCGTGCGCGGATCGACGAGACCAGCGTGGCGAGATCCGAGCCGGTCCGGACCGTCGGCTGCATCTGCATAAATCCGACGCCGCGGTCGGCGTCGTTCGCGCTGGCGACGAGCGTCTCCAGTTCCGGCGCGGTGAACGCGCCCTCGAAGTCGATCGGGGCTTTGAAGCCCGCGAAGTAGACGCGCCCGTCGGTCGACGGTCCGAGGACGACCTCGTTGGTGCGGAGCTTCATCGCCGCCGAATCCACCGTCGAGCGGAGTAAGAACGGCGCGTCACCGCGGACGACGGCGGCCGACTGGACGCCCTCCTCGCGGAGGAGGTGTGTGATGGTATTCCCCGCACGCGCGGAGAAATTCGAGCCGACCTGCACCTCGAAGCGCGCCTCCTCGGGGTCGTCGAGAACGTCCGTCGCGATCGCACGCAGCGCGTCCTCGGCCGACTCGTCGGGATCGACGGAGGCGTCCGGGAGGTCGTCGTCCGGACGGTAGTTCACGAGGAGTTCGCCTCCGGAGCGCTCGACAGCACGGAGCGTATCGCGGAGCATCGCCTCCGAGAGCTCTGCGGCCTCCGACTCCGAGAGTGGGCTCGTCTCTGCGAGCCTCGGTAGTGCGAGTCCCGGGCGCGGCGGATCGGCCAAGACGGCGACGACGGTCATACCTTCCTCTCGGCGGTCGGCGCTCTTCAACCCGACGTTCCCGCATCCGACTCGGCACGGCCGCTCACTCTGCGCTTGCGTCAGCGACGTAGCGTCCGCGGAAGGGGCTTATCGCCCGCCTCAGCAACTCAGCGGCCGCGACGGCCCTTCGTCTGCCGATAGTCCCGCGAGAAGACGTTGTCGAGGAGATGCTCGACGAACGCCTCGGTCTGGGCGTCGGTCTGGGCCTCGAGTGGGAGCATCGGAACGAGTTCGAAGCCGCGCCCGCGGATCGTCGTCGCGTGCGCGTCCTCGACGTCGACGTCGCCGGGACTGTTCGTCGTGTAGTCGGTCGCCAGCGCGTCGAGCGTCCGCTGGCCGATCGGGACGATGATCTCGGGGTTGATCATCCGGATTTCGGCGTTGAGGTACGGCTCACACGTCCGGACCTCCTCGTCGGTCGGCGGGCGCTCGGGGTGTCGACAGCGCGTGAGATACGTCACGAAGGCGTTCTGGAGATCCGGCTCGTCGGCGTCGGGGGCCGAGCGCGCGAAGCCCAGTTCGCCCAGAATCGACTGGAGGCGCTCGCCGGGGGCATCGCCCGTGAAGGGCACGCCGGTCCGATCGGCGCCGGCGTGCGGCCGTTCGGCGACGAAGAGGAACTCCCCGCCGACGTCGCCGTAGCCGTGCACGACGTTGGTCCGGGCGTCACAGAGGCCGGCGCAGTTCCGGCAGTCGGCGTCCATACTGAAAGGGTTCTCGAGCGAGTCCTGTTCGGCGTCCACACCGGGTGTCGGTCCCCCGCAGTCAAAAGATGTCGCATCCGGGGAGGGAAAGAGCCACGAGTGAGCGCTTCGGCGCGGGCTTACTGCCGCGTCGCGGCGTCGCGCCGGCGAACCACGCCGACCATATCCGCCACGTTCTCGGTCATCAGCCGGAAGGCGTCGGCTGTCTCCCCGTCTTCTAAGACGACCGGGTCGCCGCCATCGCCGCCGGTTCGGACCGACGGGTCCAGTGGGAGCGCACCCAGGAAGGGCAGATCGTTCTCGGCGGCGAAGGCCTCGCCGCCGCCCGCGCCGAAGATATCGTGACTCGATCCGCAGTCCGGACACCGGAACGACGACATGTTCTCGACGATCCCCAGGACGTTCGTGTCGTGTTTGCCGAACATCTCCAGTCCCTTGCGTGCGTCGTCGACCGCGACGTCTTGCGGCGTCGTGACGATCACTGCGCCCGTGAGCGGCAGCGTCTGGAGGACGGTCAGTTGCGTGTCGCCGGTGCCCGGCGGGAGGTCGAGCACCAGATAGTCGAGTTCGCCCCACTGGACGTCCTCGACGAGTTGGGTGAGAAGCTGATGCACCATCGGGCCGCGCCAGATGACGGGGTCGTCCTCGCCGACGAGGAAGGCCATCGACATCAGTTTCATCCCGTACTTCTCGGGTGGGACGATCGTCTGGTCGTCTGCGGCCTGCGGGGCCTCGTCGGCGGCGACCATCCGGGGCACGTTCGGGCCGTACACGTCGGCGTCGAACAGGCCGACGCGCGCGCCTAGTTTCGAGAGCCCGGCCGCGAGATTGACCGCGACGGTCGACTTCCCGACGCCGCCCTTCCCCGAGGCGACCGCGATCACGTTCGTCACGTCGGGGAGTACGTCCTCGTCGGGATCGACTTCCGAGGGGACGCTCGCTGTGAGGTCCACGTCGTACTCGGTGTCCGAAAGCTCGTCCCGGACGTCGTTCGCGATCTGCGTCTCGGTCGGCGAGAAGGGCGCGCCGAGCGCGAGCGAGATTCGAACGGAGTTGGCGTCGTCGTCGACGTCGACGGCGTTGACGAGACCGAGCGAGACGATGTCGTCGCCGAGATCTGGATCCGAGACCGCGCGGAGGCGTTCGCGGACGGCTTCGACGTTCATACAGCGGAGTCGGGGGGAACGGCCGATAAGGGTTTTGACCAGGGAGGTAACGGATCTGGGTAATATCGGCCCAAAATGTAAATATAAATGATTACGTAGCGGTCCAGAGCGGCGGCGAATTTATCAGCATCCCCACGAAGACACTGACGATGCTCGAAGACGACTTCGGGCGCGAGGTGTCCGGCGTTCGCGTCTCCCTGACCGACCGATGCAACTTCGATTGCGTCTACTGTCACAACGAGGGGCTCGGCGACACTCGTGGCCCAATGGACCCACAGGACGACGAGATGAGCGCCGACGACGTCGTGCGTTTTCTGGAAGTCGTCTCGGAGTTCGGCGTCCGGAAGGTAAAGTTCACCGGCGGAGAGCCGATGCTCAGAGGGGACCTCGAAGAGATCATCGAACGCACGCCCGACTCGATGGAAGTCTCGTTGACGACGAACGGAACCTTCCTCCCGGGTCGTGCCGAGGACCTCCGGGACGCCGGCCTCGAACGGGTCAACGTCTCACAGGACGCGCTCGACCCCGAGGCGTTCGCCGAGATCACGCAGTCCGGCGCGTACGAGAGAGTCATCGAAGGTGTCGAAGCCGCGCTCGAAGCCGGACTCGACCCGGTGAAACTGAATATGGTCGTCTTCGAACACACGGCCGGGTACGTCGAAGGGATGGTCGACCACGTCGCAGAGAACCCCGGACTCCAACTCCAACTCATCGAGTATATGCCGGAGTTGACCGGCCACCCCGAGTGGAACATCGACATCCAGCGCGTCCACAATTGGCTCGCAGAGACGGCCGATCGGGTCGAGACCCGCGAGATGCACAATCGCCGGCGGTACTACGTCGGGGAGGGGATGGTCGAGATCGTCGATCCCGTCGAGAACCCGAACTTCTGTGCGAACTGTCACCGCGTACGCGTCACGCACGAAGGGTATCTGAAGGGCTGTCTGAACCGCAACGACGATCTGCGCTCGATGGGCGAGATGACACGCGAGGAGATCCGCGAGACCTTCCGCGAGACCGTCGCCAACCGCGTCCCCTACTACGGCGAGTACATGATCAAAGAAGACGGCGAGTGGGTCGTCAACGACGAGTACATCGACGCGCCGGTCTCTCACTCCTGACCTGTCGGACATACCTGCAGAAGAATCGTCCCAGTAGTAGTGACTGCTCAGTGCCGACGCATACCGACCGGCCCGGCTTTCGTGGCGGTTGTGCGCGTCGGTGAACATTCTAAACAATATTAATGGGTCGCCGCCACGTATCGGGAGATATGACCACGCCCGAGATCGCCCTCTTCGACGCATCCGTGGGCGACACTGCGGCCGAGCGGAACTTCCGGCGCGCGCTCGACGCAGACGTGACGGTCTTCAAAGTGAGCGAGAGCGAGTTCCCCGAGTGGCCCGGTGCCGACGGCTCGTGGCCCTACGACGCCGTCGTCGTGTCGGGGTCGCAGACGGCCGTCTACGACCGCGAATCGTGGATGGACACCCTCGTCGAACTGGTCCGTGACCTGCACGAACTCGGCGTCCCGATGCTCGGCGTCTGTTGGGGCCACCAGTTGCTCGCCGACGCGCTCGGCGGGTGCGTCGCCGAGATGGACGAGTACGAACTCGGCTATCGCCGCATCGAGCGCTACGACGACTCGCCGCTTTTCACGGGGCTGCCCGGCGAGTTTCTCGCCTACGAGTCGCACTCCGACGAGGTGCTGCAGCTCCCCCCCGGCGCGATCGAACTCGCCGGCAACGAGCAGTCCTGTCAGGCGTTCTCGCTGGGACCGACGTTCGGCGTTCAGTTCCACCCCGAGTACGACCTCGAAACGGCGCGTGAGGTCGCAGAAAACAAGCGCGGTGACGTCTCCGACGCGACGGTCGAGGCGGTCCTCGCGGATATCACGCCCAATCGACACGCCGAGACGGAAGCCGTGACACAGCTCTTCGACAACTTCCTGGCCGTGGTCGAACGGGTGACCGGACAGCAAATCCCTGCCGTCGACGATTAGGTCGTCGACCGACTCGGGATGCCGAATTTCTCTCCGAATAGGAAGCAGCGACCGTCAGTTAGAGATACGACGGGTCAAAGAGCAGACAGCGTCAGCGACGAACGGGTCAGAGAACAGATAGCGGCAGCAATCGAGCAGCGGGTGATTCGCTCAGCGGTCGATCACACCGATTCTGGGTCTTCGAGGAACGCGTCGATAGCGTCGCCGCCCTGGAAGCCGCTGGCCAGCCTCCCGACGATTTCGCCGTCCTCGAAGAGGACGAGCGTCGGCGCGCTCTGGATCTGGAAGCGCTCGATGAGCACTGGATCGTCACGCGGGTTCACCACGCCGACGGCGAGGTCGTCGTGCGCGCGGGCGACGTTGCCGATCACGGGCTCGATGCTCGCACACAGCGCACAGCCCTCGGTGTAGAACTCGACGAGCACACGGTCGTGCTCGGCGACGAGGGCGTCGAGGTCGGCTTCGCCGTCGAGGCGTACGGGTCGTCCAGGTGTCGAATCGGCTGCGGGGGCGTCGGTGCTCACAGGTGTGAAATGGTCGTCCACGGATATATAATGCCGGCAGCCTGACCGACCCCGCGCACACCCGGTACGGAATCTCGTACCACACCGGCGTGACAGAGCGGGAGCCGCACTTGAGAACGACCTCGGCGTGTGGGTCCGTCGCCGGTGGCACCAGTCCCGACGCGCCGCTCGAAGCGGGCTGCGATCCGTGGCCGTCGGGCGGTCGCCGTCGGCCACTTTTCGACTGCGACGAGGCCGTGTGGAGCGGTCTCACTCCAGTGCCCTATCGTGATGTTTAAGTAGTGACCACGACTTGTTCCGACTGCGATACGCTGTAGGGAGGTCCGCTCCCGAGTCCGAGAGGGCGACAGTACCAGACCGAGTGTGTTGCGGTAGCCAAGCCTGGCCCAAGGCGCAGGGTTGCTAACTCTGTGGCGTAATGCCTCCGGGGTTCGAATCCCCGCCGCAACGCTCACCAGACTTTCCAAAAAGTCATGAGTGCAGAAGAACCACAGGACGACGCTCCCGAGGAGGAGGAAGACCTCCGATACTTCGTCCGGATCGGACAAACCGATCTCGACGGGACGAAGACGGTAGAGCGGAGTCTCACCGACATGAAAGGTATCGGCAAGCGCACGGCGCGCATCGTTGCCGAGGCCGCAGACGTAGACCGACACGCGACGTTCGGTCTGCTCGAGGACGACGAGATCGACGCAGTCGTCGACGCCGTCGAGAACTTCGACGAGCACATCCCCGAGTGGATGGCCAACCGCCGAAGCGACTTCTTCAGCGGGGAGACCACCCACGTCACCGGCTCGGACCTCGAAGAAAAGCGCCGCCACGACATCAACCGGATGAAGATGATCAACTCCTACAAGGGCGTCCGACACCAGCGCGGACAGAAGGTCCGCGGACAGCGGACGAAGTCCACTGGACGTACCGAGGGGACGATCGGCGTCAACGTCGAGGCGATCAAAGAGGAGGCGGCCGAGGAGGCCGCCGAAGGCGGCGAGGAAGAGTAAACGATGGCGACCGGAAACAACACCAAGCGTTACGAGACGCCGAATCACCCCTACCAGGGCGAGCGCATCGCTCAGGAGGGCGATCTTCTCGGACGCTACGGCCTGAAGAACAAAGAGGAGCTCTGGCGAGCCCAATCGGAGCTCCGTAACTACCGACGAGAGGCACGACGCCTCATCGGCGAGGCCCAGGGCGACCTGGAGGAAGCCGAGGCGGCCGGCGTGGAGTTCCTCACTCGGCTCCGCCGCTACGGTATCCTCTCGGAGGACGACGACATCAGTCGCGTCCTCGGACTCGACGTCACCGACATTCTCGAACGCCGACTCCAGACTGTCGCGTACCGCAAGGGCCTCGCGAGCACGCCCAAGCAGGCGCGTCAGTTCATCGTCCACGGCCACGTCGTCGTCGGCGACGCCCGCGTCTCCCGTCCCTCGAAGAAGGTCGAGGTCGCGGAAGAGGACGGCATCGAGTTCGACGAGACGAGTCCGCTCGCGGACGATCTACACCCCGAGCGCGCAGAGGGGCAGGAGTAATCCATGAGCGAATCCGAGACAACCCGAGACAAGTGGGGTATCGCCCACGTCCACGCGTCGTTCAACAACACGCTCATCACGGTGACGGATCTGACCGGCGCCGAGACGATCGTGAAGTCGTCCGGCGGTGCCGTGGTGAAGCAGAACCGCGACGAGGCGTCGCCGTACGCCGCGATGCAGATGGCGGAGTCCGTCGCAGAAGAGATCAAAGCAGCCGGCATCGAGGGCCTGCACGTTCGCGTCCGTGGCCCGGGCGGGAACGGCAACAAGAGCCCCGGCCCCGGCGCGCAGGCGACGATCCGCGCGCTGGCCCGTGCTGGTCTCGAAATCGGCCGCATCGAGGACGTCACACCGATCCCGCACGACGGGACTCGAGCGCCGAAAAACAGCCGTCTCTAAGGATTAACAGATGACGAACGATTTCGAGGTCGAGTTCATCGAACGCGGCGACCGGAAGGCCCGGTTCCTCGTCCGCGGCGTGTCGCCAGCCGTCGCTAACGGCATCCGCCGAGCGATGGTCGCCGACGTGCCGACGTTCAGCATCGACACCGTCCGGTTCGTCGAGAACTCGTCGGTGATGTTCGACGAGATGATCGGCCTCCGACTGGGGCTCGTGCCGCTGACGACGCCCCTCGACGACTTCGAGGAGGGTGACGTCGTCACCCTCTCGCTGGACGTTCAGGGACCGGCGACGGCGTACTCGGGCGACCTCGTGTCGGCCGACGACCTCGTGCAGCCGGCCGACCAGAACGTCCCCATCGTCGAGCTGAAAGAGGACCAACACCTCGAATTCGAGGCCGACGCGGTCCTCGACAGCGGGAAGGCGCACGCCAAACACCAAGGCGGCGTCTCCGTCGGCTACCGACACCTCCAGCGCGTGGAGGCCGTCGGCGACGCCGGCGAGTTCGAGTCGCAGGAGCCCAACATCCTGCGGGGCGTGATCGAGGAGGCGGCCGCGGAACACGCCGCAGACGAGAGCGCCGAAGACGGCGATCTCGTCGCCACCGACACGTTCGACAACGACCTCACGAACCGGTATCCGGGGAAGGAGATCGAAGTCCACGACGTGCCCGAGGCGTTCGTCTTCCACGTGGAGACGGACGGGTCGTTCACCGTCGAGGAACTGGTCCTGCGGGCCGCCGAATCGCTCGGCGACCGCGCAGCCGAACTCGAAGAGAAGGTAGCGATATAGTACGATGTCTGTCCCTTCACTCATCACCCGACGCTCGCCCGCCGCGTCGCCGAATCCGGCGACGCGTACCCTGAGCGCCGCGAACGGCGCGGTCGCACGCGGTCGCGGACGGCGTCGCCAGATCGAAAGGAGTTTGAAGGGGCATGCAGTAGAACGGAGTGCGAGCAGGGATAGCCAAGTCTGGCCAACGGCGCAGCGTTCAGGGCGCTGTCCCATAGGGGTCCGCAGGTTCAAATCCTGCTCCCTGCACTCCGTTTTCTCTCACTCTCAGGAGGTAGACAATGAGTAAGACGAATCCGAGACTCAACAGTCTCATCGCCGAGCTGAAGGCGGTCTCTCGCGAGTCCGGTGCCAATGTCTGGCAGGACGTCGCGGACCGTCTGGAGAAGCCGCGGCGCACCCACGCGGAGGTCAACCTCGGGCGTATCGAACGATACGCGCGAGAAGACGAGACCGTCGTCGTCCCCGGCAAAGTGCTGGGGAGTGGTGCGCTGCAGAAGAACGTTACAGTTGCGGCGGTCGACTTCTCGTCGTCCGCTCGAAAGAAGATCGAACAGGTCGGGGACACGGTGGCGCTCGAACGCATCATCGAAGAGAACCCCGACGGCAGCAACGTACGGGTGATTCGATGAGCCTCGCCGAATTCGACGCCGACGTCGTCGTCGACGCGCGAAACTGCATCGTCGGCCGTGTCGCCAGCGAGGTCGCTCAGAAGGCCCTCTCCGGCGAGTCGGTCGCCATCGTCAACGCCGAGGACGCCGTCATCACGGGGTCCGAGGACGACGTGATGAGCACCTACCGCAAGCGCGCCAACGTCGGTTCCGACCGCGGCCCGCACTACCCGACGCGCCCGGACGGTATGTTCAAGCGCTCGGTTCGCGGGATGCTCCCGTACAAAGAACAGCGAGGCCGAGAAGCGCTCTCGAACGTCCGCGTCTACGTGGGCAACCCGTTCGACGAGGACGGCGAGGCGCTCGACGGCACCACGCTGGATCGACTCTCGAACATCAAGTTCCTCTCGCTCGGAGAGATTTCCGAGAACCTGGGTGCGAAAGTCACATGGTAACGAATACCTCTGGCAAGAAGAAGACGGCCATCGCCCGCGCAACCGTGCGCGACGGCGAGGGTCGCGTCCGAATCGACTCCCAGCCGGTCGAGCTCGTCGAGCCGGAGATGGCCCGCCTGAAGATGCTGGAGCCGTTCCGCATCGCCGGCGAGGATCTCCGATCGCAGGTCGACATCGACGTCAGCGTCTCCGGCGGCGGCTTCGCCGGGCAGGCTGACGCCGCGCGGACGGCCATCGCCCGCGGGCTAGTGCAGCATCTCAACGACGCGGAGCTTCGCGACGCGTATATGGACTTCGACCGCTCGCTCCTCGTCAACGACGTGCGCCAGTCCGAGCCCAAGAAGTGGGGCGGACCGGGTGCACGAGCGCGCTATCAGAAGTCCTACCGCTGAGGTGATCCAACTATGATGATACCCGTCCGGTGTTTCACCTGCGGCAACGTCGTCGGCGAACACTGGGACGAGTTCAAGGAGCGTGCCCGCGAGGGCGACGAGGATCCGGCGAAGGTCCTCGACGACCTCGGGGTAGAACGACACTGCTGTCGGCGGATGATGGTCTCGCACAAAGACCTCGTCGACGTCGTCGCACCCTACCAATGAGCGGACGCACCCAGTACAACCGATACGAGAAGGCCCGCATCCTCGGCGCGCGAGCGCTGCAGGTGTCCTACGGCGCACCGGTACTCGTCGACACCGACCAGTCCGAACCGATCCTGGTCGCCGCCGAAGAGTACGACGCCGGCGTGCTGCCGTTCACGGTAAACCGCGAGGGCAACTGAAATGACGCTCATCACGAGTATTGCGCTCCGGCGCGTTCTCGACTCCCGCGGCAACCCGACGGTCGAGGCGGACGTGCTGACCGAATCCGGCGGGTTCGGCCGTGCAGCGGCCCCAAGCGGGGCGAGCACGGGCGAGTACGAGGCGATCGAACTGGAGCCTGCAGAGGCCATCGCGGCGGCGCGAGAACACGCGATCCCGCGTCTCGTCGGGACGGTCCACGCCGGCAACCAGCGCGACGTCGACGCCGCACTCCACGCCGCAGACGGCACGGAGAACTTCTCGCAGATCGGTGCCAACAGCGCCGTCGCCATCTCGATGGCGGCCGCGAAGGCTGGCGCCGACGTGCTCGGTGCTCCGCTGTACCAGCATCTGGGTGGGACGTTCCGCGGTGCGTCGTTCCCGACGCCGCTCGGCAACGTCGTCGGCGGCGGCGAGCACGCCAAGGAAGCGACGTACATCCAGGAGTTCCTCGCCGCGCCGGTCGGCGCGCCGAGCATCTCCGAGGCCGTCTTCGCGAACGCCGCCGTGCACGCGCGCATCTCCGAGATCCTCGACGACCGCGGGGTTCCCGCGGCGAAGGGCGACGAGGGTGCGTGGGCACCGGCGATCTCGGACGCCGAGGCGTTCGAGGTCGTCGATCAGGCCGTCTCCGAGACGGCAGACGAACTCGGCTTCGAGATCAAGTTCGGCCTGGATATGGCCGCCGCTGAACTCTACGACGCCGACGAGGACGGCTACGTCTACGGTGACGACGTCAAATCGACCGCCGAACAGGTCGACTACGTCGCCGAGATGGTCGAGGAGTACGACCTCGTCTACGTCGAGGACCCCCTCGACGAGGACGACTACGAGGGCTTCGCAGACCTCACCGAACGCGTCGGCGACCAGACGCTCATCTGCGGCGACGACCTCTTCGTGACGAACGTCGAGCGCCTGCAGGCGGGTATCGACGCCGACGCCGCCAACTCGATCCTCATCAAGCCGAACCAGATCGGATCGCTGTCGGACGCCTTCGACGCGATCGAACTGGCGACCGAGAACGGGTACGAGACGGTCGTCTCCCACCGCTCGGGCGAGACCGAGGACACGACGATCGCACACCTCGCCGTCGCCACCGACGCCGGCTTCATCAAGACCGGCACGGTGCAGGGCGAGCGAACTGCCAAACTCAACGAACTCATCCGCATCGCGGACGACGCAGTATGACAGAGAACGACAACGACGCGGTCGAAGTCGTCGACGACGAGACGGACGCGGACGAAGCCGCAGACGACGTCGAGACGACCGAGGCCGACGCCGAGACGGCCGAAACGGTCGCCGAGGCTGCCGAAGACGAGGTCGCCGACGAGAGCGCGGCCGACGAGGCTGCCGAGGCCGAAGCACCCGAAGAAGAGGACGCGGCACCCACGTTCGACGAGGACGTGATGCCCGACGAGGAGGCCGACCTCCTCATCCCCGTCGAGGACTACCTCTCCGCGGGGGTCCACATCGGGACCCAACAGAAGACCGAGGATATGGAGCGGTTCATCCACCGCGTCCGCGACGACGGGCTGTACGTCTTAGACGTCAGCCGGACCGACTCGCGGATCCGGACGGCCGCAGACTTCCTCGCGAACTACGACCCCGAGCAGATCCTGGTCACGAGCTCGCGCCAGTACGGCCGCTTCCCGGCGACGAAGTTCGCCGACGCGGTCGGCGCGCGCGCCCGGACCGGCCGATTCATCCCGGGGACGCTGACGAACCCCGACTACGACGGCTACATCGAACCGGACGTCCTCGTCGTCACCGACCCGATCGGCGACGCCCAGGCCGTCAAGGAGGCCATCACGGTCGGCATCCCGGTCATCGCAATGTGTGACTCGAACAACCAGACGAGCAACGTCGACCTCGTCGTGCCGACGAACAACAAGGGTCGACGCGCGCTGTCGGTCGTCTACTGGCTGCTGGCCAACGAGACGCTCGACCGCCGTGGAAGCGACACCGTCTACGCCCTCGAAGACTTCGAGGCCGAGATCTAACGCGGTTTTCCGACGCTCGATCGCCTTTTCTCGTTGCGCGGCTGACGACAGATAGCGGCCGCGCCGCCGAGCTCGCACCGTGGCAATAGTTATTCGTGTGACACGCATACACACACGTATGCCGACGCTACTTCACCAGCTCACCGTCGAAGACCTCGCGGCGGCGATCGACGCCGGTGACGATCTCACCATCGTCGACACGCGCCAACCCGAGAGTTTCGAGGCGTGGCACGTCCCGGACGCGGTGAACGTCCCGTATCATCCGATCGATGGGCTCGGCGACGGTCTCGACTGGGACGACGTCGACGCGATCGCCGGCAGCGGTCCGGTCGCCGTGATCTGCGCGAGGGGACTCACCTCGACGTCGTTCGGGTTCGAACTGTCGGACCGCGGTCACGACGACGTCTCCGTCGTCAAGGGTGGGATGGAGGACTGGAGCAAACTCTACGATGTCGTCGACGTCGACACGGACAGCGACCTGTTCCTCGCGCAGGTACAACGGCGTGCGAAGGGCTGTCTCGGCTACGTCGTCGGCGACCACGACGCGGGTGAGGCGATCGTCGTCGACGCCACCCGCCAGGATCACGAGTTCGAACTCGTCGCGGCCGACGCGGGGCTGACGATCACGGGCGTCGTGGACACGCACGTCCACGCGGATCACATCTCCGGAGGGCGCGCGCTCGCCGAGCGGCTCTCGGTCCCCTATTACCTGAGCGCGGCGGCGACCGAGCGCGACGTGGACTACGAGTACGAGCCGATCGCGGACGGCGACACCCTCGCCGTCGGCGACGTCGACGCGGATATCATCGCCGCACCGGGCCACACCACCGAACAGATGAACCTCGTCGTCGACGAGCAGTATCTCCTCTCGGCTGACGCGCTGTTCGTCGAATCCGTGGGGCGGACGGAGTTGGAGTTCGGCGAGGGCGGCGCGGCGCACGGCGCGGAACTCCTCTACGAGACGTTACACGAGACGTACGCACCGCTCTCGGACGACGTCGTCGCCCTCCCCGGCCACGTCTCCGTCGACGCCGAGGGGCGCTTCGGGGTCGGTCGGCCGGGCGAACTCGTCGCGGCGACACTCGGCGAACTCCGCGAGGGACTGGAACTCTTCCGACTCGAGAAGTCGGCGTTCGTCGATCGCGTCACCGACCGAACGACCGAGAAGCCGCCGAACTACGAGACCGTCATCGACGTGAATCGCGGGCGTCGCGACCTCGACGAAGACGAAGCGACCGGGGTCGAACTCGGCCCCAACAACTGCGCCGTGTAGTGGCTCCCACGACCCGGAGACCTGCCCGTCCGTGAACAAGGGTTTTGCGGGCTGGCCCCCACGAGTGTGTATGGACCTCTATCGGAGCGTTCGGGCGATCGCGGGCGCGTCCGGCGGCGGTAGCGATCGAACGATCGACTGGGCGGCGGTCGCGACGGCTGCGAAGGGGGCTGCCGACGCGGGTGATCTCGACTTGACGCCCGCGGACCGCGAAGGCTACGCGGCAGACGTCCGCGACGCCCGCGAGCGACTGCGAGCGGTCGGTGGCCTCACCTTCGACGTGCCCGACTCGATCGAAGTCCAGAATCGCCACCACTGGATCGACGCGAACGTCTCGACGTTCAGCCGAGTGATGCACCCCCTCGAATCGGACGTTCGCGTCGCCTTCCCGAACGCGACGCGCGTGATAAACACCGGGTCGATGTCGTTCGTGCTCGCGTTCTTCGCCTCCCACGTCCTCGGACAGTACGATCCGCTCCTCTTGGCCGACCGCGATGGACACGGGCGTGACGACGCCGGAAACGGCGACCACGGCCTCTACTTCGTCCACCCGAACATCGTCGCGGCCGCCGCGGAACTCGATGTCGACTACCCCCGTTTCCGCCGCTGGATCGCCTTCCACGAAGTCGCTCACGCCGCGGAGTTCGGTGCCGCCCCGTGGCTGTCGGAGTATCTCGAATCTCGGATGGAAGACGGCTTAGAGACGCTCGCCAGCGGCGGTCTCGACAGCGAAGCGTTCCACGACCTCAACGTCGCGATGACCGCCGTCGAGGGCTACGCGGAGATGCTGATGGACCGCGCGTTCGACGCCGAGTACGAGGACCTGCGCGCGAAACTCGACGCGCGGCGTCGCGGTGGCGGTCCGCTGGCACGGCTGGCCCGTCGGCTACTCGGTCTCGGGCTGAAGCGCCGACAGTACGAGCGCGGCGCGCGCTTCTTCGAGGCGATCGCCGATCGTCGGAGCGTCGCGGCCGCCGCGGCCGTCTGGGAGCGCCCGCAGAACCTCCCGACTAACGCAGAACTCGATAACCCGGCCGAGTGGCTGGCTCGCGTCGAGCCGTAGCACGGTGAGACCACTCGGGAGCAACCGTCATACTCTTTCTGTCGGGGGCTGTACGGTCGCGTATGCGCGTCAGAGACTGGCAGGATATCCTCGCGGACGTGACCAATGCTGACGTCGACCCCGACGGGTGGCGGGCCGTCGCCGGCGATCGGCGTAGCGGACTCGGAGAGGATCTCTTTCTCGGCCACCCGGACGCCGGCGTGTACGCGCTGAAGACGTACACGAAGAATCCGACCGAACTCCGGGGCGTCGGGAGCCGCGTCGCCCGGCGGATCGACGACGACCTCGAACCCCTCCTTCCGAATCGAAAGCGCGACGAGGGCGGTCGCTTCGCCGTCCAGTCGCCGCCCGAGGACGAAGACCACGCCAAGTCGATGGCGAAGCACCTCGAAGAGACGGTCAAAGTCCACGCAGAGGCGCCGACGACGCCGGAGGACTTCTTCACGGATATGATGGACGCACTCGACAGCCCGGCGTTCGGCCCGATGGACTACGAGTTCGACGGCCGACCGGACCGCCTCGACGACCTCACAGACGAGTTCGCCGACGCCGACGAGTTGCTCTCGAACGATCTCGACGACCTCGTCGAGGAGGACGGCGTCGGCCGCGGGTTCCAGTGAGCCGTCTTCTCGCGGACCCACGCGCAGTCTGTGCATCTTCCGGTAGACGCCAGCCGATGGGAACTCAGATGGAGGGATCCTGAGTGGTCGGGCCAAGTATGACAGACGAGGAGCGCGACCTCGCGAGCCAGCGACTCAAGATCGGCTTTATCGCGCTCGTCGCGTTCTCGGGGGCACTCATCGCCATCCAGGCCGGCGGGTCGCTCACACTCGTCGCCGCAGGCTTCGTTTCCGGTCTCGTGCTCGGAGCCGTCCTCCTGTGGTTCCTGATCCGCTGGTGGGCGGAGTTCCTCCCGGCGCCGGACCGCGGTCGGCGGTGAGGTCCAGTCGACAGCGAGAGCGGGGGATAGTGAGACCGGGCCGACGATGGAATCCGACCGACCGATAGCGTCTTACCGCCCGACCCGCAGGTAGGCTACGTGAAGCTGCGCGGCCGCATCGTCGACGTTGGCGACGAACGCGAGGTAGATACGACCTACGGAACGCGCTCGCTCGCGGAGGTGACGGTCCGTCCCGACGGCGACGCGCTCGGCGCTGCGCCGGTGCTGGATGAGACCGACGTGGACGCCGACGCGGCGACAGTCCAACTCACCCTCTGGGGCAAGTGGACGCACACCGTCGAGCACGCCGAGGCCGGGATGGAACTTCTCGCGACGGGGGTAGAGGAGTCGGAGTATCAGGGCGAGACGACCTACTCGACCACCGGGGAGTCCTACGTCGTCCTCGAACCGGGCTTTCTCGTCGACGTGACCGACGTGCGCTCGTGGGTGCAGTGCCCGCGGATGTACTATCTGAACAAGCTCTCGGGAATCCCGCTCAACTACCCGGTGGTCAAGGGGACGATCGTCCACGAGGTGTTCGGCGACCTGCTCCGGGACCGCGACCTCGACACGGCGATCGAGGACCGAGTCCACGAAGCCGGCCTGGAACTGGGACTGCTCGGTCACGACGCCGAGGAGGTCCGCGACGAGGTGCGTCGCAACGCGGCCGCGATCGAGGGGTGGCTCGCCCAGGGCACGCTCACCGAGGAGGACAAGTGGCGCTCTGAGTACACTCTCATCTCGCCGACGTTCGGGATCAAGGGCCGCGCCGACGCGCTCCGCCGCGGGATGCCCGTCGAACTCAAGACCGGCAAGAACACGAAGCGAGAGCCGCGCTTCCACGACAAGATTCAGGCGGCCGCCTACGCGCTCGTCCTCTCCGAGCGCGGCGTGCCCGCCGATACGGGGACACTGCTCTACACCAAAAACACCGCCTTAGAGCGCAACGAGGAGACGGGTGACCTCTCGCCGGCCAAGGACTTCTCGATCGGCACCGGCCTCCTGCAGTTCGTCGTCCGGACGCGAAACGAGATCGCCGCGATGGAGTACGACGCCGACGTCCCGACCGGCTACGAGGCCGACGCGAAGTGCGAGTACTGCTTCGAGCGCGACACCTGTATGGTCGTCTCGGGACGCCTCGACCAGGAGTCGAAGGCCGGCCAGGTCGGCAACGCGGTCCCCACGGAGGAACGGGAGTACTTCGATCGGTTCTACGAGGCCATCGAGGCCGAGCGCCGGGAGGTCCACGCCGAATACCGGAAGCTCTGGGAGCAGTCCGCCGACGAGCGAGCCGACGACGACCGAGCGCTGATCGACCTCGAACCCGCGGGGCGAACGGAACTCGACGACGGCCGGTGGGAACTCCGCGCGAGAAAGCCCGGCGACGCCGTCTCGAAACTCCGCGCCGGCGACGTCGCGCTCGCGAGCGACGGCGACCCCGTCGACGGACACGCCGAGCTCTGTCGGATCCGCGAGTTGGGCGAGGAGGTCGTGATCACCGCAGACGAACCGCTCGACGTCCGTCGACTCGACGTCTATCCCTCCGAGATCGGCGTCGACCGGATGCTCACCGCGCTCCACGATTTCATTCTGAAGGGCGACCCCGACCGAAAGGACGCCGTGTTCGGCCGTCGCGACCCGGCGTTCGCCGACCGAGCGGCCGAGACGTACGTCGACAACAACGACGCACAGAACCGCGCGGTGCGGCTGGCGGTCAACGCTGAAGACTTCGCGCTCGTCCACGGCCCGCCGGGGACGGGCAAGACCTACACGATCGCACAGATCGTCCGCGCGCTGGTCGACCGCGGCGACAGGGTGTTGCTGTCTGCGTTCACGAACCGCGCGGTCGACAACGCGCTCGAAGCGGTGCGCGACCAGGGCGTCGCGGACGTCGTCCGCGTCGGGACCGAGAACGGCGTCCGCGAGGATATGATGGACGTGCGGCTCGAACGCGGCGGAGAGCCCAACGAGCGCGCCGCGGCGCTCCGCGAGGCGCCGGTCGTCGCCGCCACGACGGCCACCTGCGGTTCGCGCGTGATGCGCGAGCAGTCCTTCGACGTCGCGCTCGTCGACGAGGCCTCGCAGTTGACCGAGCCCGGAACGCTCGCGGCGGTCTCGCTGGCCGACCGGTTCGTCCTGGTCGGCGACCACGAGCAGCTCCCACCGGTCGTCCAGGCCGAAAACGACCTCCAGACGTCGCTGTTCGAGCGGCTGATCGAGTCCCATCCAGACGCCTCGGTTTTGCTCGATCGCCAGTATCGGATGTCCCAGCGCATCCAGGCGTTCTCCTCGACGGAGTTCTACGACGGCGCGCTCCGCCCGGCGAACGGTGCCGTCGCGGCCCAGCGCCTCTCGGATCTCGGCATCGACGAGGCGTCGCTGCCAGCGGCACTCCGAGATCCCGTCGCCTTCGTCGATCCCGACGGCGAGCGCGTCGGCAACACGAACCCCGTGGAGGCGGATCGGGTGGCCGAGATCGTCGACGCGTACGTCGCCGCCGGCGTCGATCCGGACGATATCGGCGTCATTGCCCCGTTCCGCGCGCAGGTCGCCGAGGTCGCCCGCCGCACCGACGTGACTGTCGACACGGTCGACCGCTTTCAGGGCTCCTCGAAGGGAGTCATCGTGGTGTCGTTCGTCGCCACCGGCGCGCTCGACGGGCCCATCTTCGAGGACTTCCGCCGCACCAACGTCGCGCTCACGCGGGCGAAGAAGGCGCTCGCGCTCGTCGGCGACGCCGAGGCCCTCTCCTCGAACGCGTTCTACGAGCGACTCCTCCAGTGGGCCCGGCGCTGAGCGCGACGGGAAGCAGAGCCAGACGTTCGCGACTCACGTTGCGGTGCTGCGTGCTCCCGTGCGCTGGGATCGCCAGTCCACGAGGTCGTCGCACTGTCCAATAGTATAATCCGACTCCTCGCGTAGGCGTGGGCGTGCCACTCCTACAGTTCGATACGACGGTGTCCGCGACCGACGCGGAGAAAGAAGCGTTCACCGACGCGGTGACGGAACTCTACGCCGACGAGATGGCGACGACGACGGGTCACGTCGCCGTGGTGATCCGCGAGCATCCTGATGCGAACCTCTCGCTCGGCCGCGCGGTCGATGGGCCGTGTTGCTTCTTGAGTGCTGACATCCGCGAGGGTCGATCCTTCGAACGCCGTCGTTCGTTCGCGCTCGCGGTGATGAGTCTGATAGCGGACACGTGGTCGGTCCCCGAGGAGAATCTGAAGGTATCCTTCACCGAGCACGAAGGCGAGGATCTGATGGGCGTCGACCGCGTCGGCGGCGAGTGGTCGGCCGACGAAGAATCGGATCAGGCGTAGGACGCGGACGCGGGTTCGACGCTGCTTTTCGCGCTCACCAGAGTACGACCGGCCAGACGAACCGGAACAGCAGCCAGATCAGCCCGGTGAGGACGGCTGTCATCACGAGATTCAGGATGACGCCCGCCTTCATCATATGTCGCTGCTCGATGTATCCCGACCCGAAGACGATGGCGTTCGGCGGCGTCGCGACCGGAAGCGCGAACGCGAAACTCGCCGCGACCGCGCCCGACACGGCGAGGAACACCGCGGCAGACACCTCGGCCAGACCGAGCGTGGCGGCGAAGACGCTCCCGATACTGATGAGAATCGGGATGATGATGGTCGCCGTCGCCGTGTTCGAGGTCATCTCCGTGAGGAAGATGACGAGCAGGACGACCACGCCGACCACGACGACGATCGGCGCGCCCGTCAGCGAACTGAAGACGGTGTCTGCGATCCAGTTAGTCGCGCCCGTCGCGGCCAGCGCGTCGGCGAGTGCGATCCCGCCACCGAACAGGAGGATCGTCCCCCAGTCGATGTCGACCAGTTCGTCCCATTCCATCGTGTCTGCAAGCACGAGCGCCGGAATCGCCGCCAGCCCGACCATCACGTAGTAGAGGATGCCCTGGTGGCCTTCGACGCCGAAGACGGTCATCCCGCCGCCGCCGAAGATCGTCGTCGCCCAGACCGAGGGCAGGAACGGGCCGACGAGATCGCCCAGGCCGCCGAGCACCCACAGCCCCGCCGTCGCGGTGAAGATGTACGCGACGCGCTTGCCGCGCGTACTGAGTGCACCCTCCTCTTCGAGGTATTTCGCCGCCTCCTCGCGCGCGGACTCGACGTTCGAGACTTCCGGCGGGTAGATTTGGTACGTCAGAATGTACCACACGAGCGGAAGCGTGACGAAGACGATCGGCAGGCCGATCAGCAGCCACTGTGCGAACCCGATCTCGTATCCCAGAATCTCGTTGAGCTGGGCGGCCAAAATAGCGTTCGGAGGCGTCCCGATGAGCGTGCCGACCCCGCCGACGCTGGCGGCGTAAGCGGTGCCGAGCAGCATCGAGATCTGGAGGTTGGTGAACGAATCTGCCACTCCGACAGTCCCGGTGCTGCCGTCGGTGGCGACGTCGGCGTCGATGTCGGCGCTGGGGTCGGCAGCCGCGGCAGCGACGTCCTCGCGGCCCAGGACCTGCGTGAGAACCCCGAGCGCGATCGGCGTCATCATCGCCGTCGTCGCCGTGTTCGAGACCCACATCGAGAGGAAGGCAGTCGCGAGCATCACGGCCGCGACGAGGCGCCGCGGCGACGAGCCCATCTTCGACATCATCCACAGCGCGATGCGCCGGTCGATGTCGTACTTCTGCAGCGCGTTCGCCAGCATGAATCCCGCGATGAACAGGAAGATGAGGTGATCGGCGAACCCGACGAGCGCGGTGTCGAGGTCGTCGTACACGCCTAGCGCCGTCAGGACGAACGGAATCGACACCGCCGTCACCGCCAGCGGGAGCGTTCCGGTCACCCACAGGAAACCGGCGAAGAACATCGTCGCCACCGCGTACTGCCCCCTTATCGAGAGCCCCTCCGGCGAGGGCGCGGCCGCAATCACGGCCGTGCCGAGGATCGCGACCGCGAACAGTATCAGTCGCTTCTGTGTTTGCGAGTTACCCAGCTGTATCATTGATACGCGGCTCTAGCGAAACTGAATCATTAATATTTTCGAAAGCGACGAGCGAGCGATTACCCCGTCTCGGCCGCGTGTACTGCCCCCGTGTCCGATCAAAAGTGCGTCGCGACCGCCTCGATCTGATCGTCGTCGAGTTCGGCCGCATAGAGGTCGAAAAGCTCCTGCTTACGAGGTTGAGAGAGCGCTCGCGTTCCTGATTCGAGCATCGAGACGTGCGCCTGGAGGATGTCGTCGACTTCCTGTTCCACCGTCCGCTGTTCGTAGCCTGCGGCGACGCGGAGGAGTCGCCAGGCCTGCGGCGAGAGGTCGGCTACGTCGACGGACGGCGTAGTGGCCATCGTCGATAGTTGTCGGTCGAACCGCCTAAACAGTCACGAACGACTGCAACGACTCCCGTTCACAGCGGGTCTGCCAGTTCAGTCGGGGCTGGAGGGCTCTCCACCGTCCGATGCGCGCGCCACGTTCCCGTCGATTTCTTCGAGGACTCGCGCGTGGAACTCCTGTAACGCCGCACTCTCGTCTTCGGCGAGGACGACGTCGCTCGCCAGCAGCGTCGCGAGACCGAACGCGCGAGGAGTCGGCGAGTCGACCTGCGTCGTGACCACGTCGACGTCGCCCGCGCGGACCGCTTTCAGTACGTCTTCTATCGCGGCGACGTTCAGTTTGTCCTCGATTAGCTCCCGATACGTCTCGTCTATCACCGCGAAGTCGTCGAGGTCGTCGGCGAAAGAGAGCAGCATCTCCGCGGAGACTTGCTGTTCGGCCGCGGACTTCTCGTAGCCCTTGTAGCGCTTCAGAATCATCAGCGCGCGGGTGGCGTCGATGCGGAAGTAGCGCTTCAGTAAGTCCGTGCCGTCGAGCGACGCGCGGAGTTCCGAACGGACCGCCTCGGGGTCGAGGTCGCGCAGGATCGCGCCGACGTCCACCTTCCGATTCAGCGGCATCGACAGCGAGAAGCCGTTGTCGGCGACGGCGATCTGGACGTTCGCGTTCGAGCGGCGGGCACACTGGGCGGCGACGAGTCGCGAGAGGCCGTCGTTGAACCGCCGGCCGTACGTCGAGTGGACGTAGAAGTGCCGCCGGTAGGTCTCGCGGTCGAGTTCCTCCTCGACGACGAGACGCTCGTCGGTGGCGACGCTCTCTGCCCCGGCGTAGCGGCGCTGCTCGTCGAAGAGGCGCGCGATGGCGCGGACGGCGTTCTCGTCGACCGGGAAGTCCCGGAGCCACTCCCGGGCGGCGGGCCGTCCGCCGGCGGAGAGGCGATCGAGCAGGTCCCGCTGGAAGGCGGCGATCTCCCGACCGAGATCGTACGAGAGCGGGAGGCGTTCGGAGAACCACGAAGGGACCGTCGCGCGTGCGTTCGTCCGATCGACGTACACCTTCGAGCCGCGGCGGTAGCGATAGGCGAACCGATCGCCGCCGAGGACGAACACGTCGCCTTTCTCCAACGTATCGAGGTAGTTCTCGTCGAGCGTGCCGACCCACTCCTCGCTCTGTCTGGTCAAGACTTCGCAGGTGAACGAGTCCGGGATCGTTCCGATGTTGGTCATATAGATGACGCGCGCCATCCGCCCGCGCTTGCCGAGGAGGTGCTCGCCCACGCCGAACTCCTCGTAGTGGTGTTCGCCCGACGGCGGGTCGTTGGTGTCGCGCCAGACCTTCGCGTAGACGTTCTTGTCTTCGAGTCCCTCGTAGTCCGCGGTCAGATAGCGAAGCAACTGCTCCCAGTCCGCCTCGGCGTAGTTTCGATAGGGATACGCTCTGCGGAGGGTCGCTAGGACTTCCTGCTCGGGCCGGACGGCGTTGATCGCCATCCCGTAGACGTGCTGAGCGGCGACGTCCTGGGCCTTCTCGGGGACGAACACCCGATCGACGAATCCGTCTTCGGCCTTCTGCAGCATCACCGCGCACTCGACGAGTTCGTCGCGGTCGAGTGCGATCACGCGCCCCTCGACAGTCTCGCCGAGGCTGTGGCCCGCGCGGCCGACCCGCTGGAGCAGCGAGGCGACGGACTTCGGCGAGCCGACCTGTACGACCAAATCGAGGTGTGGCATATCGATCCCGAGTTCGAGGCTCGTCGAGGTGGTCACGACGTCGAGTGAGCCGTCTTTCAGCCCTTCCTCGACCGCCTGGCGACGCTCTTTCGAGAGACTGCCGTGGTGACAGCCCGAGTTGGCGTCGTCGTAGCCATCGTAACGCTCCCGGAGGTTTTCGAGGACGCGCTCTGCGCCCGAACGGGTGTTCGTGAACACCAGGGTGTTCCGATGCGAGCGGATCAGTTCGTCGAGGCGGTCGTAGAACCCCGATTGAACGTCCGAACGCGGCGTGTGGATCAGGTCGTCGGTCGGACACTCCAACTGGAGGTCGAAGTCGCGGACGAACCGCGTGTCGACGATCTCGTGTTCGCGGGGGTCGCCGTCGGCGTCGCGGCCGACGAGGAACTCCGCCATCGTCGACAACGGTTCGACCGTCGCCGAACAGCCGATGCGAGTCGGCGACGTCTCGACCAGATTTTCGAGGCGCTCTAAGGAGACCGAAAGATGCGTCCCGCGCTTGTTCTCCGCGAGGCTGTGAATCTCGTCGACGACGACGTACTCGACGGATCGGAGCCTCTCGCGGAACTTCGGCGCGTTGAGCAGGATCGCGAGCGTCTCCGGCGTCGTGTTGAGGATGTGTGGGGTCTCATCCAGCATCCGCTGCCGTTCCGCGGAGTCGGTGTCGCCGTGACGGATCGCGTGCCGCACTTCGACGTCAGTCCCGCGCTCGTCCATCCGCTCGCGGATCCCTTCCAGCGGAACGGTTAGATTGCGGTGAATGTCGTTCGCGAGTGACTTCAGCGGCGAGATATAGAGGCAGTAGACGGCGTTGTCGAGGCCGTCCTCGCGCTCGCGCCCCCGCCGGAACAGATCGTTCAGGATCGCCGTGAACGACGCGAGCGTCTTGCCCGATCCGGTCGGCGCACAGACGAGCGCGTTCGTCCCCGCGTCGACCAGCGGGATCGCCTCGCGCTGTGGGGGCGTGAAGAACCCGCCGTTCTGTTGGACGTAGCGGCCGAACTGATCGACCCACCACTCCCGTACTGCAGGTTCCAGCCGATCGAGGACGTCGCTGTCGGCGATGTCGACGGAATCGGGATCGAAATCGTAGGGGTCGGCGCTCCCCAGATCTCCGTCGTCTGCGGCGCCGTTGCCCGCCCCGCTGTCGGCGTTCCCTGCGCCGCCGCTCGCCGCGTCTGCAGCCGCCGATCGGAGCAGTTCACGCCCGCTCTGTACCATCGTCCGTAGGTTGGGGCCCAGGAGTAAGTGGGTTCTGCCCGAACCGGGTGGTAGAACCCCGACCGGGACTCGACGTGGGTTTATAACCGATCACGGGCCCAGCGACCCCGTGACGTAGGAACTGTCCCGCGTCGGGCAGCGGTCGTTCGGCACGTCGACGCGGGAGTTCACCCTCTGTGCCGACTGTTTGCCACCGGAAGTTCGAGACGGACCCGTCCCGAACGACTATCCGGTCGCCCGTCGTAGCCCCGGCGATGCGTCTCACCTTCCTCGGAACCGGAAGCGCGATGCCCGTCCCCGACCGGGTGCAGACGGGGCTCCTGCTCGAATCAGGTGACCGCTCGCTGCTCGTCGACTGCGGGAGCGGCGTCCTCCACCGACTCGCGGGCACGGACGTAGGGTACGAAGGCGTCTCGTCGGTGCTTCTCACCCACCACCACCTCGATCACGTCGCGGACCTCCTTCCGCTGTTGAAGGCGCGCTGGCTGGCGGGAGAGGAGTACCTCGAAGTCGTCGGTCCCGCGGGGACGAAATCGCTCGTCGACGGCCTCCTCGACGTTCACGACTACCTCCAGGATCGGGTCGATCTGAGCGTCCGCGAGGTCGGGCCGACCGAGTTCTCGGTCGCCGGCTTCGACGTCTCGGCGACGGAGATGGTGCACTCGCTGGACTGCCTCGCGTATCGGTTCTCGGCGAGCGACGGCGAGAGCGACGGATCGTCCGGCGTATCGAGAGACGTCGTCTTCTCCGGCGACGGCGAGGCGGCGTCTAGCCTCGCGAACTTCGCCGACGGCGCGGCCGTTCTCGCTCACGACTGTTCGTTCCCGGACGACGTGGACGTCTCGAATCACCCGACGCCGTCGCAACTCGGCGAGGTGCTGGCGGGCCACGACATCGGCCGCGTGTACCTGACCCACCTCTATCCCCACACCGAAGGTCGCCACGAGGAGATGCTGGCCTCGATCGAGTCACAGTACGACGGCGACGTGCGCTTCGCTCGCGACGGGCTACGCGTCGAGGTGTGATACTGTCGGACGGAAGTTCGTGAACTATGTTGGCACCCACGGGGTGCCGATGCGCTTCACATCGTTCTGTCCGACAGTATGAGCACCGGCCGTCACCGCACCACGCAGAAGACCTTTTGCGTGGCTCCGGCGACGGACTCGTATGCGACGCCGCCAGGCTCTCGCTGCGCTCGGGACGCTCTCTGTCGGTTCGATCGCCGGCTGTCTCGATCGTTCGTCGTTCCCGTTCGGTTCCGAAGGGAATCCTCACCCGCGTCGCGTCTCTCTCGTCCATCTCGGGACACTCCCAGAGGACGTCGCCTTCGCGATCGACGCCGAACTGCCGACGCCGACCGTCACCGATCGACATCCGGCAACGCTCGTTCTCACCGCCCGAAATCTCGGCGCGAAACGCACACTCAGCGTCGGCGTCGACGGTTGTCGTCCGTTCAACCGATCTCGCGGCCGAAGCGAGAACGGCGGGCTGTGGCTCTACGGCGCTCGCGACGAACCGGAACCGCGCGTCGATGGTCGCTGGGAGTACGACCCCGACGGTCCGATCGGCTACCCCGCCTACGGCTGTGCGCGGCGCGTCTGGTCGCCCGACGAGTCCCAGACGTACGTCTACTCGGTCTGGGACGACCCCGTAACCGAGGGCTACTACGAGCCAGGAACGTACCGCTGGACGCACTCGGTGTCGACAGCGCCTCCGGAGTCCGAGATGGACGCGGAGCCGACCGTCCAGGCGACGTGGGGGCTAGAACTCCGCGTCGAAGAGGCGTAGTGCGGTCCCTCAGCCGCCTGTGTTGAGTTGGGAGTCGTCGAGTTCCGAGACGGCGATCAGAAGTCGTCCGTCGTCGAGTGCAGTCACCATCTTCGACTCGGTGAACGTGCTCCCGTCCGAGCGAAGACCGCGACTGCGGCCGCTCCACTCGCCGCCACGGCGGACCACCGGCAGGACGTGGGTGCGGATGTGTTCGACCTCCTCGTCGGGGTGCAGTTCCGTCCAGTGCTTGCCCTCGACGTCGTCGGAATCGTAGCCGTAGAACGACGCGTAGGTGTCGTCGGCCTCCTCGAAGTGTTCGTCCGTCCCGACGACCCCGACGCCGTCGAGTTCGGTCTGGGCCTCCGGGTCGAACTGTCCCCCGCCCTCGACGGCGTGTTCGACGCGCCGGATCAACATCGTGTACTGGTCGGTGCCCATCCCTTTCTGAAGGTAGTCCGTGAGGCCCGCTCGCACGACCTCTGCGGCGACGTCGTTCGTCTCCTCGCCGGAGAACAGGAGCAGCGGGAGTTCGGGACGACTCTCGCGAACGGATTCGAGGAACGTGATCCCGTTCATCTCGGGCATATTGTAGTCGCTGATCACGCAGTCGACGTCCGAATCGGCCGACCGAATCCGATCGAGTGCGGCCGTCGGCGACGTCTCCGTCGAGACACTGCAGTCGACGTCAGTCGAGTCGCCTTCGAGATAGGTCTTCACCAGCGCGACCAGATCTGGGTCGTCGTCGACGTAGAGAATCGAGAGGAGCACGGCTGGAAGTCACGCACGTTAGAGGGGTCAGAGAAAAAAATGGATTTCGGCCGAACGGGTCGCCGGTGGGGTTCGACGTTTCGTCCGCGCGACAACAGTTTACTCGCTCCACGCGGAAGGGGAACGTATGAACGACGTCATCTCCGGACTCGAAGGCGAACTTCGGTCCAACGGAATCAGCGTCGAGTCGGTCGACCCGACCGGCGAGACGGTCGAATTGGTCTATCTCACGGCGTTTCCAGACGTGTCGGTGAACCACCAGGAGATGGGTCGTGCGCTTCGGACGTTCATCGAGGCCGCCGAACACGACGACTGGGAGCCCACGCGCGTCGAGGCGACGGTCCTCCGACACGACGACGACGTCCAGGGGACCTGGTACGCCGAGGCCGAGTGGTTTCGGCAGTACATAGACTACGACATCAGCGGCGAGGCGTTCTCCGAACGCGTCATCGACACCCTCGCGGAGGGCGAACAGTGACCCGCCCCGGCGCGAACAGCGAGTGGAACGACGCAGAGCCCGACCAGCGCGCGCGTCGAAACCGACCGTCGAGATACGAGTTCTCGACGGTCAGGATGACGTTCCACAGCGGTGACGAGCGCTGCGTCGGGCGGCTGTACCGCCCCGACCGACCCGCGGATCCGGCGCTCGTCGTGATGACCGGCGGCCTCGTCGGCGCGAGCGCGTTCGGGCTCGACCGCTACGCCGAACGGCTCGCCGCGGCCGGCTACGCCGTCTTCCACTTCGACGTTCGACACGCCGGCGACAGCGACGGCGAGCCGCGGAATCTCCTCTCGCCCGCGCGTCAGCGCGCCGACTGGGAAGCAGCGCTCGCCGGACTGCGCGGCCGCGGCGACGTCGCCACCGATCGAATCGTCCTCTGGGGGACGGATCTCTCCGGCGGCGCAGTGCTCGACGTCGCGGCCGACGACCCGCGGATCGAAGCCGTCGTCTCCCAGACGCCGATTCTCTCCGGTCGGGCGTTCCTCCGTGCCCGTGGGATCGGATTCCTCGCCAGAGGGACGCTCGCGGGCGTCCGGGACCGAGTCCAATCACTCCTCGTCGGTCCCCACACCGTTCCGGTCGTCGACGACGGCAGCAGCGACGATGGGAACCTCGCACTCGTCGCCACGCCGAGCGCCTATCGCGGCTACCGCGACCTCGTCGGCGACGGCGAGTGGGAGAACGAGACGCCTGCACGCTCGGTCCTCTCGCTCGCGCGGCACACCGGCGGCGAAGACCGCGATAGGCTCGCCTGCCCGGTGCTCTTCCTCGGCGGCGAGCGCGACGACGTCGTCCCGGTCGAAGAGATCGAAGCGGCCGCCGAGGACGTGGCGGACGCGACCCTCCTGCGACTCCCGGTCGGGCACTTCGGTCTCTACGACGGGGACGGCTTCGAGCAGGCTGTCGGCCACGGCCTGGCGTTCCTCGATGCCGTGGTGGATGACTGATCCGCCGGGTCGTTTGCAGCACGCCGCGTCACTGGCCTCGCCGCAACCGTCTTTTAGCTCCCGAACGCAGTTGCCCGAATGAGCGCCACGCGAACGGTCGAACTCGACGGCCACATTATCGACTCGGGGACGCTACAGCGCACGTTCGGCATCGTGATGGATCTCGGCGGCTCCTTCGAGATCGAGACGTTCGACGTCGGACGACACAAAGACGAGACTTCCTACTGTCGGATGAGCGTCAGTGCCGACGACGCCGACACGCTCCAGGAGATCCTCCACGAACTCCACCAGAACGGCGCGAACCTCACCGACCCGGTCGACGCACACGTCACGCCCGCACCGAAAGACCAGGTCGTCCCCAAGGGCTTTTATTCGACGACCAACCACCCGACTGAGATCCGCTACGACGGAGAGTGGGTGCCGGTCGAGAACATCGAGATGGATTGCGCCATCGTCGTCGAGGAGGGCGACGAGGGCGACCCCGTCAGAGCCGAGACGAAGGTACTGAACGCGATCCGCGAGGGCGACCTCGTCGTCACCGACGAGGCGGGGATTCGCGTGAAGCCCCCGGACCGACCGCGCGACGGCTCCGGCCCGTTCGGGTTTATGCAGGGCGGCGTCTCCGCGGAGCGCCCCTCCGAGTCGTTGATCGACGACGTCGCCGAGGCGCTCGTCGCGACGAAAGAGCGGGGCGAATCCGTGCTCGTCGTGGCCGGACCGGCAGTGATCCACGCCGGCGGCGGCGACGAACTCGCGCGCCTCGTGCGGGAGGGCTACGTCGATATGCTCTCGGCGGGCAACGGCTTCGCGACGCACGACATCGAGCGCGGCCTCTACGGGACGTCGCTGGGGATGGATATGGAGACGATGGAGCACCCCCGGAAGGGCCACAAACACCACATCTACACGATCAGCGAGGTCATCCGCGCCGGCGGAATCGGACCCGCCGTCGAGGAGGGACTCATCGAGGAGGGTGTGATGTACGAGTGCGTCGAAAACGACGTGCCGTACGTGCTCGCTGGGTCGATTCGCGACGACGGACCCCTCCCGGATACGATCACGGACGCCATCGAGGCGCAGAACGCGATCCGCGAGCAGGCCAGAGAGGCCGATCTGGTGCTGTTGCTCTCGACGCTTCTGCACTCGGTCGCCGTCGGTAACTGCCTCCCCTCGACGACCCGCGTCGTCTGCGTCGACATCAATCCGGCGACGGTGACGCAGTTGCTCGACCGCGGGAGTTCCCAGGCCATCGGGATGGTGACAGACATCGGGACGTTCATCCCGATGCTCGCCGAGGCAGTTCTCGACGCGGAGCGAGACGGCGAGATTGAGGATTCGGAGAGCGAAAGCAACGCCGAAAAGTGAATCGAGAGCGAGACGGGAACTTCCCCGCTGGCGTCGACTGTGCTTATAGGGGTTATCGTACGTCTCCATAGATTCCTCGCCGGACCATACGGCGAGAATTTCCGAACAGTTACGATAAGCCCCCTTACTCGACGTCGACGAGCGGGACGACCGCCATCGGTCGGTTCGAGTGCAGCATAATCTGCTGTGCAGTGCTGCCGAAGACCACTTTCGCGGTCGGGTTGCGCCTCCGGATGCCGATGACGATCTCGTCGGCGTCGATCTCCTCGGCGTGTTCGAGGACGTCCTCGTGGGGTTCGTTGCCGCGGACGAACTGGTGGGACTCGACGGTCGTGATCGTGTCGAGTCGCGAGGAGACGACGTTCAGCGCCTCCTCGCCGTCGCGGACGTCGTCGGTGTCGGTCGCGCTGCCACCGGGCAGGGAGTTGACCGCGTGTACTTCGTCGCTCCCCGACACCCGATCGAGAAGGTAATCGCAGAGTTTCGCGCTCGTGTCGACGTGGTTGGTTGCGAGTACGTACGTCGTCATACATTCCAGAGGCGCGGGCAGAGACCAAAAAGCCACCTCCGATCGCGAGAATTTCCACCTGTCGGGGGAGATCGGACGCGCCAGCGCGGCAGGGACGCGTCGCCGTCGCTGCAGCGTGCTGTGCAGTCGCACGGCACACAGTATATATGTCGGTGCTGCGACGTTACGGACGAGCGATGGATTGGCACAGCCGCTCCGGCGACGAGGTGTGTGAGGAGTTAGAGACGACGTCTGCCGGACTGGCACCCGAGGAGGCCGCCGAGCGCCTCGCCGACGTCGGACCGAACGAGATCACCGGCGGTCACGGGCGGGGCGCGCTCCGAATCTTCCTCGCGCAGTTTTCGAGCGCGCTCATCTGGGTGTTGCTCGTCGCGGCGATCCTCTCGTTCGCGATCGGCCACGTCGTCGACGCCGTTCTCATCGGGATCATTCTCCTCTTGAACGGGATCTTCGGCTTCGTCCAGGAGTACCGCGCCGAGCAGAGTCTGGAGGCCCTCCGGGAGATGGCGGCCCCGGACGTCCGCGTCCGACGTGACGGACGCGAGGAGCGGATCGAAGCGACGGACCTCGTTCCGGGCGACGTCGTGCTCGTCTCCCAGGGTGACGTCGTTCCCGCCGACGCCCGATTACTGGAAGCCCACAACCTCGAAGTCGACGAGGCGGCGCTGACGGGCGAGAGCGTTCCCGTCGGCAAAGACGCCGATCCGGTCGACGCCGAGACGCCGCTCGCCGAGCGCGAAAGTATGCTCTACAAGGGGACGAACGTCACCCGCGGCCGTGCCGTCGCCGTCGTCGTCGAGACGGGGATGGAGACGGAGATGGGCGAGATTGCGACGGCGCTAATCGGAGCCGAAGACCCCCAGACCCCCCTGCAGCGCGACCTCGACCGCCTCGCCAAGCGGTTGGGAATCGGCGTCGTGGGGTTGTCGGCGCTGATTGTTCCGTTGCTCGTCTTCCAGGGGCGTGGGCTCGTCCAGGCGGGGCTAACTGCCGTCTCGCTGGCGGTGGCGGCCATCCCCGAGGGACTGCCGGCCGTCGTGACCCTGACGCTCGCGCTCGGGGTGCGGAAGATGGCCGGCGAGAACGCGCTCGTCCGCACGCTACCGGCCGTCGAGGCGCTCGGGGCCGTCGACGTCGTCTGCACGGACAAGACCGGGACGCTGACCGAGGGCGAGATGCGCGTCCGGGCCGCGTGGGTCCTCGACGAGGAGTTCGAGGTCGGCGCACCGACCGCTGACGACGCCGCGGACGCGACCAACTCCGACGCCACGGTGCACGAGGAGCGTCTCGAACGACTGCTGGAGATCGGCGCACTCTGCAACGACGCGACGATCGACGACGGCGACCCGACAGAGCGCGCCCTCGTCGCCGCCGCGACCGCCCAGGGGTTGGACGTCGACAGCCGACGCAGCGAACGTCCCCGCCGCGACGAAGTGCCGTTCACCTCCGAGCGCAGGCGGATGGCGACCATCCACGACGATGCCGTCTACGTCAAAGGCGCGCCCACGGAGATCCTCGGGCGGTCGACGCGCGTCCTCGGTCCGGACGGCCCCGTCGAGATGGACGAGGAGACGAAAGCGCGGGTCGAAGCGCAGATCGACGCGTTCGCCGAGCAGGCGCTCCGCGTCCTCGGGTTCGCGTACAAAGACCGCGACGACGACGGCGGACCCGAATCGAACCTCGTGTTCGTCGGCCTGCAGGGGCTGATCGACCCGCCGCGCGAGGAAGTCAAATCAGCGATCGCCGACACTCACCGCGCCGGAATCGACGTGAAGATGATCACCGGCGACAACGCGCTGACCGCGCGCGCTATCGCTTCACAGGTCGGTATCGAGTCGGACGTCCTGACTGGTCAGGAGGTCGAGGCCCTCGACGACGACACCCTGCGCGAGCGCGTCGAGGAGGTGGACGTGTTCGCCCGGGCCGAACCGACGCACAAGGTCCGCATACTCGACGCGTTGCAGTCGAACGGCCACGCGGTCGCGATGACGGGCGACGGCGTCAACGACGCCCCCGCGCTCAAGAACGCCGACGTCGGCATCGCGATGGGGGTCCGCGGCACCGACGTCGCCAAACAGGCCAGCGACATCATCCTCCTGGACGACAACTACGCGACGATCCGTAACGCGATCCGGCGCGGGCGGATGATCTTCGACAACATCTGGAAGTTTGTCGCGTATCTGCTGAGTGCGAACGCCGCCGAGGTCGCGGTCGTCTTCATCGGCTCACTGTTTGGCTATCTCGTCCTCCCGGCGGTCCAACTGCTCTGGATCAATCTCCTCACCGATGGGCTGCCGGCGCTCGCACTCGGCACCGACCCCGCTGGCGACGTGATGGAGCGCCAGCCCCGAGAGCGAGTGGTCGGGATCATCGACGCCGATATGCGAGGCTTCATCGCCGGGGCCGGGCTGACGGCGACAGTCCTGCTACTCGGGCTGTTGTTCTACACGCTCGACGGCGCGCCGTCGGTCACGCCCTATGCGATGACGATGGTCTTCACCGGCTTCGTCGGCTTCGAGTTCGTGAAGTTGTACGTGGTCCGGTGGGCGCGCGGGACGCCCGTCCTCACGAACCGCTGGCTCGCCGGTGCGGTCGCCACGTCGCTCGCGCTCCAGTTGGCGGTGCTGTACACGCCGCTGAACGACTACTTCGGGACCGTCCCGCTCAGCCTCGCGGACTGGGGGCTGCTGGGGGTCGTATTCGTCCTCGGCGCGCCGCTTCTCGTCCTGGTCGGGTGGCTGACGCGACGTCACGACATAGAGCACCATATGGCGTCGAAGTCGGACTCAGCGCCGGAGTCGGGGGCGGAGGATACGGAGCCGGACTCGACAGAGTCTGCGTGAGGCAACCCGGCCTCACTCAGCCGGGCAGAAACAGATTGATCACTGCGACCACGAGGCCCGCGAGCGCCATTCGGATCGCCGAAACGTACCAGCGCTGCCCCGAGATCGAACTCATATACGCCCCGAAGACGCCCAGGATCCCGATCCCGAGCGCGACCCCGGCCACGCCGGCTTCCGCCATCGAGAGCATCGTCCCCTCGACGGTGAACGGGACGAGCGGGATCAAGACCCCGATGAGCGGACCGAAACCGCTGGCTGCGGCGTGAACGACGCGTGCACCCCGCTGTTCGCGCTGGACGCGCGTGTCGTCGAGGTCGGTCAGCATCGCCCGCTCGATGCGTTTGATCTTGGCGGTCGTCTCGGCGCGCTCGATCTCCCAGACGCTCCAGATCGCCGAGGTTCCCAACCCCACCGCAGCGCCGAGGCCGATCTTGATGACGGTGAGGCCGTCGGGAATCCCAGAGAGGACCGCGCCGACGATGACGCCGATGCTCGTCAGGGTCCCGTCGAAGCCGTTCGAGACGAAGTACCGTCGCGCGATCGAGAGGACGTCCTCTCGCCCGAGCAGTTCCCGAAGGAGGCGGCGTGTCGATGACACGTCGAGTCAGTCGTCCTGTAACGTCCGCCGCTCTTCGACGACGTACTCGCCGTATGCGGCCTGGTCGATCGAGTGGACGGTGCCGCCGAAACTCTCGATCGCGTCCTCGATCGCGTCGTACTCGAGGCTCGTCCCCTCCGCGGTTATTTTGACGTTCTGCACCTCCTGATCGAGTTCGATGAGCGACGTGGACACGCCGTCGACGCTCTCGACGGCCGCGATTCGTTCCGTGAACTCCAGCATCGACGGGTCGTGTGGTTTCAGAATGTCGAGGGCGACGCGTCGAAGGTCTACCATCAGGCTACATCTCGGTAGCGACTTTCTTAATACCGCCGGACGACCCGTGACACCACTACACATACTCAAGTTGATCCCGACCGAAATTTCCTCTATGGACCCAGCGCGATTTCTCTTCGTCTCGGCCGATGCTGCCCTGGTCACGGACCTCGCGTGGCAGACCCACCGAGAGGGCCACGAGGTGAAGTACTACATCGAGGCCGAAGCGGACCGCGAGATCGGCGACGGCTTCGTCCCCAAAACCGACGACTGGCGCGCCGAAGTCGAGTGGGCCGACGTGATCGTCTTCGACGACATCTGGGTCGGCTCCGACGTCGGCACCGGCGAGCTCGCGCAGGAACTTCGCGCGGACGGCCACGCCGTGATTGGCGGGACGCCGAATACGGACCGCCTCGAAGCGGACCGCGGGTACGCGATGGACATCCTGGAAGAACACGGCGTAAACACCGTCGAACACCACGTCTTCTACGATTTCGACGCGGCCATTCAACACGTGCAAAAGAATCCGGCCGCATACGTCATCAAGCCGCTCGGCGAAGTCCAGAACGTGAAGCGGCTCCTGTACGTCGGCAGTGAAGACGACGGCAGCGACGTCGTCGACGTCCTCCGCGCGTACAAGCAGGCGTGGGGCCACCGGATGAAGGGCTTCCAACTCCAGCGGAAGGTCGAGGGCGTCGAGGTCGCCGTCTGCGGCTTCTTCGACGGCGAGCGATTCGTCGACCGCGTGAACTTCAATTTCGAGCACAAGAAGCTGTTTCCGGGCAACATCGGCCCCTCGACCGGCGAGATGGGGACCTCGATGTTCTGGAGCGAACGGAACGAACTGTTCGAGGAGACGCTCGGGAAGCTGGAAGGCTGGCTCGCAGGCGAGGGTTACGTCGGGAGCATCGACCTCAACTGCATCGTCAACGAGAGTGGGATCTTCCCCCTTGAGTTCACGCCGCGGTTCGGCTATCCGACGATCGCGCTCCAAGAGGAGTCTTTCGAGTCACCCACCGGACAGTTCTTCGCGGCTCTCGCTCGCGGGAACGACCCCGACCTCGTGACGCACCGGGGATTCCAGGTCGGCGTCCGCGTCGTGTTGCCCCCGTTCCCGTTCGATGACCGGAAAACCTACGACGAGAGTTCGCGCAACGCCGCGATCGTCTTCGACACCCCGGATCGACGCGGCATCCATCTCGAAGACACGAAGCGGGTCGACGACCAGTGGCGCGCCGCCGGCGAGAGCGGGATGCCACTCGTCGTGACTGGGAAAGGCGAAACGATGCAGGCCGCCCGCGAGCAGTGCTACGGACGCGTCGACGACATCGTGATCCCGAACTGCTACTACCGCGACGACATCGGCGAGCGGTGGATCGACGGCGACGGCGACCGCCTCCAGGCGTGGGGCTATCTCGGGCCGCAGAACTATAGGGGTTATCGTGAGTCTCCATAGATGTCTCGCCGGACGGTACGGCGAGAATCTCCGAACAGTTACGATAATCCCTATAACGCGGGAGTTTAGATCGGCGTCGACGCGCGCCTCACTCCCCGCGCGGGAAGTTCTCGATCGTGTCCGCGCGGAAGGCGTCCTCGTCGAACTCGTAGTCCGCCTCGAAGAAGTCGAGGATCGTCTTCGTGTCGCGCATCGCGTTCTTCAGACTGGTCGACGCGCCAGGCGAGGGCGTGATGTTGAAGACGATGTCGTCGCCGACGATCTTCGCCTCGCCCATGTCCAGCGATTTCGCGCTCGTGTCGACGATCTGCGGGCGGACGCCGCCGTAGCCCTTCGCGCGCTCGATGTCGTCGAGTTCGACGCTCGGGACGACCTTCTGGACCTCGGGGAGGAACGACCGCGCGCCGACCTCCGGCACGTCGTACAGCAGGTTCGTGAGGACGTACGGGAGCAGGATCCGGTCGGCGAGGATGTTGGCGTAGCTGAGGAACGACGCGGCGTTCAGCCCGAACACGTCGAGGAAGTCACTGACGGTCGAGAGCCGTCCACGTTCGAGCGCGGGCACGAGCTTCGCAGTCGGCCCGAAGCGCGTGATGCTGTCGTCGTGTACGTCCGCGTCGCCGTGAACCGCCGCGAACGGCAGTTTCTTCATCTGCAGCGTGTAGACCTTGCCGTTCAGGAGGCTGTCGTCGGCGAGGAAGAAGCTCCCGGCGACCGGCAGGAGCGCCATATCCTCGCCGTAGCCGAGTTCCTTCGCGATCTGGAGGCTGTGCGAGCCGGCGGCGACGACCGCGACGTCGCAGTCGAACGGTCCCTGCGGCGTCGTGAGCGTGTAGCCCTCGGTGTTCTTCGTGACGTCTTCGACTTTCGTGCCCGTGAACACGTCCACGTTCGACTCCTCGCGGGCGAGTTCGACGAAGGACTTCGCGGTCTCGCCGTAGTCGACGACGTAGCCGTCGGGCGTCTGCAGCGCGAGCATATCCACGCCGGGGTCGCGCCCTTCGACGACCTTCGGTTCGATCTCTGCGATCTCGTCGCGACCGATCGGCTGCAGCTTCGGGTACAGGTCGCCGAAGCCGTCCTCGTGGTAGCGCTGTTCGAGCTTTTCGACTTCCTCGTCGCCGACCCCGAGGACCATCTTGCTGCGCTTTGCGTGCATCTCGCGGTCGGGATCGTGATTCTCCAGGTAGCCCGCGAGCAGTTCTGCGCCCGTCTTGACGCCTTCGGCCTTCTCTAAGGTGTAGTTCGTCTCGATGTCGCCGAAGTGCAGCGTCTGGGAGTTGTTCGTGTGATGGGAGTTGATCGCCGCGATCTCCGGTTCCTTCTCGATCAGCGCGATCGAGTCGATGTCGGTGAACTTTGCAGTCGTGTAGAGAAGCGATGCCCCGCTGATGCCGCCGCCGACGATTACGAGATCGTATTTTCCAGACATAGTACTGTCCTGTGGGTGAGTCTACCTCGGTGACTGCACTCCAGCGGGATAACTCCATATTTTCGAATCGGCTTTTAGACGATTGACGAAGGCGATTTCGACGGAATTGGGCGTCGACGGCGCGCAGTCGTCGTCCCGGTCGCTGGAGACCCTCCGACGGAACGAATCCACGGATCCGCGGTGCGTACAGGTCGGTCCCATCAGCACGCGGCCATCGACTCGGGCTCAGGCGGATGAGCAGCCGGTGGAAAACTCGAATTTCGCGCCGCCGGAGTCGCTTTCGTCGATCGTTACCGTCCATCCGTGCGCGTCGGCGATCTCCTCGACGATTGCGAGCCCAAATCCTGTGCCGTCGTCTTCGGTAGTGTACCCCTCGGTGAGTACCCGGTGACGCTCTGCCTGGGGGATCCCTGGTCCATCGTCTTCGACGGTGAAGCCGCCGTCTATCGACGCAACACGGATGGCGACGTCGTCGCCGCCGTGATCGACGGCGTTCGTGAAGAGGTTCTCGAACAGCTGCTGCAGTCGGCCGGGATCGGCTTCGATCGCGTCTGCGCCGTCGACGTGGAGCGTCGCGTCCGCCGTGGCTGAGTTGGTCCACGCCCGCCGCGCGACCTCGGCCAGGTCGACTTCACGCACCTCGTCGATGGCTTCGCCCTGCCGCGCGAGCGTGAGCAGGTCCTCGATCAGTTCGTCCATCCGCCGGAGCGCGTCGTCGACGCGGTCGAACGCGGCCTCGTCGCCCTCGCGCGCCAGTTCGAGATAGCCGTCGGCGACGTTCAGCGGATTACGGAGGTCGTGTGAGACGATGCTCGTGAACGTCTCCAGCCGTTCGTTCTGCTCTTCGAGCCGGCATTCCCGCTCTGCACGCTCCATCGCGGCGGCGACGTTGGCCCCGAGGATCTTCGCCAGCGAGTACTCCGACTCCTCGAACGCACCGGGCTGCCGCGCAGCGATCAACAGCACGCCCAGGTCGTCGAGCGGGACGATGAGTTCGCTCCGAAGCGTCGAGTCCTCGTTGTACGCCTCCTCCGACGCCGCGAGATCTCTGACGTATCGCGGTGTGCCGCTCTCGAACACGTTCCAGGCGATCGCATCGCCCGGGCCGAACGTCGGGGGAGTGCCGAGGACCTCGGCCACCTGTTGAGAGTATGCGACCGGACGCAGTTCCCCGTAGTCCTCGTCGTAGAGGTGGATCCCGGTGAAATCGAGGTCCAAAATCTCGGTCGCGGCGTCGACGGCAGCGTCTGCGATCCCCTCGACGGAGCCGGCTGTCACCAGTTCACGCGTCGCCTCGTGGAGCGCGGTCGTACGCCGTTCGTGGCGGTGCTCGGAAGTGATGTCGGTGTACACGGCGTACCCGTCAGTGTCCGCGGAGGCCGCCTCGAACGGAATGGCCTGGAGGCGGAAGACGCGGACTTCACCCGATGCCGTCAGCCGGAACAGCTCCTCGGTCTCGAAACGCTCGCCGCGTTGCGCTCGTGCGCTGATCGCGCTGGCTCGCTGCTCGTCTCCCGGCGGGACGACGACGTCGTCGAGCGACTCCCCTTCGATCGATCCGGGCGTGTACCCGAACACCTCTTGGAACGCCGGATTGATCGCGCGGACGACGGGAGTGTCGTCGACGAACTCGACTTCGGCGATGCATTCCGAGCTATTGTCGAAGAGCGCCGAGATCTTGTCGTGTTCGACTTCGAGTTCTTCCTCGCGTCGGCGGCGCTGGCCGTCGTAGACGCCGACACCGAGACCAGCGACTGCGCCCATCGCGACGACGTGGCTGAAGATGATTTGCGGTTTGATCTGGCCTTGGATGACTTGGAAGAGATACACCCACAGCGTGATCACGAGCATCACGAGCGTGCCCAGGAAACTCCACGTCGTGGTCCGCGCGACGAACGCCGTCTGCACGTCTGTCCGTCTCGCAAGAGTCACCCCCGCGGCGACGAGAATCAGGTCCAGTCCGATCGGTGCGGCGTTCTCCAGAAGGGTGAGATAGAGCGGGTCGGCCTGCAGCGCGTAGTCCTCGTAGACGTCGAAGAGCGTCACGGACGCGAAGAGGATTCCGAGAAACGCGATGCTCGCCCCACTCGCTGTCTGCTTCCACCGACCGATCATCATCTACGTCGACCAACACAAAGCGGTGTCAAAACGTTTTGGTGCGGTGATTGGACGACGTTCGGCATCCGGTGGGACCTTGAGTGAGAGCGTCTCACGCGCGCTCTTTGCTTCGTGTGGTTCTTCACCGGCGGGCGGGATGTTAGGGTATGGGCTTCGGAAGCTACGACGAATCCGAGCAGCAGGAGCAGACGACCGACGAGGACGACGACAGCGAAGCGGTCAACGTCCACGAGCACGACCACGACGGCGACGTCAACGTCGAGTCCGACGTCGACACGGACGCGCTCGTCGACCGACTCGGCGAGATGCGCGACGACTGATACGGATTGTCGGAAGTCCGAGAGATCCTCGCCGAACGGTATGGCGAGAAACTCTGCACAGTTCCGACCACTATGAGAGGCGTTTCTAGGACTCCTCCACCGCCTCGGGCGCGCCGTCGAGGATCGTGACCCCCGAGGACGCGCCGATCCGTTCCGCACCGGCGTCGAGCATCGCCATCGCGTCTTCGTAGGAGCCGATGCCGCCGCTTGCTTTGACCGGCAGGTACTCCGCCATCAGTTCGACATCTGCGACAGTGGCCCCGCCGTCGGCGAACCCCGTCGAGGTCTTGACGAAGTCGGCACCGGCCTCGACTGCCGCCTCGCAGGCGCGGCGTTTCTCGTCGTCGGTCAAGAGCGCCGTCTCCAGGATGACCTTCACCGGGATCGGAACGGCGGCGACGACCTCGGCGATGTCCGCCGCGACGCGCTCGTCGTCGCCCGCTTTCAACCGTCCGACGTTGAGCACCATATCCAGTTCGTCCGCGCCGGTCTGCCAGGCGTCGACGGCCTCGCCGTGTTTTGCGGCCGTCGAGTGCTGTCCGTGCGGGAAGCCGACGACGGTCGCGAGCGTGACGTCCGGCGCGTACGCGACCGCTTCAGCGACGTAGCACGGCGGGATGCACGCGTTCATTCCGTGTTCGCTGGCCTCGTCGAGCACGCGCTCGACGTCGTCGACCGTCGTCGTCGGCCCCAGGACCGTGTGATCGATGCGGGCGGCGAGTTCTGCTTCGTCCATATCCGTGCTCTCGGCCCCGAGCGAAAAAAGCGAGTGGGTCGGCAGGGTTCACGAAGCAGTGAGTGCGACGCGGTCTCGGTATCAGTTGACGGTCCAGCCCGTCCCGTCGTGGTAGACGAGTCCGCGCTCGGAGAGCCGATCGAGTGCGGTCTCGACCCGCTCGGGGCTGGCGTTGAGTTCGCGGGCGACCTCGCGGGCGCTCCGCGTCTCGCGGGCGATGGCGGCAAGCACTTCGGCGTAGAATCGGCTGTCGGCCTCCGCGCCGATCTGCTCTGTCAACTGATCGAGGACGTCGGTCACGCGCCCGTGCACCCACCGCTGCGCCAGCGAGAGTTCGCTCTCGACGTCTTCGAGATACGCGTACTGGCGTGCGAGCGAGGCGACGTCGTCGTCGCTGTCGACACCGCCCGCGTCGCTGCCGCGCCGCCGGATTTCGTCGAGGTCCCGCGGCGCGTCTGCACCGCTCTCGATCGGCCCATTGGCTGCCTGCTCCCGGCCGTCGTCGCCGTCGCGCTCGCGTTCCTCGCTCGGTTCACAGCCCGTCTGCTCGCCGGGGATGTCGAGTGAGATGTGTTGACAGCGGCCACGCATATCAAGACTCCGGCTGGCCGGATAGGCGCTCTTCGCACCGAAACGATACGGCGAGACGCTCACCTCCAATCGGAGGTTCCGCGCGATGTGGAAGTACTTCCGCCGCTGGTCGTCGGTGCGGCTTTCGACGAGGCCGGCCTCTTCGAGCCGTCGCAGATGATCGATGACGGCCTTCGGGCTGACCCCCAGGTACTCGCTGATCTCGGTGACGTAACAGGGTTTATGCGAGAGGAGCCGGAGGATGCGCCGCCGGTTCTCGTTCCCGAGGAGATCTAGGAGTACCGCAGAGTCCATAACCGAAGGTAAATCTCGGAGACGTAAGACGCTGACGCATTTTCGGGTACGGTGGACGCTCGCCCGCTTTTTCCCAGTCAGCGCGAGTCGTTGCGGTCGAACGTCCAGGCGGCGTACCCGACGACGAGAAATGAGAGCGCGACGGTGATTCCCGCCAAGAGAGCGCCCGCATCGTATCGCAGCGGCGGGTAGAAGCCGAACCCGTAGTCGAAGGCGTCGTTGACGAGGAGCAAGACGAGCGCCGCCGCCAGCGCCTCCCGAGAGGTCTTACCGTAGTAGGGGATCACCGCCGCCTGCAAGAGGAAGAACAGGTGGGTGATGAGGATGCCCCAGTACTCCCACAGCAGGGCGGGGGTGAAGCCGAAGTAGAGATCCGGCCGGAGGTTGAGCGCGACGGCCGTCCAGAGCCCGTACTTCACGAGCCAGACGAACGCGAGCGTGTGCACGACCGTCAACAGTCGGTTCGACGGCGCCTCCGAGAGCCGGCGTCCGAGGTTGGGAAGCAGCGTCGCGACCGAGAGCGTCGCGAGCGCGAGCGCCGTCGGTGAGTCGCCGAACAGCGGGTACAGGAGCGAACTGAGGTCTGCGAGCGAGGGGTCCGAGTGGACGTAGAAACTGACCCCCAGGAGGAACGCGGCCCCGTCGACGACGAGGAGCCACCCGAGGCTCGCGCCGTTGCCGAGATAGTACGCCACCCAGCGCTCGGGGAACGGGCGGCGAAGCCGCGCCCGCCAGTCGCGTTTCGCTCCGGATTCCTCGTGCCGACCAGCCATCGAGTCCACCGACGGGGGGGAACCGAAAGAAGGTGTCGCGTCCGTGCGCACGCTGTGGTGCTCCAGCCATCTCGACGGCGCGGCGAAACGAAGCCTATTCACCGCGGCCTCGCCTCACCCCGCGTATGCAGGCAGCGCTCGTCATCCTCGACGGCTGGGGCCTCGGGGATCACGACCGGCGGGACGCGGTGAAAGCGGCATCGACGCCGAACTTCGACCGGTTCGCCGACGCCGGTGCGTACGGAACGCTCGACGTGTCCGGGCGGCGCGTCGGCCTCCCCGAAGGGCAGATGGGCAACAGCGAGGTCGGACACCTCAACATCGGCGCCGGACGGGTCGTCAAGCAGGCGTACACGCGCATCGAGGACGCCATCGCCGACGGCTCGTTTCGGACGAACGAGGCAATCGTCTCGGCTTTCGACCACGTCGCAGAGACGGGCGGCCGCGTGCACTTTATGGGACTGCTCAGCGACGGCGGCGTCCACTCCGAGCAGGGCCACCTCCACGCGCTGATCGAACTCGCCGCCGACCGCGGCGTCGACGCCGTCACCCACGCGTTCACCGACGGGCGCGACACCGACCCCTACGGCGGCGAGGACTACCTCGCGACGCTCGAAGCGGTCGTCGACGACAACGGCACCGGCGACGTCGCCACCGTCTCCGGGCGGTACTACGCGATGGACCGCGACCAGAACTGGGAGCGGACCAAACGCGCCTACGACGCCATCGTCCACCGCGAGGCCGACCACGAGGCGACCACGGGCGTCGAGGCGGTCCGCGGGTCCTACGACCGCGGCGACACCGACGAGTTCGTCGAACCGACGCTCGTCGAGGGCGGCCCCGCGCTCGAAGACGACGACGCCGTCTTGTTCTTCAACTTCCGGCCGGACCGCGCCCGCCAGCTCGTTCGCCTCCTCGCCGACATCGACCCCGAGTGGCCCTTCGAGACCCACCCGCCGAAGACGCGAGTCGTCACGATGACCGAGTACGACGAGACGTTCGACCTCCCGGTCGCGTTCCCACCCGAGGAGCCGACGGACACGCTCGGCCAGACCCTCGCGGCGGCCGGGAAGACGCAACTCCGCCTCGCCGAATCGGAGAAGTACGCCCACGTCACGTACTTCCTGAACGGCGGCCGCGAGGTCGAGTTCGACGGCGAGATCCGCCGCATCGTCGAGAGCCCCGACGTGCCCACGTACGACCTCCAGCCGGAGATGAGCGCCGCCGAAGTGACCGACACCGCGATCGACCTCATCGACTCGGCGGACCCGGACGCGATGGTGCTCAACTACGCGAACCCCGATATGGTCGGCCACACGGGCGACTTCGAGGCGGCCGTCGAGGCCGTCGAAGCCGTCGACGAACAGCTCGGCCGGCTCGTCGCCGCAATCGAGGAAGCGGGTGGGCACGCGCTCATCACCGCCGACCACGGTAACGCCGACGATATGGGGACGCCCGAGGAACCCCACACCGCACACACGACGAACCCGGTGCCGTTAATCTACATCTCGCCCGACGGCGACGACGGCGGGCGGCAGGTCCGGAGCGGCGGGTCGCTCTGCGACATCGCACCCACGATGCTCGAACTGATGGCCATCGAGAAACCGGCGGCGATGACTGGCGAGTCGCTGCTGGAGTGAAGTGCCGTCGTCGCTTCGGTCGCTAGGATTCGATTTCGATCCGATAATCGCGCGCTTCTCGTGAAAGGTCGCGGCTAACTAATACGGATCTCGTCGCACTCTGCGTACCGCCCACGAGGGATTCGGCGGCTAATAGTCACAGCGCCGCCCTCGAACTGAGGTTCCTGGATGCGTCACCTCGCCACTCCCCTCGCTGTCGCGATTGTCGTGGTCGTCCTCTATCAGCGGATTCTGGACTCGGCGTACCTGGAGTTCGGCACGGTGCCCCGGTACCCGACCCGCGGCCACCTCCCGTCGCCGCGCGCGATCAGCCGACGGGCGCTCGCAAATGCCGTTCCAGCGACGACGTCGGTGGCGGCCGTCGTGCTCGTTTTCACCGCTCCGTTCCGGGTGTGGGTCTGGGGCGTCGTGGGCTTGCTCGCGGTGACTGTCGCGCTCTCGCCGGTCCTCGCGGTCTTCCACTACGACGTCCGTCCGCTCACACCGGCGGAGGCCGAGACGGTACAGACGGTCATTCCGGCCCTGGACTGTGAGGTGCTTGCCGTCACGGGAACTCGGAACGGCCCCGTGAACGGCTACGCGATCGGCGGTCCGTTTCGGGACGTCGTCGGCGTCAGCGAGTTCGCGCTGGCGACGCTTCCGCCCGCGCAGTTGGCCGCACTGCTCGCACACGAGGCGTGCCACCACCGCGAGCGTCACGTGCTCGTCCGCGGCGGCGTCAGCGTCGTGGTCCTCGCCGTCGGCGCAGCGGTCACGACGACGCTGTTCGACGCGCTCGTTCCGCTCTCGACGCTCAGTCTCCTCGTCACGATCGCCGTCGAGCGCGTCGCCGCCTACGGCGCGATGCGGTGGCTGGAGTACCGCGCCGATGCGGCCGCCGTACAGCACACGTCGGCACACGCGGTCGCCTCTCTCCTGACGTCGCTCGGCGCGACGACCGACGTCGACCAGCCTGAGGGGTCGTGGCTCCTGCAACTGTTCTCGACACATCCCGCGTACGCCGATCGAATCGCCCGCTTCGGGCAGTGACTCGCCGCCAGAACGCCGAGGTTGCTGGCAACACCGAAAGACTACGGTGTCAGATATTCAACTAACTGTATGGCGAAACGAGTATCGGTCTTTCTCGCTGGCCTCGTCGTGGGCCTGCTGATCGCGGGCAGTGCCGTGTACGTCACGGCACTTCCGCAGTCGTCGGTCGCCGTTCCGTCGATGACGACGACGACGGCGACTGGCTGTGCCGACGCCGACGCGCCGCGGGCGTGGGTCGGTCAGACAGCGACATCCGAGTACCGGAGCGTCGTGTTCCAGAACTACACTTTCACGCACGACGATCCCGACCTCGAAATTCGTGCGAATCTGAGCGAGACCGCAGACGGCCGCTGGGTGCTTGCGTTCACGACGCGCCCGGAGACACCGAGCAAGCCCGCCGACCCCGACTGCGTCCCCCAGACGACGATGAGTTCGTCCGTCGCGCTCCCGCCTGACTACGAGACGCTCGCCGTTCGACTCGATGGCGAGACGATCACGACTGTTCGGAACTCCGAGAGACCGCAGTTCTACTATCTGAACGAGACGGCGTCGTGACCGCCTGCGAAACGCTGTCGCTCCGAATTACTGTCGAAATACGAGGGGAGGGATTTGAACCACGGTCGCAGCGAAGCTGCTCCCTGATTCAAACCCCTCCGTGGCGATCGAACCGTTCGCTGAGGCTCACGGATTCGAGTGCGAGGGGAGGGATTTGAACCACGGTCGCAACGAAGCTGCTCCCTGATTCAAACCCCTCCGTGGTGATCGAACCGTTCGCTGAGGCTCACGGATTCGAGTGCGAGGGGAGGGATTTGAACCCACGGACTCCTACGAGAGCGGATCTTGAGTCCGCCGCCTTTTCCAGACTCGGCCACCCTCGCGCAGTCTCCGATATTGTTTCCCGGAGGTTTAACCCTCCGATTTTTCGCCGACTCACCTCGCGGGCGAACGGCGCGTATCCCGGCCGGCGTTACGCGAACCGTTCGCGGACTCGTGAGGGAACTTCGAGTGCGACCGCAGCGGCGATGGCGGGGGCGAGAACCGCGAGGACGACGAGTGCGACCCCGCCACCGACGACCGCCAGCGCGAGCAGCGCGAGCAGGAGGATCGGCGCGGCGGCGACGACGAGTCCGCGTGCGACCACGTCGGCGACGCCCGCCGCGTAGTCCGCGAGCGCGCCCGGAATCTCCCGGACGCCGGGTTCCTTCGACATATCCGATCCGACGCGGGCCGGCATCAAAGAACTGTCCCCATCGCGTCGCGGGGCGACGCCAACTCGTCCGGTCCCTACCAGTCGATGACTTCGCGGTCGCGCCAGAACAGGCCGGCCGGCGACTCCGGCCGGAAGCGAGAGAGCCACGTCGGGGTCTCTGCGCCCTTCTCGATCGAGCGGTCGGCGTCCTCGCCGCCCATCTCGGTCTGCACCCAGCCCGGACAGACCGAGTTCGCGAGCAGTCCTTGGTCGGCGTACTCGCCGTGGAGGTAGGCGGTGAGGCCGTTGAGTCCCGTCTTCGAGACGCGGTAGGCGGGCGAGCCGCCGGACTGTCCCTCGCCGAGCGCGCCCATCCCCGAGGAGAGGTTGACGACGCGACCGCCGTCGGTCTGCAACAGCAGCGGCACCATATGCTTGCAGACGAGCATCGGGCCGCGGAGGTTCGTTGCCAGCGTGCGATCGATCGTCTTCACCGACTCGGAGACGATGTCGGAATCGAACTCCGCGACGCCGGCGTTGTTGACGACGATGTCCAGCCGACCCGCCGATTGGAAGATCTCGTCGGCCGCATCGGAGATTTCGCCCTCCTGGGTGACGTCGACGAGGAGGTGCTCCCACTCGTCGGGGACGTCGTGGGTGATAGAGCGCGTCGCGGCGAAGACCGTCGCGCCGAGATCGTGGAGGTTCGCGGCGATCTGACGGCCGAGACCGCGGTTGGCCCCGGTGACGAGCGCGACCTGTCCGTCGAGCGAGTCGTACAGTTCCGGCTCCGGTGGGTCCTCGGTCATCGTCGGAGGAACGCGTCGGGCGTAAAAGGGAATTCCGTCTCGGCCGCCGCAGGTGCCGGCTACTCCTCGAAGTCGCGACGCATCGCGATCTCGAACCACGGACACAGGCGCAGTTGCCGGTACCACTGCGGGTGGTCGTGGAGGTGTTCGTAATCAGCCCACAGCAGGCCCGCGATCTCGTCCTCGTCGGGGTCCAGGCTGGTGTCGTCGAGCGTCACCTTCAGGACCGAACAGACCTCCCACTCCAGGCCGGCGTTCTCGTAGTAGCGCTTGTACTCGAATTTGTCCGTCACGCGGAGGTCGCTGTACTGATCCGGCGTGATGCCGAGTTCCTCTTCGAGTCGCTGCGCGGTCGCGTCGACCTGGGACTGTCCCTCGACCGGGTGCGAGGCCACGGTGCCGTCCCAGTGCGTGTCCCAGAGCCGCTTTCCGGGCGCGCGCTGGCCGAGCAGGATGCGGCCGTCGCCGTCGAAGACGAGGCAGGTGAACGCCCGGTGACGGATGCCGTCGCCGGTGTGGGCGTCGAGTCGGTTGACGAGGCCCGTCCGGTTGTCGTCGCTGTCGACGGCGATTACGTCCTGCATAGCGTTCTCGTGGAGGTCGGCCCCGCCGCTCTCGCCGCTCTCGGCGGTCGCGGCGGCGTCGTCGCGCTGATCTGCACTCATACTCGTCTCGTCGGCGAGGGGGAACAAGGAGTCTTCGATGCGTCCCGGTGGCTCGGTGTCGAACGCCACGCCGACGCAGCGTACCGGGGGCCTCAGCCCTCCTCACCGTCGAATCGCGGTACGTCCGCGTCTGCGGGGAGTCGCTCGCGCCACCCCGTCGCGTCGTCGAGCGCGGCGAACGCCTCGCGTTCGGGGCGTCCCCCGCAGCGCTCGACCGTCTCGGCGAAGTAGCGGAGCCGCGCGAGCAGTTCGTCGGTGTCGTAGGCGGGGACGTCGAGTCGGGACGTTGCGACCGTCGCCTCGATCACGGCCCCGAAGCCGCGATTGATCGTTGGGACTGTCGTCTCGACGACCGCGGACTCGATGGGCGTGAGTTCCCACCGCTCCCAGCGTGTCCCACCTGACTCGCCGGCGTCGACCTGCCTGGCCTCGATGTCGATCCAGGCGTGCGCGTCCGGGAGTACGGGGTCGTCCTCCTCGCGAATCGTCACTGCTGCGTCGACGAACGTCCGCGGGTCAGAGACGAACTGCACCACGCCGCCGCCCTGCCGGTGGAAGTTCCGGCGCGTCCGGGTGTTGCCCCACGTCGTCGCCGTCACTGGGGCCGGAGCCTCGTCGCCGCCGCTCTCGTCGGGCGCGTGCAGTCCGAGCGCGGCGACGTTCCAGCGGTCGTTCGGACCGAGCGTCGTCACCACCGATTCAGTGACGCCGCGGAGGTCGACCGGCCACTCGTCGCCGTCGGCGGCGGTGCCCGCACCGTTCGGGTCGCTGCTCCCGCCGCTCACACCTCGACCCCCCATTCGAGCGCGACGAACGTCGCCGCAGTGAGCAGGTCGGCGGTGGTGCCCGGATTGATCCCGGCCGCGACGAATTCCTCGTCGAGTTCGGCGACGGCGTCGAGATCGCCGCGGGCGTCCGCCGCGCGCCGCATCACGTCCGCGGCGACCTCGGGGCCGTGCTTCGTCCGCACGAGCGTGTCCTCGTCGCGGGCGAGTCGGTCGACGAACGCCCGCGAGATGCGGTCGGTGATCGGCCCGTCGTCGTCGCGGATCGCCGCGGCGGTCGCGAACGTCCGCTCGAATCCCGTCGTCCACTCTCTCGCGTTGCCGTCGCCCTCGCTCTGCGCCATCACGTCGTAGAGCGTCAGCCCGCGATCGCGCAGCGCCGGAATCGCGTCCGCGCCGCGACGCGCGTCCAGATCGGCCAGGTCCTCCGGCGGATCGCCGACCGCGACGTCGACGTGCTCGAACGCGCGGTAGAAGTCCGCCGCGTCGGCGACAGTCGTCGATTCGACGACGTCCGTGACTCCCTCTGGTGAGAGCGACTGCTCTTCGGCCGCCGCGCGGACGAGCGGGGCGAGCAGGAGGAGACAACCGAACTGCGTGTTGCCGCCGGACTGCTCGCTCATCCCCGCGACCGCGCGCTCGAAGGCGACGCCGACCGGCGCGCCGGCGGCCGCGCGCCGAAGGCCAGCACCCGACCCGACCGCACCCGCGAGGAAGTGCTCGATCCGGAGCTCTGCGAGGTCGTGGTCGCGGTCGACGTTCCCCGGCTTGGGTGCGGACCCGACGTCGAGCAGCAGCGCGAGTTGGGCGTTCTCGGCCGGACCACGCCGGCTGCCGTCCGCCCCAGTGACGCGATGATCGTTCACTGTGCGTCGACCTCCTCGTGCGATCCGGGGGTCGTCCCGCTGCTCTGGGCGGCGTCCGTCTGCTCGCCGCGATCCGTTTCGGCGAACCACCCCTCGACCGCGCGACGGACGCGACGACGGACTCGGGCGTCGGTGCTCGGCCGGCCGATGCTCACCGCGTCGGCGCCGTAGTGGAGATACTCGCGAACGCTCTCGCGGTCCCGAACCTCGTTGTTGGCGACGACGAACAGGTCCGGTGCCGCGTCGACGACGTCGGCGACGACGGATTCGGTGTCCATCGCGTCGACGTGGACCGCATTCGCACCGGCGGCGTCGATTTCCTGTGCAATCTCGACGAGGTCGACGCCGGAAACCTCTGTTCGGACCTTCACACTCACCGCCGCGCCGGCGTCGCTCGCGACATCGACGTAGTCACACAGGCGACCGGTGTCGCGGAGCAGTGACTCCCCGCAGCCGACCTCGCACATCTCGGTCTGTCGGCAGTGGGCGTTGATTTCGAGGATCGCATCGTGTTCGGCGCAGATTCGCGCCGCGTCCGCGATCGGCTCCAGCGTCGCACTCCTGACGTTTACACCCGGACGGATCGGCACCTCAGAGAGCGCGTCGAGTTGGTCCTCGACGAATACGAGCGGGTCGTCGGGGAGAAACTCCTCGCGGTCGCGCGCGACCAGTTTGCGGGCCGCCTCGCGGGTCGCCTCGTCGAGCGCGACGCCGCCGAGGAACGCCGCGCCGGCGTGGTCGCTCCCCGCGCGTGCCCAGGCGGCGTCGGCCTCCCCGCTGAGGCTCGCGAGCGCGACGCGCGGTTCGAACATCAGGCGACCTCCGCGAGCGCCGTCGCTGCGGCGCGGGCGACGCGCTCGGCATCGTCCGGGCCGTCGATCCGCGTGTCCGTCCGCACGACCGGCCGGTCGAGGTCGGTTCCGTCCGCCTCGTCGAGGACGAACGCGTCGGCGAAGGGATACGCGGCGGCGACGCCCGCCGTCGAGGGCTCGCGGCCGACCCCCGCCATCAACTCCGCGGCGGGCCCCGAGAAGACCTCGTCTTCGACGAACGGCGAGACGGCGACGACGGGCGTCGACGCCAGTGCGTCGGCGAATTCCACCATCGCCAGCATCGGCCCGAGGCTCGTCACGGGGTTCGACGGCCCGACGACGACCGGCTCCGAGAGCGCTTCGCGCACGTCGGACGTTGGCGTCGCAGACGACGCGCCGCGGAACTCGACGTCCGTCACCGCAGGCTCCGCGCGCCGGTGTACCCAGTACTCCTGGAAGTGCATCGGCCCCTCCTCGGTGTGGACGATCGTCGCGACCGGGTCGTCGCTCATCGGCAGCAGTTCGACGTCGAGACCGAAGGCGTCCGCGAGCGTTCCCGTGACCTCGGTGAGCGAGTGCCCCTCGTCGAGCAGCGAAGTCCGGGTGATATGGACCGCGCGGTCGCGGTCGCCGATCTCCATAAACTCGGCGACGCCCGAGAAGCGCCGCCAGCGGGCGATGTCGCGGCCGGCGGTCTGCGCGTCGCCGTCCAGGTAGCGCGGCCCCTCGTCGAATCCGGCCGCGTCGGCCAGCCGATGGAGTTCCTCGTTCGTCGCGGTCGTGTCGTCGGCGATCCCCCACCACGTCTCGGTGTCGAGGACGCCGCCGCCGTGGAAGAGCACGGTATCGACGTCCGGGCAGACGAGGTGCCCCCCGAGTTCGACGTCGTCGCCGGTGTTCGCGACGACAGTCGTCTCCGCAGGATCGAACACCGGCTCCGCGCCGTCGAGAAGCTTCGGCGTGCCCGTTCCGCCGGCGAGAAACGTGACCATATCGGGCCAAGGTGGTCAGACCGTTTGAACGTTCCTTCACCGGCAGCGGTCTCTGTGCGCCCGGCATTCGAGGAGCGCCGCCGGACTGAGACCGGTCAGTCGAGGGCTGTCCGGGCGGGGGCTATTTGCAGCCGGCTCGCGCAGGTCGGGTATGAACGCGATCAAGGACAGCGTCCACGACTACATCTCGCTCGGTCCCGTCGCGCGCGACCTCCTCGATACGCCACTGCTGCAGCGCCTCCGCCACGTCAAACAGCTCTCGACGGTTCGACTCGTCTATCCCTCCGCGAACCACACCCGCCTCGAACACTCGCTGGGCGTCTATCACCTCGCCGACCGCGCGCTCGACCACCTCGGCATCGACGGTACGCGAGCGCGACACGTCCGCGCGGCCGCGTTGCTACACGACGTCGGGCACGGCCCGTACGGCCACCAGACGGAGGACGTCATCCAGCGACGAACCGGGGCGGACCACGACGAAATCGGGTGGCTGCTGGAGGATACTGACGCGGCAGCGGTCCTCTGCGGGCACGACCTCGATCCCGCGCGTGTCGCCGCGCTCGTCCGCGGCGAGGGCGAACTCGGACAGCTCGTGTCGGGCGAGTTGGACGTCGACCGGATGGACTACCTCGTCCGCGACGCCCACCACACCGGCGTCCCCTACGGCACGATCGACGTGGGGCGACTCGTCCGAGAACTTCGCTACCGCGACGGACAGCTCGTTCTCGCGGCGGGGAACGTCCAAACGGCCGAGTCGCTGCTGCTCGCCCGCGCGCTGATGAACGGGACGGTGTACCGACACCACGTCTCCCGCATCGCGGGCGCGATGCTCGAACGCGCCTCGATCCGACTGCTCGACAGCGAGGGCGACGCGTCAAACTCGACCGGGCCACGGGGCGATGTCGACGTCGAGACCTTCCGCCGGATGGCCGACCACGACCTGCTGGTCGCACTCCGGAGGACGACGCCCGATCTCGCCCGCCGGATCGAGTACCGTGACCTCTACAAGCGGGCCGTTTGGGAGCCGCTCGGGCGCGTTCCCGCGGACGTCGTCGGGATGGGACACGAGGCGTCCCGCGAGGCGGCCGCCGAGATTGCCGACCGCGCCGGCGTCGACCGGGACCACGTCCTGCTGGACGTGCCGCCGCGACCACGGTTCAAGGAGTCCCGCTCGCGCGTCGTCGTCGGCGGGGCCGTGCAACGACTCTCGGAGGCCTCCGAACTCGTCGGCGCGCTTCGGGCCGCCGAACGCGCACAGTGGCGGCTCGGCGTCTACGCGCCCGGCGACGCAGTCGACGACGTCGAGACCGCAGCGACGGCCGTTCTCGGCCTCGCCGAGTGACAGGGAAAACTGTTTCAGGAATCGTCCGCGTTCGACGCGTCGGACGCGGACGCAGAAACGCCGCGCTACTCCGCCTGCTCGCCGACGAGCCCCTCGACTAGTTCGTCGGCGACGACCTCGGCCGACAGGAGCGCGGGATCGATAGCGAGGTCGGTCTGACCGCGCGCGAACTCCGGCAGGGAGTCGGTGGCGTAGGTCACGACCTTGATGTCCGGGTTCGCCTCCTTCGCGACCGGGATGGCCGACGCGTCGTCCATATCCGTCAGGACGAGCGTGTCGGCGTCGTCGAGACCGGCCGCAGAGAGCGACTCGCGGTTCGCGATGCCCTCAACGCGGACGACCTCCGCTCCGAGCGCTTCGAGCGCGTCTCCGAGTCCGTCGACGTCGGGGCCGGCGACCAGGATCATCACTCGTACTCGATGGTCGCGGGCGGTTTGTGCGTCACGTCGTAGACGACGCGGGCGACGTTCTCGTTCTCGCCGGTGATCCGCGATTGGATGCGCTGAAGCGTCTCCCAGGGGAGTTCCTGTGCCCGCGCGGTCATTCCGTCACGGGACTCGACCGAGCGCACCGAGACGATCCAACCGTGGACGCGGTTGTCGCCCTTGACGCCGGTCCCCTTGCCGATGACGGCCGCGAAGGCCTGCCAGGGATCGTGCTCTTCGGTCTCTTCTTCGACGATGTGACACGCCTCGCGGGCGACCTCCACTTTCTCGCGGGTGACCTCGCCGACGACGCGGATCGCGAGCCCTGGACCGGGGAACGGCATCCGCTCGGAGATGATCTCCTCTAAGTCGAGCGCGCGAGCGACCTCGCGAACCTCGTCTTTGTACAGTTCGCGGACGGGTTCGACGATGCCCTCGAAGTCGACGACGTCCGGGAGCCCCCCGACGTTGTGGTGGGATTTGATGTTGCCTTCCGACTCGATCCGGTCGGGGTAGATCGTCCCCTGAACGAGGTAGTCGGCGTCGGCGTCTTTCGCCTCGCGCTCGAACTCCCGGATGAACTGCTCGCCGATGGCGTGGCGCTTCTCCTCGGGGTCGGTGATGCCCGCGAGTGCGTCGAGGAATCGGTCCTGCGCCTCGACGACGCGGAGCGAGTCCATATACGAGAACGTCTCGCGGATCTGTTCGGTCTCCTCTTTCCGCATCAGCCCGGTGTCCACGTAGACAGACGTGAGCTGATCGCCGATAGCACGGTACGTCAGCGCCGCGGCGACCGAGGAGTCGACGCCCCCCGAAAGCGCGATGATGGCGTTTTCGTCGCCGACCTGTTCTGAAATCTCTTCGACCGCTTCGTCGATGAATGAATCAACGTCGACCATTAGGCTTGTACCTCAGTTTCGTCAGTCAGTTCGCGCGCGTCCAGTTCGCCGGTGACCGCGTCGAGAAAGCCCACGAACGGCGGGCTGGCTCGGTCCGGTCGCGACCGGAACTCGGGGTGGAACTGCGTCCCGAGGAAGAACGGGTGATCGGTTCGTTCGAGGATCTCCATCCGGTTGTTGGCCCGCCCGGAGAAATCGAGCGCGCCTTCTTCGAGCCGCTCGATGTACTCGGGATTGACTTCGTAGCGGTGCCGATGCCGCTCGGTACAGACCGTGTCGCCGTAGACGTTCGCGGCGAGCGAGCCGGTCTCGATCTGCGTGTCGTGTGCGCCGAGCCGCATCGTACCGCCCATCTCGTCGACCTCGTACTGCTCGGGCAGGATGTCGATGACGGGGTGTTCGGTGTCGGGGTCGAGCTCCGCGGAGTGGGCGTCTGCGAGGCCCAGGACGTTCCGCGCGTGTTCGACGACCGCCATCTGGAAGCCGAGACAGAGCCCCAGGAAGGGCACGTCGTTCTCGCGGCAGTACTCGATGGCTTTCAGTTTGCCCTCGGTCCCGCGGGAGCCGAAGCCGCCGGGGACGACGACGCCGTCGGCCCCTTTGAGCCGGTCCTCGTGGTGATCGAGCATCTCGTCGGAGTCGACCCACAGGACGTTCACTTCTGTCCGGCGCTCGATGCCCGCGTGCTTCAGCGCCTCGTGGACGGACATATAGGCGTCCTCGAGGTCGTACTTGCCGACCAGGGCGATGTCGACCTCGTCGGTCCGTTCGCGGGTGACGAGTTCGCGCCAGCGGTTGTCGCGCTCGGCCGGGGAAAGCGCCTCGGAGTCGAGGTCGAGCCGTTCCATCACGTACTGATCGAGGCCCTCCTCTTCGACCATCAGCGGGACGTGATAGACGTCCTCGACGTCGGAGTTCGAGAAGACGGCCTCCGTCGGAACGTCACAGAACAGCGCGATCTTCTCTTTCGTCTCGGGGTCGAGTTCGTTCTCACAGCGACCGACGAGGATGTCGGGCTGGAGCCCGATCGAGCGGAGTTCCTTGACGGAGTGCTGGGTAGGCTTCGTCTTCTGTTCGCCGTTCTTCGAGTAGGGGACGAGCGTGACGTGGGTAAAGAGGATATCCTCGTCGTCTTCCTCGTGGGCGAACTGCCGCAGCGCTTCGAGATACGGCATCCCCTCGATGTCACCGACGGTGCCGCCGACCTCGACGATGCAGACGTCGGTGCCTTCGGCGGCCTCGCGGATGCGCCGCTTGATGTCGTCGGTGATATGTGGGATGATCTGGACGGTCTTGCCCAGGTAATCGCCCGCGCGCTCCTTCTCGATGACGTGCTGGTAGGTCTTGCCCGTCGTGATGTTGTGATCCGAGGTCATATCGACCCCGAGGAAGCGCTCGTAGTTCCCCAAGTCGAGGTCGACCTCGCCGCCGTCTTTCAGAACGTACACTTCGCCGTGCTGGTAGGGGTTCATCGTCCCCGCGTCGACGTTGAGGTACGGGTCGATCTTGACCGCCGTCACGTCGAAGCCGGCGTTCGAGAGCAGACGGCCGGTGCTGGCCGCGGTGATACCTTTGCCCAGTCCGGACATCACCCCGCCGGTCACGAAAATGAACTTCCGACCCAGCGTGGGGTCGTACCCGGTGTCGGGTTCCTTCGGCATACCGAGTGTGCGCGAGGCCGCATCAAAACCGTTTCGGAGCGACCGATCCCCTGCGAGCGACCCACACGCATAGTTGTCCGAATCTTCCCGTCTCACCCATCCTGCAGCGCGTTACTCCGCCGCGGTCGACTCCTCTCCGACGACCTCGTCACCGTTCAGATCGACCCGCTCGACGCCGGGCACTTCGAGGACGAGATCCGGCCCGAACGCCGAGGCCGGCGTCTGATAGCCCGTCGGTGCCTCGCCGTCGAGCACTTTTTCGGCGACCAACAGTGCCGTCCGGACGGTCATTCGGTACGTGTCGGGCGTGCGGAGGCGCGAGACGACGCGGTCGTCGTCGGACCTGGCTTCGCCCCAGATGTGCGCTTCGCCCGCGGAGCGGGCCGCTTCGTCGGGGCCCTCGACGTACCGGTCGACGAGCCACGAGAGGGCGCGCTGTACCTGGTCGGCGTCGAGCACGCCGCCGGCGTACCGCGAGAGCGAGAATGCCCGGCGTGCGTTCTTCGGGAGCGAGAGGTACACGTCGATGTTCGGAATCTCAGTCGAGTGATACGCCGTCGAGAGATCGCCCCACGGGATCGAGATCGCCCGGCGCAGCCCCTCGCCGAAGTCGACGACGCGGGTCCGCGCGCCGATCTGTTCGAAGCGGAGGTCGCCGTCGCGTCGGACCGCTCCGCCGGACCCGATGTCCGACAGCATCGTCTTCAGCGTCCCCGGCGAGACGCCGCCCTCGGATTCGAGCGCGAGCGAGAGGTGAGTCGCGTCGGGCAGGCGACGGTGGAGATGCGTCGCGAGGCAGTCCGTCGGGACGACGTCGAAGCCGACTCCCGGCAGAAGCGTCACGCCGGCGGCCTCGGCGTCGCCGCCGCGGCGGTGGATCCGCTCGAAGACCTGCAGTTCGCCGGTGATGTCGAGGTAGTCGGTCTCGGTCTCGATACAGGCGTCGACCATCGGATCGGCCGTCTGGTCGAACGGCCCCGCGCAGTTGAGGACGACGTCGACGTTACCGAGGTGGTCGGCGGCGTCTTCGACTGCGAACGGTCGTGCTTGGAGGCTGTGCGCGGTGGCGACGCCGCGCGTCTTCGTGCGGTCGCGGCCGGCGACCAGCGGTTCGTACCCGTGTTCTACGGCTCGTTCGACGACGAGACGACCGGTGTATCCGTAGGCACCGTAGACGAGGAGTCGGGGAGAGTCGGAGCGGGACATACGGCCACGTTGGTGCGGAACTGACAAAGGGACACCGGCGTCAGTGGATCGACACCTGCTCCGGGCACCGAAACTGTCGAGAGCCTAGTATTCGAAAGTCGAGTATGGACTTCCCGGCGCTCGGACTCGGAACGTACAAGCTGACTGACCCCGAGACGTGCCCGGCCGCCGTCGCGACAGCCCTCGATCTCGGGTACGACCACGTCGACACCGCCCAGGGGTACGGCAACGAGGCGCTCGTCGGAGAGGGTCTCGCGCGCGCCGACCGCGGCGCCGACGAGGTGCTCGTGGCGACGAAGCTCGATACGGACAACCTCGGGTACGGCGACGTAACCGAGACCGCACGCGCGAGCGCCGCGCGCCTCGGCGTGGACACGATCGATCTCCTGTACGTCCACTGGCCCGCGGCGGGCTACGATCCCGCCGAGACGCTGCCGGCGCTCGACGCGCTCGTCGACGAGGGCGTCGTCGACCGCGTGGGAGTGAGCAACTTCGGCCCCGACCAACTGGAGACGGCGATCGAGCGCCTCGACGCCCCGCTCGCGGCGCACCAAGTCGAGATGCATCCGCTGCTCCCCCAGCGGGAACTCCACGAATTCGCGGTCGAACACGAGCACCGGCTCGTCGCGTACTCGCCGATCGTCCGCGGGCGGGTCGCGGACGTGCCGACGATCGTCGACGTCGCCGAGAAACACGACGCGACGCCGGCGCAGGTGTCGCTCGCGTGGCTACTGGCGAAGGAAAACGTCACGCCGATCCCGAAGTCGGCCACGCGGGCGCACATCCGCGAGAACTACGGGGCGCTCGACCTCGGATTGGAGGCGGAAGACGTCGCCGCGATCGACGGTATCGACCGCCGCCACCGCGTCGTCGACGCTCCCGATGCGCCCTGGAATCAGCCGTAGCCGTCTCATCATCCCGGCGGGCAGGGACGACGACTCTCTCGAACGAGCGTTTATATACGAAGCCGGGACCATCCCCGCCGTGACGTAGGACGCACCCCGCGTCGGACAGCGGTCGTTCGGCACGTCGACGCGGGAGTCAGCCCGAGTCATCGGGTGTCGCTGTGCCGACTGTTCGCCCAGATCCCCTTCGGAGGCGGAGTGTCTCAGCGGATCTGACCCGCAGTCTACCCCGTGTTCTTCATTCCTGCCGCGATGCCCTTCACCGTCAGCCGGAGCGTCTGCTCCTCGTCGTCAGTTCGGTGCGTCTGGGCGAGCAGATGCGTCTGCAGGAGGTTCAGTGGGTCGACGTAGGGGTTCCGGCGTCGCAGGCTCTCGTCGAGCCACTCACGCTTGAGCAGCGCCTCCCGGTCGGTGACGTCGAGTACGGCGGTGCGCGCGCGCTCGTACTCCGCCTGGAGGTGCGGGAAGAACTCCTCGCGGAGGTCCGGGTCCGCGAGCTCGGCGTAGTGCTCTGCGATGTCGAAGTCGGTCCGTGCGAGCGCCAGCGACGCGTTGTCGAGCGTCGTCCGGAAGAACGGCCATTCCTCGTACATCTCCCGGAGAACGCCGAGATCGCCGCCCTCGTCGAGATACGTTCGGATCCCCGCGCCGAGTGCGTACCAGCCGGTGATGATGCAGCGCGACTGCGTCCAGGAGAACACCCACGGGATCGCCCGCAGGTCCTCGACGGTGCGTTCGCCCGATCGCGACGCGGGCCGGGAGCCGAGATTCAGGTCCTCGATGACGCCGATCGGCGTCGCCTGCCCGAAGTACGAGACGAAGCCGTCGGATTCGAGCAGGTCGCGATACTGCTTTCGGGCCGTCGTCGCCATCTCGTCCATCGCGTCGACCCACTCCTCGCTGACGTCCTCTTCGGGCTCGCAGATCGCCTGGTACCGCGAGCGAACCTGCGCGTTCAGCATCTGTTCGAGGTTCCGCTCGGCGATCTGTGGGTTCGCGTACTTCTCGGCGATGGCCTCGCCCTGCTCGGTAAACTTAATCTGTCCGGTGACTGTCTCGTTGGGGAGCGCCAGCATCGCCTCGTTCATCGGCCCGCCGCCGCGCGAGATCGACCCGCCGCGCCCGTGGAACAGTCGCATCTTCACGTCGAAGTCGTCGCAGATGTTCGCGAGGCGACGCTGGTTCTTGTAGAGGTCCCAGTTCGCGGCCAGGAACCCGTTCTCCTTGTTGGAGTCGGAGTAGCCAAGCATAATCTCCTGGACGTCGTTGCGGGCGTCGAGCGCCTTCGCGTAAGCCGCGTTCTCGAAGAGCGTCCCCATAATCCGGCGCGCGCCGTTGAGCGCCGACTCCGTCTCCAAGAGCGGCACGATGTCGAGTCCGCAGTGGTCCGGGAGTGAAACGACACCTGCCTGGTCGGCGAGGAAGAGCACCTCCAGCACGTGACTCGGTTCCTCGGTCATCGAGATGCAGTACGTGTCGATGGCGCTGACGCCGAACTCGCGTTGCCACTCGCCGAGCATCTCGAAGCGTCGCAGGACGCGCGCGGCCGTCTCGGAGACGTCGCCGGGTTCGTCGAGATCGAGGATCGGTTCGTCCTGGAGAATCGCCTCGGTCAGTACCTCGATCCGCCCGTCTTCGTCGCGGCCGTAGTAGTCGATGCCCTCGTGTTCGAGTGCCTCGTGGACTGCTTCGGTGTGGTTCTCCTGATGATCGCGGAGGTCCAGACTCGCGAGCGTGAATCCGAAGGTATCGACCTGCCGCATCAGCGGTTCGACGTACTCGTCGGCGACGACATCCGCGCCCGTCGATCGGAGACTACGGTCGATGACTTCGAGGTCGTCGAGGAACGCCGCCTCGTCGCCGTAGCCGTCCGGCCGGACGTCCTCGATGCGACGGAGGCGCTCGCGCATCAGCTTCAGTTTCTGACGGTACGGTTCGCCCGGGTAACGCTCTTTCGCCTCGTCGGCGACGCCCGGCAGCCGCGAGCGATCGGCCTTCAGCGAGCGTTCCAGTTCGGCGCCGATGTCGATGCGGCGACCGTCTTGACTCAACACGCCCGAGAGACGCTTGAGAGACTGGCTGTACTTTTCGAGCACCACCGATCGCTGCCGTTCGAGCGTATCGGTCGTCACTTCGGGCGTGACGAATGGGTTGCCGTCGCGATCCGAACCCGCCCACGACCGGAACTCGAAGAGTTTGGGAACGTCGACCTCCGGATACTCGTCTGCGAGAAGATCCTCGAACTCGGCGTAGACTTCGCCGACGACGTCGAAGAGGATAGATTCCAGATACCACTGAACGTTCCGCGCTTCGTCCTGTGGTTCGGGGCGGCGCTCGCGGACCTGCGACGTCTGCCAGAGGCTCGTGACCTCGGCGTCGATCTTCCGCCACAACTGATCGTGTTCGCGGTCCGTCACGCGCCGTTCGTCGAGTTCCTCTAGCCGGCTCGCGATCGATCGAAGTTTCGCCTTCACCGTCTTTCGGCGGGCCTCGGTCGGGTGTGCGGTAAACGTCGGCTCGATGAGAACGTCGTCGAGCACCTGCTGGACGGTTTCGGCGTCGGCATCGGCTTCGATGAGCGTCTCGACAGTCGCGACGAGTCCGTCTTCGAGGTTGTCCGCCTGGGACGCCTCACGGACGACGCGTGCGCGTTCGCGCTCCTCTGCGAGATTGATGAGTTCGAAGTACGTCGTAAACGCGCGGGCGACGACGCTTTCGCCCTCCGGCGAGAGGCCGTCGAGGAGTCGATCGAGTTCCGCCCGGGACTCCCGTTCGCCCTTCCGGTACGAGATGGCGGCGGTCCGAATGTCTTCGACGGTCTCGAACGATCCTCGTGACGTCTGCTCGGCCAATACGTCGCCCAAGAGCGCTCCAAGCTCACGGACGTCCTGATTTACGTCCCTACTGTGTAATCCCATACCGTGGGATATTCTGTCGTCCGAGTAAAAAACCACCGAGTTGTCGAGAAATTTCCATTCTGTGTTTCGGGTCGAACGCCCTTTCAGATCTGGATCGAAATCCGTGATATTATCTAAGCGACCGTCGGGAGTTCCAGCGACGAGAGACGGACCGGGGGTTTCGTCATCCTTTTTACCGGCGGGACGAACACTCGGGTATGAGCGAGCGCGACAAGTACCCGGCGGACTCGGGTCGCCGCCGATTCGTCAAAGGTGTCGTGGGGGGCGCGGCACTCGCCGGCGTCGGCGCGACGGGTGCGGCCGCAATCAATTCTGCGACGCAGTCGCCCGGCGCGGGCGGCGGTTCGACGCAGGCGTACGCTATCGAGAACACCGCGGGTCCGGCGCCGCGCGGAATGCCACAGATCCCCGTCGAGATCGACGACGAGGGGTATCTTAAGGGCGTCTGGCCCGAGGTCAAGACCGAACAACAAGGAGGGATCTCGATCCAGATCGCCGAGACGGAGGACTACAAGGGCTCGGGCGTGGCCTACACGTCGGAGTGGTTCCAGTACTGCGGCGTCGAATCCTACGCCGGGATCGAGCCCGGTTACGACTCGGACAACTACTTCCGCGTCGGCTCGAACCCCGGCTACGACTGGGAGAGCGAGACGTACTCCGAAGGCGACAAACTCCACGTCGACGACTTCTCCGACTACAAAGAGTGGTCCAACGACGTCGGTGATCCGGGCCTCGGGAAACCGGCGACCGGCCGGTGGCGCTCGGAGGACGCCGAGGACGTCATTCCGATCCAGGTCATCAAGTCTGAACAGGTCGAACAGATGGCCCAGAACGACCCCTGGATCGAAGCCTCGACGGAAGATGGCTTCATCGCGTGGCTCAACAAGTGCACGCACTTCTGTTGCGTCCCGAAGTACAAGAGCGAGGGCTCGGCGAAGTTCAACGCGGAAAACGACGTCTACTGCCAGTGCCACCAGTCGGTCTACGATCCGTACAGCCTGGTACAGACGCTGTTCGTCGCCCGTCCGCGCCCGACCGAGTAACGTCGCAGTCTCGGCACCGGACTGGCCTAGGTCCACATATCGACCCACTTTCTCACACCGATAGCAGTCGCAGACACGTCATTTTCGGACACATTCATGTAGGTAGCCCTCACAGAGTGAGGTAGTATGAGTGGGGGCGGGAGTGAGCCGGAGGCCGACAGCGCGGAGCTTGCCGCATCTGAGATTCACGACGTGCTCCGAAACGATCGGCGGCGGCTCGTACTCGAACGGTTACGGACGGGTGACGGTACCGAGACGGTTTCTGATCTCTCCGAGCACATCGGTGGCATCGAAGCCGACGAGTCGCCACCGCCGCGGAACGTCCGACAGAGCGTGTACGTCTCGCTGCATCAAACGCACCTTCCGAAGCTCGACAAACTCGGGATCGTCGAGTACGACCCCGACGCGAAGACCGTCTCGCTGGCCGACAACGCGGCAGACGTCGGCGTCTATATGGAGGTCGTCCCACAGTACGGCATCTCGTGGGCGGAGTACTACCTGGGACTCGGGCTGATCGGCGCGCTCTCACAGGTCGCGGCGATGATCGGCGTCCCGGTCGTGCGTGCGCTCAGCCCGGCGCTCATTGGGTTGTTGCTTTCCGGCGTCGTCGTCCTCTCCGCACTCTATCAACTCCTCACGCAGCGCAGTTCCCTGTGGCACCGGCTCAGCGGTAACTGACCGGACGCGGCGTACACTGCGGGTGGCTGTGGCCGTCACGCTCAGGTACGTGCCGCTCCCTCTCGACAGTGATGCCCGACACGGCCATCGCGTGGTTCCGCCGGGACCTGCGAACGCACGACAACGAAGCGCTCGCCGCCGCTGCCGCGGCAGACCGAGTCCTCCCAGTCTACTGTGTCGACCCGCGGACGCACGGGATGCAGCCGTACGGTGGTGCCGACTCCTTCCGCTACGAGAAACTGGGGACGCGGCGAGCGCGCTTCCGGCGCGAATCTCTCGACGCCCTGCGCGACCGACTGCGCGGGCTCGGCTCGGACCTCCTCGTGCGTCGTGGTCGTCCCGAAGTCGTGTTTCCCAATCTCGCTGACGCCGTGGGCGCCGACGTCGTGACGTTCCACGACCTCCCAGGACCGGACGAGCGAGCGGTTCGTGCAGCGGTGACGGCAGCACTGCGCGAGCGTGGCGTCACGCCGCGTCGGTTCTGGGGGCGGACGCTCCATCATATCGCCGACCTCCCGACGCCGTACACCGCGATCAGCGACACCTACACGAAGTTCCGGAAGTCTGTCGAGGCCGACGCGATCGTCCGAGAGACGTATCCGCGCCCGTCGCTGCCGCCGGTCCCAGGCGGCGACGACACCGGCGTCGACGCGGACGCGATTCGCCCCGGTTCGATCCCGGACGTCGACGTCGCGGTCGATTCACTTGGATCGCCGGACGCGGAACTCGGGGCCGGCGAGGGCGCCGACGAAATCGACGAGCGCGCGGTCCACCCCTTTCCGGGCGGCGAAGACGCGGCACTCGACCGCCTGACGTCGTACATCTGGGAGGGTGACCACCTCCGCGAGTACCGCGAGACGCGAAACGGACTCGCCGGTCCCGACTACTCCTCGAAGTTCTCGCCGTGGCTCAACGAGGGCTGTCTCTCGCCGCGGCGCGTCTACGAGGAGGTCAAGCGCTACGAGCGCGAGCGAGTCTCGAACGACTCGACGTACTGGCTGCTCTTCGAACTCCGCTGGCGGGACTTCTTTCAGTTCCAACTCGCGAAGCACGGCGCCCAGTTCTTCGCCCCCGGCGGTCTCAGACGCCGCGACGACGTCAACTGGCGATGGGACGAACAGGAGTTCGAACGGTGGCGAACCGGGCAGACGGGTATTCCCTTCGTCGACGCGAACGTGCGCGAACTGAACGCGACCGGATATCTGTCGAACCGCGGACGACAAAACGTCGCGTCCTTCCTCGTGAACGACCTCACAATCGACTGGCGACGCGGCGCGGCGTACTTCGAGACCCAACTCCTCGATTACGATCCGGCCTCGAACTACGGCAACTGGGCGTACATCGCGGGCGTCGGCAACGACTCCCGGCAGCGGGCGTTCGACGTGCTCGCGCAGGCCCACCAGTACGACCCCAAAGCCGAGTACGTCACGCGCTGGATTCCCGAACTCGACGGGCTAGTCCCACAGAAGGCTCACGAACCGTGGACGCTGTCGGAATCAGAACAGGCGAGATACGGGGTCGAACTCGGTGTCGACTACCCGCGCCCGATGATCGATCCTACGACGTCGGGCGAGAATCCCGTTTAGGGCCACGCTCGGTCGCGAAGCCGCCAGGAGGCGGTCACGAGGGCCGTCACGAGGACGAACGCGATCAGCGAGAGCCGGGGGATCGTCAACAGGCCGTCCAGCATCGGATAGAGGATCGACGAACAGCCGCCACCGACCGAACAGGTCCCACCGACGCTGGGTCGGACCTGGAGGACCACGTGGTACGTCGCGACGCCGAGGCCGAGCAGCGAGAGCGGCAGCACGGTGCGAGCGACGCCCGGGCGGTCTTCGAGCGTCGCGACGCCCAGAACGACAACGAGCGGATACAACAGGATGCGCTGGTACCAGCAGAGCTCGCAGGGGACCAGCCCCAGCCCGAGGCTGAAATACAGGCTTCCGGCGGTGCCGATACCCGCGACGAGCGTCGCGAGTCCGAGCAACGGTCGCGTGCGCGACGTCATCGTCCCCGTTGAGACACCCCGGCCGCTTGAACGAATCGATGAGTGATATCTAATGACAGGGGAACGTACCTGACAACTGACGAAACAGTTCGGATTGCTTCCGACCCTGGACCGAATCACGTCGGCGCGTCACCGCGGGAAGAAAGACTTATCATCGTTTCCCGACCGCAAACATCGTGAGGATAGTTATCAATGGGTATCGCCGAGACATACACACGCGGACGTCAGTTCGCGGTGGCACGGCCCGGTTCCGTTCTCTTGGCGCTCGTCGGGATCATCCTGTTGTACGACCTGTTCTCCGGTCTCGCGACCGGACAGACGTCGTTCAGCAGCGTCGGCTCGCTCGTCTGGGACGGGCTGATGCGCGGGCTGGTGATCGGTCTCGCGGGCATCGGGCTCTCTATGACGTACAGTATTCTGAACTTCGCGAACTTCGCGCACGGTGACTTCATCACCGCGGGCGCGTTCTCCGGGTGGGCGACGACGTACCTCGTCGCCGGCCTCGGTCGGGCCGACGTGGGGGCGCTGTTGCTCGTCGGCGCGGGCGGGTCCGTCTTCGGCGGGACGCTCGGCATCGGCGTCACCGGGACGCCGCTGGCCGTCGTCGCCGGCGCGCTCGTCGCCGGCGTCGCCACCGTCGTCCTCGCGCTGGGCATCGATCGGCTCGTATTCAAGCCCATCCGCGACGAGGACGGCATCACGCTTCTCATCACGAGCGTCGGCGTCGCGTTCGCGCTGCGGTATCTGATGCAGTTCGTCTTCGGATCGAGCGTCCGCGGCACGACGTCACAGCCGCCGTCGATCTCGCTGTACTTCGTCGACGGGGCCGTCCGCATCAACGCCCACGACATCGCGCTCGTCGTCGTCGCCGGGGGGCTGATGCTCGCCGTGCACCTGCTCTTACAGATGACGAAACTCGGGAAGGCGATGCGGGCGATGGCGGACAACGAGGATCTCGCCCAGATCACGGGCATCCCGACCGAGCGCGTCGTGCGCTCGGTGTGGGTCATCGGCGGCGGCCTCACCGGCGTCGCCGGCTATATGTTCATCCTCTGGAAGGGCACACTCGGCTTCAACGACGGGTGGCTCCTCTTGCTCCTCATCTTCGCCGCGGTCATCCTCGGCGGCATCGGCTCGATCTACGGCGCCATCGTCGGCGGCCTCGCGATCGGGCTGACAGCGTCGGTGTCGGTCATCTGGATCCCGTCGGCGTTCGCCCGCGCGGCGGCGTTCGCCGTGATGATCGTCCTGCTGCTCGTGAAACCTGAGGGCATCTTCTCCGGGAGGTCGACAGCATGAGCGTCCGCGACGACGTCTCCGCGCGGTTACCGGGTGGCGACGCCGGGCTAATCGTGGCCGTCCTCGTCGTCATCTACATCGCGTACGTTCTGATCGGCGTCGGCCTCGGCTACTCGCTGCGCGGCCAACTCAACACCATCGCGGTCCTCACGTTCTACATCGGCGTCTTCGCGATGCTCGCGCTCGCGCTCAACCTCCACTGGGGGTACACCGGGCTGTTCAACATCGGTATCGTCGGCTTCATGGCCGTCGGTATCTACGTGATGGCGCTGGTCTCGAAACCGCTCTATGAATCTGGCGGCGCGGCGCAGGTCGGTGGGCTCGGACTGCCGCTCATCGTCGGCATCATCGCCGGGATGGTCGCGGCGGCGCTTCTCGGGCTGGTGATCGCGCTCCCGGCACTCCGGTTGCGGGCGGACTATCTCGCCATCGTGACGATCGCGATGTCCGAAATCGTCCGTTTCTCGTTCCTCTCGGGCGAACTCCAGCAGTTCCAACTGTTCGGCGAGCGCGTCGGCTTCGGCGGCGGATCGGGGCTCATCCTCGATTTCACCGACCCGCTGGAGGCGTTCTTCGGCTTCTTCGGCCTCTGGGACGCGTATCTGGGCTTCGTCGACTCGTTCGAGGTGCTCGTTCCCAACAACCCGAAGCCCGTCGTCGACGGCCTCGTCTACGGCGTGGTGCTGCTCTTCTTCGTCGCGGCGTTCTACTGGCTGCTCAAGCGCACGGGCGAATCGCCGTTCGGCCGCGTCCTCAAGGCAATCCGTGAAGACGAGGACGTTGCGAACTCGCTCGGGAAGAACACGAACCGGTTCAAAATTAAGGCGTTTATGCTGGGCTGTGCGCTGATGGGCCTGGCGGGCATCCTCTGGCTGATGACGAGCGGTGCCGTCACGCCGAACTTCTTCCGGCCGCGGATCACGTTCTTCGTGTGGATCGCGCTGATCATCGGCGGCGCGGGGTCGAACACGGGAAGCGTTCTCGGCGGCGCGGTCTTCGCCGCGCTGCTCTATCAGGGGCCGCGGTACCTGAAGAACCTCGTCGACACCGTCCTGCCGAACGCGGACGCGCCGTCGGGATTCGGCCCGGCGATCGCGCCGCTCATCTCGAATTTCGATCCGGCACCGCTGTTCTTCTACACGATCGACAGCATCCGACAACTCCAACTCGTGTTCATGGGACTCGTGCTCATCTGGCTGATGCACAACCGACCGGAGGGAATGCTCGGCTACCGCAAGGAGACGGCCGCCGGCATCCCGCTGACCGCGGCGCGTGCGCGCGGAACAGCGGAGACCGACGGCGGCGAATCCGGAGGTGGTTCCGATGAGTGAGGCGGCCGACGCGGGCGACGGCGACGAACCGGGTGTCGAATCCGGAGCCACGTCAGGCGCCGGCGCTGTCGGCGACGCGCCGACGGAACTGGATCTCGGCTCCGGCGGCCCGAGCGTCAGCGAGGAGTACCCGCTGCAGGTGGACAGTCTGCGGAAGTCCTTCGGCGGGATCACCGCCGTCGACGACGCGTCCTTCCAGGTCGAGCGCGGGAGCCTCACCGGGCTGATCGGCCCGAACGGCGCCGGGAAGTCGACGACGTTCAACCTCATCACGGGGATGCTCCAGCCGGACTCCGGAACCGTGACGTTCGACGGCGAGGACATCACCGGGCAGAAGCCCCACGCCATCGCGAATAGGGGACTCGTCCGGACGTTCCAGATCGCCCGCGAACTGCAGGAGATGACGGTGCTCGAGAATATGATGCTGGCACCGAAGTACCAGCGCGGCGAGGCGCTGTGGCGGTCGGTGACGCCCGGGTTCCGCGGCGACGTCATCGAGCAGGAGTCCGAGTTGCTCGACCGCGTCTGGAACGTACTCGAGTTCTTCGAGATCGACCACATCGCCGAGGAGTACGCCGGGAACCTCTCGGGCGGCCAACGGAAACTCCTGGAGATGGCGCGGGCGCTGCTCACCGATCCGGATATGCTGCTGCTCGATGAGCCGTTCGCCGGCGTCAATCCGTCGCTGGAGCGGCGGCTCCTCGATCACATTCACGAACTCCGCGAGCAGGGGTACACGTTCCTGCTCGTCGAACACGATATGGACCTGATTATGGAGAACTGCGAACGCGTCATCGTCCTCCACCAGGGCCGGGTCCTGACGGAGGGCACGCCCGCAGAGATACAGGCGAACGAAGAGGTCATCGAGGCCTACCTCGGAGGGAACGTATGAGCGCAGACACTACTGGGGGAGCCGACGGCGACGGCGCCGCGGTCTCCCGTGAGACGATTCCGGAGCGCGGAGACCAGTCCTTACTCGAAGTTCGGGATCTCGACGCCGGCTACGGCGATCTCCAGATCCTGACCGACGTCGATATGGACGTCGCCGACGGCGAGTACGTCACCATCGTCGGTCCGAACGGGGCCGGCAAGTCGACGGTGATGAAGTCCGTCTTCGGGCTCACGACCCATATGGGCGGGACCGTGACCTTCGAGGACGAGGACATCACCGGCCTCCGTCCGGAGGAGATCATCCACGAGGGGATCGGCTACGTCCCGCAGAACGACAACGTCTTCGCGTCGCTGACGGTTCGCGAGAACCTGGAGATGGGCGCGTACATCCTCGATGAGGTGCCACAGGACGCCCTCGACGCCGTTTTCGATCGGTTCCCGATCCTCGAGGAGCGGCAGACCCAGAAGGCGGGCACGATGTCTGGCGGCCAACAGCAGATGCTCGCGATGGGCCGCGCGCTGATGCTCGATCCCTCGCTGCTCTTACTCGACGAACCTTCTGCGGGCCTCGCGCCCGACCTCGTCGACGATATGTTCGACCGCATCGACGCGATCAACGACGACGGGACGGCGATCCTGATGGTCGAGCAGAACGCCAAGGAGGCGCTGCGGCGCTGTGACCGCGGCTACGTCCTCGCGAACGGCCAGAATCGGTATATGGACGACGGCGACGTGCTGCTGAACGACGAGCAGGTCCGTCAGGACTTCCTCGGCGGATAATACGGCCGTCGCACCTTCTTTTCGATCCCACGGACTGCGGTAGACAGTGCCAGGTACGGACCTCAGACGACAGCAGACGGTGCCGGGGAGCAATCGCTCGCGGCGCTACTCGGTTGTCGCCGTCGAAAAAAAACTCGGAATCGATCGAACGGGTCGCTCTAGCTGTCCGGTCCCGACAGCGCCGTCTCGATGACGGAGGAGTACGAGGACTCGCCTTTGTTGAAGGCGACCTTGTGGTAGACCTCGCCGCCGAACTGCTCGGTGAAGACGTTGCTGAAGCGGTCCGAGAGCTGCTGGCCGTAGTCGTTGTTGACGTACAGCGTCGAGACGGAACTGACGCCGAGCCGTTCGGACATCACCTGCGCCATCACGCGGCCCTGCAGGAAGTCCGAGGGCGCCGTCCGGAAGATGTAGTCGTCGTCGTCGAGGTTCGACACCGACAGCGCGGTTGACGACGGCGAACAGCCGACGATCTCGTTCGGGATGAACACCTGCTGTGAGACGGGGACGTTGACGCCCGAGGACGCCGACCCGCAGACGCTCGGCACGCCGGCGCTCGCGAGCGTCTCGGCGGCCGAGGTACCGGCGCTCGGTGACGTCTGGGTGTCCTCGATCTGCGCGTTGACCGACAGACCAGCGGGGTTGGCCTCGTTGATCTGCTTCACGGGGATCTGTGCCGCCTGGATCATCGGCTGTCCGACGGAGGCGAGGTCACCGGTCTCGGGGAGCAAGATTCCGACGGACATCTCGCGGTCGCTGCCGCCCGGTCCGCTGTCGGCGGAAGGACCGGCGCCGTCTGGGTTCTCGCCCTCGAAGTTCTGGACTTCGACCTGGCTCGTCCCGCCGTCGGCGAACTCCCAGATGGAGTAGGCTGCGGACGCCGGGTCGCCGTCTTCGTTGAAGTTCGTCGCCGACGACGCGCCCTGATAGTTTACGTCTTCGCCGTTTGCGGCCGCCTCGACGCCCTCGACGAGGTTCTCGGGCGTGACGGTCATCCCGTCCGGGTTCGCGATCCGGCGCATCTGATCGCGGATCGCGGTTCCGTCGTTCGCGCCGGCAGCGGCGTTCGCGAGGAGCTGAATCGCGACGGAGTCGTACGTCTGCGAGGTGAACACGCCGGGCGAGGAGCCGTACTCGTCCTGGAACAGCGTGTTGAACGCCTCCTGGTTCGGCCCGCCAGCGGCCGGGGCCGTCCCGGTGACGTTCGCCATATCGTTCCCGACCTGGCCCGGCATCGCACCGTCGCGGAGGCCGTCGGGAACGAGAATCTCCTCGCTGCCGTCAGATTGGCTGTAGTAGTCACGGAACAGCTGAATCCCACTTTCGGGGTACCCGATGACGACGAGGCCTTCCGGGCCGCCGCTGCCGCCGCCACCGCCGCCGGTCGTTGTGGTTTCGCCGCCACCGTCTCCGCCTTCGGTACCCCCACCGTCGCCGCCGCCATCTCCGGGGCTTCCAATACAGCCTGCGAGTCCAGTTGCACCGATTGCACCAGCCGCACCGACGCGCTTCATAAAGTCGCGCCGTACGATATCACGTGCCATATCCCTCGGAAGGGGACTCCTCCGTATAAATGTATCCGTTACAATACTGTGCGTTCGGGTATATGCACTATACAATGACAACAATTCACGTGGTGAGATCCGCCCGTACCCGGTGTCTGCTATTCCCGGCCAGGACGAACGTGGGGTCGTACTGATCGACTCCTGACGTTTTAGGGAGGCGTGTCAGTGATGGTCCAGTCTCGTCCGGTTCGGATTTGTTCACTTGTCCCAAAGACGCACCAGCAGACCTCCAAATCGCCACGCTCAAGCGCTCGGGGACCCGCCCATCAAGAGATGACCATCCCCTCGTTCGTCATCGGGATCGCGGGCGGCACCGGCGCGGGGAAGACGACCGTCGCGCGCCTCATCACCGAGAACGTCGGCGACGACGTCACGCGGATCCCGCTGGACAACTACTACGAGGATCTGAGCCACCTCGACTTCGAGGAGCGTGAGGACGTCAACTACGACCACCCGTCGGCGTTCGAGTGGGAACTGATCCGCGAGCAGGTATCGACGCTCCTGGAAGGACAGCCCATCGAGATGCCGACCTACGACTTCGAGACCCACAACCGGACCGACGATCCCGAGACGGTCGAACCGACGGACGTCATCATCGTCGAGGGGATCTTCGCGCTCTACGACGAGGAGATCAACGAGATGCTCGATCTCCGCTTGTACGTCGAGACCGACGCCGACGTCCGAATCCTTCGCCGTATCCAACGCGACGTGATCGACCGCGGGCGCGATCTGGAGGGCGTCATCGATCAGTACCTCTCGACGGTCAAGCCGATGCACGAACAGTTCGTCGAGCCCACGAAGCGGCACGCCGACCTCATCGTCCCGGAGGGAGCGAACACGGTTGCAGTGAACCTCCTCGAAGAGAAGATCCGCGCCGAAGCCGGCGGCAGTACACCGCGGGAGTGGGAGCGTGACTCCGTCGAAGAAGCGCTCGTCGACCAGATCTCGGTCGATCCCGACCAGTGACCGCACTCGAAACGCGGCTCCGGCGAGCGAGTGACGTCACGCACTGGCTGCACCACGAAGAGTCGGATCGGGTGCTGGCCGAACTCACGCGGCAGTTTCGCACGGCCCCCTAACTCCGCTCTCCGGTTCCAGCCGGCGATCGCTTCGGTGTCGCAGTTGGCTCCATCGCCGCCCCTCGGACTATATATATCTTAAGAGTACACTTAGCGAGATACTTATACGGACCCGGGAAAAGGTCAGGTGACGCGAGGTCGTCGCGCCGGCGGGATGAGCTCCGTTGGATTCGCGCTCGCGTCCCTTCGTGAGCCGGTCGGTCGGGGGGACGACCCCCTGCGGCCGACTGTCGAAACAACGTCGTGAGCGACTGGTCCCCGCTGACGATCGGGCGACAGCGCCACGTTCAAATCGCCCCGGAGAGACCGTCGAATATGGCGGATCTCGGCAAAGTCGATCGCTCGTTCTTCGACGAGTACGTCTTCCCGCGTCTCGGCGCCGACCGCGACGACGTGGCGCTCGGTCCGACGCACGGCGTCGACTTCGGCGTGCTAGATCTCGACGGTACGGCCGTCGTTATCGCGACCGATCCCGTCTCCGTCCTTCCGGGCCTCGGATTCGAGCGCGCCGGGCGGTTCGCGCTCGATTTCGTCCTCGCTGACGTCGCCGTCTCCGGACTCGCTCCCTCTCATCTCGCCATCTCGTTCACGCTCCCGCCCGATTTCGACGACGAGTCGTTCGCAACGCTGTGGGAGTCGATGCACCGAGAGGCCGCGGACCTCGGCGTCTCGATCGTCACCGGCCACACCGCCCGCTACAGCGGCTGTTCGTTTCCGTGGGTCGGCGGCGCGACGGCGCTCGGCGTCGGCGATCACGACGACCTGATCCGCCCGGACGGCGCACGCGTCGGCGACGACGTGCTCGTGACGAAGGGTCCCGGCGTGGAGGCCACGGGGCTCCTCACGTCGCTGTTCCCCGAGCAGTTCGACCTCGACGCGGCGACGCTGGCGGCCGCGCAGTCCCGCCTCGACGACGCGTCCTGCGTCCGCGACGCGATGACGGCGGCCGCGGTAGGCGGCGTCAACGCGATGCACGACGCGACCGAGTGCGGACTCTTCGGCGCGTTCGTCGAGGTCGCAGACGGTGCTGGCGTCCGATTCGATCTCTCCACGGACGAGATCCCCCTTTTGCCGGGCGTCCGCGAGACCGCCGACGCGCTCGGGATCGATCCGTGGAAGGCGACCACCGGCGGGACGCTCGTGCTGACGGTCGATCCCGATCGCACTGCGGACGTCGTCGGCGCGCTGGAGTCAGAGGGAACGCCGGTCGGCGTCGCTGGAACGGTCGAATCGGGGACGGGCGTCGCGGTCGACGGTGCGGAGATTTCACATCCCGACGTCGATCCCTCGTGGGCGGCCTTCGAGGAGTTGGCGCGGGCGAGCGACGTGGAAGACAGCGCGTGACTGCCGTCGCCCGCTTACTCTAGCCGCTCGGCGTACTCGCGGTCCAGTCTATCTGCCGCCGGACGCTCACCGTCGAGTTCGATCCGCCACCCCTCCAGGACTGTCGGGTCGTCGAGTGCGTCGCCCAGCGTCCCTCGGACGTCGTGGACGTTGACGCCGTAGTAGTCGTCGGGGACACCTCGGAGGTACTGCAGCGCGGTGCGGAACAGCGATCGCATTCCGTCGTCGTCCTCGAAATCAAAGTGCTTGTACGCGCCGGCGGCGACCTGGACCATTCCGTGGAGAAACGCGCTTTCGGTCGTCCCCGAACCGTAGTTGTACCACTCCACCTCGAAGCAGTCGTGCGACTCGTGGAAGGCCCCCGAGTTGTAGAGTCGGACCCCGTGGATCGTCGCCCGGCGAAGCGTCCCGTGCTCCCACCCGTTCGACGCGGCCCGCGTCGGATCCCAACCGGTCGGCGTACCGGTCGTCGGCGGCCCCACTGTGTCGTCGCGGGTGTGGTCTGTCACGTTCGCTGCTTCGGTCCCCACAAACAAAGAGATTTGACTCTCCGTCACTTGACGAGAATCAATGCGAATCTACGAACTCGGGGAGGGGACACCCGAGGTCGCCGTCGTCGGATCGGTCCACGGAGACGAACCCTGCGGGGAGCGGGCGATCGAACGCTTCGTCGCGTCCGATCCGGACGTCGAGCGGCCGGTAAAGCTCATCGTCGCCAACGAGGAGGCGCTTGCGGCCGACGTCCGCTACCTCGACGAGGACCTCAACCGGGCGTTCCCGGGCGATCCAAACGCGACGACGCACGAAGGCCGACTCGCGCACGATCTCGTGCGCGAACTCCGGGGAAAGACTGTCCTCTCGCTGCACTCGACGCAGTCGTACGCCGAGCCGTTCGCACTCGTCGACGAGGTCGGCGCGGTGTCGCGGGCGATCTGTCCGCACCTCCCGATCGAGTACCTCGTCGAGACGGGCTCGTTCGCGGGCGGTCGGCTCATCGATCACGCACACACGATCGAGGTCGAGACCGGGCTACAGGGAACCGAGGAGGCTGCGACGAACGCCTACTGGCTCGTTCGCGCGTTCCTGTCGGCGACGGGTGTGCTGCCCGCGCCGATCGAAGGCGACGTCGAACCGCCGCTGTCGCTACACCGGCGGGAGGAAGACGAAGTGACGGTCTTCCGCCTGCTCGATCAGATTCCGAAGGACCCCGCCGAAGACTACCGAGTCTTCGTCGACAACTTCCAGCGCGTCGCGCCGGGTGACCCCGTCGCCGCCGCCGATGGAGAGTCCTACAGCGCAGACAGCGAGTTCTACCCGGTGCTCCTCTCGGCGTACGGCTACGAGGACGTGTTCGGTTACGCGGCCGATCGGCTAGGCACGCTCGCGTGAGGAGAATATCCGGAGCAACCGGGTGTCGAACGGTGGTGCGAGACGAGTGCTCCGACTACGATTCCGGCGGGGCGAGTTCGACGAGCGTCAGCTCTCGGTCGAGATAACAGAACTCGTGGGGCGGGTCACCACGGACCTCGTCGATCCGGTACTCCGTCTCGAAGTCCGCACCGTCCGGTACGCAGTACTCGTGGCTCGGACACTCCGTGTGGGGGCACGGGCCGGGGAGCGTCACCTTGCTGCCGGCGTAGGCTCCCTTCGAGGCGACGTTGGCCGTAATCGAGGCCGGCTCGACTTCGACGGCGCGAACGCCGGTATCGTGGACGGCGCAATCGAGGAGTTGTCCGTTCTCGCGAACGTCCGTCACCTCGTAGCGGACGCCTTCGGTGAGGTTCAGACACTGCTGTCGGTAGGGACAGCCCTCGCACGCCGACGACTCGCCCTCGTAGACGAACTCCGTCCCCGGAGACGCGAGCCGGTCGCCGATGAGCGTGACCTGGGACATCTACGTCCGACTATTCGTCGCGCGCGGTTAAGCGTGTGTGTCCGGCGGAACGGAAGCGGCCGAGAGTCGCGACTGTGGTGGGCCGAGTCCAGCGATCAGCCTGACACGACTGCGACGCGTCGCTGTGGGCTTGCGAACAGTCGGCACCGACAACCGGTCCCACGCCGACGTGCCGAACGACCGCGGCCCGACGCGGGACGAACGTCATCTCACACGCCCGCTGGCGTCGGATTGGTATAAGAACCTGCGGAGGCGTCGGCTCGCTCGGCGGGGGTCGGCTCACTCAGTCCGTCGTGCGCCCGTCCCTGTGAGCCCGCGATCCGCGAGCGCGTCGAGACGGATTTCGCTGCCGTCGATCGGCACGCCCGCGTACTCGTCGTCGTCGAGGAGGAGCGCCCCGTCGAGGTCCGCGTAGTCGAGCAGCGGCGCGAGGTGACAGGCGGCCGCGATGGCGGCGTTCGTCTCGATCATACAGCCGAGCATCACCTCCAGCCCGTGCGCGCGAGCGGCGGCGATCATCCGCCGCGCTTCCGGAAGTCCGCCGCACTTCATCAGTTTCAGATTGACGATGTCCGTTCGGTCGGCGACCGCCGGGACGTCCGGGAGCGTCACGCAGGACTCGTCGGCCGCGATCGGGAGCGCGGAACGCTCGTAGACGAACCGCAGGCCCTCGGGATCGCTCGCCGGAACCGGCTGCTCGACGAACTCGACGCCGTAGGAGGCGAGTCGGTCGGTCATCCCGACCGCCTCACGCGGTGTCCACGCCTCGTTCGCGTCGACGCGGATCCGCGCTTCGGGCGCTTCCTCGCGGACGGCGGCGACGATCTCCTCGTCGCGGTCGGTACCGAGTTTTATTTTCAGCACGTCGTAGCCGTCGTCCACGGCGGCCCGCGTCTTCTCGCGCATTCGGTCGGTCTCGTCGAGTCCGATCGTGAACGACGTTTTCGGTGTCTGATCGGGGTCGAGACCCCACTGTCGGTACAGCGGCACGTCGAGGCGCTTCGCGGCGAGGTCGTGCAGCGCGACGTCGACCGCCGTACGCGCCGCCGGGTTGTCCTCGACGACGCCGCGGAGTTTCCGTTCGATCGCCGCGATCGCGTGCGGGTCGTCGACGGACTCGACGACCGCGAGCAGGTCGGGCAGGACCGCCTCGACGGTTGCGGCCGTCTCCCCGTAGTGGGCTGAGGGTGCGGCGGCACCGACGCCCGTGGTCCCGTCGTCGTCGGTGATCCGGACGACGACGTTCTCCGCGGTGGTCTGGGTGCCGCGCGAGATCGTGAACGCGTCCGCGAGCGGGAGCGTAACGCGCTCGAACTCCGTCGAGAGCATCGCTCACTCCGCTCCGAGGATCGCATCGAGGACCGCGTCGGCGTCGAACCGGACGACGTCGGTCGCCGGCCGACCGAGCTCCTCGGCGTAGGCGTCGACGGCGGCCTGTGCCTCCGCGTCGTCTTCGATGTCCGAGGTGTTCAGCGCGCCCGCGACGACCTCGCCCTCGTGGACGGGTGCGGCGAGGTTCTCGTAGAGATCGACGTATTCGTCGAGCGAGGGCAGCGAGAACGACTCGTACCCGTGGATCGCCTCGCGACCCGCCGAGTGGCAGAGGACCATCGAGTCGGGCATCGAGCCGTGCAGGATGCCGCAGGTGACCGCGGAGTACGCCGGGTGGACGATGCTTCCTTGGCCTTCGACGAACAGCACGTCGTAGTCGTCGCCGACTTCCAGCAGCATCTCCTCGACGGCGCCCGCGGTGAAGTCCGAGACGACGCGGTCGATGGGGTTGCCCCAGCCGGCGATCATAATGCCCGTCTGGCCCGTCGGGATGAATCCGGCGTCGACCCCGCGCTCGCGGGCGGCCTCGACGAGTTCGAGCGCGACCGTCATCTTCCCGACCGAGCAGTCCGTCCCGACCGTCAGCACGACCTCGGCGTCGATGTCGGCGCTCCGGCCGCCGGCGACGGTCAGGTCCTCTTTCGGCTTGCGCACGTCGCGGAGGGCGACGTCGTGCTCGGCGGCGAGGTCGGCGAACTCCTCGTCTTCGGAGAGGAAGTAGTGGAGGCCGGCGACGATGTCACAGCCTCGTTCGATCGCGGTACGCACGTCGGGCCGCCAGGAGTCGTCGAAGTCGCCACCGATCGGGGAGATGCCGATCAGGAGCGTGTCCGCCTCGGGCGCGTCAGCCATCGAGGAGACGATCGGCACCTCGGGCAGGTCGCGCCGGTGGTCTGTCGTGACCGTTCCGGCGCGGTCACGGTCGAGGACGGCGACGACGTCGTAATCGGCGTATTTGAGGACGCCCGTGGCCGTCTTCGCCCGCTCGGGGAACTTCTCGTGTGCGAGGACGACGACCCGTTCGGGGTCGTCGCTGTCTGAGCCTGCGGTCATACCTGAATCGAGGCCGACTGCGGTTTTAATCCTCGTGGTTTGGCCACTCTTCATAGATTATCGTAACTGTTCGGAGATTCTCGCCGTAACGTCCGGCGAGAAATCTATAGTAGCGTTTGCAAGTCTTCGCGCACCTAATCACACGCAGTCGTGCGATTGGCTGTGTAATCAGTTGCAAACGCTACTATATGAGGACTTGCGACAACCTCTATCAGAGCAGCGACAGCCGGACCGTCCAGAACTCTCGAACCGCTCGCTGGAGCGCCTCGCCGGGGGCGCCACTGGCGTCGACGGCAGCCGTCCGGTCGGCGAGGTCGGTGAACTGTCCCAGCACCGTCTGTTCGCCGAGTACGACCAGATCGGCATCGTCTGGAAGCCCGATCGAACCGTCGCGCACGTCTGAATCAAGATGTGTCTCGATAGCTTCGCGCGCCCGATCGAGATGGTCGTCGACCTGCTGGTCGCGCCGTCGCTCGAAGCGTGCTTGCGAGAACCCGCCTTTCGAGTGCGATCCCATCACGTCGGACTCGATGTCGTCGACGAGCGTCACGGCGTCGCCGTCGTAGATCCCGAGCGCGAACAGATCCGAGCGCACGAGGGCGACCCACGTCGGTGCGGCGGGAGCGAACCACGACCGATCGAGCCTGAACTCGGAATCCCACGCGGCGAACGGCGCGGGCGGCGTCGGCGGTTCGAGCGCGGCAGCGACGAGGCCGGCGTCGTCGACGCAGACGAGACAGGGCGCGGCGCGACGAACCAGGGCCGCACGCTCGCCGAGCGCGTCCGAAACGGCCTCGGGGACCTCCTCGTCGACCATCGCGGTCAGTGCGCCTTCGGGGGCGGTCTCGAAAGACGCGAGTCGCGAGAGGATCTCGTCCCGGCGCTCGCCGCGGAGGGCCTCGCTACCGCGGAAGTCGACGTCGACCGTCTCGTCGCCCGAGAGCCGCTCGACCCGCTCTTCGAGCCCTTCGATCCGGTCTTCGAGTCGGTTGACTTCCGCCTCGGCCTCCTGTCGCTTCCGGGCGGCCTCCGATCGGCGCTCCTCTTCGGCCTCGGCGCGGCGTTCGAGGTGGCGTTTTTCCTCCTCTAGTTCCTCGATCCGGGCTTTGAGCTCTGCGCGGCCGAGCAACTCGTCGAGCATACCACGACGCGCGACCCCGGGCCACTTATACTGTCGGTTCTCGGAGACGACCCTCGATCGCTCAGGTCGGCAGGCGCTCCAGTTCTCGTTCAGACTGCGGGACACACCGGAGCAACGACCAAAAATCAGCGCTGTCGGGGGGTCGCTACCGGCCCGACCTCACGCCACGGCTTCGTCGTCGCCGAAACGATAGCCCGAGTACCGGAGGAGTTCGGCCGCGCGGTCGGGTCGCGCCAGCAACACGTCGCGTTCGGCCGGGAGGTCGGCGTCAGTGACCGATTCGGGGACGGCGAGCGTTCCCGAGGGGACCTCGTCGTCGCCGAGGACCGGGATGTGGCCACGATCGAGTTTCATCACGAGCGGCGCGTCGGTGCGGAAGAGCCCCTCGTCGCCGTAGAGGTGCTCGTTTACCCGCTCGTGATCCGCCCGCTGGATCGCGGGGACGTCCCGATCTGACGGCTCGACGTACAGTCGCCCCAGGTAGTAGCTCGTGGAGAACGTTTCGAACATCTGTGCGAGATGTTCTCACACATACATACTGATAAGTCTTTCTGGAAACCTACAAGTCGAAGCGCATTCAGTGGATATCGTCGAAAAACCGCGTCACTCGCCGGACGTTCACTCGTTTTTCGTCGCGGCCGTCATCGCCCAGACTGCCGTGAGACCCAGCGCGGCCGCGGGAACGAGCGGGAGCACGAGCAACGAAGCGATGTAGGGAATGCCGATCGCAGAGAGGATTCCCGGGCGGATGTAGATGATACCGGGGACGACGAGCGTGCAGACGACGAGGACGCCGACGAGCACCCAACCGCGCATCCCGAAGCCATCGGGCTCCGCCTCGGTGTCGGCCGAGGCTCCGCTGGCTGCCGTCTCCTCGCCACCCGGCCGATGGACGTATCCCTCGTCGTCAGAGCTCACTGTCCGGAATTACGACCACTTTGCCAAAGCCCTCACGGTTCTCGATCATTTCGTGAGCGCGCGCGGACTCGCTCATCGGCAGGGTCGCGCGGATCCGCGGTTCGAGGACACCCTCCCAGACGAGTTCGAGCGCTTCCTCGGCCTGTTCGGGCGTCGCCATCGTCGAGCCGATCACCTCCAGTTGGTTCCAGAAGATCCGGTTCAGCGCGGCGTCCGGATTCGGCCCCGTCGTCGCCCCACAGGTGACGAATCGACCCCCTTTCCGGAGGCTCTTCAGCGAGTCGTCGTAGGTGGCCTCGCCGATATGATCGACCACGACGTCGACGCCGCGGCCGTCCGTCAGATCGTGGACGTCGCGGGCGAAGTCCGACTCCTCGTAGTTGATGCCGTGGTCCGCCCCGCAGTCGGCCGCATACTCGAGTTTCTCCTCGGAGGAGGCGGTCGCGAACACCTCACAGCCGGCGTAGTCGGCGATCTGGACCGCGGCGTGGCCGACGCCGCCGGACGCACCGTGGACCAGCACGCGTTCGCCCGTCCGGAGCTCGGCCCGGTGGATCAGCATCCGCCAGGCGGTCTGGAAAACGAGGGACGCCGACCCGGCAACCTCCCAGTCGACGTGGTCGGGAACCGGAACCAGATTCGCAGCCGGCACCGCGGCGTACTCGGCGTGGACACCGCGGCTGTGTTCACCGATGATGTGGAAGTCGGGCGCGAGCGTCGGATCGTCCCGCCGCGGGAACTCGGAGCCGCTGCCTTCGGCGTCGTCGCCGGCGACGCCCGCGATGAGAGCGACGTGATCTCCCGGCTCGAAGCGCGTCACGTCCGTGCCGACTTCCGCGACGACGCCAGCCATATCGCTCCCGGGAATGTGCGGGAAGGAGAGATCGATCCCGGGGAGTCCGCGTCGCGTCCAGATGTCGAGGTGGTTCAGCGCGGCGGCTTTCACGTCGACGAGCACCTCGTCGCGGCCGACTTCTGGGTCGGGGAACTCGTCGTATTCGATGACGTCGCGGTCGCCGTGCCCGGTCAGTTGGACGGCTTTCATACCTGCCCTCTCACCCGCGGTGTACAAAAGCCCAGCCACGAGGACCTGCTGTGGTGGTCCGACCAGGATGGCTCGGCCACGGCGTCCTCTCTGCGACCCGTTCCGTTGAAGTAGTTCAACCAACTACGGATTCGACAACGAATGAGCGAGGACTTCTACGACGTACTCGGTGTCTCCCGGGACGCCACCGAGGACGAGATCACGCAGGCCTACCGGAAGAAGGCCGCAGAGTATCACCCCGACGTCTCCGAGGAGCCGGACGCCGAGGAGAAGTTCAAGAAGGTCAAGAAGGCCAAAGAGGTCCTCACCGACGACGAGAAGCGCCAGATGTACGACCAACTGGGTCACGAGCGCTTCGAACAGGCTGAAAAGCGCGGGGGCGTCGGCGGCGGCGCGGGCGGTGCCGGCGGCCGCGGCCAAGGCAATCCGTTCGGCGGGATGGGCGGCGGCGGCCAGGGCAACCCCTTCGAGGACATCTTCAGCCAGTTCTTCGGGGGCGGCCGCGGTCAGGGGCAGGGCCGACAGCGCAACCGCCCGCGACAGGGCCAGAACCTCCGCACGCAGGTCACGCTCGACCTCGAGGAGGTCTACGAGGGCGTCGAAAAGCAGTTCACGATCACCCGCCCCGAGACCTGTTCGGAATGTAACGGGCGCGGTCACCCGGAGGATGCCGAGGTGAACACCTGTCCGGAGTGTAACGGCCGCGGTCAGACCACGACCGTCCGCGACACGCCGCTGGGCCGCGTGCAGCAGACGCAGACGTGCCCGCGCTGTGAGGGCTCGGGCGAAACCTACAGCGAGACCTGTTCGACCTGTGGTGGCGACGGCGTCACGCGCGAGGAGGCGACGCTCTCGGTCGACATCCCGGCTGGCATCCGCGACGGCCAGACGCTCCGGATGGAAGGCGAGGGCGCGCCCGGCGAGAACGGCGGTCCGAACGGCGACCTGCTCATCGACGTCGCCGTCCGCGAACACGACGACTTCGAGCGCGAAGGCGACGACCTCTATCACCGCCACCCGATCTCGTTCCCGAAGGCCGTCTTCGGCGGGACGGTCGAGGTCCCGACCGTGGGCGGCACGACCGATCTCGACGTTCCAGACGGGACCCAGAGCGGCGAGGAGTTCCGGATCCGCGGCGAGGGGATGCCGCATCTCCGGGGTCGGGGCCACGGCGACCTCTACGTGCAGGTGCAGGTCGTGACGCCCGAGGAACTCAACGAAGAGCAGAAAGAGGCACTCGAAGCCTTCGCCGAGGCCGGCGGCGAGGACATCGATGTCAACGAGGGCTTCTTCGAGAAGATCAAGAATTCGTTCTAATCTACCTTTTTCCACGGTGGGTTTCCTCGCGGCGCTTCGCGCCGCTGCGGGAACCCACCGCGCAAAAACCTAGAGGGAAAAAGCCGCGAGGCGAGCGCCCGCTCGCCTCGCGGTGCTGACACGGGAAGACCGCCTCCGCACCGCCTCCGCTCCGCGACTGTTCTCGCTACTCCTCGTCGTCGTCGACGACGTAGGCCTGAAGTCGTCGACGGTGCCGACCCGCGGCGCGTCGAAGACGAGCCAGACGTGCGTGTTATCGGCCAGAGCGACACCACAATGCCCTAAACGGGTGGGACCCGGCAGTTGTCCATACTGTCGGCTGGGCTCACCACGGCCCTCACTTTCACGTGTCTCTCGGCCGAACACTCTCTGTATGTCATACACGAAAGCGAGCTACGAAGACGGCGAGGAGAAAGCACCCAGAATGTACTTCCTTCGGGACGAGCTCGACTGCGAGAACCTCGGGTTCACGGTCGTTGACGTCGGCGCCGACTGGAGCGGTATGGAACACGACCACGCCGACGGCGGCCACGAGGAAGTGTACTACCTCGTCGACGGCGCGGGCAGCATCACCATCGACGGCGACGACGTGTCGCTTTCCCCCGGCGACGCCGTCCGCGTCGCGCCGACGTCGAGCCGCCAACTCCACGCCGACGAATCGAGCACGTTCGTCGTGGCCGGCGCGCCCTGAGTGCCTGCGCGGGGGCGGCCGACGCCGTTTTGCACCCCGGCGACGACCCACAGGTATGAACGCCGACTCGGACGCAGACTCCGACGCCGATGCCGAGTTCCCATCGCCGTGCGTGGATCCCGACACCGTCGGCGACCTCGTCGCTCGCGAGCGCCGGACTTCGGGGCTCGCGTTCCGGGTCGACGAGCCCGGTCGCACGTACAGCTACTACGATTTCATCACGACCTCTTATAAGGCTGGGAACGTCCTCCGCTACCTCGGCGTCCGCGAGGGCGACGAGGTTCTCGTGGTGCCGGAGGCGCTTCCCGAGTCAGTGCTCACGTTCTTCGGCGCGGCCCAGTTGGGTGCAGTGACGCGCTTCGCCGACGACATCGGCGAGACCGTCCCCCGGGCGGTCGTCGCACCCGCAGAACGCGAGGACGACTTCGAACTGCCGCCGGGGCACCGCCTCGCGGTCTATGGCGACAAGCCGACAGACCCCTCGACGACTCACTGGGAGACCGAGGTCTGGAGCGAGAACCCCGCGGTCCACCCCGCGACGGTCACGCCGGGCGACCCACTGCTCGCGGCTGCCGGCCGGACCTACTCGCACGCGGAGGCGCTCGCCGCTGCGTCGGACACCGTCGCCGACGCCGACCTCCAGCCCGGGACAGAAGTGTTCGTACAGGGGCGGCTCGGGGACCCAGGAGTCGTCGCTGCCGGTCTCCTGGCTCCGATTATGGCGGGAGCGACGATCGTCTTTCCCGACCCATCTGAGACGCCGAAGAGAGCCACCGCTGAGTCGGAAGGCGACGGCGCAAGTGTCGTGACCGGGACCGGACAGCCCGGCGGTTCGGCGCTTTCGTCCGAGTGACCCGACGGAAGACGTATTATCGTTCCGACACAATATGTTCGTATGCTCCTCAGAGCCGCTGCACTCGTGCTCGGTATCGCCGAACTGCTCGCACCCCGTCGAATCACCGATCTCTGGGTGGGCCTCGCTACGAGGGGTGAGGCCGAAGCGAAATCGTGGGTGTACACTGCCGCTCGAATCGAAGGCGCATTGCTCGTCCTGTGGGCGCTGAAGGGCCTCACGTCGGGGGCGTCAGACACAGACACGCCATCGGACTCGTAGCGACGGCGACCGCGCGGGACCACAAGATATTCCTTTCCGGTTCTAATTATATCTAATTACAGAATGGTCGACGCCGTTCCGCAGGAGGCTCCGACGCGATTCGACTACGTGCTCGGTGGGATGGGTGTCAGTCTCGCCTGCGGCGGCGTCGTCGGCATCGTCTCGGCGGTCCCGCTCGCTGCCGCGAGCAGCGTGGCGTCCGTGATTGCGACGCTCCTGTTACTGCTCGGCACGGCCGGTCAGTACTGACCGGAAACCGAGGACTCCTTGTGCGGGCGCGTATCCAGACGTGATATGAGCCTCGAAGTAGCGGTCGCCGTCCCGTTCAAACAACAGGGGACGACGCGACTGGGCGAGGGGGAGTTCGTCGTCGCGCTCTCGTTAGATCGGAGTTGGTTCTCGCCGGATCAGGCAAAGCGGCTCATCGACGTGGCGGCAGGTCGCGGGCTGCTCGCGCGCGAAGACGGCGAGGTCGTGGCGCAGTTCGAGCCCGCGGACGTGATCGTCCCCGAGGACTACGAGCCCGACCAGTCGATCCTCCGCGAGCAGTCGGCCTTCGAGCGCATCCTCGACGCCCTCGTCGCCGCCGGCTACGACAAACAGGACGTCGTCGCGGAGGTGAACGACCGTCAGCGGCGACTCGGCATCTCGGTCGAGGCCGCGGCGGCGCTGTACGCCCGCGAACAGGACGTCGATGCGGGCGACGCGATCGAGACCGCGAAAGCAGATCTCGGTGAGTAAGCAGATCTCCGCGAGTAGTTCGAAAGAACGCTGTCGGCGAACGGAGCCCTCTTTTCGCCGCGCGTCGAACGCGCCAGTATGGTCGAGGAGCGACTGACAGACGGGCGTCGCATCGCGCAGTTTCTTGCCTCCGAGGTCACCGGGCACGAGGACGACCTGCGGTCGCTCTCGGTCACGGACGCCGACCCCGACGTCGAGCCGACGCCGGACGGCGCGTTTGCCTACGCAATCGAACGAGAGGATAGTAGCGACGGCAGCGACGGTGACGGCGACGACGGCAGCGACGGTGACGCCGATAGCACCCGCGTCGCATCGGTGTTCGTCCAGCCCGAACGCGTTCGCGTGGAGTTCGAAACTGCCGTCGACGCCGTCGCCGACACGGCCCGCGAGGAGGGGCTTCGCGTCCGGCCGAAGGCGGTCGAACCACCGCGGACGCTCGTGTTCGTCGAGGACGGCGCGCAGGTCAAGTGGTTGCTCCCGGCGCTCCGGGCGGTCGCGTCGTCGTCGGAGTAGGAGCTTCGCTGCGGGCGTCGCGTGTCAGAGTTCGTCGAGAAGATCCGGCAGCCGCGTCACGAGTTCGTCTCTCGGGAGATGGACGGCCGCGCGCGACGACGGCTCCGGCCCGCCCTCGTAGAGCACCTGGATCGGCGTGAGTCCGGCGTCGGCCGCGCCCGCGATGTCGGCTTCGACGTCGTCGCCGACGTACGCTGTCTCCGCTGCGTCGGTTCCGAGAGCGTCGAGGAGCGCCGCGAAGGCGGCCGGGTCGGGCTTTCCCGCGTCGAGTTCGCCGGTCACCAGCGCGGCGTCGAAGGTGTCGGTCCAGCCCAGGATCCCCAGTTTGTCGCGCTGGGCCACGCGCGGACCGTTCGTGAGAAGGCCGACCCGGTACTCCTCGCGCAGTCGGTCGAGAAACGCCTCGATGCCCGGCAGTGGAACGAGCGCGTCGGCGATTTCCCGCCGATACGCGCTCGCGACCGCTTCCGGGTCCGTGTCAGTCTCGTGGTCGGCGAGGAGATCCGCGAAGATCGGCGTGCGGGTCTCGCCGGTGAGGTTCCGTGCGTGCGCCTCCAGATACGCCTCGCGAGAGAGCGGCGGTGCACCGGCGATGTCGGCGGCGTCCCCGAGGATCGTCGCCCGATCCCGCGTCGGGACGGCGAGCGTCTCGTCGAGGTCGAACCCCACCGCAGAGATTGTCACAGACGCCGGTAAGTCCCCGAGACGTATTGCCTTTTCTCACGGCGACGACGGGGGCTTTTTCTCGCTCTGTCGCCACGACACGGACGTGACACTCGACCCCGTCCACGTCGACAGCATCGCGGACCTCGCGGCGTACCTCGCACGCCACGTGGACGACGCAGACCACGTCGACGTCGCGGCGCGGATCTGGGAGGGATTTCTCGATCCCCTCTACGGCCCCAACGGGCGCGTCGTCGTCGAACCAGTAGACGAAAAGCGACTGCGCGCCGTCGACGCCGAAGACGTCGCGCTCGCGTCTGCTCCGTTCGAGACGGTCCACGGCCTCGATTCGGGGACGATCAACCCCACGACGTTCAAGAACGGACTCGTCGTCGACCTCGCACAGGCCGCGATGGCGTCGGTCCCCTCGGATCTGGAGCTTCACCGCCACCGGAGTATGGTCGCGGCGGCCCACGTCAACGACGATACGGTCCCGCTGGACGAACCCTGGCGGAAAGTCGACGAGGGGTACTGCCGGTGGCGCGTGATGCAGGTCCCGAAGGTCAACCGCTACGCCGAGGGGATCGTCCACGCGCTCGCGCTCTATCTCGCTGAGAGTTCCCACGCGCTGGAACACGCCGAGACCGTCTCCGACCTCCTGATCCTCGACGGCCCGCTGTACCCCGTCGAACTGCTCAACTGGCGCGAGCGCGACGCCGAACTCAGAGCCCTCTCAGAGGAACTGGAACCGCGTTCGGTCGTCGAGAACTACGTCCGGCTGGTCGAGTCGTTCGTCGAGCGCGACGTGCCGATCTGCGGCTTCGTCAAGAATCCGGCCTCGAAGCGGATCGTCGGCACGCTCCGGGAGGGCGACCGAGAGATCGACGTTCCGTGGACCGACGACGCCGCGTTCTTCACCAAACTACTCGAACGGCGCGACGACGACACGTCGGTTCCCGAGCGGGAGGGGACTCACGGTCCCGAGGGCCGCCGGACGGACGAACTGACGTTCACGAACTGGTTCGTCTCTCGCGGCGGCGTCGACGCCACCGTCGCGGCGGACGGCGACGCGTACGGAGTCGAGCGGAAACTCGACCCACAGCTCTACGAGACGTGTTTCTTCGTCGTCTACGAGCCCCAGACCGACGTGCTCTACCGCGTCGAGACGCCCTACGCGTTCGCCCGCGACGATGACATCCGCGAGGCGATCACCCGGCAGATTCTCGGCGACGTCGCGGCCCGTCGCGGCCCGCCGGAGGCGGTCGCGAAAGCCGACGAACTCGCCCGTATCAGCGCCAGAGAGAAGTCCTCGCTCAGACGAAAGTTCTCGGAGACGCTCGACAGCGACGAGGTCAAGCGCTACGACGAGGTTCGGTGGGGCGATCTGGAGTAACAGAAAAAGAAAGCGGAACGTCGGGACCGAACGTAGTGACTCGGGGCCGACTACGGATGTTCAGCGCCCGGTTCTTCTTTGATGACTTCGATCTCGACGTCGGACTCGGCCACGCCGACGCGGGCGAACTGCGTCCGGACGTGGTCTTTGGCCGCCTCGATCGCCCGCTCGCGCGTCTCGAAGCCGCGGGGCATCGGCGACTCGAACGCGACGTTGATCGTCTCGCCGTCGATGGTCGTCTCCGAACCGCCGCTTTCGACCTCGTAGAACTCGTCGCAGACCCAGACGTACGGCGCGTCCTCGTCGGGCGCTCCCTTGTAGGAAGGGGCGCGCTCGCCGCGCTCGAAGATAGTCCCGGTCAGGTTGGTCCCGCCGGCGTGGCCGCGTATGAGAAGCATACCAGACCTTCGGTCCCGGCGGGGAAAAGGGGCCCGACAGACGAACCAGTGACCGTCGACCGGGGGGACGCGCTTCCGACCGACGTTCGCCCGGCGGGCGAGGTGTTTTAATCGTCGCCGGCGCAGTCACGAGACATATGGTGGATCTCGGCGACTTCGAGCCCGGTTCGGACGAGAGCGCTTCCGGGCAAGCGGATAGCAACCGATCGACCGCGGGGGACGCCGCGCCGTCGACGAGCGAGGAGACGGACGCGGAAGCGACGTCGGCGGATCGCACGCCGTCGAGCGCGGCCGGGTCAGACGATTCAACTGGCGACGTCGCGTTCGAGCGCTACGACGCCGCCCCGGCGGGACAGGACCGCGGAATCGGGGCCATCGCGGTCTCTCAAGGCCTCCGCGTCGCCGAGGACGGCGACGACACGTCGCTGCGAGCGTACGTGACGACGGGGAACCGCGACACTGTCCGACTCGGAAAGTACCTCCTCGTTCCCTATCCGGACGACGAACTGCTGTTCTCTCGTATTACGGCCCTGGAGTACGCCCAGGAGTTCCAGACCGACGACGCCACCGAGATCCACGCGCGGCGAGCGATGCGCCGCGACGAGTTCGAGGAACGCGACTACAAATTCGTCGCCTCGCTGGACCCGCTCGCGGTCCTGTTCGAAGACGAGAGCGGCGGCGAGAGCGAGGCCGGCGGGAGCGACGCCGGCGAGAGCGACGGCGACCTCAAACGCCGGATGGTCGACCGCGTGCCGAAGCCGGGCGCCGTCGTCGCCGAGGCGACCGATCCCGACCAGATCAAGACGGGGCTGAAAATCCCCGGCGACGGCATTTTCCTCGGCCATCTCTCGGTCGGGGGCGAGAAGGTGCGGACCGCGGCACAGCCGCCGACGATCGACTACCGGCTCAGAGACGACTACGACCACGGAGACCCCCTCGTCTTCAGACACACGCTGGTCGCCGGCGGCACCGGCTCCGGGAAGACGCACGCCACGAAGAACGTTCTGCGCCAACTGCTCGCCGAGGACCGGACCTACGAGATGGACGACGGCCGGTCCGCCCGGCTCGCGGTCGTCCAGTTCGACCCCCAGGACGAGTACGCGCAGATGCACGACGACAACCCCGCGATGGACGACGCGACCGCCCGGCGCTACGAGCGCGAGGGCATCGTCCACGGCGGCCACGACGACACGCTGGCGCTCGTCCCGAAAGAGGACGGCGTCCCCTACGGCGGCGACAACCACCGTGCAGAGCAGTTGGAGTTCACGATCCCGTTCTCGATGGCACGCGACCGCCCCTGGCTCGTCGCGGGCAGCAGCCTCAACGAGAATCAGTACCCCGCGCTCAAACACCTCCTCGAACGGTTCTTCCGCGAGTACGGAAACAGCGGCACGTACGCGGAGTTCCTGACGTTCCTCGACGACCCCGCCCTGCGCGAGCAGCTCGACGAGTCCGGCCGGGTTCACGAATCGACGTTCGACGCGGTCAAGCGTCGCGTTCACGGCGTGCCGAACGGCGTCTTCGATCAGTCCGCGCGGCCGATCACCGAGTTGGATCACCAGCTCGTCCGCCCCGGCGGACTGACGGTCGTCCCGACGTATCACCTCTCGACCAGCCGCGCGAAGGAACTGTTCGTCCTCGCCGTCTCCAGTATGCTGATCGACGACAAGCTCTCGAACGCGCCGGATTCGAACCGGATCAAAGAGACTCCCCTGCTGCTCGGGATGGACGAGGCCCACAACTTCCTCGCCGACGCCGACACCGTCCAGGCGCGGAAGGTGATCTCGAAGTTCACCGAGGCCGCCAAACAGGGTCGCAAAGAGCGGCTCGGCCTGTTCTTGGTCACACAGGACCCACAGGACGTCGCCGAATCCGTATTCAAGCAGATCAACACCAGACTCGTGCTCAACCTCGGCGACGAGGACGCGATCAAGAGCGTCAACATCCCGCCGGAACTCGAAGACAAGGTCCCGTATATGGAGAAGGGACAGGCCGTCGTCTACTCTCCGGACAACTCCGAGCCGGTCGAACTCGTGGGGCTGCCGGTCTGTCTCACCCGCCACGGCGAGTGAGCGCCGGCAAAAGCGGTCGCGAGCCGCCAGAGGCCGTTTTATATACCCCGGGAATCTACCCGCAGTTATGCCGAGGCACGTGCTCGTCCCCCTCGACGGGTCGCCGCAGTCGCGCCACGCACTCCGCTTCGTCGTCGACGAGTGGAGCGACGCCCACGTGACGTTGCTACACGTCATCAATCCCGTGCAGGCTGGCTACAGCGCCGGCGTCCTCCCCAGCGGCTCTGAGGAGTGGTATCAGGAGGCGAAGGCGGACGCTGGAGAGATTCTCGCGGAGGGACGGGAACTCCTCACGGCGGACGGCGTGGAAGCTGAAACGACTGGCGACATCGAGACACAGATCGAGGTCGGCCGTCCGGCGGCGACGATCGTTGAGACGGCGCGCGACCTCGGCGTCGACCACGTCGTCGTCGGGAGTCACGGTCGACGCGGCGTCTCGCGGCTGGTGCTCGGCAGCGTCGCCGAACACGTCGCCCGCCGGTCGCCGGTGCCGGTGACGATCGTCCGCTAGAGAAGAAGACGGAAAGAGAGCAAGCGCGCTACTGGAAGCCGATCCGGCCGTCGCGGCGCTCGCCGAGACCTTCGCGGCCGCCACCCTTGAACTGGTCCTGCATCTGTTCGTAGTACTCCATCAGGTCGTCGGTGATCGTCGGCCGGACGGACTCCATCGCCTTGCGGAAGTGCCGCATCTCGATCTCCTCGGCGTCGCCGTCCTCGCGGAGCGCCTCGATCGCGGCCTCGCGGCCGATCGTTTCGAGGTCGGAGCCGACGTAGCCGTCGGTGATCTCGGCGATCTCGCGCAGGCTCACGTCGGGCGCGAGCGGGGAGTTTCGGGTGTGGATCTTGAGGATCTGCTCACGGCCCTCCTCGTCGGGCTGGCCGATGAGGACCAAGCGGTCGAACCGCCCCGAGCGGATGAGCGCGGGGTCGATCATATCCGGCCGGTTGGTCGCGCCGATGACCATCACGTTGCCGTTCTCTTCGAGGCCGTCGAGTTCGGTCAGGAGCTGATTGACGACCCGTTCGGAGACGTTGTTTCCGGTCTCCCCGCCGCGGCTGGGCGCGAGGCTGTCCAGCTCGTCGAAGAAGATGATCGTCGGGCTGACCTGCCGGGCCTTCCGGAACGTCTGGCGGATGGCCTTCTCGGACTCGCCGACCCACTTCGAGAGCAGTTGCGGGCCGCGGACCGAGATGAAGTTCGCGTTCGTCTCGTTGGCGACCGCCTTCGCGATGAGCGTCTTGCCGGTCCCGGGCGGGCCGTAGAGCAGGACGCCCTTCGGCGGGTCGATGCCCATCCGCTCGAATCTGTCTTCGGACGTCAGGGGCCACTCGACGCTCTCTTTGACCGTCTGCTTCGGATCTTCGAGCCCACCGACGTCGTCCCACGAGACTTTCGGGAGTTCGACGAGGACTTCGCGCATCGCCGAGGGTTCGACGTCCGCGAGCGCGCCCTGGAAATCCTGGCGCTTGACGATCATCCGGTCGATGAGGCTCGGCGGGATGTCCTCCTCGTCGAGGTCGATCTCGGGGAGGTAGCGCCGAAGCGCCTTCATCGCCGCCTCCTTCGTCAGCGACTCGATGTCGGCGCCGACGAAGCCGTGCGTCTCGTCGGCGAGGTGGTCGAGCGAGACGTCGTCCGACAGCGGCATCCCGCGAGTGTGGATCTGGAGGATCTCCTTCCGGCCGACCTCGTCGGGGACGCCGATCTCGATCTCGCGGTCGAACCGGCCCGGACGACGGAGCGCCGGGTCGACGCTGTCGACGCGGTTCGTCGCCGCGATGACGATGACCTGGCCGCGGGTTTCGAGGCCGTCCATCATCGTCAGGAGTTGGGCGACGACGCGACGCTCGACCTCGCCGGTCACGTCCTCACGCTTGGGCGCGATCGAGTCGAGCTCGTCGATGAAGATGATCGAGGGCGACTCCTCGGTTGCGTCCTCGAAGATCTCGCGTAACTGCTGTTCGGACTCGCCGTAGTACTTCGAGATGATCTCCGGCCCCGCGATAGAGAAGAAGCTCGCAGAGGTCTCGTTGGCGACCGCCTTCGCCAGCAGCGTCTTGCCGGTCCCCGGCGGCCCGTGGAGCAGCACCCCCTGCGGCGGCTCGATTCCCAGCTTTTTGAAGATCTGTGGGTGCTTCATCGGGAGTTCGACCATCTCCCGCACGCGCTGGATCTCACTTTGGAGGCCGCCGATGTCCTCGTAGGTGATCCCGCCGCCGGTCTTCTCGAAGCCCGAGATGGGCTCTTCGCGGAGTTCGACTTCCGTGTCTTCGGTCACGAGACAGACGCCGTCAGGCTCGGTTTCGACGGCGATGAGCGGGATCGCCTGCCCCGGCGACCGCATAAACGGATGATTCGTCGACGACATCACGGGCACGATGTCGCGCTCGACGACCGGCCGCTTGAGGATCTGCCGTTTGACCATCCCGGCCGCGTCGGAGCCGAACTGCACGCTCGCCTCCTCGGGCGGCGCGAGGACGAGCTTGTCGGCTTTCGTCTCCTCGGCTTTTCGGATCGTCACGCGCTCGCCGATGCTGACGTCGGCGTTCTGCCGCGTGAAGCCGTCGATACGGACCGTGTCGGTGTTCCAGTCCTGCCGGTCCGCGCGCCACACCTTCGCCGCAGTGGTCTCGGCGCCCTCGATTTCGATGATGTCGCCCGGAGAGAGCTTGAGATGGAGCAGCGTGTCCGGGTCGAGACGGGCGATGCCGCGGCCCGAGTCGTTCGGGTACGCCTTCGCCACTTCGAGTTGAACTTCGTTCATGATTGGGTCGCGGGGATACGTCCCGCCAGTCGGTCACGGCTCCGGTTAAGTCCTTCCCTGATACCTCCAGTACGGGGACCGAACCCGTCCCGTGACACTCTATGACAATGTTGGCTTCGGGGGTACAAATCCTTACCGACCGCGGCATCGATGCGTGGATCTTTGCCGCCGCACAGCGAGGGATCGAGTATGCGTACACTCGCCTTCGACGGCCGGATGGGAGCCAGCGGCGATATGCTGATCGCAGCGCTGCTGGCGGCCGGTGCGGACCCCGACGTTCTCGCTCCTGTCGAGGACGCGCTCGGCATTCGGTACGACATCGACACCGTCGACAAAAACGGGATCGCCGCGACGCGGGTCCAGGTGTTACTCGACGAGGACGAGTCGGCGTCCGACGATCACGGTCACGATCACGACCAAAGCGAGGACGGTCACGACCACGGCGCTCACAACCACGGCCACTCTCACGGCCACTCCCATAGCCACACACACGAACATTCTCACGACGAGAGTCACGGCCATTCCCACGACGACGACCACGACCACTCCCACGACCACTCCCACGACCACTCCCACGACCACTCCCACGACCACTCCCACGACCACTCCCACGACCACGACGACGACCACTCCCACGACCACGACGACGACAGCGATCACGGTCACGGCCACTCGACCGAGACCCCCGCCGAGGGCCATGGGCCGCACCGAACCTACGCCGAGGTCGTCGAACTCGTCGAGGCGATGGGGCTCCCCGCGGGCGTCGAGGCGGACGCGACGGCCATCTTCCGCCGACTCGGGGAAGCCGAGGCCACGGTCCACGACACCGATCTCGAAGACACCCACTTCCACGAGGTCGGCGCAGACGACGCCATCGCGGACGTCGTCGGCGTCGCGCTCCTGCTCGACGACCTCGACGTCGAGCGCGTGGTCACGACGCCGCTCTCGACGGGCGATGGGACGCAGGGGATGGCCCACGGCGAATATCCGATCCCCGCGCCCGCCGTCGTCGAGATCGCGGCCAACGCCGACTGGTCGCTCCGCGGCGGCCCAGTCGACGCGGAACTGCTGACGCCCACGGGCGCGGCGATTCTCGCGCATATCGCGGAGGGCGTCGACACGCTGCCGACGCTGGACGTCGACGCCGCGGGCTACGGCGCGGGCGGGTACGACTTCCCTGACCGGCCGAACGTCCTCCGTGCGATCGTCGGCGACGGCGGCGAACGGCTCGTCCACGACGAGATCACCGTCTTAGAGACGAACCTCGACGACGTCGCGCCCGAACTGCTCGGGAGCCTCCAGGAGACGCTGCAGGAAGCCGGCGCACGCGACGTGAGCATCCTGCCGGCGACGATGAAGAAGTCGCGGCCGGGCCATCTGGTAAAAGTGATCGTCAAGCCCGAGGACGCCGAGCGCGTCGCTCACCGCCTCGCAGTCGAGACCGGAACGCTCGGAGTTCGCGAGCACGGGGCCGGACACCGCTGGGTCGCATCCCGCGAGTTCCGCACGGCGACGCTGGACGTCGACGGCGAACGCTACGAGGTCGCCGTCAAGGTCGCGGCCGACGCGGACGGCGAGATCTACGACTACAGCGCGGAGTACGACGACGCGCTCGCGGTCACCGAGGCGACCGACCTCCCCGTCCGCGAGGTGATGCGGCGCGCCGAGGACGCCGTCCGGGACGCGGAGTAACCGGCTCGGCCTCAATTACTGTCGCTGCGTGGCTGCTCTCGCGATTTTTCGTCTTCGATCTCGTTCTCGTCCTCGTCCCCGTCGTCTGCATCGCGCTCGCGGTGCGTCGCGAGCGCCTCGCTGACTGTAAGTTCGCCGGCGGCGACGCGCCGAGCGAGCCCTTCGTCGATCGTTCGCCCGTCGGCAGACTGCTGGCGCGAACGGTCCTTGATGCGCTGGAGTTCACCCGCTGTCGGTTCGATCTCTCTTGACTCCCGCTCCTCGCCCGAGAGCCGCGCGATGTTGACCGCGGCGAGGACGTCGCCCATCCCGCGCGCGCCGGTCCCGAGATACGGCGTCGTACCGGTCTCGTCGACGAGTTCGACGGTCACGTCGTCGAGGTCGTTGATCAACTGCGAGCCCTGGAGTCGCGCGCCGTCGCCGACGCGGACGAGCGGGTCGGGCGCGTCGCCGATCTCCCGCCGAATGGTCTCGACAGCGTCAGCGAGTGGAACTTGGAACGCGGAGACGACCGTGTCGCCGTGGAGCACGGCAATTCCCGGGCGCGTTCCGGGATCGACCCCGACGATCGTTCGGCCGCCGCCCCCACGGAGAATCGAAACCGCTTCTTCGACCGCGCGACGGGCCTCCTCGGGCGTCGCGATCACCGAGTCGGCGCCTGCCGGGAGCGTGAGATCGTCGTCGGGTGCCCGGATCACCACCCGAGCGCGCTCGGGAAGCGCTTCGCTCGGCGTCTGGGTGGTGAAGGTCACCCCGCGATCCCGCAGTTCGTCGACGACGTCGTGATAGAGTTCGAAGTCGTCGGTGGCGACGACGATCACTGCGCGGTTTTTCGGCGTCTCGGTATAAAAGGTGTCGTGCCTGCGAGGGCTGGCCGGCGCGGTGCGACGGGTCGTTGGATCGGGCGGCACTGCAGAGCGCGGGACCGGGGAGTTTTTCGCCGAAGCCGCCCGAGACTCCGGCGTGTCCGACGCACTCACCACGGGGTGCCGAGCGCTCGACGACCTGCTGGGGGGCGGCCTCGAGCGCGGCACCGTCACGCAACTCTACGGCCCGCCGGCCGCGGGGAAGACAAACGTCGCGCTCTCTGCAGCCGTCAACGTCGCGGCCGACGGCGGAACGGCCGTCTATATCGACACCGAGGGGCTCTCGGTCGATCGTTTCCGACAGCTCGCGGAGGCCGCGTCCGACGAGGGGCAAACGGTCGAAGACGTCACCTCCCGGCTCATCGTCTCGGAGGCCCACGACTTCGAAGAACAGGAGGAAGCCGTCCGCGACGCCGAGGGGTTCGCCGAGCGCGCGGAGTTGATCGTCCTCGACAGCGCCACCGGCTTTTACCGGCTCGAGCGGACCGGCGACGGCGACGCCGGCGAATCGCTCCGCCGCGTCGCCCGACAGGTGACGCATCTGCTCTCGCTTGCGCGAAAGCACGACCTCGCGGTGGCCATCACGAATCAGGTGTTCACCGACCCCGACAGCGACCGCACGAGGGCGCTCGGGGGTCACACGCTGGAACACTGGACGGGCGCAGTCGTGCGACTCGAACGGTTCCGCGGCGGGAATCGCCGAGCGACGCTGGAAAAGCATCGCGCGAAGCCCGCCGGCGAGTCTGCGACCTTCGAGATCACCGGCGACGGCCTGTCGGCTGTCGAACTGTAGACAGTCGAAAAAGGCGGGGAGAGCCGGCTACAGTTCGCCGAGCTTCCGGATGAGCTGTCCGCGGTACTTCTCGTCGGCGTTGAGGCCCTTCATCTCTAAGACGTTGCGTTCGAGCTTGTCGAGTGCGACGTGGAAGGCGTGCTCTGCGCCGTAGCCCTCACCGCTGCCGGCGACCTGTCCGTGGCTGGTCCGCAGGCGGATCTGACACTGGATGAGCGGCGTGCCGCGGAGCTTCTCTTTGTGCTCGTGGAAGCGGACGTGCGCGTGGAAGACCTGCATCTGCTGGTACTTGTCGACCACGGTGGTGATCGACTCGACGATCTCCTGACGGGAGAGCGTCTCCAGCAGGCTGACGTTCGTGATCTGGACGTCCATACTCTCTTCTTCGGTGAAGGTGAGCGCCCGGAGGACGTCCGTCTTCGTGACGATCCCCTGGATCAGCTGGTCGTCCGCGGTCACGACGAGCCCGGAGATGTCGTTTTCGAACATCCGTTCGACCGCCTCGTCGACGCTCTCTGCGGGCGTCGTCGTGACGACCGGCGAAGACATCAGGTCGTACACGGGCAGATCGAGCATCCGGTCGAGATCGCCGCGCCGGTCGCCGCGACCCTGTCGGCTGTCGTCGCGGACGACGAACTCGACGAGGTCGTGGGTGGTCACGATACCGGCGAGTTTGCCGGAGTCCTCGTCGACGACGGGGAGTCGCGAGATTCCGTGCTCCCGGAGTTTGTTGATCGCCTGTCCCACGTGGGACTTCTCGCCGACGCTGACGACGTCTTCGGTGTAGATGTCGTCGACGCTGATCGCATCGAGGCTGTCGATGACGGCTTCGAGGATCGCGTCGCTGGCGACGATGCCGTAGAGCTTCTCGCCCTCGAAGACGGGCGCGACCTTGACGTCGCCTTCGACGAGCATCCGTGCGACTTCCCGGACGTCCTCGTGGCGGTCGACGCGGGGTGCGGACTTCATTACGACGGAGGCCTTCGTATCGTCTTCCATCCGGGAACGTACGAGCTGTTTTTCGCCGATCACGCCGACGTAGTCGCCATCCTCCGTGACGACAATTCCGCGGGGGTTTTCCCGCTCGAAGATGGCACGAATCTTCCCTAAGCGCTTGCCGACGTCGACCTCGACGAAATCAGGAGTGGCAATATCAGTAATATCCATAGTCGGAGTAGCCTCCAGTTGGTCGTACGCCGGCTGCTGTCTTGAAACTTCGTCCCGTTCTCAGCGGACTGGTAGCAGCGACACCCGAAATAGCTCGACTGCCCGCGGTTTCGAGTCCTGACGACATCGCCGTGACCGATTCGACCGTCTCGCTCGATCCGATCAGCCTCAGTCGTCCGCCCGCGCGTTGTCGAACTGCTCTGCGGGCAGTCGGAGCTCGGCGAGGCCGGGTAGCCGCTCGATGTTGAAGACGACTTTCAGATCGTCGGTGACCGGTTCGCCGATACACGAGAGGCGGATCCCCTGTTCTTTCATCTCGTCAGTCAGGACGGTGCTCACCGGCATCTCGAGTTCGCCCTCGACGACGGCGACAGCGCAGTTCGCGCACGCGCCGCCCCGGCAGGCGTAGGGCCACGAGAAGCCGTACCGTTCGGCGGCTTCCAGTAGGGTCTCTTGGGGTTCGACGACGAGCAGGCCGTGGCTGTCGATACCGAGGTCGGCCGCTTCGGCCTTCTCGAAGAGGTCCTCGTCGGTCAGCTCCCAGCCCTGCGATTCGACGACCTCGTAATCCAGGTACTCGACGGTCGGACCGAGTTCCTCGTCTTCGTCGTCTTCTTCCTCCTCCGCACCGGAGGCTCCGGGCTGCGTCCCCGACGCGCCGGATTCCCGTTCGCGGTCGGCCGCACCTGCCCCACCCGACTGGGCAGTATCGGCGTGTCCGTTTTCCAGGTGCGCATCGAACGTGGACGGGTCTCGACCGGCAGTAATGTGTTCGTACGCGCGCCGGACGCGTTTGAACTCCGCGAGCGACCCCCCGTGGTCGGGATGGGCGTCTTTGACTCGCCGGCGATACGCCCTGACGACCTCGTCCTCGTCGGCGTCGGCGTCGATTCCAAGTACGTCGTACGGCGACTCCACGCGCACGCCTTAGGAGATGACGGGGTTAAGTCCTCTCCTCGATGCCACGCGCTGAAAACGATGCTCGGTGACCCGGGTCACCCGCGAGACGGTCTGCCCGGGGTCACCGATGTCGGCGCGCGAGGAGCGCGGCAGCCACCACGGCAACGACGCCGGCGGCGGGCCCGAACCCGGGCGCGGACTGCTCCGTCGACGTCGGTGCCGTCGTCGCTACTGACGTCGACGGGGATCGAGTCGTCTCTGCCGGTCCGACCGCCGACGACGCAGCGGGGGTGACTGTCGGCGTGTTTGTCGACTCTTCGGCGGCCGAGACGCCGCTCCCATCACGGGGCTCGGTTCCGATCGCGAACACCGAGAACCCGGGTGTCTCTGCCTCGTACGTGCCGTTCCCGATGTGCGTGGTGTTCAGTCGCTGCCACGCGCCGTCGTGGTGCCGGTAGAGCCGTACCTGCTCGGGAGCGGTTCCGGCCGGCAGCGACGCGTTGGACACGGAGACGCGCAGCGTCGCGTTGCTGATCTGGTCGTCCGACACGCCGGTTGCGTCCGCGTGGAAGTAGCCGACGGGATCCCCGTCGGTCAGTTCGGGTGCCTCCCCCGTCGTCCGCGTCGGGGGCGTCACCGATATTCGCAGGCTCTCCGTGTCGCTGGCCGGGGTGATACGTACCTCCGTCACCGTGCCGACGTCCGACCGCGTGCGATTGCCGAACGCCGCGCCGACGGTCTCACCGGACTTGGCGTTCCGGACGCTGAGTTCGGCACCGCCGTCGGTTTCAGTGAGGTTCGAGGTCGTCTTCGGCGTCGGCGTCGGAGTCGGGGTCGGTGCAGGCGCCGGTGCGGGTGCGCCACCGCCACCACCACTGCCGCCGCTACTACCACCGCTGCTTCCGCTGTCCCCGCTGCCAGGCACCGACAGGGCGTTGGTCGACGCGGTCTTCGCGTTTCCAACTGCGTCGGTCGCGGTCACCGCGACCGCGTACGAATCGCCCGATCCGATCGCAGCGCCGTCGACGGTGAAGTTGCCGGTGTAGGTATCGTCGGCGTCCGCATCGCGCAGGTCGATCGTCCCGCCACCAAAGGCCGAGGCGTCGGCCTCGACCGAAGCGACGCTGCCGCCGTCTGTGACGGTCGCCGCGACCCGGACGCGGTCGCCGTCGGCCACCGTCCCGTCGCCGTCCGTCTGGTCACTGATCGTCGGGTTTCGCACCGCCGGCGGCGTCGCGTCCGGCGCGACTTCGACGTCACCCGCCGAGTAGTGGATCGGGACTTCGAGTCGGATGCCCTCGGCCGTCACTGTGCTCGACGCTGGCTCCGCCGTCGTCCCGATCGCTGAGACCTCGATATTCGCCGGATCGGAGACGCCCCAGTCGTCGAGTACGGCCGTCGGGAGGAACGCGGTGAAGAATCCCTGGTTCTGTCCGCCGTCGACGTTGTAGTGCGGAGCGGCGACGTAGAGACGCAGTCCGCCGGTAGTTTCGTCGTACTCCGGCGCTCCGAACGATTGCGCGTCGGTCGTCAGCATCGCGCCCGCGAATCTGTCGCGCCGCCCGGGATCGAAGGATCCCAGATCGGAGACTGCCATATCGACCGACGCGTTCGCGCTGACGTCTGCGCGGTCGGTCTCCGACCAGGGGTCGTTCGTCCCGTCAAGCTGTGATTGGTTGTACTGCACGTCGGCGGGGGCAGTCGTGACGTTGATCGCTGTCGTGTTCGCGTCCAGGGCGGTAGTGTCCCACGTCGCGTTTCGGCCCGCACCGAGGAGGAGACGCGGGGTCCAGTCGGTCACGGTGACGTTGATCGCGAGCCGCGTGTCCGAGGCGACGCCGATGTCCGAGAGGTCCGTGCGGTTGACGAGGTCTGAACCCGATTTATCCCGGAGTTGCATCTGGAGCAGTCCGTCGGGTCCCTGCGTGAGGTAGACTCGCGACGTGAGGTTGGCGCTGTCCGGTTCGGGGCCGCTCAGATGCTCCACCGTAACGTCTTCCACGACGAATTGGACGCTCGCGCTCTGTCCGCTCGCGCCGTTGTTCCCTGCCGAGTCGTTGGCCGCGACGAGCGTGGCGCGGTAGCGACCCACCTCTTTGAGACCGGTTACGTTGGAGTAGAATCCGTCTTCACTGCCGAAATCGGCCTCGGTCAACATCTGGACTGTCGTTCCAGTCGCGACGTCGGTGATCCGAACTTCGACATCGGAGAGCGTCTCGCTCGCGCTGAACGTCGTGTACAGGGTCCGCGTATCGATGACTCGGACCGAGAATCCGGAGATGCTTGGCGCCGTGCGATCGCTGACGTTGAGTTGGAGTTCGTTCGTGTCCGTCGCGTTGCTGTTGCCGGCGTAGTCGACTGCGGTTATCGGAATCGCGTAGCTTCCGTTTGGCGACGTCTCGTCGGCGTCGACCGCGACGGTCGCGTTGTAGACTGCATCGCCGTCAGCGTCGGTGAGCGTGACCGTTCCAGCCCCGAAGGCAGAGGCGTCGGCGGTCACGCGGTCCACCCCGCTTTCGGCGTCGGTCGCAGTCGCGTTGATCGTCACCGACTCGAGTGCGGTCACCGCTCCGTCGCCGTCCGACAGGTCGACCGCTGTCGCGTCAGTGATCGACGGCGGTTCCGCGTCGGTCAACTGGAGCGTGTTAGTCTGGACCGTGTCGTTGTTCTCGGCAACGTCGTACGCCGTGATCGGAACGGTGTACTCCGCGCCATAGGCGTCCGGCGGCGCGTCGACAGTGAACGTCGCGTTGTACTTTGCATCCCCGTCGGAGTCGGTGAGTGCGATCGTCCCCGCGCCGAACGCCGAGACGTTCGCCGTGACGTTCTTCACGCCGCTGTCGTCGTCCGTCACGGTGGCGTTGACGGTCACCGTATCGCCTTCGACGACGACCCCGTCGCTGTCTGTCGCGTCGACGGCAGCGGTGTTCGTGAGCGACGGCGGCGTGGTCTCTGAATAGCTGACGGATCCGACTGCTGCAGCGGCATCGACGAGGCCCGATCCGGCGCCGTTATCGGGTTCAGTTCCGGGTACGGCGCTCTCGTTCGCGGTCGTTTCGAGCACCGAGACCGTCTCGCTCGGGCTCAGCGAATCGTTTTTATCCGCCATCAGCGCGATGACGCCGCCGGCGTGGGGCGCCGACGCGGACGTTCCGAAGAAGCGATCGGGTTCGTACGCGTCCGTCGAGACCCCATCAGGTGCGACGATATCGGGCTTGATTCGGCCGTCGAGTGTCGGCCCGCGCGAGGAGAAGGCTTCGACCTCGTCGGTGTCGTACCGCGTCGCGCCGACGGTCAGCACTGCGTCCGTCGTCGGATTGGTCACGCTCCGAGCAGCCGTGGATGGCGTGAGCGACTGTTTGTCGCCGCTGAACAGCGTGAACGTGACTGGTTTCGTCGCCGCGTTTTCGCGCTTGATGGCGAGGTAGTAGGTCCCGGTTGCGCCGGTTCCTAAACCGATCGCCTCTGTCGGCTCACCAGTGTATGTCATGTTCTGAACGTTATTAGACACTACGGCCGGGTTGTCGGGATAATCGCTTTTACTATCGTACAGGTAGAGGTCGTAGTTCTGATCGCTCTGCTTCCAATCGTCCCACTGCAGCCACACGCTCCCGCTGCCACTGCTTTCGACGGTCAGCAACTCCCGGTCGCTCGTGAAGTTCAGCCAGTCGTCGCCGTCACCGTCCTGCCAACTCCCGTGCCAGTGGTTTCCGTTTGCCGCGTTGCCGGAGGAGACGCTCCAGACGGTTCCGTTTGCCGCGGACTGCTCGAACTCCTCGTTGAACGCCCCGCTGCCGTCCAGCGGCCCCACGTTGTACCACGACAGCGACATCACGGCCACGTCGACGGACGTGTCCTCGCGGATGTAATCCATCGCATCGAGGAGGTCGACGCCGGATTCGACGTCGATCAACACCAGCGAGACGTTCGGTGCGGTGTCGACGACGACCTCCGAGACCGCAGTCCCGTGTGCGTCCGAGGTATTCGTGAAGTCCCCTCCAGGATTGTACACGTCCGCGACGTTGTCGCTGATCTCCGGATTCGTCGCATTGAACTCCATATCGACCACGGCGACGGTGACGTTGTCGCCGTAGTGGCCTGCAGTGTACGCGCCGGAGGTGTTCATCGTTGCGAGCCCTTCGCTCACAACGCTCCCGCGGTCGACGGTGGCCGTCGTCGGACGGTTGGGTCGGCGGATGCGTTCGACGGCAGGCGTGTTCGCGACGGCTGTCAGCGCCGATCGTGGGAGGCGCGCTTGTACGAGATTGCCGTGTCTGAGTGCGACGGCCCCGGCGTTGCCGCGAACGCGATCGGCGACGGCGTCCCCGTTCCCCGCCGCTGCTTCGACGACGACGTCGACCATCTCCCCGCTCTGTGCGTCAGTCGTGAGCGATGGTCCGGACGACGACGTGGCGGTCTGATCGTCGAGGAGTCCGGATTCGATTTTGACCTCCGGTGGGGTCGCGTTCGCGTCGTCGTCCGAGGCAGTCGCACTCTGATCTGTGGGCGTTCCAATGCCGGGGGTAGACAGCGAGCTACTGTCGCTAGCTGCCGTATTCGTCGCACCACCGGCCCCGACCGCAGGGACCGCACCCGCCACAATCAGGACGGTGACCGTCGCGAGGACGAGAAGCTTTTTTCGGTCCATCTTACGTCGGCTGTGGCTCCTTCGGCGGTCGGACCGCAGAGACGTTCTCGTGTCGCGAGAGGCCGACGAGTTGGTCGACTGCGACGTAGCCTTGGACGAGCTGGCCTTGCCGCAGTTCGACGCGCACGTCGTACCCCTCCGGAAGCGATGCACCCGAAGTCAACTCGACCACGACTTGGACCGATCTATTGTCGTAGGCCAGACCGGCTTTTGACGCGTATTCGGATCGGTTATCCGCAGTCACAACCCCGTACAACCGCTGATCGAGGTTCGGCGGGTGCGACGGTTGGGTGGTCGTCGCTGTCCCGGTCCGCGTGGGCTCCGGCACCGGCGTCTCAGCAGTCTGTGAAGATCCGGCACAGCCGGCGAATACTACCAGGAAAACGATAATTACGCTATATGGCTTGAACATCGGTGCGACGGTAGATGTATCCTAATTTGAGGTTCCCGGTATGAGCGTTGTGACTCGGCGCCGTCGCTCCGAACTGATTTATGAGTACGGTGGGATTACCCTCGGTATGCCTCTTTCAGCGTCAGCATATCACTCCCTCTTCGAGGCCGACCCGGACGGCCTCGTGCTTCTCGACTCGCCGGCGGGCGTCATTCGCGAGTGCAACCAACAGTTCTGCGATGTCGTGGGCCGGCAACGAGACGACCTCGTCGGTCGGGCGTTTTCGACGCTCACGTCGTCCGACCGAGACGTCGCCTCGGCTCTCGCAGGCGACAACACTGGCGCTGATACCCTCGTCGTTCGACTGACGACCGGCGTCGGCGACGTGGTCCCCGTCGAACTGCGTACGTCGACTGTAGAGATGGACGACGGCGACGACGCGGGTGAGTTCGTACTCGCTCGGGTGAGAAGAGTTTCATCCGGCACCCACGAACCCGAACTCGAACGAAAATCGAAGGTCGTCGACGAAGCCCCGATCGGGATCACGATCAGCGATCCCGACCAGGAAGACAACCCGCTGATCTACGCGAACGAGACATTTCAGGACCTCACCGGCTACGCCACCGAAGAAATTGTCGGCCGCAACTGCCGATTCCTGCAGGGCGAGAAGACCGATCCGGACGCTGTCGCGGCGATGCGCGAGGCGATCGACGCCGAGGAGCCCGTCACAGTCGAACTCTGCAACTACCGCAAAGACGGCTCCGAGTTCTACAACCGGATCACGGTCGCCCCGCTGTACGACGACGCGGGCGCGCTCGCCAACTACGTCGGCTTCCAGTACGACGTCACCGAACGCGAACAGTACAGACAGAAGCTCGAACTCTCCCACAATATGCTGAAGACCGTCCCAAGCGGCGTCTTCCGAACCGATCCGACGCCGGACGGCACGTTCGAGTACGTCAACCCCGCGCTCGTATCGCTCTTAGATGCCACCTCGGCCGACCAACTCCGCGGGCGGCGCGTGGCGGAGTTCTACGTGGACCCTACAGCGCGCAGTGACTTGATGGAGGCGCTACGGAACACCGACGGTGACCAGGTCAGACGCGAGGTGCAACTCGAAACGCTCGACGGCGCGACGAAGGACGTGATCGTCACGGCGTCGCTGTCGGAAGACGCGGCGGGCAACGAACACGTCCACAAGGTGGTTCAAGACATCGCCGAGCGCAAGGAACGCGAGCAGGCGCTCGAACGCTACGAACGACTCGTCACGAACCTCCCGGTCGGCGTCTATCAGCACACACCCGGCCCCGACGACGAGTTCACGCTCCTGAACGACGCGATGGTCGACATTTTCGACGCCGACTCGAAAGCTCACCTGCGCGAGCAACACGTGCGCGATCTCTACGTCGACCCGAGCGAGTACAGCGAGTTCGCCGATCGCCTGCTCGATCAGGGATTCGTCCAGGACGAGGAGTTCGAACTGGAAACCCTCGCGGGCGAGACGATCTGGGGGGCGGTCACCGCGATCGCCAGAGAGGTCGGCGGTGAGACAGTCATCGACGGCGTCGTGCAGGACATCACCGAGCGCAAACGGTTCCAACAGCGGCTCAAAGAACAGCGGGACAACCTCGACGTGCTGAACCAGATGCTCCGCCACGACATCCGAAACGACCTGCAGTTAGTCACGGCGTACGCCGACTTCCTCACCGACCACGTCGACGACGAGGGCCGAGAGCACATCGAGACGATTCAGGAGGGAGCGATGCACGCGGTAGAACTGACACGAACCGCGCGGAGCATCGCAGACGTGATGCTCACGACCGACGAGGAGCGCCAGCAGGTCGACCTCGCAAACGCGCTCGAAACCGAACTCGACGACGTTCGTTCGACGTACTCGGAGGCGGTGATCACCGTCTCGGGGACGGTTCCCTCGGTGGCGGTGTGGGCAAACGAGATGCTGGGCTCGGTCTTCCGGAACCTGTTGACGAACGCCGTCCAGCACAACGACAAGGAGATCCCCAAAGTGGACGTGTCGACGTCAGAGCGCGAGGAGACCGTCGCCGTCCGAATCGCCGACAACGGGCCGGGCGTGCCCGACAGTCAGAAAGACACGATCTTCGGACGTGGCGAGAAAGGACTCGAAAGCGAAGGGACCGGAATGGGACTGTATCTCGTCAAGACGCTGGTCGAAATGTACGGCGGCGACGTCGCCATCGAAGACAAGACGGCAGGAAACGCCCGCGACGACTCGGACGGAGCCGTCTTCGTGGTCGAACTTCCGAAAGTGGGCTAATCGCGCAGTCGCGCGGCGTCACTCTTTGGCGATCATCACTTCGCTCGCTTTGATCACGGCCGACACCTCGTCGCCTTCCGCGAGGTCCAACCGGTCTGCGGACCCGCGCGTGATCGTCGAGGTGACTGTCTGACCGTCGCCGAGTTCGACCACCACCTCCGCCGTAATCTCGTCTTTCTTGATCGCGGTCACGGTTCCAGCCAGATCGTTGCGGGCACTGAGTCCCATACACAAGTGTTATTGTTCTGAAATTAAATAGCTGCTGGCGGCGATTGCGACTCCGGCGTGTCGCATCGCGGCGGCCGTTACAGTTTTTCTCTCCGCCCGCGCTCGCCCTCGAGCGAGACTCACCGCTGATATTTGGAGCGCAAAAGATACAACGCGAATCGGCGAAACCGCGGGTATGGACGGGCTCGGCGAAGAAGCCGACGGTCGATCGGAGTTCGAGTTTTCCCGGGAGACCGACGCATCCCACCAGATCGAGCTCTACGACCTCATCCTCGACATCTCGACGAGTCTGATGAGCGCCGAGCCCGACGAGTTGGAGACGAAACTGCGATGGGGGCTCGAAAGCGTCGGGAGACACATCGGTGCCGACCGTGGCTACGTCTTCCAGGCTCAGAACGGCGGCTTCGAGAGGACGACCGGGTGGACCGACGAGGGCGTCGTCCCCTGGAGCGCCCAGCGGCTCGACCTCGAGGAGTTCGAGTGGCTGCACCGTCGGCTCGAACGCTTCGACAACACGGTCGTTCGGACGAACGAGCTCCCACGGGGCACCCACCTCTACGAGTTGCTGTCGAGCGAGGGCGTCGCGTCGGCCGTTTTTCTGCCGATGGTCGACAACTGGTCGCTCGAAGGGTTCGTCGGATTCGACGTCGTCGAGTCCAACCGCCAGTGGGACGACACGGAGGTGAACCTTCTGCGGACGGTCGCCGATATGATCACGCACTCGCTGGGTCGCGTGCGGCGCGAGCAGACGCTCGAAGCCCAGAACGAGCGGCTGGAGACGTTCGCGGGCGTCATCTCCCACGATCTCCGGAACCCACTCAACGTCGTGACCGGGTCCCTGCGCCTCGCACAAAGGGACCTGGACTCGCCGCACGTCGACCGAGCGGCCCGCGCGGCCGACCGGATGGAGGGCCTCATCGAGCAGGTGCTGATGCTAGCCACACAGGGACAAGACATCAGCGACCCCCGCCCTGTCCGGCTCGAATCGGTCGTCGAGAGCGCGTGGGATACGAACGACACCCGAGCGGCCGAACTACGGATCGAAGACGGACTCGGCACCGTCGACGGCGACCCAGACCGGCTTCGCGAAGCCTTCGGGAACCTCTTTCGCAACGCGGTCGAACACGGCGGCGACGACGTCCGCGTCCGGGTCGGACCGTGCGCGGAGGGGTTCTACGTCGCAGACGACGGCCCCGGGATTCCGGAGGATGCGCGCGAGTCCGTGTTCGACCGGGGATACACGACTGGCGGGACCGGACTCGGACTGGCGATCGTCCGGACCATCGTCGAGGCGCACGGCTGGTCGGTCCGGGTCCGCGAAAGTGCCGACGGCGGCGCCCGGTTTGAAATCACCGGCGTCGGTTGCGGAAGGGCCTCGGACTGATACTGTCGGACAGAAGTCCGTGAATCGTGTTGGCCCCCGCGGGGTGCCGATACGCCTCACATCGTTCTGTCCGACAGTATGAGGTGCTGGTCTTCGATTCAGACGCTCGGCCGCGAGCGAGGCCCCGGTAACTATCGCAGGGAGCGTTGCGAACCCGCTCCGTCTCGCCTGTGTCTGACTGGGAGTGTCTTTTTGTATTGCACCGTTGATAGTTACTCCTACAGTAGCGTTTGCAACGAAGTGCGCGGCCGATCGCACGACTGCGTGCGCTCGGGTGCTTTCGGAGGTAAACGCAACGATAGCTACCTCGAGGGAGATCAGATGCGGGTCATCATCGTCGGAGCCGGCGAAGTCGGCTCCAACATCGCGGCCAGCCTCGCCGGGGACCACGACGTCATCGTCATCGACGTCGACCCCGAAAAGGTGGAGGAACTCACGTACACGAGTGACATCCTGGCGATAGAGGGTGACGGGACCTCGTTGGAGACACTCGAAGACGCTGGTCTCCGTGAGTCGGAGATGCTCATTGCCAGCACAGACGTCGACGAGACGAACCTCGTCACCTGCGGGACGGCGAAGACCGCAAGCGACGTCTTCACCATCGCTCGTGTACGAAGTGCGAACTTTCTCGACACGTGGGCGCAGTCGGACGGCGCATTCGGGGTCGACTTTATGGTGTCGACGGACCTGTTGACGGCGAACGACATCGTGCGTGTGGTGGGAGTTCCGGCCGCGGTCGACGTCGAGTTGTTCGCGGGTGGGCTCGTCCAGATGGCCGAATTCGAGGTCGCCGAGGACAGCAACATTGCCGGCCGCACTGTCGAAGAGGCGGACCAATTCGAGGCGCTGACGTTCGCTGCGTTGGTGCAGGGTGGCGAAGTCGTGATCGCTCGGGGGAAAACGCCGATCGAGGCCGGAAACAGAGTCATCGTCATCGGTAGCCTGGCGAGCGTCCACGCGTTTTCCAGAACCGTCGCACCGACGGCAACGCCTGACGACGCCCGTGACATTGTCATCGTCGGCGGAAGCAACATCGGATATCACACAGCCAAGCTCCTGGAGGAGCGAGGGATCGAACCGCGCCTGATCGAGCAGGATTCAGAGCGGGGTCGTCAACTCGCGGAGGGCCTGCCGAAGACGATCGTATTGGAACACGACGCGACGAACGTGGAGTTCCTCACTGGCGAGCGCGTCGACCGAGCAGATGCCGTCATTGCGGCGACCGACAGTGACGAGAAGAATCTCCTCGTCTCGCTGCTTGCGAAGAACATCGGCGCTCGACGAACAGTCGCCGTGGTCGAGCAGGGCGATTACGCGAGTCTCTTCGAGGCGGTCGGCATCGACGCCGCGATCAACCCACGCAAGGCCACGGCGGAGGAGATCGTCCGATTCACCCGGGAAGGACAAATAGAGAACCTCTCGCTCATAGAGGACCGTCAGGCTGAGGTGCTAGAGATCGAAGTAGACACCGAAAGCGCCCTCGCTGGACGGCCGATCCGCGAGAGCGTTCGTGCGCTCCCCGAGGGGGTCGTTATCGGGGCAATCGCCCGCGACCACGACCTCGTCGTCCCCCGCGGGGATACGGTGATCGAGACCGGAGATCACGTGGTTCTTTTCGTGTCTGCAGACACGCTCACTGCTGTGATGAACGCGATATGAGGACCCGAGTCAACTGGCGCGTCAGCTGCCGACTGGTCGGGACCATTCTCAAATGGTTGTGGGTCCCGCTCGTCTTTCCGCTCGGACTCGCCCTCTACGACGGCACGGCGCTATTGCCGTTCGCCCTGCCGATGGTCGGCACCGTAGTCGTTGGCGTCGGACTCGAACAACTGACCGAAGACCGGGAGCTCCAGACGCGAGAGGCGTTTCTGATGGTTTCGCTGACGTGGTTGAGCATTGCACTGGTCGGCGCAGTTCCATTCGTACTCGCCGATTCTGGTGTGATTGCAGCGCCCGTGGACGCGCTCTTCGAGAGTATGAGCGGCATCACGACGACGGGAGCGACGGTCATCGTCGATTTCGACCGCCACACGCGAGCGATACTGCTGTGGCGGGCCGTCCTCCAATGGATCGGCGGACTCGGGATTCTCGTGTTGGCGACGGCAGTGCTTTCTCAGCTCTCTGTCGGTGGGGCACAGCTTATGGAGACCGAAACGCAGACACAGGACGTCAACAAGCTCACGCCCCGGATTTCAGAGACGGCCACCCTGCTTTGGAAAATCTACCTCGGACTGACTAGTCTTCAAGTAGCAGTCCTCTATGGGCTCCATCTGCTGGGATACGCTCCGAATATGACGCTGTATGATGCCGTGGCGCACGCCTTCACGACGATTTCGACGAGCGGTTTTTCACCACGTGGGGAGAGCATCGCTGCATTCTCGCCCGCCGTCCAGTGGGCGATCATCCCGTTTATGGCGACCGGTGCGACGAGCTTTATGTTGATTTACTTCGTCCTCAGGGGGGACTACGAGCGGCTCAGACGAAGCGACGAATTTCGGTTCTACGTTGGGATCTTGGCGCTGCTCGCGCTCGGTGTCGGGACTGTGCTGTCCATCGACGGCTCGCCGTACACGAGTGTCGAGGCAATCGCTCGGCACTCTCTGTTCCAAGTCGTCTCGATTGTGACGACGACTGGCTATGCGAGTACGGACTTCAATCTCTGGTCGTCGGGAGCAAAGCATCTCCTGTTCGTCGGGATGTTTATCGGCGGGATGGCCGGCAGTACGACCTGCTCGATCAAGACGCTTCGCTGGCTGGTCGTCGTGAAGGCGTTCCGCCGGGATCTGTTTACGGCCTCGAATCCGAACGCGATCCGGCCGGTTCGCCTCAGTGGAAACGTCGTCGACGAGGGGACGATCCGAGACATCTACGCGTACACCCTCGTCAGCCTCGTGTTCTTCATCGTCGCCACGATTATCGTCGTCGTGGACGCCTCGCGAGTACAGTTGAACGTCTCCGAGTTCGAGGCGATGAGCGCGGCCGCAGCGACGTTTTTCAACGTCGGCCCCGCCTTCGGGATCGCTGGGCCGCTCGAAAGTTACGAGCCGTTTCCGGACTCGACGAAACTCCTGATGACGTTTCTGATGTGGATTGGACGAATCGAGATCATCCCGGTACTGGTGCTCCTGACGCCGTCGTACTGGCGATCGTGAAGCCGGCGGCAGCAGCGCGGCTCTATAGTAGCGTTTGCACGTCTTCACTCACCTAATCGCACGCAGTCGTGCGATTGGCTGTGTAATCAGTTGCAAACACTACTATAGCTCGGACTCCGCTGGGGTGGTTGTGTGCCGTACTCACGGCTTATACTGTCGGACAGAAGTTCGTGAATTATATTGGTACCCACGGGGTCCCGATAATTTTCACATCGTTCTGTCCGACAGTATCAGAGTCCGGACCCACCGTCGACCGGGACGGTCGCCCCGTTGACGAAACTCGCGTGCTGGCTGGACAGGAAGGTGACCACCTTCCCCAGGTCGAGCGGCTGCCCCGGCGACTCGTAGGGACAGTCCGCGAGCACAGCGTCCCACGCCGACGTGAGGTCGGCGAACTCGCCGGCATCGACCCGTCGGGCGAGCAACTCCTCTAAGTCCGCGGTCTCGTGGGGGCCCGGTACGACTGCGTTCACGCGGACGTCGGGCGCGAACGCCGTGGCCTGGCTCTCGACGAGTCCCTGGACTGCGCGCTCGTATGCGGTCGCCACCGACAGTTCCTCGGCGAGTGCCGGAATAGCGGGATTGGCAACGTTGACGACCGTCCCCTGATCGGAGGCTTCGAGGTGCGCGGCAGACTCACGGATGGCCCAGACGACGCTCATAAACAGCCGGTCGAACCCGCGGAACCAGTCCTCGTTGGAGACGTCGAGAAACCGCTCGGGTTCGAGTGGCCGCGGTCCCGTCACGAGGTGGTCGATGCCACCATACTGGTCGACGGTCTCCTCGACGAGTGCCCCCAGATGGTCAGGGTCGCGCACGTCGAGTTCGAGACCGAAAATCTCGCCCTCGCCGAGAGCGTGGAGCCTGTCGCTGGCGTACGCGAGGTCGTCCAGATTCGGCGCGGCGAGGGCGACCTTCGCCCCCTGGCGCGAGAACGCTTCCGCACAGGCGTGCCCGAGGCCGGTCGCACTCCCGGTGACCAGCGCTACGTTGCCTTCTAATCCGAGGTCGATGTCCATATCTGACGCTCGGATACCAGTCCTAAAAGGTTCGGGCTCAGCGATACGTCTGACTGTCTCCTCTACAATGATCGCTTCGTCGCGATTGCTGTCCCCTCGGCGGCTTCGTCGTTGCAGACGAGCACTTTACAGATCGCACAGAGGTGCACGGCAGTTTTCGCTGTCTCCGGTGTATCACCCGCAAAATGGGTTTGAAACCTCCAGATCACCCGATCCCAGCGGCTACGTGTCGCTGCTCAAGGAGCAGATCCTGCGGGACTGACTATAGTATAATGGGTGCGCTCTGTGCGTCGATTCCGCGCAAAAGGAAGTGGGTTGGGGCAGATTTGAACTGCCGGCCTCCTCCATGTCAAGGAGGTGTCATAACCAGACTAGACCACCAACCCGCCTGGCTTTCGCGTTCTACCGCGCTCGTCTGAACGCATTACGTCGTTTCCCGGGGACATAATTGAAGGTTTCGTTTCGGGAATGCCAAACGCAGTTGTTCGGTTTCAGCGTTGACACGCTACCACGGCTCGGTTACCGTCGGAAGCACGACTGCTGGCGGCCCATGGGCGATAGCCGCGGTCGGTGACTGACCGAGTGCTCCGACAGTCTTATACCGATGAACGAAGTTGTTCACTACAACACGATCTCGTACATCGGTGATCACGATGACACTCCAAACCTACATCGAACGCGCGACCGAGGGCGACGACCTGACACAGAACGAGGCTCGTGAGGCGGCACGGGCAGTCTTCGAAGACGCCACGGAGGCGCAGATCGGGGCGTTGCTGGCAGCGCTCAGAGCGAAAGGCGAAACAGAGACCGAGATCGCCGGCTTCGCGGAGGGGATGCGCGATGCGGCCCGGACGATCGACCCGGATCGTGGCCCACTCGTCGACACGTGCGGGACCGGCGGCGACGACTACGACACGATCAACGTCTCGACGACCAGCGCAATCGTCGCTGCGGGTGCTGGCGCGGCCGTCGCAAAGCACGGCAACTACTCCGTCTCCTCCTCGTCGGGGAGCGCAGACGTCTTAGAGGTCGCCGGTGCCGACGTCGAGGCCGAACCGCCGGCCGTCGAGTCGGCAATCGAGCGCGACGGAATCGGCTTTATGCTCGCACCGGTGTTCCACCCGGCGATGAAAGCGGTCATCGGCCCGCGCAAGGAACTCGGGATGCGGACGATATTCAACGTCCTCGGACCGCTGACGAACCCCGCCGGGGCAGACGCCCAGGTCGTCGGCGTCTACGACCCTGACCTCGTCCCCGTGCTCGCGCGGGCGCTCTCACATCTGTCGGTCGACAGGGCGCTCGTCGTCCACGGTTCCGGAATGGACGAGATCGCGCTGCACGACGAGACGGTCGTTGCGGAGGTCGACGGCGACCAGATCGAGGAGTACACGCTCACGCCCGAATCCATCGGCCTCGAATCCGCCCCGATCGAGGCCGTCGCCGGGGGCACACCCGAGGAGAACGCTGCGGACCTTCGCGGCATCGTGACTGGTGACGTCACCGGCCCGAAGCGTGACATCATCCTCGCGAACGCCGGTGCGGCGATCTACGTCGCCGGACTCGCCGACAGCATCGAAGACGGCGTTGAAGCGGCGGCGAACGCGATCGACGAGGGTGACGCGACCTCGACTTTCGAGACGCTCTGTGAACCAATCGACGCCGCGGTGGAGCGCTGAGTAGATGGTCCGGGTGAAAATCTGCGGGATCACGAGCGAGACCGACCTCCGCGCCGTCGAGCGAGCGGGCGCGGACGCCGTCGGCGCAATCGCCGACGTGCCCGTCGAGACTCCACGAGAGGTGTCGCTCGGCGACGCCGAAGCGCTCTTCGAGGCCGCACCGCCGTTTCTCACGACGACGCTCGTCACGATGCCGGAGACCGTCGACGGCGCGATCGAGACGGCGACGCGCGTCGCTCCCGACGTCCTCCAACTTCACGGCGGGTTCGACGCCGACGATCTGCGGGCGATCCGCGAGGCCATCTCGTCTGACGTGGTCGCCGTCGTCGACGCCGAGGACCCGGATCGGGCGCGGGCGGTCGCGCCGGCCGTCGACGCGGTGCTCGTCGACTCGATCGACGACGACGGCGCCGGCGGGACCGGCGAGACCCACGACTGGGTCGCGACCGCCGACGTCGCCGCGACGCTCGACGCGCCGGTGATCCTCGCGGGCGGCCTGACGCCCGAGAACGTCGCCGAGGCGGTCGAGACCGTTCAGCCGTACGCGGTCGATGTCGCAAGCGGCGTCGAGCGCGTCGGCGGGAGTAAAGACCACGACGCCGTCCGCTCGTTCGTCGCGAGCGCGACCGACGCCGCGACGCACCCCGACGACGGCGAGCGGGTGCAGGCAGAGGGGGTGTCGTCGTGAGCGACACCCGAACGGACGGCCAGTCGCGAAACGACGCGAGCGTAACGCTCTCGCAGTCCCGCGAGTCTTTCGTCGCGGACGTCGCGGCCGCAACGGAACCCGAGACCGACGACGGCGAGACGCGTCCCGTCGTTGCCCACGTGACTGCCGAGATGCCGAACGTGACGCCGCTGACCGCGTACGCGACGCTCGCCGACAGAAGCGAGTACGGCTTCCTCCTAGAGAGTGCCGAGAAGACGCCGTCGAGCGATCCGGCGGGCGCGTTCGCGCCGGATCACGCCACGACGGATCGCCACGCCCGGTTCTCGTTCGTCGGCTACGACCCCGACGCCGTCATCACCGTCGACCCGGACGGGACCGAGATCGAACGGCTGGGCGGACGCGCGGCGCAGTACGTCGAGGCTGGCGGATTCGACGCCGACGACGCCGAAGCGGGGAGCGAAGAGATGGACGTGCTCGACCGCCTTCGGGCGTCGTTCCCGGATCTGCCGCGCGTCGGCTTCCCCGACGAGGAACGCCAACAACTCCGCGGCGGCCTCGTCGGCTTTCTGGCGTACGAGGCCGTCTACGACCTCTGGCTCTCGGAGGTCGGCGTCGAGCGCCCCGAGACCGACACGCCGGACGCGCAGTTCGTCCTCACCTCGAAGACCCTCTCGTTCGATCACGCAGAGTCGTCCGTCTCGCTCGTCCTCACGCCGATCGTCGCGCCCGACGAGGACCCGGAAGCGGTCTACGACGACATCGTCGCCGAGGCGGAAGACGTCGCGGCGACGCTCGCTGACGCCAGCCAGCCCGAGACCGGCGGCTTCGTCCGGACTGGCGAATCCGCCGGGCCGAAAGCCGAATACGAGGCGGCCGTCCGCAAGACCAAAGAACACGTCCTCGACGGCGACATCTACCAGGGGGTCATCTCACGAACCCGCGAACTCCGCGGCGAGGTCGACCCGGTCGGCCTCTACGAGGCGCTCCGGGAGATCAACCCCTCGCCGTATATGTATCTGCTCCGTCACGACGACCGCCACATCGTCGGCGCGAGCCCCGAGACGCTGGTCTCCGTCCGCGGGGATCGAGTCGTCTCGAACCCCATCGCGGGCACGTGCCCGCGCGGAACGAGTCCCGTCGAGGACCGGCGACTCGCGGGCGAAATGCTCGCCGACGGGAAAGAGCGCTCCGAGCACACGATGCTCGTCGACCTCGCGCGCAACGACGTGCGCCGCGTCTCTGAACCCGGCAGCGTCCGCGTCGAGGAGTTTATGAACGTGCTGAAGTACAGCCACGTTCAGCACATCGAATCGACCGTGACGGGGACGCTCGCGGGGACGGACAGTCGAAACAGCGAGTACCCGAGCGGGGCCGACGCCTTCGACGCCACGCGGGCGACGTTCCCGGCGGGGACGCTGACCGGCGCGCCGAAGGTCCGCGCGATGGAGATCGTCGACGGCCTCGAACTGGAACCCAGAGGCGTCTACGGCGGCGGCGTCGGCTACTACTCGTGGTCCGGCGACGCCGACTTCGCGATCGTCATCCGGACGGCGACCGTCGACCGCGAGGGCGACGAAGACGTCATCTCCGTCCGCGCGGGCGCGGGTATCGTCGCCGACAGCGACCCGGAGGCCGAGTACGAGGAGACAGAACAGAAGATGAGCGGCGTCCTCTCGGCGGTCGAGCGAATCGAGACCGACTCGGCGTCGGGCTCTGCTGCCGGTGCGGCCGCCCCGGGAGAGGAGGTGCGACGATGACGCTCCGACTGCTCGTCGTCGACAACTTCGATTCGTTCACGTACAACCTCGTGGAGTACTTCTCCGAACAGCGGGTCGACGGCGAACCGGTCGACGTGATCGTCCGCAAGAACACCGCCGATATCGACGACCTCCGCGAGCTCGATCCCGACGCGATCGTCATCAGTCCCGGGCCGGGACACCCGAAGAACGAGCGCGACGTGGGCGTCACCACCGAGGTCCTGACGTCGCTCTCGCAGACGATCCCGACGCTCGGCGTCTGTCTCGGTCTCGAAGCGGCCGTCCACGCCTACGGCGGCGAGATCGGTCACGCGCCCGAGCCGATTCACGGGAAGGCCTACCCGGTCGACCACGACGGTCGCGGCGTCTTCGCGGGGCTCGCACAGGGCTTCCAGGCCGGTCGGTACCACTCGCTGGTGGCGACGACCGTCCCCGAGGAGTTCGAGGTGTCCGCGACGACAGCGCACGAGATCACGGACAGCGGTACAGACGATAATGCGGACGGCGACACAGACGATGACGCGGACGGCGATGCTGACGGCGAGACCACCACGACGGACCTCGTGATGGGCGTCCGCCACCGCGAGTACCCCATCGAGGCGGTGCAGTTCCACCCCGAATCGGTTCTCACGGGAGTCGGTCACGACGTCGTGCGGAACTTCTTAGACGAGTGCGTCTTCCCCCGGCAGGCCGACGAGGCCCCGACGGTCTGATAGGGGACCACAGACAGCGAGCGGGCGTCGCGGCAGAACTACAGGACGTTGATGCCGAAGAAAGAGAGCACCAGCAGCGCTCCCACGACCAGCGCGGCGATCGTGACGAGTCGCCACGCGATCTTCAGCGCGATGCGGCCGACAATGATCACGACTGCGATCGCGACGACGACGGCGAGCGCCTGACCGAGCGGTTGCGCCAGCAGGCCACCGAGTTGGAGGGGAGCGATCGACGCGGGTGTGAACACCATACCCCATCGTATCACCAGACGGGGGAATAAGTCTGTGGGGGAGTGCGACGGTTGAAGCTGACGATACCGTCCGGACTGTGGCTGATTGATATGGAATCTGACAAACCCGGCGAATGAGGAGCATTTATACGAGACTCAGTCGGTTGGGGGCTCGCAGTCGGCCGTCCCCCACGTGGGCGAGCTCAGGGCGTGCGACGCCCCCTCGGTTCCGCTGGATAATCGACTGACAGCGCTCGACTCGCAGATTCGTATTTTCACTTCCACTTCGGTCTGCTAACCTTCATACCCCCTCCGCGCATACGATCCCTCGTCACGTCGAACGCGTGGCGCAGCCGGTCAGGGTGTAGGTATAAAATATGATATTTATCACGGTAGAGTCCGGATACCGAAGCCTTAACCGACCTGCCACACTCACAAGTCATCGTTACAAATGCCCAGAACTGAGTCAGTCACCCGATTCGAGATCGCCCGGTGCAACCGCACAGGGCAGGAGGTACAGTAGATGAGCGACCAGTCCGTGAACGCAGGCGAGCTCGAACTGCCCGTCAAGCGTACCGACGGCGACACGCTCGAAGAGCGGCTCACTGCCAACGCTTACCACAACATTCTGCCGGCGCGCTACCTCCGCAAGGACGCCAACGGCGACCCTATCGAGTCCCAGGAAGATCTCTTCCCGCGCGTCGCGAAGAACGTCGCGCTCGCGGAGGCCGTCTTCGAGGCCGAGCGCCGCGACGTCGACGTTACGGTCACGCCCGACCAGTTGAAGCCCGACCACCCGCGCCGCGACGAACTCGCCGCGGAAGTGTTCGGCAAGGGCGTCGACGCCGACTCCGACGCCGAGACGTCGCTGTCGGTCTACAACGCCAACAAGTTCGCCTACGACACTGTCGTCCCCGAACTCCCCGAGGAGATCAAAGCGGCCGTCGAGACGAAGCGCGAGGAGTTCGAAGAACTGATGGAAGATCTCTCCTTCATGCCGAACTCGCCGACGCTGATGAACGCCGGCGACGAACTCCAGCAGCTCTCGGCGTGTTTCGTCGACTCTCCCGACGACGACATCGACGACATCCATCAGACAGCCAAAGAGGCCGCGCAGGTCTTCCAGAGCGGCGGCGGGATGGGCTATGCCTTCTGGCGGCTCCGCCCCTACGGCGACCCGGTCGGCTCGACCGGCGGCATCGCCTCCGGCCCGATCACGTTTATGCGAACGTACGACCAGCTCTGTGAGACGATCGCGCAGGGCGGCGCGCGACGCGGCGCGCAGATGGGCGTTATGCGGGTCAGCCACCCCGACGTCATCCAGTTCATTCACGCGAAGAACAAGGACGTCTCGCTGGCGCACACGCTGCGACTGAACGACCCCGACGACTTCACCCACAACTCCTTCGCCGACGCGCTTGACGAAGCGCGCGAACTCATCGACGAGGAGGGACGCGTCCCGAAGCACCTCCGGAACGCAGTCGAGGGCCACCTCTCGAACTTCAACATCTCCGTCGGCATCACCGACGACTTCATGGACGCGCTGTTCGAGGGCGAGGAGTTCACGTTCACCAACCCCCGGACGGGTGAACCGCACATCGCTACGGCCGAGACGAAGGAACTGTACGATATGTTCGGCCTGGGCGAGCACGTCGAGGTCGGCGAGGAACTCTCCGTGCCCGCAGAGAAACTGTGGGACCACATCGTCGACGGCGCCCACGAGAACGGCGAGCCGGGCGTCATCTACCTCGAACGCGTGAACAAACTCCACTCGTTCGACGTCGAGGAGCACCCGGACCACCGCATCCTGGCGACGAACCCCTGCGGCGAGCAGCCGCTGGAGGAGTACGAGGCCTGTAACCTCGGCCACATCAATCTCTCGACGCTCGTCGACTTCGACGCCCCCGACTGGCGCGCCTGGTACGATGCCCACGGCGACGAGTACGACGAGTTCGAAGACGCCGTCGACGCGTTCCTCGAAAACGCCATCGACTGGGAGGAGTTCGACTACCGCATCGACCGCGGGACGCACTTCCTAGAGAACGTCGTCACGATGTCGGACTTCCCCGTTCCGGAGATCGAAGAGAAGGTCCGGGATATGCGGAAGATCGGGCTCGGCGTGATGGGGCTGGCACAGCTGTACATTCAGCTCGGCATCCAGTACGGCACCGAGGCGGGCAACGAGGTCGCTCGCCAACTGATGACCCACATCAACCACGAGTCCAAGTGGACCAGCCACGAACTCGCGAAGGACCGCGGCACCTTCGCCGACTGGGAGGACTCGAAGTACGCCGACCCGACCGAGTATCGCGACTGGTTCGAGCACTACGTCGGCCTCGACGCCGACGAGTGGGAAGACGGCTTCCCGATCCGGAACCACAACACGACCACGGTGGCCCCGACCGGCACCACCTCGATGGTCGGCAACACGACGGGCGGGATCGAGCCGATCTACAACGTCGCCTACTACAAGAACGTCTCCGACGACGTGCAGGGCGACGAGATGCTCGTCGAGTTCGACGACTACTTCCTCCGGACGCTGGAGGCCAACGACATCGACGTCGACGCCGTCAAGCAGGAGGCCCAGACCCAGATGGCCGAAAACGAGTTCGACGGCGTCTCCTCGCTGTCGACGGTTCCGGACGCGATTTCGGAACTGTTCGTCGTCACCGGCGACCTCTCTGGCAAGCAGCACGCTGCCGTGCAGTGTGCGACCCAGGAAGGCGTCGACTCCGCCATCTCGAAGACCTGTAACTTCCCGAACTCCGCCAGCAAAGAGGATATGGACGAGGTCTACCGCTACATTTACCGCAACGGCGGGAAGGGCGTGACCGTCTACCGCGACGGCACGCGCTCGAAGCAAGTCCTCACCACGCGCGCGCAGAACACTGACTTCGCCGACGAGAGCGAGGCCGCGGAGACGCTCGTCGAGCAGATCGAAGACGTCTTCGGCGGCATCGACGGCTTCCTCGAGAACGACGAGGTCCAGGCGGCGCTCGACCGGGAGGTCGAACGGCTGCTGTCGGCCGCCGACGGCGAGACCGACCTCGGCAAGAAGCGCCCGCGCCCCGACGTCCTCCACGGCGTCACCCAGCGCATCGACACGGGCTACGGAAAGCTCTACGTCAACATCAACGAGGACGACCAGGGCAAGCCCTTCGAGCTCTTCGCGAACATCGGCAACTCCGGCGGCTTCACCGCCTCCTTCACCGAGGCGCTCGCGAAGACCGTCTCGACGGCGCTGCGTTCGGGCGTCGACCCGAGCGAGATCGCGAGCGAACTGCAGGGCATCCGCAGCCCGAAGGTCGCCTGGGACAAAGGCGAACAGATCAACTCCATCCCGGACGCGATCGGCACGGCGATGCGACGCTACCTCGACGGCGAGATCGACAAGGGCTACCCCCAGCAGCAGAACCTGACAGAGGTCTCAGAGCAGACCGAAAACGCGAGCGTCTCGCCGGGTCGTGAGACCGACGGCGGCGCGGCCGTAGACGTCGAGGACGTCGACGTCGGCGACAGCGTGGACCTCGCGGGCGGCTCCGGACCCGCTGGCGACTCTGATGCGACCGACGACCTGCTCGCGGCCGGCGAGAGCCCCGAGTGCCCCGAGTGTGGCAGTATGTCGCTGTACTACTCCGAAGGCTGCAAGACCTGCGAGGCCTGCGGCTGGTCGGAGTGCTGATACGGTCGGACAGATAGTAGCGTTTACAACTGATTGCGCAGCCGATCACACGCTGTCGGGCGATCAGGCGCGTGAAGACTTGCAAACGCTACTATAGCTACGAGAAGATGCTCGGCACCCCTGGGGTGCCGCACTGCTTCACAGAAAAAATCAAGGCGGATGCCCCGAGGCTTGACCGCGGGGAGGAAGCCGACAACCGAGGACACAAACCACGCTACAAAGGCAGGCCGACTTCCAACTAATAAATAACCACAGCCAAATATGTGAAACACAGTGGAATACCGTCGCACCGCCGTCATCAAACTCGACATTCCTGAAGGAGCCGACCTGCTCCTCCGCGAGACTGTCGAGCAGTTCAAACACTGCGCCAACACCGCAAGCGAGTGGTGCTGGCACGGGCGTCGCCAGATTCCAGAGGAATCTGGCTGCCAACCAGAAACATCTCGCGTATCTGGTGACGACGACGGATACCACGTCACATCCAAAGCCAAAGCCGAACGCGCTCTGTACGACCAACTCCGCGACGAAACCGACCTCACCGCCAACCTCGTCCAGAAAGGCATTCGTCGGGCTGTTGAAGCAGTCAAAAGTGGAGTCGAACGCCTCAAGCGTGGAGAGACCACGTCACGACCCCACTTCTCAGCGGACAGCGCGGTGTACGACAAGCGCAGTGCGACGTTCCACCGCGACCACGTATCCCTCTCCACCGTAGACGGCAGAATCGAGTGCGACTACATCCTCCCCGACAACTCGGAGAACCCCCCGAGGAAGTACGTTTCCGACGAGGACTTTGAGTTCAGGATGGCGCACTTGCAGCACCGCGACGGAGACTGGTACTTGCACGCCTCGATGAGAAAGGTCGAAGCAGACGACGAACCTGAATCCGAGTCCAAGCACAGAACAGTCCTTGGTGTGGATTTGGGCGTCAACAACATCGCCGTCGCTTCGACCGGGCGGCTCTGGTCGGCAGACGAGTTTAACCACTGGCGTCGAGAGTACGAGAAACGTCGTGGGTCGCTTCAACAGTGTGGCTCTCGCCACGCTCACGAGAACATCGAATCAGTGGGTCACAAAGAGACGGGGCGTTTCGAGATATTCCTACACTCGGTGGCAAACGAACTCATCGAGGAGGCCGTCGAACACGACTGCTCACACATCGTGTTCGAGGACTTGACCCATATTCGGGAGAACATCTTGAAGGCGACGTGGCAACACGTCTGGGCCTTTCGACGCCTCTACGAGTACGTTGAGTACAAGGCCGAGGAGTACGGCGTGGAGGTCGTGCAGGTTGACCCTCGGAACACTTCCAAGCGGTGTTCGACGTGTGGGTTTACCCACAGCGACAATCGGTCTGGTGAAGCGTTCTGTTGTCAGAAGTGCGGGTACGAGAACCACGCTGACTACAACGCTTCGAAGAACATCGGTTTGCAGTATCTCCGTCGTCGGCAAAACGCAAACGACGGAGGCGCACCCGTAGATGTGCGCTTGAATCGCGGGACGCTGAACGTGAACGGCGAATATTCACCTACTGCTCTCAGCAGTTAGAACGGGAGTCCACGCGAAAGCCTCGGGGCTTGACCCCGAGGCAATTTACGGACGTATTCGGCAGTATGAACCAGTCGGCTGATTGATTCGGTCGGCTGACCGCAGCCTCTTTCGCGCTCGGGTTCCGCGCCGGCGCGACGTGCGACAACGCGAATCTTCTTGTCGACTGCGACCCCCGACTGTGACGTGAGCGACGCGAACGAACCGACTTCGGCCAGCGGACAGAGCGACGCGCCCGTCGAGGACGCCCCCGCGGACGGCGTCGAAACGCCGCCAGGTCGCCCCTGTCCGATCTGCGAGCGACCGATGGCACATCGCCACTGCAAGTACGTCTGTCCGGAGCACGGAGTCGTCTACGACTGTAGCGATACATTCTGGTAATCTGATACCGTGATTTCGGAACCGTCGAAAACGGGTATATGAGTCTATTGGCCGTTTTTTTGCTTCGAGTTCGATTTGGTTTCAAATCGGCACGAAGCGTTATATGAAGCCAGTCCGTAATATGAACGACAGATGCGTGGTCGGACGGCACGACGACGGGACGCCCTGAAACGTGGTACCTAACGATGGTCAAACAAGAACAGATCCGACAGAGCAAGGAAATCCAGCGGCGAACCGGGAAGACCTTCCACCTCGCGACTCGGGTCCTCCCCGAGCGCGTCCGACACGAGACGTACGTGTTGTACGCGTTCTTCCGGGTCGCAGACGAAGTCGTCGACGCCGTCGACACCGCTCCGCCGGAGGAGCAGCGACGGCGACTCGAAGAGTTGCGGCGGCAGGCGCTCGGAGAGGAGGACGCAGACGACCCCGTGTTGACCGCGTTCGCCGAACTCCGCGAGACACACGACATCCCCGCGTCCGACGTCGACGTCTTCATCGACGCGATGCTCTCGGACATCGACACCGACCGCTACGAGACGTACGAGGAACTGGAGGCGTACATGGACGGCTCTGCGGCCGCCGTCGGTCGGATGATGACCCAGATTATGGAGACGCCGCAGGCCGAGCAGGCCCTCCCGCACGCCACGGCGCTCGGTGAGGCGTTCCAGTTGTCGAACTTCCTCCGCGACGTCCGCGAGGACGTCGTCGAGCGCGACCGGATCTACCTTCCCCAGGAGACGCTCCGAAAACACGGCGTCACCGAAGAACAGATACTGAACTTCGAGTTCGACGAGAACTTCCAGGCCGCGATGCGCGAAGAACTACAGCGAGCGGAAGCCCTCTACCGCGAGGGCGTCGAGGGGATCAAGTATCTCCCCGAGGACTGCCAGTTCGCCGTCCTCCTGGCCGCGGTCCTCTACGCCGACCACCACCACGAGATTCGCACTCGCGACTGCGACGTCCTCTCGACGACGCCGTCGCTGTCGACGTCCAGAAAGCTGTACTTACTGGCGAAGACGCGCCTGTACTGGGCGCTCGAACGCGACCCGGTCGCGGTGTTCCGCCGCGTCAGCGTCGTGCCGTACCCCGACGAGAGCGAGACGACGCGGGATTCGGGCCATTCGGGGCCGTCGCCGGGCCGGACGACCGGTTCGGGTGCGTCAAGATGGACGGGCGGGCGAGTCTCGGGATGGCTCCGCAGTTTCACGCGGAGCGAATAGGGGCGTTCAGTCCGTCCGATTCGTTCTCATTGGGATTATCGTACGTCCGCATAGATGTCTCGCCGGACGGTACGGCGAGAATCTCCGAACAGTGACGATAATCCCTATCAGCGCTTCGACGTCGACTCCTGTTTTTGCGTCGACTCCTGGCTCCGCGTCGACGTCTGACTCTGGATCCACGGCAGACCGCGGGTCGGCACGTCGAACCGGTCGGCCCGGAGGAGGCCGAGTCCGAACAGCGCCGCCAGCGCGACCGGGATCCAGTTCCCGAACCACGCGTTGATGCCGCCCCAGAGGATGACGAAGGAGACGAGGTCGTCGAGCAGAAATTCGCAGTCTTCCAGTCGCGCGCGCAGCGCGTGACGGTCGTATCCCCAGTCGAGCGCGACGACAGCGACTGTCGCCGAGAGGACCCACCCGGCGTAGTTCGACAGCGGGACGCCGTAGAACGCCCCGCCGTTCGGGTACACCCAGAAACCGAGCGCGACAGCGCCGGGATCGAGGACGAGATCCATCGTGAGGACGGCCGCGATCACGGCGAGGAGACGCGTCGCCGCGTGGGCGGCGCGGTCGCCCAGCAAAAGGAGACAGAGGAGATACGAGTTCATCACAAGCGGGATGAAGAAGATGGGCAGGCCGAGGGGCACGCCCGCGACGACCGGCCCGAGGTCGACGCCGTAGAAGAACTCGCCGTAGGGGAGGCCGGTCTGGACCCCAACGAACTCGATGACGTAGGCGTACAGCGTCAGTGCGCCAACGCCGACGGCCGCCCGACGGTCAGTGATCGAGAGGACGCCGACGACGAGCGGCGAGCGCATCACGGCCGTGCCGATGAGGATCAACAGCCCGTTGAACGCCAGCGGCGCGGGCAGGAGTCCCTCGGCGCTCGCGAGGAGGAGCACGATCCCGTTCAGCGGGAAGAACACCGAGATCGTAAAGCGGTTCTCGCGCACGAGATGCTCCAGCCGCGACTCCCACTCCGCACGCGTCTGCGGCAGTTGCTCCGTGAGCGTCGCGAGCGACGAGCGAGCGTCCGGATCAGGCATTGACGAGCCTCCAGAGCGCCCCGAGCGTCAGCAGCGTCCCGACGGCCGTGTTGAGCATCGGATACCACCAGTACGCGCGGTCGACGTCGACGTCAGACCGGTAGACCGCGAGGATCAAGAGGGGGTACGCCCCGAGCAAGAGGCCGATCCGGACGTCGACGAGGCCGAAGACGACCGCCGCGGCGAGCCAACAGCAGAGGCAGTACGCGAAGGTGCGCCGCTCGCCGAGAAACGTCGCCGTCGTCCGGATCCCGGCCTCCCTGTCGGGGTCGATGTCGGGGATGGCCGAGAAGGTGTGCATCCCCATCGCCCAGAGCCACGCGCCCGCGACCGCGGCGAGCGGCGGATGTGCGCCCGCGACAGCGGCGTACGCGGCCGCACCCGGAAGGACGTACAGACCGTTCGAGACCGAATCGAGAAACGGCGTCGTCTTGAATCGCAGCGGCGGCGCGGAGTACTGAAAGCCGAGGAGGAAGAACCCGGCGAGATACGGCCACGCCCGCGGGGACGTGAGGAGGAACGTCACCGCCCCCAGAAGCGTCGAGAGCGCGATGACAGCTGCGACGGCCGAGTCGCCGCTCCACCGGGCCTCCCGCTCGTCCTTCTTCGGGTTCGCGACGTCGACGTCGACGTCGAAGACGTCGTTGACGCCGTAGAGGAAGACGTTCGCCGGGAGCAGGAAGTACGCGAAGAGGCCGACGCTCACCGCCGTGAACAGGTCGCCAGTCGTGTCGGCTCCGAACGCGACGCCGACGACGACGGGGCCGGCGAGGTAGAACCAAAAGCGCGGACGCGACAGCGTCAGCAGATACCGCAGGCGGCCAGACATCCTCAGCCCGCCCGTTCGGCCATCGCCTCGGCTGTGAGCTCGCCGCTGATTAGACACATCGGCACGCCGATGCCGGGCGTCGTGAACGATCCCGTGAAGAAGAGCCCGTCGACCGCCTCGGAGTGGTGCGGCGGGCGGAACAGCGCGGTCTGCCGAAGCGTGTGAGCGAGGCCGAGGGCGGTTCCTTTCGTGCTGTTGTAGCGGTTCGTGAAGTCGTTCACACAGAAGGACTTCTCGAAGACGATCCGGTCTCGGAGGGCGACGCCGGTGTTTGCCTCGATGTCGTCCAACACGAGATCGCGGAACTCCGCGCGCATCTCGGGGGTGTCTTCGAGTCCCGCGGCGATCGGGACGAGTGCGAACAGGTTCGAGTGTCCCTCGGGCGCGACGGTGTCGTCAGTCTCGGAGGGGACACAGAGGTAATAGGCGGGGTCTTCGGGCCACGCCGGGTCGTCGAAGATGCGCTCGAAGTGCTCGTCCCAGTCGGTCGGGAGCACGAGCGTGTGGTGTTCGAGCGGGTCGACGTCGCCCTCGACGCCGAGATAGAGCAGGAACGCCGAGGGGGCGTACGTCCGCGACTCCCAGTAGTCCTCGTCGTACTGCCGTTTTTCCGGCGGGAGAAGCTCCATCTCGGTGTGCCGGTAGTCGGCGTCGCTGACGACGTAGTCGGCGTAGAACTCCCGGCCGTCCTCGGTCCGGGTGACGAACGCGCCCTCGCGGCCACGGATCTCTGCGACCGGGCTGTCGGTGTGGAAGTCGACGCCGAGTTCCTCGCCGAGCGCGACGATACCGTCGACGACGCCCCCGAGTCCGTTCTCGGGGTAGTAGACGCCCATATTGAAATCGACGTGGCTCATCAGATTGTAGAGCGCCGGCGTGTTGTTCGGCGCGCCGCCGAGGAACACCAGCGTGTACTGCATAATCTGCTGGAGTTTGGGGTGATCGAAGTACTTCTCGACGTGATCCTGCATCGAGCCGATGAGCGAGAGGCCGCGGGCATTCTTGAAGACGTTCCAGTCGATGAAGTCCCGGAGCGAGGAGCGATCCTCGTAGACGAAGTGCTCCATCCCGACCTCGTAGTTCTTCTTCGACTTCTGGAGGTACTCGTCGAAGCGGTCGCCCGCGCCGGGTTCGTAGGACTCGAACGTCTGTCGGTTCTGTTCGAGGTCCGGCACCATATCGACGCGGTCGCCGTCTTTGAAGAAGATCCGGTAGTGCGGGTCGAGCCGCGTGAGATCGTAGTAATCGGCGGGCTCGTGATCGAAGTGCTCGAAGAAGCGCTCGAACACGTCCGGCATCAGATACCACGACGGCCCCATATCGAAGCGAAAGCCGTCGACTTCCAGGCGGCTCGCGCGGCCACCGAGTTGCCCGTTCTTCTCCAGTAGCGTCACGTCGGCACCGGCACCGGCCAGATAGCAAGCGGTCGAGAGGCCGCCAAATCCGCCCCCGACGACGACGACGTCCGCGCCGTCGAGTGAGCGGAGCTCCGAGAGGGAGTCCATAGGGTCGACTTAGAGCGTGGAAAGTATAAATCGAATGACCGTGTGACGCCGTCGTCGCGCGTTTGTTGCGGGTCGCGTGGCGAGACCGTCGCCAAGCGGCGAGTATCTTTACCTGCGATCGGCGCCACATCGATATATGGACCTCACCGACGCGACAGTTCTCGTCACCGGTGCCAGTCGCGGCATCGGACGCGCGTTGCTCGCGGCGTTCGCCGCGGAGGGAGCGGCGGTCGTCGGGTGTGCGCGCGACGCCGACGCGCTCGACGACGCTATCGCCGACGCGAGAGAGGCGGCCAGTACGGCCAGCGAGAACGGGTCGGCCAGTACCGCCACCGTCGAAGGCGTCCGTGCCGACGTTCGCGAGGAGTCCGACATCGCACACCTCGTCGACGTCGCGGACGACACCGGCGGACGAGACGGCATCGACGTGGTCGTCGCCAACGCGGGCGTCAAACACGCCGCGTCCGGCGAGGCACCGATCCACGAGGAGCCGTACGACCGCTTCGACGACACCATCCGAACGAATCTCCGCGGCGTCTTCGCCACGGCGAAGGAAGCGCTCGATCAAATGCCGAGCGAGGGGCGGTTCCTCGTCCCGTCGGGGGCTATCGCCGTCGACTACGACCCCGGAATGGGTGCGTATGCCGTCTCCAAGGGCGCAGTCGAGTCGTTAGTCCGGCAGTTGGCCGTCGACGTCGAGCAGACCGCGACGATCGTCGACCCCGGCCTCGTCGACACCGACCTGAGCGCGCCGGGTGGCCGTGACCCCACCGAGGTCGCCCAGATGTTCGTCTGGGCCGCGACCGAGGCGACGCCGGCGGAGATCGACGGCGAGCGCGTCGATCTGAAGACCTGGATGCAGGCAACTCGCTCGCGATAGCGTCCTGCGCTCGATCGGCAGTCACCGATTCTGCGAGTCGAACCGTACACCCAGTCCCATTTTATTAAATACGCTTTCTATGTTATCAACGTGAGTGTTATTAACCAAAACGGTCGGATTCATATTATGGGACGATTCTCTCGGGTGGGGCTTCTGGCGACGCTCGTGCTCGCCGCGCTGTCTGTACTGGCTGTCGCGGTCGGCACGACGGGGAGCGGAAAGCTCGTCGGCATCTCCTGGGTCGCGTTCTTCGCGATGGCGCTTGCGGCACCGCTGGGCGTGCGGACGAAAGACGGCAGTGCGGGCGTGCTCGTGTGGGGCTACGGGCTCGCCGCGGGCGCGATGGTGACGAGCGCCGCAGTGTTCCTGGTGCCGCAGGCGATCGGACAACACCCACAGTGGGGTGGTTTCGGCGTCGCGTTCGGCCTGCTGGCCGGGTTCGGGTCGCACACGATCGGGCACCGACTGGCGCATATGGATCTCCCGATGGACCGGACCGTCGCAGAACTGACCGCCCACGCCTTCTCGGCCGGCGCGATCATCGGGATCATCTACGGGAATATGCCGGAACTCGGCCCGCTGCTCGGCCTGTCGATCGTCTCGCACAAGGGGCCTGCCGGCTACGCGGCCGCCAGACGGCTCGTGAGCGCCGACCGCGACGCCTCGGTGTTGCTGCTTCCCGCGACGGGCGTCGGTATCGCCGGTATCGCATCCTCGATGATCGCGCTTCCCGCCGCCGGTGCGATCCGCGGCCTCGTCTTCGGATTCGCCGCCGGCGTCTTCCTCCACGTCGCGATGGACTTCCTCCCGCGGTGTGAGATCGGCAGCGAGATCCACGACCTGCTGTCGGTCACGGGCGACGCGCACGCGCTCCTGGACCGCCTCAGAATCCACGCGGTCGCCTCCACGTCGCTCGGCGGTCTCGCCGTGCTTCTCGCGTGGCTCGTGATCGCCTGAGCGTCGCGCCTTCCTGCTGATTCGGCTCGCGCGTCGGGCCGTCCCACCAGCTATCCGCACCGGTACTTAAAAACCGGACGCTTGCAATTGTTGTGAATGTATGCGTACCGAGACGACGCGGGTGCCGATCGCCGCCGGGCGTCGGCAGGGCCGTTCGGGCGGCGACCCGCGACGACGTCAGTTGCGCGCAGGATCGAATCGACCCCCGCCGACGCAGCGGTGGCGACCGAACGGACGCAGACGACGAGGCAATGAGTAGTCACAAAGAGCGGTCACCCGAGGCCCAACTCGGTCTGCTCGACGCCACGATGATCGGGATGGGCGCGATGATCGGCGCAGGCATCTTCGTCCTGACCGGGCTGGCAGCCGAAATCGCGGGACCGGCCGCACTCCTCGTCTTCATCCTCAACGGCGTCGTCACGGCATTCACGGGACTCTCGTACGCCGAACTGGCGAGTGCGATCCCGAAGAGCGGCGGCGGCTACGCGTTCGTCAAGGAGACGTTCAAATCGCTCCCGTCGTTCCTGATGGGGTGGATGCTCTGGTTCGCGTATATGATCGCGGGCGCCCTGTACGCGCTCGGGTTCGCGCCCAACTTCCTGGAACTGCTGCACGTGTACGGTATCGTCCCTCCGCCGGGTGAGGTCGGGGCACTCGCCCTCCCAGTCATCGATATGGCTCTCCCGATCGGCTTCGTGCTGGCGTTCACGGCAGTCGTCCTGTTCGTAGTGCTTAACGCCGTCTCGACGGCCGCCAGCGGGAGCGTCGAGACGATATTCACCGCGACGAAGGTCACGATACTCGTCGTCTTCGTCGCGTTCGGCGCGACCTCCCCGATGTTTTCGGGAGCGGAGTTTCAGCCGCTCTTTCCGGAGGCTGGGGGCGCGTTCGCCATCCTGCCGGCGATGGGGCTGACATTCATCGCCTTCGAGGGGTACGACCTCATCACGACCGTCACCGAGGAAGTCAAAAACCCCAGAGAGAACATCCCCAAAGCGATCTTCCTCAGCCTGGCCGCGACCGTGCTAGTCTATATGGCCGTGGTCGCGGTCGCGATCGGAACGCTCGGTGCGCAAGGGCTCGCTGAAGCCGGCGAGGCAGGCATCGCCGCAGCGGCGACGGAGTTTATGCCGACCGGCCTGCCGATCATCAAAAACGGCGGCGCGATCATCGTCTTCGGGGCCGTGTTCTCGACGCTGACGGCGCTGAACGCGGTCGTGATCGCCTCTTCACGAGTCGCGTTCTCGATGGGTCGCGAGGGGCAACTGCTGCCGTCCTTCGGACAGTTGCACCACCGGTACGGGACGCCGTTCGTCGCCATCGTCGCGAGTGCGGTGGTGATGCTCGCGTCCGTCGCGCTGCCGACCAAGAGCGCCGGCAATATGTCGAGTCTGTTCTTCCTGCTCTCGTTCGTCGTCGTCAACGGGGCCGTGATCAAACTGCGACGGGAACGCCCCGATATGAATCGCCCCTACGAACTCCCCTACTACCCGATCCCGCCACTGTTGGGGATCGGATTGAATCTGATCCTGACCGGGGTTCTGGTGGTGTATCTCGTCCGGACCGATCCGCTCGCGCTGCTTCTCAGCGTGGGCTGGATCGTGCTCGGCGCTATCGCGTACTACGGACTCAAGTGGTATCGAGCGCGTCAGGAGGCTGACGCCGAGCGATCGTCGATTGCTGAGCCGACTACGGAGGACGACTAACTATGACAAGCAAACGTAACATCGTCATCGCGGGCGGCGGGCGCGTCGGGTTCCAGACCGCAAAGTTGCTCGCTAACCGCGATCACGACGTATCGATCATCGAACCGGACTCGACTGTCGTCGACGCCATCGCCGACGAGTGGGTGGCGACGGTCATTCGAGGCGATGCGACCGATCCCGACATCCTCGCGCAGGCGGACCTTTCGGAGGCCGACGCCATCGCCGCACTCACCGGCGACTCGGGACTCAACCTCGCCATCTGTATGGTGGCCCAAGAGCTCGCACCAGAGGTCCGAACAGTGACGCGCATCGAGGACGCCTCGGGCGAGGCCTACCTGCAGTTCGTCGACGCCGTCGTCTTCCCCGAACACGCCGGCGCGCGGACGGCCGCCAACGAGATCATCGGGAGCGACGTGCAGACGCTCGCCGACGTGACTGGCTCGCTCGACGTGATGCAGATCCGCGTCGAGGAGGGCGCGCCGGCCGCCGGCAAGACGTTGTCCGAAGTCCGCTTCCCCGCGGGGACGCTCGTGGTCTCCGGCGACGAAGGTGAGCGCATCGCCCGCCCGGACACGACGCTTGAACCCGGCAAGCGCTACGTCGTCGCCGTCGAACCCGACGTCGTCGACGAAGTGATGAATCTCCTGCGCGGATAGCGACGGGAGTCTCTGCGGGCCGCAGTCAGGACTCGCAGATTCGGTCAAAATTGGGTGATCGATCGGATCCCGCGTGGGATCCGACGGACTGTGTCTGTATCTGCCCGGGAACTGACTGTACAGTCGGTCGCTAACCAAATTCTGTACTAATCAGATATTCGTATAATTGCTCCCGGAATTTTGAAAACGAATACAGAAGTGTTATCCGTATACCGGCCATTCGTCTATTTGCAATGGCAAACGGTACGGTTGACTTCTTCAACGACACGGGCGGTTACGGTTTCATCGAGACAGAGGACGCTGACGAGGACGTGTTCTTCCACATGGAAGACGTCGGCGGCGAGGATCTCACCGAAGGTACGGAAATCGAATTCGAGATCGAACAGGCCCCCAAGGGCCCCCGCGCGACGAACGTCGTCCGCGTCTAATCCGGTTCTAGCTGTCGCCGTCCAGCGGTAACGAGGGCGACGCACGATCCGCGATTTTCCGAAAAACTACACCCGATAGCTCCAGTGCTGGAGTGACCGACTGAAAGACGTTCGAGCCGCTGGCTCGGCGATCGAGACCGACGCCTCACAGAAATGACGGCAAGTAGTCACGACAACCGATAGTATATTGGCGTTCTAACCAGTCGGTGCCGACGATGAGCGTAAGTGTCTCAAACACGATTCAGGGGATGGCCAACCGAGCGAACCCGGTCTTCGGGGCGGGGGCCGTCGTCGTCCCGCTCGCGGTCTTCGTCGCGGCGGTACTGTTCGGAACGACACAGCAGTTGACGTACGTTCACGTGATGGCGGGCGTGCTCTGGACGGGCATCGACCTGTTTATGGCGATGATCCTCGGTCCCGTTTTGGGGGGTCTCGACATCGACACCCGGGCGGCGGTCTTCCAGCGATTCACGCCGAAGATGACGTTCCTGATGCCGACGCTCGCGTTCACGACGATCGTCGGCGGGATGGTTCTGGCGGGCGAAATGGGACTGCTCCCCGGTCTCGCCGCGTGGGGCGGCATCTTCTCTATCGCCGCGATGGGGCCGGCGCTGTTGGCCATCGGCTCTCAGTTTGACGCCTTCACCGACTGGCGCTGGCTGGCGCTCTTCGTCGTCATCGTCGGCGGCGGCGCCGCCTCCCTGGTAGCGAACCTCGGGACGTTCGCGATGCCGAATACGGCGATTCTGGCCGCGCTGGCCATCGTCAGCGTCCTCACGATCCTCGGGTTCGGCGTGATCCTCCCCGGTGAAGCGCGGATGTACTTAGAGATGACCTCCGAAAATCCGAACGCCGACCTCATCGGCGCCATCGGAATGCGGAACGCGAAGCTGGCCGGGATTCAGGGCGTTCTCCAACTCAGCATCGTCGCCGTGATGGTGTACATCCGCTGGGGCGGATTCGGGTTCTGATTCGGGCGGTCATAGGGACTATCGTAAGTCTCCATAGATGTCTCGCCGGACGATACGGCGAGAATCTCCGAACGGTTACGATAATCCCTATCAGTCCGCCGCGGCCGCAGGCGGCGTCGTGTCCGACGTATTTTCCGACGCGTTCGCGCGAACGCGCACGTAGCGCTGTCCGACCATCCCGTCGAGCAGGCTGTCGACCGGGGCTCGGTCGTCTCTGAGCACGGGCACGTCGTCGGTCGGTTCGTCCCGCCGGTAGGAGGCGAGTTCGGGCGCGAGATCGACGCCGATGTCACGGCGCTCGTTCCGTGCCTGGAGCTCCTCGCGCGTGACGAGTGAGTCCGACTTGGTCGCCACCATCTCGATGTTCTGGACGACCGGACCGCCCGCGGTCGGGAAACTGTAGACGTGCGGGAAGACTTGCTGCATCGTCTTGTACTCAGCGCGGTAGAACTCTGAGGCCGGACCGCTGGGCGCGGAGATGAGGTTCGCGAGGAGGACGCCGTCCTCGTCGAGTCGGTCCGACGCGAGGCGCATAAACTCGACCGTCGTCAGTTGAAACGGCACCGAGTCCTTCCGGTAGGCGTCGAGGACGATCAGGTCGTAGGTGCGGTTCGTTTCTTCGAGGAACTGCCGGCCACCGCCGGTGTGGACGTTCATCCGTGGCGAGTCGGGGATGCCGAAGTACCGATCGGCGGCGTCGACGACGGCAGGATCCAGTTCGACGACATCGACGGTCACGTTCGGATACGTCTCGTGAAAGATCCGCGGGCCCGTGAACCCGCCGCCGCCGACGAACAGCACGCGGTCAACGTCGTCGGTGAGCAAAAGCGGCGCGTGGAAGTACCGGGTGTAATCGAAGACGTGTCGCGTCGGGTCGTCGAGGTCCATCGCGCTGTGGGGTTGGCCGTCGAGATAGAGCGTCCGCGTGTCGCCGCGGTCGACGACGCGGAGTTCCTGATAGGGGGTCTGGGTGCTGTAGACGGCGTCGCCGGCGACGCTCGGACCGACGCCCCCGGTCGCGGCCGCCGCGACGAGTGCGAGCGCGACGACCCCGACGCGGAGGCCGGACGTGCCAGTGAGTCCGGGCGCGGCGACGACGACCGCGGCGACGACGGCCGAGAGTCCCAACACGAGGCCGATCTGCGGCACCGAGAGCAGCGGCACGAGGAGATACGTCGTCGCGAACGCGCCGACGATGCTCCCGACGGTACCGACGGCGTAGACGTGGCCCGCGGTCGCGCCGACGTCGCCGCCTGCCAGTTCCGCGGCGTAGGGGCTCACGTATCCCAAGAGATACGTCGGCGGTCCGAAGAGGAGCGTGATCGCCGGGAGCGACGCGAACTCGCTGGGAAGCGGGAGGACGCCGGTGGACCGGACGACGAGGTCGCCGAGCAAGACCACGCCGGCGACGTAGAGTGCCGTCACGAGGAAGACGGCGACCAGCCGCGAGTGAGAGGCGTTCGTCGCCGCGCGCTTCCCGCCGCGGTGGTAGCCCAGACTGAGCGCCGCGAGGAAGACGCCGATGATCCCACCCCAGGTGTAGATGCTGTTGCCGAACTCGGGCGCGAGGATCCGCCCCGCCAGAATCTCCAGCCCCATACTCGTCACGCCGGAGACGAAGACGGCCGTTTCGGGCCGCGTCGGCAGTCGATCTGGGTATAACCGCGATTCCATCACCTCTATGAATGGACGGGGGCGCCTTCAACGCCGCGGCTGTTCCCGTCTCGGGGCTCACTCGGGCCGCCCCGAGCGCACCGGGGCAACGGCAGCCCGAACCCCACAATAGTTCCGGTTCGTGCGGAACGAGAAAGGAGGATATAGGGTGCCGCAGATGATACCTCCGATAGAGCCATATGTTCGAGCGAATCTTGCTGCCGACGGACGGGACTGAGTCGATGGACGCGGTCGTCGAGACCGCAGCCGACATCGCCGGGCGACGCGACGCCGAGGTGTACATTCTCTACGTCATCGACGACCGCGCGTTCCTGACGCTCCAAGACGATATGAAGACCGACGTGCTCGTGGAGTTAGAAGGCGAAGGCGAGGCGGCGACCGACCGCGCGGCGACCCGGCTCCACGAGGCGGGGATCGAGGTCACGACCGCGATCCGGCAGGGCGACCCCGCCGACGAGATTCTGGCGTACGCCGACGAAGTCGACGCGGATCTCATCACGATGGGCACCCGCCGCGGCGACTACACGAACAATCTGATGGGAAGCGTCTCCCAGAATGTCGTCGCGCGGTCGGCGGTCCCCGTCCTGACGACGAACCTCGCCGCCGACGAGTGATACTGTCGGACAGAACTCTGTGAAGCGTATCGGCATCCCGTAGGTGCCAATATCATTCACGCACTGCTGTCCGACAGTATGGACCCTCGCGCCGCGGGTTACTCCTCGGGGTCGAAATCGAGTGCGGCCGAGTTGATGCAGTAACGCTTGCCGGTCGGCTCCGGGCCGTCCTCGAAGACGTGCCCCAGGTGGCCGCCGCAGTTGCGACACAGCACCTCGACGCGACGCATCCCGTGTCGCGTGTCCGTTCGCGTCTCGATCGCGCCCTCGGCGGCTTCGAAGAACGCCGGCCAGCCAGAGCCGGAGTGATACTTGGTCTCGCTATCGAAGAGGGCGGCGCCACAGCCAGCACAGCGGTACGTCCCGTCGTCGTCGCGGTCGAGATACTCGCCGCTGAATTTCGGTTCGGTCCCGCGCTCGCGCAGAATCTCGTACTCTTCGTCCGTGAGACGGTCGCGCCACTCGGCGTCCGATTCCGGGAGGTCGTCGGTTGCGTCGTTCGCCATACCAACGGTTGGGACCCGAGCGTCAAGAACTTCGCCCCGTGGACGCCCGGCGGCCTTCCCCGCGATCACTCCTCGTCGCGTCGGAGAAGCGAGGGGAATTTGAGCCGTTCGAGATCGCCCGCGTCGAAGCCGTCGAGCAGGGGCGGCCGATCGACCGCGTCGGGAATCTCCGCCGGGCGGTCCTCGACCGTCAGCGACTCCGGCGGCGGCGACGGCGACTCCGCGCTCTCGATGAGCGCCTCCCAGGTGTCCTCGTCGGACTCGTGGTGTGGGCGGACGTCCTGCACCTGGCGTTTTCCTTCCTCGAAGGCCAGATCGAGGACGCTCCGCTCGTAGGCGTTCGACGCGAGCGCCCGGATCCGCTCGCGCTCCTCGGCGTTCCGGTAGCCGAGTTCCGCGGCGATGCCGAGTGCGTACGTTCGACGGATGGCCCCCTCTCCCGAGAGCGTCTCCCAGTCGGTGTCGAAGGCGCGTTCGTACATCTCAAAAGTCCACTCGTTTCGTGGGGTCGACCACGATCCCCTCGTCGGTGAACCGCAGCGATCGGATGTCGCAGTCGATGTCTGTACCGCGCATCTTTACCACCTGGATTCCCCGCGTCATTCCTGTCGCTTCGAGGTAGTTGTGGAAGAAGATGACGCCGTGCGCGAGGTAGTGTTCGTCGGAGTACGCGCTCGGGTCGGTCATCTCGGAGATGAGAAGCGTCGTCGCTTCACAGTCTTTGAGTGCCGTCAGAAAGCGCGTCATCTCCTCGTCGCCGTCGGCGAAGAAGAGCTCTAAGAGCATCGTCGAGTCGATGACGAGTCGGTCGACGTCCCGGGAGTTGACGAAGGCGACGATCTTGTCCGTCAGGCTCTGGACGCTCGAAGGATTTCCGCTCTGAGAGAACTGATTGAGGAGCCGCTTGCCCTGCTTGCTCGCCATATTGACGAACCGGAACTGCTCGGAGGCCGTGAGCGTCTCGAAGCCGAACTCGAAGTTCGACATATCGTCGACGAGTTCCTCGCGGGACTCGTGCATCGTGACGTACAGACTGTTCTCCCCGTTTCTCAGCCCCTCGGCGACGAACTGGGCGGTGAACGTCGTCTTGCCACTTCCCGGTGGTCCGGAGAGGACGTACAACCGGCCCGGGAGAAACCCGCCCTGAATCAGGTGATCGAAGCCGCTGACCCCACTCGGTATCCGCATATGTTGGCCTCTATGGACTCCCGTATAACGGTTCCGGGGCGATTTTCAGAGCGTATAATCCTGTTCGTCGCAATCGCCCGCCTCCGCTGCTGTAACCGCCTCCTACCGCCGGTCGGCCGGGGTCACGCGTCCTCGTCGACTGAGAGTCCTCCTCTCGCCGGTCCGTCCGGCGCGAGCGGCACGCCGCCGACGTCGTGAAGATCCCACAGCGAGTCGAGTTCGTACGTCGGTTCCGTCCCGAGGAGCGTCTCCGCGCGGTGTTCACGGCGAATGAACGCCGAATCGACGCCCGCCCGGTGCGCCGCTTCGACGTCGCTCTCGCTGTCGCCGATAAACAGCGCTGCCTCGGCGTCGAGGTCGTCGAGCGCGCGCTCCAGGTAGTACGGCGCGGGCTTCTTGCGACGGAGGCTCTCGACCGTCGGTTCGCGGCCGTATGCCGTCTCGAACAGCGCTCCGAGGTCGTGATACTCGAGGATCGAGTCGATCGTGGCCTGCTGGTTCGTGCTCACGATCCCGCGCGGGGTGTCGATCGCCGCGAGCGCATCGACGTCGGCGTAGGTGTCTTTCTCGCCGCGCCGCATCGACTGGATCTGCGCCTCGCTCGCCGTCCGGTCGCGCGCCGTCCAGAAGCCGTCGGGATCGAGATCGTAGGCCCGACACACCGTCTCTACGGTTTCCGGGGAGACGCCGTAGGAGATCGCATCTACGTGTTCGGGGTCGGGGTCGTCGACGCCGACGGCCGCGAATGCGTCGCGCGCCGCCGCAGTGAGCAGATCGAGAGTGACGGGTTCGACTATCGTAGCGTTTGCAACTGATTACACAGCCAATCGCACGACTGCGTGCGATTCGGTGCGTGAAGACTTGCAAACGCTACTATAGGACGCCGTCGTTGTCGAAGATGATCGCGTCGTACTCCATACGATCATCGGGGGCGGCCGCAGTCAAGTAGTTACGGACCGCTCTCGGTCACCAGTGGCTCGGGTCGGCCCGAACGGTAAAGCCCGTTCCCTCCGTGGAGCCACTGTGACTGATCGAGTGGATTCTTCGGCCGATTCGCCCACGCGACTCGGTATCGTCGGTGCGGGCGCAGCGGGCGCTGGCGCGGCGTACGCCCTCCGCGACGCCGATGTCGACGTGACCATCGTCGAGAAGAGCGGCGGCGTCTGCGGGCGGGCGGCGACCCGCCGCAAGAACGGCTGTCGGTACGATCACGGCGCGAACTACGTCACGGAAGCCGACGAACGGACCGCCGCGTTACTCCCGGAACTCGGGACAGAGGGCCTCGTCGAGATCTACGAGCCGGTCTGGACGTTCGATGCCGCGGGCGAGATTACTGCGGGCGACCGGGAGTCGACGAAGTGGACGTGGACAGAGGGGATCACGCAGTTGGCGAAGCGCCTGCTCGCGGCGACCGACGCGACCGTCCACCGGCGGACCCGGATCGCCGAGGTCGCTCGCGAGGAGGGCAAGCGCGTTGACGACGATGCCGCGAGCTGGACGCTCACCGACACCGACGGCGACCGGTACGGCCCGTTCGATGCGCTCCTCCTGACACCACCGGCCCCACAGACCGCCGACCTGCTGCGCGGGACCGACTGGGACGACGACCGACTCGATTCGCTCGTCGATGCCGTCAGCGCCGTCCCCTACCGGACGGTTCGAACGCTCGTCTTTCACTATCCGTTTCGTGACTCCTACCCGTGGTACGGGCTGGTGAACCCCGACAAGGAACACGCGATCGGCTGGCTGTCGCGCGAGGAGTGCAAGGAAGGTCACGTCCCCGACGGGGAGAGCCTGCTGATCGTCCAGATGGGGCCCGAGTGGTCGACCACCCACTACGACGATCCGCTCTCGGACGTCGAACCGGGGGTCGCAGACCGCGTCGCGACGCTGCTCAACGACGATCGCTACGCCGACCCCGACTGGGTCGACGACCAGGGGTGGCGCTACGCGCTTCCGGACGCGAGTCTCGACGCCGACGCCGTTCGTCTCACCGAAGACGCCGGACTCTACGTCGCTGGGGACTGGGTCGCCGGCGAGGGCCGCGTTCCACGGGCGCTCTGGAACGGCTACGACGTGGGCGAGCGAATCGGGTCAGACACACCGTAAGCGGACCCATCCGAATCACACGCTCGGCTTACTGCTCGCGTGCAGACAGGCTTTACTGCGGGGGGAGCGAACAGGCACCTGTGTCGCTCACCGTCAGAATCGACCCGCACGTCCACTCGGAAGCCTCGTACGACGGGGCAGATCCATCAGAGCTGCTGTTAGAACAGGCAGCCGAGATCGGTCTCGACGCCGTCGTCGTTACCGACCACGACGTCATCCACGAATCCGTACGCGCGGCGGAACTCGCGCCGATGTACGGGCTCGTCGGGATCCCCGGTGTCGAAGTGTCGACCGCGGACGGCCACCTGCTCGCGCTCGGCGTCGAGGAGATGCCGCCGCGCCGCGCGCCGATGGCCGAGACAGTGGCGTGGGTCCGCGAGCGAGACGGGGTCGCGATCGTCCCGCACCCCTTCCAGCGGAGTCGGCACGGCGTCCGGAAGCGGCGGCTCCGCGGCGTCGACCCCGACGCCATCGAGGTGTTCAACTCCTGGGCGTTCACTGGGTGGAAGAACCGGCGTGCACGCCGTTACGCGGACGCGTACGGCTATCCGGGCGTCGCCGGCAGCGACGCGCACAAGGTCGGGTACGTCGGCCGCGCGTACACCGAAATCGAACTCGAAGATGTCGACCGCGCGGAACTGACGACCGACGTCGTACTCGATGCGATCCGCGACGGCGCAACCGGCGTCGAGGGCCGGCGGACGCCGATGCCGACCTCCGCGCGCCACTACGCCGGGGCCGGCGTTCGAAAGAGCAGTTTCTACGCCAAGTATGGTGCCTACCGGAGCGGATCACTCGCGAAGACGGGCGTGCTCGGGGCCGCGCGGATGCTCTACCGCGTCTCGCCGCTCTCGCGGTAGGCGACTGACAGTGGGCTAGTCGATCCGGGCTGCAACCTAGCCTTCTCGCTGCGCTTTTCCCCGCGCGACAGCCGCTACTCGTCGTCGGCGCTCACGAGTTCGTCGTAGCGCGCGCCGGTCTGTTTCAGCGTCTCCGTCGAGTAGAGACGCTCGTGCTCGAACGGGAGGTGCTCGCTCGCGAGTTCGTCGATCTTCGCGTCGACGACGTCGCCTTCCCGGCCGTGGATCATCGTGAAGAGGTTGTACTCCCAGTCCTGTTCGGGGCGTCGCGGGCGGTGATAACAGAGCGTGACGAACGGGAGTTCGCCGACGGCCTCGCCCCGCTCGTCGAGTTCGTCGTCGGGGACGTTCCAGACGACCATACAGTTCGAATCGAAGCCGGTGACGACGTGGTTGACGACGCAGCCGATCCGTTTGATACACCCGTCCTCCAGCAGCCGCTCGATCGCCTCGACGACCGCGTCGACGTCGGCGTCGATGGCGTCTGCGACGTCGCGGTACGGCGTCGCCGAGAGCGGAAAGCCGTCCTGAATCTCGACTAGGAGGTCCGCCTCCAGTTTCGAGAGTCCGCCGACGGCCTCCTCGGAGATCCGCGTCGCCGACGCGTCCGTCGATGCAACGCTCTCGCGGGCGAAGGCGTCGTCGTTGACGACGGGGAACTCCAGGTCGATGTAGTAGTCCGTGAGCATCGGGAGGTTCAGCACCGCACAGCCCGTCCGCTCTTCGATCTCCTCTAAGATCGCGTCGCGCTTCTCTCGGGAGGCGGCGGTGACGACGAACCACATATTCCACTCGTGCTCGCGGCGGTAGTTGTGATTCACCTGCCGGTAGCCGTTGATCACCTCGGCGACCTCGTCGAACCGGTCCTCGGGTGCGGAGACGGCTGCAAGCGTCGAACTGCCGATGACGGGGGGGTTCAGAACGGCTCCGAACCGCCGAAAGATGCCTCGCTCGCGGAGGTCTCGGACCCGATCGAGGGCCTCGGTCTCGCCGATACCGAGTGCGTCGCCGACGACGCGGAACGGCCGCTCGACGACGGGAAAGCCGCTCTGGTACTCGTCGACGAGCGCGGCGTCCACGTCGTCGAGGTCGGCGCGCCAGTCGTCTTCCAGTGCGCTCATTGGGGACGCTTCGGCCCGCACGAACGTACCAATTTCGGCCTCCGGCGAGTGGGTCGCACTGACTGCTCGCACCCGCTGCGTGAGAACCGAACGGTCCACTTTTGATGCTCGCATTCCAACGGGAACGTATGGCAAAAGCGTCGGAAACCGCCGAATTCGGGGAGTGGCCGTTGAAACGACTGATGACCGAAGTCGTCGGCACGGGCGTCAAATCCGCCGAGGATATGACGCGCGAGCAGGCGACCGAGGCGATGCAGCGGATCCTCGCCGGCGAACCCGACCACACGACGCTCGGCGCGTTCTGGCTCGCGAACCGCTGGAAGCACAACAACGCGGAGGAACTCGCCGCCTACGCGGACGTAATCGCGGCGGACGTCGTCTACGCCGAACCCGACGCCGACCCGGTCGACTGCGGCGCGAACTACGACGGCAAGGGCGACACCGCCATCCTCGGTGCCGCCGCTGGCATCGTCGCCGCCGGCGCGGGCACGCCCGTCGTCGCCCACTCGGGCGACCGGGTGCCGACGCAGAAGCAGGACGCCTACAAGCACGTCCTCGACGAACTCGGCGTCCGTACCGAACTCGTTCCCAACGAGAGCGCCGAGATGGTCGACGAGACCGGCTTCGGTTTCTACTACCAGCCCGAGTTCGCCCCGCGCGTCCACGCGCTGTGGGAGCGCCGCGACCAGATGGGCGTCCGCACGTTCGTCAACACCGTCGAGACGATCGCGAACCCCGCGAAGACCGACGTCCACCTCGGCTCGTTCTACCACCTCGCGTTCGCGAAGAAGATCACGGACACCTTCGAGCAGATGGAGTCTCAGAGCCCCCACCGCGTCGTGATGTTCCAGGGGATGGAGGGCTACGACGACATCCGGCCGGGTTACACGAAGGTCGGCGAGTGGACCGACGGCGAGTTCCGCGACTACGAGATCGAGACGCCGGAGTACGGGATGGACTTCGAGTACGAGGACCTCGAAGTCGACCCCGACGACGTCGCCGGCGACTCTGCCCGGTTGACCGAGGAGATCCTCGCGGGCGAGCGCGAGGACCACTTCGCGGACGCCGTCGCGCTCAACGCCGCGTTCCGAATCTACGCCCGCGAAGACGCCGAGACGCTCGATGAGGGACTCGAGATGGCCCGCGAGAGCATCGACTCGGGCGCGGCGGAAGCCGTCCTCGAAGATCTCCGCGCGTTCTGAGCGCAGTTTGGGCGTCGGTTCCCCTTTCGACAGTCGGCAGTTCACTTCTCGACCGCCGACAGGTGTTTTTCTCGCACGCGCGTTGTTTCCGATATGGCCGCCGAGACGACTGCCGAGGCACGCATCCGCGAGTACTACGAGGCGCTGCGGAACGGAGAGCCGCTGTACCCATTCTTCGCAGACTGCCCCGACGTCGTGAAGTTCGGGATTACCGAGCGGTTGACCGGATACGAGGAAATCGAAGCGGGACTTCGCGAGCAGACGGCGACGACCGCAGACTGGACCGCCGAGAGCCGGAACCTCCGGGTCGTCGAACGCGACGATCACGCGTGGTTCTCCGACGACGTGCGGATGGCGTGGCACGACGTCGCGGCGGACCGCGAGTACGACTTCGACAGTCGGTGGAGCGGGACGCTCGAACGGGAGGGGAACGAGTGGCTGTTCGTCGGGATGCACGTGAGCGCGGTCCCCGACGGGCCGCTCGCGGAGTGACGTCTTCCCGGATCAGACTGAGAGGACACCGTTTTGTATCAGTCGCTCCTCTCGTGGGTATGGTCGACGACTCCGAACTGGAGAACCCCGAGAACCCGGTCGTGACGCTGCACACAACGACGGGCGACATCACGCTCGAACTGTTCGAGCAGCGCGCGCCCCGTACGGTCGAGAACTTCCTCGGTCTCGCGACCGGCGAGAAGGAGTGGAGCGACCCCGAGACGGGCGAGACTCGCACGGACTCCCTCTACGAGGGAACGATCTTCCATCGGATCATCGACGGCTTCATGATCCAGGGCGGCGACCCCGAAGGAACGGGCCGCGGCGGCCCCGGCTACACCTTCGACGACGAGTTCCACGAGGACCTGAACCACGACGGCGCGGGCGTCCTCTCGATGGCCAACCGCGGCCCGAACACGAACGGCTCGCAGTTCTTCATCACGCTCGACGCCCAGCCGCATCTCGACGGCCGCCACGCGGTCTTCGGCCACGTCGTCGAGGGAATGGACGTCGTCGAGGAGATCGGTAACGTCCCGACCGATAGCAACGACAAGCCCGTCAAAGACATCGAAATAGAATCGATCGACGTCGAGTAATCCGATCTGCTCCGGTCCGCTCCTTACGATACATTTCTTCTTTCGGCCGCGTGCGCGGTGGCCACTCCTGAGCCGGCGGTCCGTCCCAACGGGGTCGTTCCCCGATTTTCCGCGTGTGCGACCGCCCTCGCGGCAGTGTCTCGACCGTTTCACTTTCACCCCGCTGCCGAACCCTTCTTAACCGTTCGTTGGGTACGACAGTCCACAGAATGACCTCGTTTCAGTCGACGCTCGGCGAGGAGGAAGGAGGCGGGATCGCCGAGGAGCTGGCGGAAGGCCAGCGCGCGATCTCGATCGCCGAGTTCTTCGAGAAGAACAAACATATGCTCGGCTTCGACTCGGGCGCGAGAGGGCTCGTCACCGCCGTCAAGGAGGCGGTCGACAACGCCCTCGACGCCACCGAGGAAGCCGGCATCAAGCCCGACATCTCGATCGAAATCCGCGAATCCGGCGACTACTACACTCTGATCGTCGAGGACAACGGACCGGGTATCACGCGCGAACAGATCCCGAAAGTCTTCGGGAAACTGCTCTACGGGTCGCGCTTCCACGCCCGCGAACAGTCACGCGGACAGCAGGGAATCGGAATCTCCGCGGCGGTGCTGTACTCGCAGTTGACCTCCGGGAAGCCGGCGAAGATCACCTCTCGCACCCAGCGCTCCGAAACCGCCCAGTACTTCGAGCTCATCATCGACACCGACACCAACGAGCCCGAGATCCAGGTCGACGAGGAACGCGCACCGGGCGAGTCTGACCTCTCACCGACGCACGGCACGCGCATCGAGATGGAGATGGAGGCGAATATGCGGGCGCGCCAGCAGCTCCACGACTACGTGAAGCACACGGCCGTCGTCAACCCCCACGCGCGGCTCGTCCTCAACGAGCCCGGACTGGACGAACCGCGGCACTACGAGCGCGTCGAGGGCGCGGATCTGCCGGCCGAGACGGAGGAGATCCGTCCGCACCCCCACGGCGTCGAACTCGGGACGCTGATCAAGATGCTCGGCGCGACCGAGTCGTACTCGGTGTCGGGCTTCCTACAGGAGGAGTTCACCCGTGTCGGTGCGAAGACGGCCGAAAAAGTGCTGAACAACTTCCGGGATCGGCACTTCGGTCGCGAGATGGGCTGGGCCGCGCCGCGGGACCCCGAGACGTCGCTCGAAGACGCGATCGACGACGCCGTCGCCAACAAGGGCGCGGAGGCGACCGCGACGTTCGCCGCACGCGTCGCCGACACGCTCACCTCGCGCGAGCGGACGACGCACGCAGAGCTCACGGACATCGTCGACACCGTCGCCGACGACGTCGGTGAGGAGTTCGGGGCGACGTTCGGGAGCACAGTCCGAGAGAACGCCGTCGAGGCCGCGTGGGACGTCCTCACCTCGGACCTCGAAGCCGACCTCTATCCGCTCGTCGACGACGCCACGAGCACCCGGAAAGACGACGCGACCGTCTCCGGGCTGGCCGATCGGCTGGCCGACAAATTCGACAGTGGCGGCGACCCCCGCCACCGCGCCACGTACGCAGAACTCTGCGACTACGTCGACCGCTCGGCGGATCGGCTGGTCTCCGAGGACGTCTCGTTCGGCGACACCGCCCGCGAGAACGTCGTCGATGTCGTCTGGACCGCGATGCGTACCGTCCCCGACGAGGTTCCGAAAGTGCGAGCGATCGCCGACGACCGCGACGTCGCCTCCGAGTTGTTGGAGGCGATGCGTGAGACCGACATCCTCGCACCGCCGACGAACTGCCTCTCGCCGATCACGGCCGAACTCGTCGAGGCGGGCCTGAAAAAGGAGTTCGACGCCGACTTCTACGCGGCGGCGACCCGCGATGCAGAGGTCCACGGCGGCGACCCCTTCATCGTCGAAGCCGGCATCGCCTACGGCGGAGAGCTCCAGGACGGAACGGTCGACCTGCTCCGCTTTGCGAACCGCGTCCCGCTGGTCTACCAGCGCGGGGCGTGTGCGACGACCGACGTAGTGAAGACCATCGGCTGGCGCAACTACGGACTCGACCAGCCCGGCGGCTCCGGGATGCCGAACGGCCCGGCGGTGATTATGATCCACGTCGCTTCGACGAACGTGCCGTTCACGAGTGAGTCGAAAGACGCCATCGCGAACATCCCCGAGATCGAAGACGAGATCGAACTCGCCATCAGAGAGGCCGCCCGCGACCTCAAATCCTACCTCAACAAGCGGCGCTCGATGCAGAAACGCCGGAAGAAACAGGACGTTCTCGGACGGATTCTGCCCGAGATGGCCGACAAGCTCTCGGAGGTCACGGGCCGGCCGCGGCCGAACATCGACGGCGCGCTCGCCCGGATTATGAACAACGTGAGCGTCGAGCGCGAGGTCGACGGCGACACCGTCACGCTCGTCGTCGAGAACCACTCCGACCGGACCGAAGAACCGGAGATCACCGACATCCTTTCCGCGGAGCCGTCGAACCTCCCCGAGGACGCCAGCGTCGTCGACCTCGACGGCGAGTGGTTCGTCTCCTGGGAGCCGTCGGTGCCGGCGGGCGAGTCGGTCGAACTGACATACACGGTTTCGGGAGACGCGTCGTTCGACGTCGACGTCGACGGCGTCGAGAACGAGAAACTGACGATCAACGCCTAAGCTACTATGAGCACGAAACAGGACGACGAACTCGCACAGGAACGCCTCGTCGACCTCGCCGCGGAGTTCTACGACCAGTTCGCGGCGGGCGAGGTACCGCATATGGACATCCCCACGCGGACGAAATCGAACATCGTCTTCGACGAGGACTCGAACGTGTGGGTCTACGGCGACCGAACGTCGACCCGCACGGCCAACAGCGTCCGCGGCGCCCGAAAGTTGCTGAAGGCGTCGTATACGATCGAGTTCCTCGTCAATCAGTTAGAGGAGGATCGCTCCTCGACGCTGCGTGAGCTGTACTACCTCTCTGAGTCGTGGGACAACGAGGAGGCTCAGTTCAAGAGCCAAGACGAGTCGAACCAACTGGTCGAAGACCTCGAAATCGTCTCGGAAGTCACCCGCGAGGACTTCCACATGCGGCCCGAGGAGTCGGGGGCGACGCTTATGGGGCCGCTGGAGCTTCGAGAGCAGACCCGCCGCGGCGAGCGCGAGATCCACTGTCAGAAGGACGTCGGCGAGGGCGGCTACCAGATCCCGAACAACCCCGACACGATCGACTTCCTCGATCACGACATCGACTTCGTCCTCTGCGTGGAGACCGGTGGGATGCGCGACCGTCTGGTGGAGAACGGCTTCGACGACGAGTACAACTGCCTGGTCGTTCACCTGAAGGGCCAGCCCGCGCGAGCGACGCGTCGGATCACGAAGCGACTCCACGACGAACTCGACCTGCCGGTCGTGGTGTTCACAGACGGCGACCCGTGGTCCTACCGGATCTACGGCTCGGTCGCCTACGGCTCGATCAAGTCCGCGCACCTCTCGGAGTACCTCGCGACGCCGGAGGCGCGGTTCGTGGGAATCCAACCGGAGGACATCGTCGAGTACGACCTCCCGACCGATCCGCTGGCAGACTCCGACATCAACGCCCTCGAATCCGAACTGGAGGACCCGCGCTTCCAGAGCGACTACTGGACCGAGCAGATCGAACTGCAGCTCGACCTCGAAAAGAAGGCCGAACAGCAGGCCCTCGCCGCTCGCGGGCTCGATTTCGTCACTGAGACGTACCTTCCCGAGCGCCTCTCGTCGATGGGCGTGCTGTAAGATCGGCCCCACTCGCGTTCTCGGTCGATCGAACTCCTGCGTGACCGAGTTCGGGATCCGGGGTGTGAAATATCGAAAGCGATATTCGAGCGGTTGTCTTTTTATGGCCCGACGCGATGGAGCAACGTATGAGTACCACCAAGCGAGGCACCACGATGGCCGAACTCACGGATTCTGCGCCGGTGGTCACGTACGCCCGCGACGGTGACGAAAACTTCGTCGACGCCATCGTCTCGGCATTCGCGACGACGCCGCTCGATGTCGACCTCTCGGGACGCGATCCGCTCTACGAGTGGATCGACCTCGATGCCCTCGACGCGCTGTTCGAATCGGCCCGTGACGACGTGGCGTTGTCGACAATCATCTGGGGCCACCCGGTCGTGATCACAGTCGACGATATCGAAGTCTACGAGGCTGACGGAACCGCCGAGTAGCTATAGTAGCGTTTGCAACTGATTGCTCATCCGATCGCACGCAGTCGTGCGATCGAGTAAGTGAAGACTTGCAAACGTTACTATAGTTTTCACATCCTGCCGGACCTCCGGAACGAGCTCTGACCCCCGTGAGCGGCGTCTATCCCTGCGCCGTTATGGACGCGCTGTACCCGGCCAGCGAGAAGTCACAGAATCTTTTTATTCTATTACCATATGGTACTACCCGATAATGACACTCGGTGTAGAACGCACTCAGACCGAACTATCCCTCCAGACGTATCTCGTCACCCAGGGGGACCGGGCCGCTGGCCGGTCTACGGTCGAGGTCGTCGACGCCGCTATCGAAGGGGGCATCGACGTCGTGCAACTCCGCGAAAAGCACGCGAGCGCTCGCCAGCGCTATGAACTGGGCCAGGCGATCCGCGAGCGGACGCGCGAAGCAGACGTGCCGTTCCTCGTGAACGACCGCGTTGATCTGGCCGCTGCCCTCGACGCCGACGGAGTCCACCTCGGCGACGACGACCTCCCGGTTGCGGCCGCCCGCGACGTTCTCGGTTCGGCGGCCATCGTCGGCCGGTCCGTCTCGACGCCCGCTGCGGCGCGCGACGCGGAGCGGGCCGGTGCGGACTACCTGGGTGTCGGTGCCGTCTACGGGACCGATACGAAAGACGTCGACGACGACAGCGCAGAGATCGGAACCGAAACCGTCGCGGCGATCGCCGACGCGGTCGACGTTCCGATCGTCGGGATCGGTGGCATCACGCCCGAAAACGCCGCCCCGGTGGTCGAAGCGGGTGCTGCGGGCGTCGCGGTCGTCTCCGCGATCACGGCCGCCGCCGACCCCGAGGCGGCCACTCGGCAGTTGCGCCAGCGCGTCCGGTCGGTCGCCGAGTCCCCGGAGGTGCAGCAGCGATGAGCGAGGCCGTCGGTCCCAAGGAGGCGCTCGCCGCAGTCGAGGCGGCGACGCCGTTGGTCAACGCGATCACGAACGACGTGACCGTGAACGCGGTCGCGAACGTCATCCTCTACTGGGGCGGCCTGCCGGTGATGTCCGACGACGTCCGGGAAGTCGAGGAGATGGTCGCCGCCTCTCAGGCGTGCCTGCTCAATATGGGCACCGTCAGCGAGGCCGGCGAGGAGGCGATGGTGACTGCTGGACGCGCCGCGGCAGCGCACGGGGCCGCCCTCGTCGTCGACCCCGTCGGTGCCGGCGCGACGCCGACCCGCTCGCGCGTTGCCGAGCGCTTGACGACCGAGCTCGCAGCCGACGTGATCAAGGGGAATCGCGGCGAGATCGCCGCCCTCGCGGGCGAGCACAGCGACGTTCGCGGCGTCGAATCCACCGGCGAACACGCGGACATCGCCGAGACCGCGATAGCGTGTGCGCGCCAGACAGACGCGGTCGTCGTCGCCTCGGGAAAGACGGACGTCGTGGCCTCCGAGGAGGCGGCGTTCGAGGTCGACGTCGGCCACTCGCTGATGGGCGAGGTCGTCGGGACCGGCTGTCTCCTCGGCGGCACGCTCGCCGCGTTCTGCGGCGCGGTCGACGATCCACTGTCGGCGGCGCTGGCTGGCACCGTCGCGTTCGGCCTCGCCGGTGAAGCGGCGGCCGCAGGCGAGTACGGCGACTACGCGGGGCCAGCGAGCTACGAGATCGCATTCCTAGATGCCATAGCTGGACTCGATCCAACGTCACTCTCGAATGCAAAGGACCGCATCGCGCGCGTGCCCACCGCAAAGGCGTATTACGAATGACCCGAGCAGATCCGCAGCGGCCTCCCTACGCACTCACGATCGCGTCGAGCGATTCCAGCGGCGGGGCGGGCCTTCAGGCCGATTTGAAGACGCTGACGCGACTCGGCGTGTACGGCGGTTCCGTCGTCGTCGCCGTCACCGCCCAGCACACGCAGGGCGTCGAATCGACCCACGTCCTCCCTCCCGAGGACGTCCGCGCGCAGTTCGACGCCGTCGCGGGCGACGTCGACGTCGACGCAGTGAAACTCGGGATGCTTGCGACCGCGGACGCCGTCAGAACGGTTGATCAGTGCCTCGCGGACTACGACGGCCCCGTCGTGATCGACCCCGTGATGGTCGCGACCGCCGGCGATCGACTCCTCGCTGCAGACGCCGTGGACGCCTACACCGAGTTGTTCGCTCGCGCGACCCTTGTCACGCCGAACGCCGACGAAACCGAGGTACTCACCGGAATCTGGCCGGATGCACCCGAGTCGCGGGCGTCCGCCGCCGCGCAGTTCTTCCAGTGGGGGGCCGACGCCGTGCTGTTCAAAGGCGGGCACGTGAGCGAGGCGGCGGACGGACACGCCGACGAGAGCGACGAAGACGGTGCTATCGTCCGCGACGTCCTCTACACCGAGGCAGACTCGGGAGCGGGCGACCGCCTCCCGACGGCGACGTTCGAGCACGAGCGGGTCGAGAACGCCCAAACTCACGGATCGGGGTGCACACTCGCGAGTGCGATCACGGCGCGGTTGGCTCACGGCGGTGCGCTCGTCGACGCCGTCGAACAGGGTGTCGCGTTCACTCGCGCCGCCATCGAGCGATCGGCAGCCATCGGCGGATCGGGGAGCGTGAACCACCTCGCGCCGAGCGGAGCGCGGAGTAGTATCGAGGGCGACCGCGACGACGCTTCTCAGCGCGACTAGCGACCAGCTGAGGGCCGCCCACCGCGACGGCTGTTCGTCTGCTGTGTGACGACTGTCCGTCGGCCGCGCGACTACTGTTCGTCTACCGCGCGATTACTGCTCGTCGGCCAGTCGCTCCACGCGATCGAGGCTGTCGGCGTCGGCCGGCGACTTGTCCTCGCGGACGCCGACGAACCGCGGGAATCGGAGGGCGTAGCCCGACGAGTAGGTCGGTGACTGCTGTATCTCCTCGTAGCCGACCTCGAAGACGACCGCTGGCTCGACCGAGACTGTCTGGCCGTCCTCGTGTTCGATGTGCGGCGTCAGCCGTTCGGTCAGGGATTCGAGTTCCTCGTCGGTGATCCCGGTCGCGACTTTCCCGAGTGTGACGTAGGCGTCGCCGCCGGCAGTTCCGTCGTCGGCTCGGTCGTCTGCACCGTCCGTCCGCGCCGACAGCAGAAACGTCCCCAGGAGGTTCGCCCGGCGGCCTTCGCCCCACTCCGCGCCGGTGACGACAAGATCCAGCGTCTCCACGTCGGGCTTGCGCTTCAGCCAGTTCCGGCCGCGCTTGCCCGGCGCGTACGTCGACTGGGGATCTTTCAGCATAATCCCCTCGTGGCCCGCGTCGAGGGCCGCTTCCTCGACCGTCGCGACCTCGTCGGGGTCGGCCGCGACGCTGATGTCGGAGACGGCGTCGGTGTCGCCGAGCAGTTCCGCGAGTCGATCGTGGCGCTCGACCAGCGGCGCGTCGAGCAGGTCGCCGCCGTCGGCGTGCAGACAGTCGAACGCGCGCAGTTCGACGCGGACCTCCTCGCGCATCTGCTCGACGTCGTACTTCCGGCGGAAGCGCCGCAGTACCTCCTGAAAGGGGAGCGGTGAGCCGTCGTCGTCGACCGCGACCACTTCGCCGTCGAGGACGACCGGCACGTCGATCGCCGACTCGACGAACTCTACGACCTCCGGGAGCGGGTCGGTCACGTCGTCCATATTCCGCGAGAAGAGCGCGGTCGTCTCTCCGTCGTAGTGGACCTGGACCCGTGCGCCGTCGAACTTGGTCTCGACGACCGCCTCGCCCCACTCGTCGATCGCCTCGGTGGCGCTGCCGGCCTGCGCGAGCATCGCCTGCACCGGGCGACCGACTTCGAGGCCGACGTCGTCGAGGCCCTCGCGGCCCGACTCGCGAGCGACGCGTGCGACCATCCCGTAGTCGTTCGAGACTTGCAGGGCGTGCTCGACGGCGACGACGGGGTCGTCCGTATCGTCGCCGTCGACGCGCGCGCTGTCGGGGGTGCCGCTCTCGGCGGGAGGGCCTGCGCCATCCGGGTCGTCCGGGTCCGCGTCTGTGTCTCCGTCGGCATCCACCTGTTCGTCCGCGTCTATATCGGCATTTGCGTCCCCGTTCTCTTTCCCGTCCGCGTTTGTGTCCTCTACGTCGATATCGAGGAACGCCTCGGCGATGGCGTCCCGGACTGTTCCTTCGCCGACGCCGATCCGCATCTCGCCGAGGACCAACCGGGCGAGGAACTTCGCCTCGGAGGCGGAGGCCCGGTTGAACAGCCCGAACAGCGTATCGAGTCGCCGGCGCTCGCTGCCCTCGCCGATCGTCGCCGCGATCTCGCGGAGTTGCTCGTCGACTTCTGCGACGGTCAACTCGTCTGGCCCGCTACCGGAAAACGCGCTGAGACCGCGCTGGCCGCCGAACTCGTAGGTCGCCGCGACCGCGCCGATCTCACCGACGTCAGCGAGTTTCGCCTCGACGTCGTCGGCGTCGACGTTCTGCCCCGCGGCGCGAGCGATCGCTTCGTGGAGGAGTGCCGGACCGATATCGAGCGTCGTCGCGTCCCAGGCGGGGAACACCCGACCCTGGAGGAAGCGGACGACCACCGGGAGGTCCGTGCCGGCGTCGCCGAGGAGGTCACAAACGTGGTCGACTGTCGCTAGATCCCCCGGCTCGTCTTCGATTTCGGCAGCGCGTGCGGCGAACTCGGCGAACTGCATCGGGCGAGCGTAGCCGCCACGCCGACAAGAGTCCGCCGACTCGGGACGAAAATTTCGGCGCCGGTTCTCGCTGGAAGCCACGGGTTTGAAGCCGTCCGCCCGCCCAGGGTGGGCTATGACTGAGGACTTGGCGGCGTCGGTTCGGGACGCGCTCGCCGTCGACCCCGAGGAGTTCGAGGCGCAGGCGCGGACGGACGCCGAAGTGGTGAAGTCCGAACTCAGGGAGGGCACCTTCGACAACCACCAGTCGATCGTGGGCTTGGAGTACGAGTTCTACGCCGTCGCCGACGGCCGGTGGGCGGCCTCCGACGACGCCGACGTCTACGCGCTGATGCGCGTGCCGCGTCGGCTGCTCGAACTCATCGGCTTCGAGAAGGAACTCGGCCTCCACAACGCCGAGATGACGACCAGTCCGCAGCCCCTGAACCCCGACGGCCTCCGTGCGCAGGAATCGGAAGTCCGTGCGCGACTGGGCGCGGCGCTCGACTGTACCGGGGCAGAGGGAATTCGCCTCGTGAGCGACGGACTGTGGACGATCCCGCCGGCCGGCGAGACGGCCCGGGAGTACCTCACCGACAGCGTCGAGGCCGACGGCATCCGGATCGCGACGAATATGAGCGGCTCGGTCCGGTATCACGCGATGGCGAACGGCCCGGCGTCGCCCGAGCGGCTGACGATCGACGCGCCCAACGTCACGCTCTCGGCCGACACCGTGATGCCGGAGTCACTCATCACCTCGATCCAGCCGCACTACCAGGTCGCACACGCCGCCGACCTCCCGACGTACTTCAACTACGGGCTCCGGATCGCCGGACCGCTCCTCGCGCTCGGCGTCAACTCCCCGTTCTTCCCGCCGGACCTCTACGACGACGTCGGCGCGCAGAAAATCCTCGCCGACGGCTACGCCGAACACCGAATCCTCGTGTTCGAATCCGTCCTCAACACGGAGGACGTGAAGAAAGTGTGCTTCCCGGAGGACCTCGATACCGTCGAGCAGGCGGTCGACCGAGTCGCGAGCGACGCGACGATGGTCCCGATGCCCGTCCCCGAAGGCAATCGCTTCGACGACGAGTTCGCCACGCTCCGTCGCAAGCACGGCACGTACTGGCGCTGGGTCCGCCCAGTCTTCGACGGCGCGTCGCGGTCTTCGGCGAACGCGCGCATCGAGTTCCGACCGATCGCGGCACAGCCGACCGTCCGCGACACGATCGCGTTCCAGGCGACGTTCGCCGGACTGATGGAGAGTCTCCCGCGACGTCGCCACCCCGCGACAGATCAGCCGTGGTCGACCGCCAGGGAGAACTTCTATGCGGCGATGCGGGACGGGCTCGACAGCGGCCAGCGGTGGATCTGTAACGACGGCGTCGAGACGATGGACCCCGAGACGGTCTACGACGACATCTTCGCACACGCGGTCGACGGGCTCACCGCTGCTGGCTGCTCGGAAGCGGAGGCCGAGAAGTACGTCGACCCCCTCCGTGCGCGCGTCGAACACGAGACGACGCCGGCCGACTGGAAGGTCGACCGGGTCAGAGAGTACCTCGCCGACGGCGACTCATTCGCCGACGCCGTCGCGGAGATGCAGCGCGACTACGTCCGGAAACAGCGGGAGACACTGCTGGACGGGTCGTTCGCGGACTGGTTGTAGGAGAAGCGAGACGGGTCGAAGATCGATCGGGGCGAGTCCCGAACGCTCGGCCTTACAGGACCTCGTCGAAGTCCTTGTGCTGGGTGATGTCGACGCCGTCCTCGGTGACGACACAGACGTTGATCCCGTTACCGGACGCGAGGTCGCGCTCGACGGCGCTCTGGATTGCGCGCGCGGCGACGGACTTGGCCTCCTCGATCGAGAGGTCCTCGTTGTACTCCTGTTCGAGGACACCGAGGGCGTACTGACTACCCGAGCCCGTGACGGTGTACTCCTCTTCGAGAATCGACCCGGCGGGGTCGATACTGTAGATGTGGGGTCCTTCCTCGTCGACGCCGCCGAGGATCGGCTGGACGATGAAGAACGCGCCCGAGCGGAGGAAGTTCCCGAGGAGAGTCGAGAGCGCCTGCATACTCATATCCTCGCCGCGTCGGGACTCGTAGAGTCGCACCTCTGCGCGGATCGAACTGATGAGCGACTGTGCGGCCGAGACGGAGCCCGCGATCGTCAGCGCGCCTCTCGGGTGGATCTCCTCGACCTTCTGGACGTTCTTCGAGGAGACCATCCGACCGAGGCTGGCGCGCATATCCGTCGCGAGGACCACGCCCTCGGACGTTTTCAGACCGACGGTCGTCGTCCCCGTCTTGGTCTCTTTGTCGCCCATCTGTTCGGCTCGTTGTTCGGCGTTGGAGAACTCGCCGAGTTCCGGCGAGAAGACGTCGGAGTGCTCACCGTTCAGCGGATCGAGACGCCCCGAAACGTCATCACTCGTAGGAGTACGCATTACCCGGTGTTGTCGCCCACCGCTGATAAATGCCACCCTTCCCACTGCTGTTGCCAGTATCGACCGCGGCGACGACACATCGGCAGGTGTCTCTGAACGCTGTGTCGGTCGTCGTTTCCGTCCGCGTGACACCGTCAACCAAGCTATAGTAGCATTTGCGACTGATTGCTCATCTGATCGCACGACAGCGGACGATCGGATGCGTGAAGACTTGCGAATGCTACTATAGTCATTGCGAGAACTGCGTCGCGTTGTCACTCAGAACCGTTCTGGACGCCCAAAATCTCGATTCGTCTAGCGGCTCTGGCCGCGACCTTCGGCGCGCTCGTAGGTCCGCTCGGCGGACTCGATAAGTGGTCGGACGGGTAGGGTGAGCCCCAGCCGCCGCGCGAACAGCGCGATCGGCATCGCCAGGATGCCGAAGAGGAGCGTCGTCTGATACAGCAGGAAGGCCGCGCCCCGGTGCAGGTCTGTCATCATCGCCTTAGCGTGCTGGCGGCGACGGTGGTATATAAATCTTCCTCGTCGCCGGAGAGATAGACGTCCACGCTGTCGTGCGATTCAAGCCGACTTTGCGACACCACAAGAACAGTTGTCCGAAGCCGGGGTCACGTCGTACGAACGCGGTCATCCGCACTGTTCGTCGGCATAAGTTATGCGCAGTATTGTCGTCGCGTACGCGCCCAACGCCGGATCGAATCGGTGACAACCACTCGCACTGGCGCGTGCGAACCACAAGACACGAAACCCCGCAGTGCGTCCTCAGCGTATGAGCAACTATCTCGTCGCGATGGAGGCCGCGTGGCTGGTCCGCGACGTCGATGACATCGACGACGCCATCGGCGTCGCGGTCAGCGAGGCCGGGAAGCGACTCAACGACAAAGACAAAGAGTACGTCGAGGTCGAAGTCGGGGCGACGCCGTGTCCGGCTTGTGGCGAACCGTTCGACTCCGCGTTCATTGCAGCGAACACTGCGCTCGTCGGGCTACTACTCGAGATCGACGTGTTCAACGCCGACAGCGAGGAACACGCGTCGCGTATCGCCAAGAGCGAAGTCGGCGGCGCGCTCCGTGACGTCCCGCTCTCGGTCATCGACGTCATCGAGACCGAAGCCGACGAGGACGACCGCGACGACCGCTAACCCGGTCCGGACCGTCCGCTGGCCTACTTGGGGTCCCCGGCGACGACCCCGAAACACTTTCGTATAACCTCGGGTAATTAGTACTATGGAACTTCCGACCCCGCAGGACCTGCGCCAGCGTCGCACGGAGTTGGACCTGACGCAGAGCACCCTCGCCGAGATGGCAAGCGTCTCCCAGCCGCTCATCGCGCGGATCGAGGGCGGCGACGTCGATCCGCGGCTCTCGACGCTCCGTCGGATCGTGAACGCGCTCGAAGAGGCCGAAGGCAGCGTCGTCCGCGCGGACGACCTGATGAACGAGGACGTGACGAGCGTCGCGCCCGACGACTCGGTCCACTTCGCACGCGACGTGATGCTCGACGAGGGCTTCTCACAGTTGCCCGTCATCCGCGATGGCCGCCCCGTCGGCATCATCTCGAACAGCGACATCCGGCACGCACAGGAGAACGACGACGTCGGGACGCTCCCCGTCGCCGACGTGATGCGCGAGTCGGTCACGACAGTCGAGCGTTCGGCGACCCTCGAGGAGATCGACGCCGCGCTCGATCACCACTCGGCTGTTCTCGTCGTCGAGAGCGGCGAAACGATCGGCATCGTGACTGAGGCCGACGTCGCGGCCCGCGTGTAGACTGTCGCCGTTTCGGTTTTCTGCTGCGCCGCCGTCGCTAGCGCCGACGAACTATCATCGGGACCTCACCCGCCGGCTGGGTCGTCATCTGCGGCGAAAGCGACAGTGATCCGTCCCCGACGCGCTCGAATCGGAACCGCCGGAGGAGTTCCGCCAGCGCGACTCGCGCTTCGACGCGCGCGAAGGTCGCACCGAGACACCGCCGCGGCCCCGCACCGAACGGGAGGTACGCGTCCGCCGAGCGGTCCCGGTCGCGCCACCGCGTCGGATCGAACGTCGTCGGGTCGTCCCAGAAACGCTCGTCGTGATGCATCGCGAAGACTGAAACGAGCACTTCGGCGCCTTCGGGGACGACGTCGTCATCAAACCTCACAGGGCGCTTCGTTTCTCGCGGGAGCGCGTGGACCGGCGGATACAGGCGGAGGCTCTCGTCGACGACGCGCGCAAGCGTCGGGAGGTCGTCGAGGTGTTCCCACCGGACCGGCTCCTCACCGAGAACGTCCGCGAGTTCGGTTTCCACGCGCCGATACGTCTCGGGGTTCTCTGCGAGACAGTACAGCGTGAACGTCAGCGCGAGCGCGGTCGTCTCGTGGCCCGCGAAGACGAGGCCGATCAATTGATCGATAGCAGCGTCCGTCTCGCGGGGGTAGCTGTCGGTGTCGTCCCCACTGCCAGCACCAAGCGCCGTCGCGAGCGTCGCCACCAGGTCGACGCCTTCCGCTCGGTCGTCTGTGTCCGTTCTGTCGGCGTTCTCCAGCAGCGAATACACCTCCTCGCGGAGCGTCGCCTTGGCTGCGTCGAAGCGACGCCGAGCAGGTGTCGGCAGCCAGTCGGGGAGCATCCACGTCGCGGGTTCGAAGTAGGCGTTCAGATCGTCTGCGGCCGCCCGCAAACCGTCGCGGTCAGCGCCCGCGTCGATGCCGAGAAGCGTCGTCGCGAGGATGTCGAACGTCAGCCCTTGCATCTCGGACAGAAGCGCGATCTCCTGGCCGTCGGTCCACGAGTCGGCGCGGCGGACGACTTGCTCGCGCATCGTCGGGAGGAACGACTGAATCCGCGATGCGAAGAAGAACGGATCGAGAAAGTCACGCTGCTCGCGCCAGTCGTCGCCCTCGACGGCGATGACGCTGTTACCGAACGCGAGCGGGAAGTCGTCGGTCTTCGCGAACGCGTCGCGGTCGGTCACGAGGACGCGCTCTGCGTAGTCCGGATGCGCGAGGACGTAGCGGTCCCCGACGGGGAGGTCGATGCGGAATGCGTCGCCGACCTCCTCGACGGCGTCGACGGTGAAGTCGAACGGATCCCGCGCGAACCCGACGGCGTTGCCGAGGAGCGGGACGCCCGCCGGTGCGGGCGGGCGGCGTTCGTCACCGACACCGCCCCGCGGCTTCTCTGACGGATCGCCGCTGGAATCACTCATTGTCCGGATAGATAGTGGAATCGAGTCGCGATCAGAGTTCGAGACCGCGGATCGAGACGCCCTCGCCCTCCTCGACGCGGCCGATCACGCGTCCGTCGGTGGCGTCGGCGAGCGCTTCGGCGTCCTCGGGTGCGAGCGCGCAGACGAAGCCCGTGCCCATATTGAACGTCCGGTGCATCTCCTCGTCGGAGACGTTGCCCTCCGACTGGACGAACTCGAATACCGGCTGGGGGTCGAAGGCGTCCTCGACGACGTAGCGGTAGTCGCCCATCCGTTCGAGGTTCGTCCACCCGCCGCCGGTGACGTGTGCGGCGGCGCGGACGTCGTGTTCGCGCATCGGATCGAGGAGGTGCGTGTAGATCCGGGTCGGTTCCAGCAGCGCCTCCCCGAGCGTGTCGTAGTCGCCGAACGGGCAGGCGTCAGTGTACTCGTGGTCGCGCGTGACGGCCGTCCGGGCGAGCGTGAGGCCGTTCGAGTGGATGCCCGAGGACCGGAAGCCGACGAGTGCGTCGCCCGGATCCGCTTCGCCGGGGAAGATGGCGTCCTTCGCGGCGAGGCCGGCGCAGGTCCCCGCGAGGTCGAGGCCACGGATGACTTCTGGCATCACGGCCGTCTCGCCGCCGACGAGTTCGAGGGCTGCCTCGTCGGCACCGGCCCGGAGGCCCTCGCCGACCTGCTCGGCGAACGTCTCGTCGGGGTCGTCGACTGCGAGGTAGTCGACGAACGCCACCGGGCGCACGCCGGCCGCGACGAGGTCGTTGGCGTTCATCGCGATGCAGTCGATGCCGACCGTCGAGTAGTCCGAGAGCGCTTCCGCGACGAGCAGTTTCGTCCCGACGCCGTCGGTGGCGAGCGCGAGGTAGCGGTCGCCGATGTCGAGCAGTCCGGCGTAGTCGCCCTCGCTCTCGCCGACCGCGCCGATCAGCGCCGCCGTCGCGGCCTCGCTCGCTTCGATGTCGACGCCCGCCTCGGCGTACGTCAGTTCCTCGTCGTCAGATTCGGGCTCCGCGTTCCCATCCGGATCCGCTCCCGAGTCGTCGTCAGTCATATCCGAATGCCCGCGTCGGGGCAAGAAAATACGTCCGGTCTCCGGGCGGGCCAGCACTTGACGAGACGGGGTCCACCCGACGTCCTCGTCACTGCGATACCGACACCCGCGGTCGCGGGAGTAGCTACTTGGAGATACGCCCGCATATCAGAGTATGAACGGTCTAAGCGCTTCTGGATGGCTCATAAAACGTCCCTGAAACGTCCTCGAACCCCGGTAAACGGTCACGAAACGACTGAACGCTCGTCGCGTTATATGTGGGTGCCAGTTCTACGAGGAAGTGAGGAAACACAGATGTCCAGTGTCCCCCACTCTCTCGAAGCGACCCTCGCGCGCGACGCCCTCCGTCGCGGTCTCAGTGTCGTCGGTACAGCTACTCGCGCTGGCCTCCGCAGCACGGCGGCGGCGAGCTTCTGGGCTGCCATCGTACTGCCGTTCACGTACCTCCCGCTCATCTTCGGCGGCCTGACCAGTGGCGAAGCCCTCCTCTTCGCCGGTCTGGTCGCTCTCAACGTGCTCGCGTTCGTACTCGGGCACGGACACGAGCCAGCGTCGAGCGCCGAGTGACTGTCGGACGCTGCCGCCGGGTCAGAACCCGAATCCGACCACGAACGCGCCGATCGTCAACAACAGCGAGGGCACGAAGAACCCCGCGAAGACGGTTTTACTCCAGCTCAGCACGGTCTTCCCGTCGAGCGGGCCGAACGGGAGCATATTGAACGTCGCCAAGAAGAGATTGATCGTGAGTCCGCGCGACCCCGCGAGTGCGAGGAAGTCGGAGCCGACGAGCACGCCGAGGAAGAACACCGGCAGGAAGACGACGGCGAGAAGGGCGTTCGTTACGGGGCCGGCGATCGCGATGAGGCCGTGCTCGCGGGCGGTCAGTCGACCGCGGTGATAGACCGCGCCGGGAGCCGCGAAGATGAAGCCGGCGAGCGAGCTGACGACGGCGAGAAAGAGCATTCCGTAGTCCGCGCGAAACTCTGCGACCTGGCCGAAACGGACGGCGACGACTTTGTGGGCGATTTCGTGGAGGAGAAAGCCGACGCCAGCAGTCAGGAGGCTGAGCAGGATGGGGGAGACGACGCCGCCCTGTAGAATGCCGGTGACTGCGCGCTGGCCACCACCGGCGAAGAAGATGGCGAAGGCGACGCCGAGGGCAATCCACGCCAGCGCCAAATCTTGCAGCTCTTTGGAGCTGAAGGAAATTCGAGACGTGTTCATTCCGACTGGGCGTACGGGGCGTGGGGTGTTGGCCCTTGTGGGTTGCAGTGAACGGGCTGAAATATGGACGACCCCGAAAGGCGATCCGCGCGAGCGGACCCACAGGACGTCACGTCACCCGATCGCGTTCCAGAGGATCTCCCAGCCGTTCTTCGCGCCCTCGAAGAGCAGTTGGGTCACGCCCGCCGCACCTCCGAGGTCGAGCGCGAACAGCGGGAGCAGGTACGCGACGAACAGCGCAGAGGCGACGATGCTGCCGATGTTCGTCGCCGCGACGACGACGATGAGACGGAACAGCGGCACGGCGAACATCTCGTTCATCAGATCCGGTATCGGTTTCTCCTCGTCGGCGAGCAGTTCGTTGAGCGTGCCGATGTCGGAGATGTTCACGGGGTCGTGCTGGAGTTCGATGTAGCCCGTGAACCATCCCGGCGCGAGGAAGGGGTTGATCGACGTCATCCACGCGACTGCGCCGCCGACGAGCGAGGACGACCACCGCGCGCCCGCCGCCTTCGCGAGCCCTGCTGCGAAGAGACCGTTGACGAGGAACCACGCGCCGAACAGTCGCAAGAGCGTGTCGTTGCCGGCCGACGAGAGCGCCAGTAGCGCGAAGAAGCCGACCACGACGAGCGAGATGCCCGTCCCGACGACTTTCGCCCAGGGGACGCCGCCGCCGTCCGTTCCAGTCAGCGACGACATCGGCGGGAGTTCCTCGGGGTGGTCGAGGTAGCGTTCGATCCCCTCGCGGTGGCCCGCGCCGACGACTGCGACGACGTTCGCGCCGGACTGCCGGAGCGCGACCAGTTTGTGCGCGATGAACGCGTCGCGCTCGTCGATGAGCGCTGCCGCCCCACCGGGAGAGAACTGCCGGAACTCCTCCATCATCGCGCTCACGACGTCGGTGTCGGTCATCTCGGACATATCGAACTCCTCGACGTCTTCGACCTCTCCGTAGCCGAACGTCGAGGCGAACTGCCCGAGCACGCCGCCGACGAGGAGGCCGCCGACGATGCCGACCGCCATACTGCCGACGACGCGCACGACGAACGAACCCAGGAGATCGACAGCGGGTGCGGCGAGACCGAAGCCGACGCCGCCGATGCCGCCGATTGCGACGCCCGCGGCCAGCGCTGCGACGAGACGATCCTCGGCGGAGAGAAGCGACGCGCCGAACGTCCAGATCGCGGCCGCGACGCCGACTGCGAGGATCACGCCGCCGGTGACGCGCGAGAGCAACGGGAGTCCGATGCCGACGCTCCCACCGAAGATCGCCACCAGCGGGCCGAAGATCACACCGAGGACGACGCCCGCGGCGAGGCCGACGCCGCGGCTGTCGCCGATTCCGAAGGCGAGTCCGCCCACCATACGGAGTTTCTCGACGATCCCCATCTGCGACCAGAAGCGTTGCATCGTCTCGTTGATGTCGCGGTCGACGAGCGCGACGTCGATTCCGTGTTCTTCGGCGGTGTCGACCGCCGAGAGCATATCCGCACCGGGCGTCACGTCGAACTCCTCGCCCAGGCGCGCCTGCACGTACGACAGCATCCAGTAGGCGATGAACTGAAACACCGTGTTGCCGCGGAGCAGGTCTCCGGGCTCGATGTCGTCGGGCTCTCCACCCTTCATCTGCCGGTATCGTCCCTCGTCGAGTTCGACGGCGACGACGTCGGGGCGTTCCGCCTCGATCGTCTCTTCCACCTCGCGGACGCTCTCCTCGGAGACGTGCGCAGTGCCGACGACGCGGACGCGACCCTTCTCGGCCGCTTCCTGACTCATTGGTCTTTCTACCGCACCGTGGTTTTTACCCCTGTCGGAGATTCGACCGCGGTTCGACGGCGCGCGATACGACGAAGTGACCAGCCGTGGTCCCAGTGAGCAGCCGTGATCCCCAGGAGCAACCGTAACTCCTCCTCAGCACCCGTACGGACTCACTACCTTAGTGTGAACCCGACGAACTAGCGGTGATGTACGACACCATTCTGGTCCCGACCGACGGAAGCGACGGGATGGCGCGCGTGGCCGAACACGCGATCCACCTCGCGCGGTTGAGCGAGGCGACGCTGCACGTCCTCCACGTCGTCGACACCTCGGCTGTTCCACTCGACGCGCACAGCCAGTCCGTCCAAGAAGGGATAGAGGAAGCCGGGCGAACCTCCGTCGCGGAGATCCACGACCGCGCGACGGACGTCGGTATCTACGCGATCACCGCGGTCCAGTATGGGACGCCGCATCAGGAGATTCTCGCGTACGCCGACGAGAACGACGTCGACCTCGTCGTCCTCGGCACACACGGGCGTACGGGGCTCCCGCACGTACTGCTCGGCAGCGTTGCGGAACGAGTCGTTCAGCACTCCGAAGTACCGGTCCTCACGGTTCGGACGTCGCCCGCAGAGAAATGAGCAGTGCGGAGGACCGTGAGGGGCAGACAGCCCCAAGCGAGGATTGAATCAACGCATACGACGTCGTGGGCGGCGGTTCAGTTGTCGTTTACTGTCTGAAGTTCAGCGTCAGCTTTGTAGATTTGCTCGTTCTCTCGTCGGGAGCGTCCTCGAAGTAGTACACTGCGCGGCCACGAATGCGGTACCGTCCGCTTTCGTTCGCGACGAGTTCGATAGACTCACCTTTCGTTCCCCCGGGACCGACCTCGTATCGTGTCGTGTACTGGCCACTTCCCTCATCGAAAGAGGTCCCACGGACAGCCAACCCAGTGGGCACCTGCAAGAGTAATACGACGACGAGGCGTCTCTCGCCGGCGAGGTTCGACGCACTGAACTCCAGCCGTGCCGGCTCATCCGCTGACACGTTCCGGCGGTTCCCCCGGAGGTATATGTTCACGAATCCGGTCTCGATATTCAACTGCTCTCTTGGGAGCTCTTCGACGTTTACGACGGTCGAGTGTTGGGCGTAGTTGCTACTATAGTCTGCTTTTCCAGTGACATCGCCGAACGTATCTGCCCGTGAGGGATCGCCCCCCAGATGTGTCTCGACGACATCCGGATCGACTACTAATAGCTTGACCACGTGACTACCCGCTCCATTGAATGCTCGTGTCGTAGAGCGCCCCCGACCCTCGATTGTTACTCCCTCGCCAAACGCCCAGAAATAAAAGTAGCTGCTACCGTCCTCAATGTTTGCGGTGAACGCAACAGGTGTCCCGACGCGTGGGTTGTTCGGATCGACCTGAATTATTGGTATCTCGCCGGCCTCCGAATCGGAGACACTTGCAGTTTCTTGTGAACCAGATTGCCCTGCACAACCTCCCAGGCTTGCAATCCCAACAGGGAGTAAACTCCGAATTACCGTGCGCCGGTTCATACCGGTCGTTCGGAAGTCCGTGACTTAGTAGTTCAGAGAACACCTCCAACCGGGATCCGGGAACAGTTGACCCACGACCGTTGTGCTTCCTTGTCCAACTCCACGATAGAAACAGGCCGTTTGCTGACGCTCGGACACGCAGTGCGGGGGATGGGATTTGAACCACGGTCACAACGAAGTTGCTCCCTGATTCAATCCCACCGTAAACGAGCGGTCCTCGCTGACGCTCGGACACGCAGTGCGGGGGATGGGATTTGAACCGGAGCCGGACGTGCTCGCTCGGTACTCGCTGCGCTCGACCGGTAGGGTTCAAATCCATCCATAGAAGCCGAACTGCTCGCTTCGCTCGCAGATTCGAATGCGGGGGATGGGATTTGAACCCACGAACCCCTACGGGAGCGGATCTTAAGGCCACGCAGGCGTGGCCGTCGATCCGCCCCCGCTCCGCATCCTCACTCTAGCACTACCCGGATTGATTCTGCTCTCTACTGAGAATGTGGTCCGGTCTATAATAAAGCACCAGGCCGTAGAGAATACGGACACTTCCGACTGAGTCAATTACCGGTTCGTCCAGAGGTCAATTTTCGGCTTGGCTCTGAATCAGTGCAAACGAGATATTCCTCCGAACCGAGTAGATTGTACCTCTTCAGATAGTTCTGTGATGATTTTCCAACTAGTTATTATCTATATTGAATATAGAGCACGACAGACGAACCGTGTTGAGGACAGTCGACAGACTGTGAGCGAGTACGGGCGCCGGCCTGCCCGGAGCCGTCCTCGGAGACGAGGACGACGAACGCGGGTATCCCCCCAACCCGACGAACTACAGCTCAGCATCTGGATCACCGGCCTGTGGCAGGCAACAGTAACCGACGAAACAGGTAGCGTCACCCTCAGGGAACAGGGAAGTTGGTCAATCACGATCTCTGAGGCAAACGCTCGGATCCCCACGTACATAGCGATGACAATCAAGGCGATCAACCTCTACCTGCTGATGCGTGCTGCAATCGGTGACCCAGGGAAACCCGTCGTACTCGCCAACAGCAGTGAGACGCCCACGTCGGGCACGATCTACGCACACCGAAGGTAGTCCGACCCCGATGTCGTCCCCCCATTGGAGGCCCGCTTCCGGCCAAGTAGTTGCCTGTTTTTTTTAATAAGATAAGGACGAGGTCCGGGAGGAGGTTATGCCGGTTTCTCTTGGACAAAATTTCGCATTTTGAGCCCAGGATTTTCGCAGAATTTCGCTATTGACAATATTTTACGGGACCAACCTTATGGAGAATACTGAATATATGGAATAATTAGTGCATAATCGTGTACGAACTAGTAATTGATCAAACGCGGAGTCTCGCTAAATTGATGCATCAGACACGATCTCGCACTCCGATTTCTGTGAAATAACGTAAGGGATGCTCTCTGAACAATCAGATCAACCGAACTATTGAATATTCATATATCTAAGGAATAAGTGGTTGACGTATGACTACAATTCAGGGATAGTTTTTCCTGTATCTAACATTAACAACCAGATATGAGCGAATCACTTTCGCACAAAGCAATGAAATTTACCTTAGCTAGCGCAGTGGATGAAGCGCTCGAATCTAAGGAAAAGTCAACTGGTACCGACCTTTTCGTCGAAAAAGGAGTCGACTCCAGTCAGGTCGGCATTCTTGCTGATGTCAGACTAGACCTTCCGCATAAAGATTTTAAGGGATTCCTGTTCGAGGTCAAGGCCCGCTGCAACAAGCGCGAACGAACCCGATCAATACACCAATTGGCCAGCTATCTCCGTGCCGGATATCATCCAGTGTTAGTTGCGCCCTCGGAGTTTTATGATTCAACAGACGTGAAGATGGACCCCAAGCACCACAGAATATCTTACCAGCGTATAGTCAGATCTCTCGGTGCACATATTATCGATGTCACGGCCGAAGAAGGGCTGCAGTTCAAACCAGTAAGTCACCATCAATACGACTCTATCGAGGAATTCCTCTTTGATCGTACGTAGAAGCTCGACAAGAAATCCGAACACAGGTTCTCCAGTGACTTTGGCCCGTTTCAACCCGCATTATCCGCCAGAGAACACGGTGGGGGGGTGACAGTTGTCGCGCTCCGAGGCCTTGGCACTTCGTCCGTGTCGACGGGTCGCAGAAACAGAGGATGATGACGAGGACACTGACTCTATATATATCAATTCACGTATCTATGATTAGCTAGACTTAGAAGAATGGAGACGTACCACAGCAGAATGTTCTAGATAATTTAATATATTTTCACACTTCTTACTTTGCAAGTATTGCATTGCTACTGTTCAGATTGAACCTCATCGATCTTCTGACGAACAGTCGTGGTATATACTGGTAGATACTAGAATAGTGATTAATATTAACAATGATAGCATTTGTCCCGCCTGTATGGTGGCAGACCTGAGCGATTTTGCCAATCAAGAAATAGATGAACAAAATAAAACCGGTCCGAGTCTGAAGCTCTACACTGCGGGAAGCGGGAATGGGGGTTGGGCGTATGTTGTTGAGGGGTCCGAGTCAGAGAGCAAAAAAGGATCATACTCCGAAGACACAAAAAGAGGATTCATTCCGCAATTGAAAGCAGTCGCAGAAGGGACAGACTATCTTAATAACAAGTATTCGAATCCCAAAGTGACAATATACACGCCAAATGAATCGATAGTCGGATTAATAAATGGAGAAAACGACCCGGACCCAGACTATCGAGAACTATACCGATCAGCCAAAAAGAACTATGACGAGAACTGGAATCGGTGGGACATCAGGCATCTATCCGGGGGAGATAACCCAGCACGAGACTTAGTTTGATGTCACCTCAGCTTCGTTGATCAATTCCAACCACTCTTAGGGGAGGTCCTCTGGGTGTTAGGATTCTGAGTATTCCCCGCCGTCAGTATCGAGGTATTGGTGGTACTCAAAGTAGTTCTGCTCCTCTATATCCTCAGCCATTTCTTGGATACCCCCCTCCAGATAGTGCTCCATAATATCCTTCAATTCCTCTGGAGAGGCATCCTCGTGCCGACGCTCAATCATCGTTCGGAGAACCTTGTCCTGATCCAGCGATTCCATCTTTATTGGCTTGTTCGTACTTTCCGGTTTCTCACGTCGCTCCTCTTTGAATCCAACTGCAATCCCCAGATTCGCTATCTCAGTGTTCTCCACCGGATTACCATCGTTGTTCTCTAATGTTTCATTGATCGAGGTCGCTACCCTCTCGAATTTCTCGGTCGTAACGTGAACGGTTTGAGCGCCGGATATTTCGTCGAATTTCATTATTTCACCTTGTTAAGCTCCGAGTCTTTTCCATCAGGCTTGATTTCGTAGTGAGCACCGATTTCCTGCTGAACGGATTCACCGAGATCACGGAGTTCTGAATCCGTTACGAGCAACAGAAGCGGTTCATCCAGTGATGCGAAGAACTCTCCCTGCGCTTCACTGTTGGTCAAATCAAGCCGTCCAGCAACGGTATCGAACACGATCGTCGAGGAATAACGCGCGTACTTATTGAGCCCGAAAATAAAGCTGAGAGCGGTCAACTGGGATTCGCCAGCCGACGGCTGATGATTAACCATATCCTTTGTTTCGCCATCAACTTCGACCAGCTGGAGAACATAAGAGTCGTCCTCATCCGGGCTTCCACGGAAATCGAGTCCCTTGTAGCGTTCGCTCATAAACTCAGACTGGGCTACCTGATCGAACACCTCATTCATCTCATCCCGAATCTTCTTCCGTTTCTCCCGGACGTGCTCCTCCCGTATCGTCTTCAGTTTCTCAATAGCAGTCTCGGCTGCCTCAATCTTGTCAGTAACCTCTTCCAAATCCCTGTTTGAGGAACGCTCTTCCCGCTTATTCTCTAACTTCTTGATCTCCTGCTGCTTTTTCTGAATCTTTTCTTCCCGACCCTCTATATCGTCTCGAAGATCTCTGATATCGTTTTCAAGCTGCTTGATGTTCCGTTCCAACGTGTCGCGCTCGCTTTCATCCGGAACACCTCCTAACTCATCTAATAGTTCATCACGTCGTTCTTGCTTTTCCTCTATCTTACTCGTGATTTCTTCAAGGCGGACCTGCTTGTCTCCAGGAGCATCTTCGGGTGGTTCAACTGAATCAAGCCTACCCCGCATCTCACGCAGTTCAACTATTTTTTCCGTGATTTGCTTCTTCAAGTCCTCATCGTGGTCCTCGTGATCGTGCTGCTTCAGATATTCAATATCGTCATTCCCACAGATCGGACACTCACCCTCTCTGGCCTCCTCAGTTAATTCGTAGATAATCTGGTTACGCTCAATCTCCGACAGTTGTTCATCGTATTCCTCAATCTGTCTCTCAAGCTCCTGATTTAAATCATCTACATCATCAAACAGAATAGCGTAGCGGAGCTCCTTCCACGACTCTTTCAACTCAGAAAGGATCCTGACCTTATCCTGTTGCAGGTCCTGAATTGCCTCTTCTAAGTCGTTTATCTCCTCAATCTTCTCCTCATTTAGCTCTTCTAGCTCCTCACGCGTCTCTTCCAGTATATCGTTCTTTTTCTGAATATTATCACGATCCTCCTCATTTTGCTTCTTCAGATCCTTGATATCATCCCGGTACTCCGATATTTCTTGTATAATCTCGTCGCGCTCACTTGCTTCCTCCTCAATCTTATCTCGACGAGGAATCAACCGGTCCTCTAACAGATCCTCAAGATCATTCTGAGCATTGATTATTGTTCGATGCTTGAGAACGGTCTCAATCTCACGCTTCACCTGCTGTCCGGCATCTTCCTCGATCAGTCTCTGGATCCGTTCGCCGTCTAAAAAGAAAAAGTCCTTCAGCTGCTCGGGGAGTATTTCTTCAATCTGGTTCTGGGCCTCCTCATCAGAATAGGTATTGGTATTTCCGATTAATGTAGTCTCCTCGTAGGCACGGCCCTGTGTATGGTTGAACCGGTCGATTTCCCGGATAAGAGTATAATTCCTCTCACCTTCTTTAAACTTAATTTCCACCGACATTTTCTCTTCTCGGTCCTGCTTTGCACGTTCGTTCCAGTGCTCCGAATAATTCGTGCCGGGTCCATCTCCACCATATAGGCCCCACTGGATCGCTGTATGAAGACTGGTCTTTCCTCCTCCCTGATCACCTTCTACTACGTGTATAGAACCATCGCGGTCGGTGAGGTCCAAGTGAGAATCCCGGTATGGCCGGAAGTTGGCTATCTCTACAGATTGTAGCTTCATTTTTTATCTTCGAGGTAGTTATCTAAGAATCCTTCAAGAGCATCTTTCTTTCCGCGACGTCTTGTTTTGTAGAGTTGCTGATCCTCCCAGTCGAGGATTTCCCGTAACATCTGTTTGGTGTGGAAGTCGTCAACTTCCTCATCCAGAATATCCTCGATGTCCGGATCAATTCCTGTCATTCGAGATCGTACTGCGTGATGGCACGACTTAATCTTAAAATAAGGGGATCATTCTCCATCTTATTCGCTGCATCAGCATTCATAATACGTAGACGCTGCAGTTCGCGCTCGATGAGCGAAATCTCAGCAGGGACAAGATCTGCCTCCCCTGCTTTGATTTTCTCAAGGTCAGCTGGTAAGGTGACGAAGTCATAGAGATGGGCCGGTTCGTCACTTTCTGCTTCACGCAAGATACGGCCACGTCGCTGCACGGCTTCTCGCTCCGTGGTAGAACTTGTTACCAATATAGCTGAGTCACACTCGGGAACATCGATACCTTCCGTAAGGCAGTCAATAGAAACCAAGACATCAATTTTCCCCCCCTCAAAATGAGTTAACAGATTCTCCTTTTCGCTGGAGGGAAGACGACCGAGGAAAATCGAGACGGTTTTCGTAGTATGATCGTCGACTTCCTCGACAACCTGCTCAGTGTGATCTTCAGTGTTGCAGTACACTAAGGTCCGAGTGCCTGCTTCATCAATCAACGACCTCGTAACATCCAGCTTAGCCGAACACTCCTTAACAATCCGAGCTCGATCCATCACCTCAACCTTCAAATCCGGATGCCGATCTGAGACCTCAATCAGAGACTGGTCCTCATAGGACTTGTACGTATTATACAGGTGTGAAATCTCGGTAGAATGATCCCGGAACCGCTTCCGTTCGCTATCCGACAAGACAACCGGGTAAATATGATATTCGTACTCGCTAAGCACCTCGTGTTCTTCTATTGCATCTTCTATCGATATTTCGTGAATCGTATCTCCAAAGTATTCGATAATCGCTTCATCACCGGGATCATCACGGAATGGCGTAGCACTCAAAGCGATTCTGGCTCGATCCGCTTCCAGGTCCGGGAAGATAGTTCGGCGGAGATTAGAACCCAGATTGTGTACTTCATCCGCAATCACTGCAATTCCAGACTCCTTAGTCGAATTCACTCGTTTGATGACGTCTTCCATCGTGCTAGGATGCATTGTTGACACCACAAACAGAGGAGCCGACCGATCAGTGAAGAGATAGTTCTGCAAACGTTCACGCCAATTCGTATCTCCCAGACACCGGATGATGCTGCTCTCCGGGAAGAACCGTGTGATGTTATCACCATCTACCCACTGATTGACCAAGTCCTTCGTCGGAGCGAAGACAACAACAATATCGGAGTCCTCAACCGCGTGTTGCATTGCCAAAAGCGAGGTCCAAGTTTTCCCTGTACCTGTCGCGTGATCAAGAACAAGTCGATTCCCATTATCAAGAAATCTCTGGATAGCTTCTTCCTGATACGGACGCAGGTCAATATCCTCACGACCACTTACCCCGCTACTCCCACCAGGAATAACTTCATCCCAGTCGGGCTCGGACTCCGGGGCTTTCTCGATTAGATCCCTACGAAGCGCCTCCGGGAAATCGAACACGGCAGACTTCGGATCCTCGTCATTCCATAGCTGCTCAAACTCATCTATCTGCTTGTCCAGCCGCGTTTTCTCATCCCACTCATTTTCCTCAGATTCCACCCAGTTCCGGAAAAGGCTGAAGCTCTCTCGATTCTGCCGCAACGCTTTGAACGACTCATTAGGCGATCCGGTAATCCCGATTGTGTTATCCTCGTCATCTCCGAAGATAGCAACCTTCTGATGCCACTCCGCTTCTTGCTGTGTCTGCAGTCTCCCCAATTCATCGGTTACCACACCAACCTTGATCTGCAGAACATCCTCGGCAACTAACCAAGCCAAGGCCTCAATAACCTCCTCACGGCTCCCTTGTTTTACTTTTTCCCACTCAATCCGTTCGGACAAAACCTCGTCAGAATGACCCTGATCAATCGCTTCAATATCCTCCTCATAAAGCACAATTCCAGGCAGAAGACGAATTGTCCCTCCGTTCTCGATGAATTCAGGCAATCCTTCAGAAAACAGCTCCAAAACAGAAGACGAAAAGCTGCCGGTAATCCGATCGTAGTAAGTCGAGTGCTTGAGCGCAGGGATAAAGAACTCCTCTAAGATATCCACGTGCCCAGGATAGTATCCCTCCCACCGGTAATCCCTCAGAGACATCTACCTCCATAGAGAACCCGACCAACAATAGAAATTGCCCTGTTGAGATTTCTGCTCTGTTGAATAGTAGCCTCTAAGACGGGACGAAACGAGACCACCAGCCTCAGCCACTCATACAGGGGGCTCAGTTTCCACACCTGTATCCAATCACCGCTATTCAACAGAGCAGAGATTTCAGTCATTGATCGGCTCTCGGATTTCATAACGAGGCTCGATCACCGTACTGTTTTTATCCTGACAGAAGCGTCACAATCTCTGGATGTATTTAGACGACTATGACTAATTGAGAGATGCTCTTTGAGACAATGAAGGAAGAGAATCCGGAGTGGGGATTCGAGAAGTTGGTTCGGGAAATAATCCGCCAGCAGACAGGTTCCGGCTGCGAGAAAAAGCAGGTACTGGGGGTCAGGAAATCACTACGAAGTTGATGCCGTACCCCTGATTAATGGATGTCAGGACGAAAAAGATCTTCATCTCATCAATATCAACGACGCCATCATAGCGACACAACAACAGTACTTGGTACAATCACGCTGATCGAGCACACGCCCGGATGGACGAAGTGGGCGGAGACTTTATTCCAAATCACTCGTTCTACAAGAATTCAGTGATGTGGGGGATCGGTCATTCAAAGCTGAATTCGCATCAATTGGAGCCCGCATCATCGATATCGAGTCATTTGGAACCCTAATCGAGGAAATCGAATTATTCGCAGAAAATCCTGCTCTATTTACTCAACGACCCCCCCCGTTGACGAATAATCCTCGTCAAAGGATGATCGTTGCACAAATACGAATCACGAACCAGACACCTAGCTAAGGGCTAAGTCGTCTATTCCGAGAATCTCTATCTGATCTGCGGTATCATCTTTACTTTCTTCTTGACTTCCTCCGCGCCGCGGATTGTCAACAGAAAGACCGACGTTGCTCACGATCGGCGGCCACTCCTTCTGGGCGAATTCCTGTTTCCATTTGTTCGTCCCGACAGCCCGTTCAACCCAATCTGACAGGCTGATCTTCTCCTTGTAATCGTAATGCCGTCCCCCCTCGTAGACATACAGATCACCAATAGACGACATCTCAGATTGTGTTATTGCCTGTTCAAGGAACTCGCTGGTAGAATAGACGTTGACAGTCGGATTGATTCCGTAAGAGGCGCTGATCCCGTTGGCTGCAATCGAGTGTAGGCTTTGCTGAAGATTGGATTGAAGTTCCTCGTTCAGATCGTCGTCAACGATATAGTAAATATCCGAATCGATAAACCGACCCTGATCAGTTGATTGGACGTTTATCTCCCGGCAAAGGTGGAAAGCAGTGTGGATAGTCAGATCATCGTGAGAACCACCGTTCGACTCCTTTCCGTGTTTCCGAAGAATTTCACGGATATGCTTTATTTGCCGTAAACCTCCGATCACCTTCGCAAGATCCTCTTGTTGTTCGGATGTCTGAGACTGAAGCCGATCCCCATACTTCTCTGAGATCTCCTCCTTAACCGAATCATATGCCTCGCAATACTTTGGGCTCAGCTCGAAGCCGATAGAGCGACGTCCCATAATGTCTGCCACAGCAGGCACCGTTCCCGAACCGGCGAACGGGTCGAGTACTATAGAGCCCTGTTTCGTGGTCAAGCGGAGAATTCGCTCCACAAGCGCGGTGGGGAACGGTGCTGGATGATCCAGTGAATCAATTCCGCCAAATGAACCCTGAGGAGGGGTTACGTGCTCCCAGATATTGTCCGGGACCTTACCTCGTGGATGATACCTTTCCGGATATTCGACCCACCACTGCTTGAACTGTGTCGGATCTGCTATACGTGTCTTGTCAACGTCAAACTCGAAAGAATCGGTTTTACTGAAGCACAGGATATACTCGAAGACGTTCCTGAACTGGCCGTCGCTGTTGTAGGGCAAGGCCCGAGTCTTGTTCCAGATAACGATATCCTGCAGCAGCCACGAATCCGACTTGCGGTTATGGGTGTAGTCACATTCACGGCAGGTGAGCTGATGATCAAGCTGGTCTAGTCGTAGCGAAGAACCACACTCAGGACATTGATCTATCCCTGAGAGGTTCTGGCAAATAGAAGCAATATCGTTGGGGAGTTGGACGATCTCACCGTTGTTCTTGAACGTGTTCACCACCACCCAGAGAGTCCCGGAATCTTTGGTAGCGTTGTATACCTGCTGGAAGACCTCCCGCATCTCCTCAAGATACTGGTCGTATGAACCGCTTTGACCCAGCTGCTCCTCCGCTTCATACCCATAATCCTTGAGGTCGAAGTACGGCGGAGAAGTCAAGGTTGCATCGACAAAACCGCCTTCATTGGGAACATCATCGAACCCTCGAAGAGTCTCTTCCAACTTCATCGAATCCTGCTGGTGAATTTCAAAAAGGTCATCAGCAGCGGAAAGACTGGACGTATCGATAGAGGAACCAATATCAGCTGCTCCCGAGGAGGGTTCCGTTGAGTCTACCTCTCCTGCTGAAATGCTTTCATTCTCCTCAGTCTGGTCATATGCTTCGTCGTACCGCTTCCCCTCAGGCTGGTACTTGTCGCTGGAGAGGATTTCACACAGGTTCTGCCATAATGTGCTGTTGGTATCGACACGAACCTTCTTGTTGTCCGTTGGAACCTCGTCTGTCCCCTGCTTCGGGAAGATACGCACTTCACCCCCGAAATAATTATACTCGTTATTCCTGATCAGGTCGAAAAGATCAGTGAATACCGACGTCATCAAGATACGGCCATTAGCATAGATATCGACACCCTGCTTGGACTGGTTGGGTCTGAATCTGGTTCTGAACCGTCCACTTGTAGTGAAGAGACCAGGATAGTCGTCAGCCAGCTCACTGGTCATCGCGTCAAAATCAAGCGTCCCGCGTTCGAACTCCACCTCATACACTGCACCGTCATCACCCACTATTTCAAACGAATCCTCCGCGTAAGGTGTCGGCGGGTCTTGGTCGTCCGACACGTACTGGGGGAAGATTGGGATGACAGGTAGAGAACCGCTCTTTCCGTTAGTCTCATCCTCGTAATCGATGTATATCTCGTTTTCAGGGTGAACGGAGAGCAGTCGACGGAACTTAACTCCGAGCAGCTCCCGGAGTGTCTGAGCTTTGATTTCTAGTGATTTGGCTGACGGCCAGACGTCGTTATCGAACTTAGGTCGGCTACAGCTGACGTGAACACGGGTTCCACTTCCGTATTCACCGAGGCTGTGATCACCGATACCTAACCCATCAACCCAAGCATCATTATCGGCACGAGAGATAGGCAAGTCCCCAGTGATAGGACCGTCAACCCGGAATCTGTCTGATCCACTGGTCTGGGTTACCAGTGTGAACCATTCGTTCTCGGGTGTGGGATTAGCCTGCGACAGAGTTTCCTCGAACCAAGCAAGGCTGGCTTTCAGACCCCAGCCAACGTTATTTAGGATACCGTCGGATTCCTTCTTGTTCCCTGTTCGGAAGATTTCATTCTGAAGAGCTTCCCTGCTGATACCCGGTCCATTATCGGCAATAGTCGTTCGGACACTGTTCTTGGTGCGTCGAAACGTGATTACTATCTTAATCGGCGTGTCCGGATCATCGAAGTATGCCTCATTCTTCACCACAGACGAGACCGAATTGTCGATTAGTTCTTGGAGTGCATCCTGATACCTTTCGTGCTGTTTTGCCATTCCCGAGGCCAACGTGGAGAGTTCTACCTCGGAATCGCAGGTTGCCCTGGTCTGACGACTCATAGTTGTCTCCGGGAAGAGGAAGATTCACCAGTTGAGAACCGCTTAAAAGCAATCTTGTTGAGCGCCAACGCGTTATCGGAAATAAATCCGGGCTGGCGGTCCGAAGCAACCATTATAGCACATTGCAATTGATCTATGTGTTTTAAGTTTTCTGATCGTTCCTGACACGTCTCTCGGACCAGTCCCCAGTTATAGTGCTGTAGGCACGTGGATAGAGGCAAGGGGTTCTTTGATGTTATATGGGTGGAGATTATCTACTACGTACGATGGGTGTGACTTCGGATTCCGTCTTTGATATCCATCAAGCTGATGCGCGGAATCTAAAATCTGTGCTCGAAAAATGGTTTGGATCAACCGATGGAGTGGTAGATGCAATCATTACTTCGCCTCCTTACGCCGATATGCAGGACTACGGCGACCAAGAAGAACAAATAGGCGAACAACTGTATGAGGACTTTATAGAAGACCTACGTATCATTTTTAAGCAGTGCTACGATGTGGCCTCTGACGAGTGTACACTGTGGATTGTCACAGATACCTTTCGTCGGAATAATCGCATTGTCCGTCCTCCGTTCGATATAGCTGATGAGCTAGAAAATCTGGAAAAACGCCGTCTCTGTCCTGACGAGGATTGTAATGGCCGGCTTCAGCGAGACAGAGGAACCGGGATACTGCACTGTGACATCTGTGGAGAAGACATTAATCCTCTCGATGAATCTTGGCAGCTGAAAGATCATCTTATATGGAACAAGCAGCGGACTCGTCCTTGGCGAAAAAAAGGCCAGCTACGGAACATCTACGAACACATATCGATGTACGCCAAGACGGACAACTACAAGTACAACGCTGATTCCATCCGTATCCAAGACACAGACGAATTCGGCCGATGGTGGGTGAATTACCCAGAAAGATATCATCCGAAAGGAAAATTACCTGAGAACATATGGGAGTTCCCGATCCCCAAACAGGGGGAGTGGGGACCCAAACTCAACTACCATCCGAGTCCGTTTCCGGAACCTCTTGTCGAACGAATCATCAAATTAGCCACCGACCCTGGTGACGTAGTCTTAGACCCGTTCGCCGGCGTTGGATCCACCTTAGCTGTAGCAAAACGGTTAGACCGTCGTCCAATCGGATTCGAGCTCAACCAAGACTTCATCGAATACTATCATAAACACGTTCTCCCTGCTATTGAGAAACAGGATACTAAACAACAGACCGAACAGCAAACCCTATTTGATGAAGAAGGCGATCACAACCTCGAATATCTCATCTGGGCACTCCGAATCCACAAATACGCTTTCCGACTGCAAAGAGAGCTGGTTAACAACGAAGAAATTGACATTCAACGGAAAGACCTGAGTTCCGTGCTAGCAGTCACAGACCCAGAAACTATTGGTACTAATGCTAAACCACGGACACAACTGTACTATTTCGGCACCGACCAAGTCCGAAAACTCAACGATATATTCGACCAAGCAGCAGAAAACTTAATCTCAGCAAACAGAGGATCTGGAGACTATTACGAAGTCGACTTCGAACTAAACGCATATTCTGCCGAGGACTGGTTTGAAGAGATTGCTTCCCAAGTACTCGATATCTCTTCGATAAATCCTCTCTATGTCTACCCTGACGGAGTCCACCATTGGTACCAAACGGAATTCACTTTCGATCAGTGGAGACTGATGACTGAGAACGGTGAGTGGAAGCGATATCAATCAACTCACTGGGTACCTTTAATCTCAAATCTTGGCATCCAAGTTGAAAACCCGCAGCAAGAAGTCGACGAGAAGGATGGAAAACAGACAGTACTTGGAAACTTCGACGAGACCAGCTAAAATAGCTATTAATCCGAGGTATTCAGCCGTGACGAAGGGTGATAGTAGCGAAGTACACAATTAGTCGACAAAGAGAGTCAGCGGATATTGCGATCGCAGTCTTAACGGGCGATTTTTTTCCACTTTCCGTGACATTGGTCCGGTGTGGTCCCTCACGAGATTGTGGATGTCACATATAGCGCCACTGTCGACACGTGCTTAGAAGGTCTCGTGGCGGTTGTCGCACTGAATCGAAGCTACTGTAAATGTCGTGAGATGAACACATACAGCTCCGCAGAGAGAACACACCGCGGGGGGGTGTGCAAGCGTGTGGTGTCGCGGAATTTGACCACATTGAATTATTTCGCGGTTCCCTCGAATGAATAAACCGTGAGCACTTGCGTGTGTATTGGTTGTCGTTGGCTCAACTTATGACGGCTTATCACAGATGATGGATGAATGAATGGCTATGAGATTCGGGATAGATGACTTATCGCACAAGCATTGGGAGTATTTGATATCGGTAATGACTATTGGGATCTTTTCAATATTAATTATATTTTTCGTTGATACAGCTGGGATTTATAATATTTATAAAATACCATCACCGCCGTATGGTCTCCCAGGAATTATTGGTGGTATTGGGGCTGGGGCGTCAGTCTTAGTGAGTATCTTGCTTCTGTATGTTTACGACAAGCAACGGGAAATCATCTCAGAGCAAAAGAATCTCACAGAGTATCAACAAACAGCCCTATTGAGAGTGGCAGACCACACACCGGTAGAATATCAAGAATCAAAAAACTATCAAGAAGACAATTGTGCGTCAGCCAATCTCCCAGATAATCTAGTCCTATACCAAACCGAATATCTTGAGGTTGATATTTCAAATATTGGTCTTGCACCTGCCCACGATCTTCGTGTTGAATTATATATCGAGACGGAAGATGGGCGGTACACCGCTAGCCTCCCGATGATTGCCGGAGAATGGAAAGAGGTAGTCTCAGAACTATACAGCAATAATAAAAGTTCGATATTCTTGAATGCAGACGGGAACGCGATTGCGTCTGATAGTTCGGTAGAGACCCATACTGTTCCTCTTACGGTATTCACTGAAAACATCCCAGAAGAGTGGAAGAAACTGTTCAGCTTGCACAAATGGCCTCCCGCAAATAGCGTAGTTCGTTGTGCTGAAAAGAACGGCGAGGGAAAAACAACCGTGGCTCTCCTGTTGTGGTTCAAAGATGGAAGAGGTCCTCAGGGGCCACATTATCTACGATGTGTTGACGTTGAAAGTGATGAGTTCCTTTTCGCCAAGGAGGCAGTACAAAAAGATGGTGAAGAGTACGATGACGGTGCCGACCTGAGGGAAATCTTAGACACGGGGACGTCTTCTCAAGAGGATAGAATCCCAAATATTGAACATCCAGAAATCAGGTGATGCCACTTCAGTATTAAGATCTAAATATTCCAACAAAGTCGGGAGCTTACCCAAAAGACGATTGACGGGTGAGTCCACTGTATTGAGCGATCTCGCAGCGTGTCATAGAATCCGTCCCACGCTTTGGTCTCACTGAGTACTGTTTCTGGCCGTTACAGGTTTAGAAGAGCGTGCACTTAGTGCGCGGGCTATAGAATCAGTCAGAGATAGCGCGCTCTGATACGGATACTGATATTTCATCAATATCAACGGCGATTCAACGTGGAGCGCACAACTGCTGTGAGAACCGAGATGACGATCTTGGAGCCGCTAACGCTGAATACGCAGACAACTATGCGGATTTTTCTATGACACGCTGCACTGTAGGTCAAAGCCTACGACGAACTCGTCAGGAGACCGTTCTTATCACTACCGGGGGCTCCTAGATCCTAGTAAGCACAACTCTAGTCAGATGCTCGAGAACTCAGTTTTAGCGTTTGCAACGCACACTGGTTTACTCCAGATTTAATACTTCGGGAGCCCAGAGTATAGACAAGCAAGGACGAGCACTACTCCTTGCTCTCTGGTCTATCTACTCTCTCCGAACGTCGCACCGGGGGACAGTCTCACAACCACTGGAGGGACGCGGAACGTAACTCCAGTCTCTGCGATCAGCCAGCAGGCTGTCTCTCCGGTGCTGGAGAGACTATGATAACCAATACCAAGGTACGCAACGCCGGCCCCCAGAGTAGTGTCGATATTGCAGAAAACGAATTCAACACGGATCTCCAGCAGAGCGACTGGAATTGGCAGCCAGACGCGCTGAGTGATCGTGCAGATGCTCAGTATACCGATAAGGGATGGAAATCGGCCAGTAGTGTGGCTGCAGATACGCCCGAATTGAGCCCCTCCTCGGCCCGAACGACATTCTACCCCAGAGATATTGATTGGGTTGGTGAGTTCCGGGATCGACGGGAGTTGTTTGACCGGCTATGGAAGAGGCAGTGGAACCGTGGACAGAAGGAAGTTGGAGATAACAATCTCGTCCGCCGGGAAGCGAAGCTACAGCGATGTGACGCCATTTTGCAGCAGTGTGAGGTGCAGGACGTCGCCAAGAAATACGCCCTCAGACAGATACGGATTCAAGATCTCAGAGGCTACAGTCGCCACTACTCGGGGGCAGATGGCGCCTGCGTCGGATTTGCAATGTACGAGATGTACTCCGACCAGGAAGAGGCGGTAGAATCCTATGTCGCGGGTCGCGCTGTTGAGGTGCTCCCCAGGCTGGATGCCAATAGTATCAAGAATTTAATTGATTATACGTTCCGGAGGCAGAACAATGAGTGATACCAGTTCACAACAGAGCCGAATCGACGACACCGAACGCTGGGAATCGGTCCCGGACGAGCTCCGGAAGTACGACCAGTGGATAGTGACGGAGAATAAAAAGCCGATTCACCCCGCAGAGGGGTGGCAGAAGAAGTCAAATCAGCTCTCGTTCGATGAGGCTCGTGCGGAGGCAGTCAGCGCGGACGCAGAGCTCGGGTTTGTGTTCAATGAGGGTGACCCGTTTGCGGTGATCGATCTAGATGATGTTGGATTCCCCCCGAATCACAGTAGAGAGGTGACGGACATCGTCGAAGAATTGTCAACTTACACGGAAGTTTCGAGATCCGGGTCCGGGCTACACATTATTTGTCGGGGTCAACGGCTCTCCGAGCGCAACCACAAGGGTCCTCTCGACCAGCGCGGATCCATCGAAGTGTACGATTCAAACCGGCAGATCGTATTGACAGCGGATCTGCTCGGAGAGCGTTCGGTGATCGGTGAGGGAGGTCAGTTCTTCCGAGAACTGCAGCAGGAGTACTTACCGGAGGCCAACGATGCGGATACCTCTACGTCGGCGCCCCAGACGGATGGTACCCGACGGAGTATTTCGACCGAGGTGCAATCGAAATCAGATGGCGATGAGAGTGGTCCCTCTGTCAGGCAGATAAAACGGACGATCGACGCTTACGCTGCTGATGGGCGTGATTCTGCAGTTCGAGCGAAAGAACTGTGGGAGAGTTCGGGCGCAGGTACATACCCATCGACGAGCGAAGCGGATCTCGCTTTCGTGTCAGACCTCGCCTTTTGGTGTCGAGAGGATACTCAGCTGATGTATCAGTGTATCCGTCGGTCAACCCGATACCGGGAGAAGTGGGATGAGAGGCGTTACGCGGATGGCTCAACATACGCTGATGGAACAATCGAGAAAGCGATCAGGACGAACTCTGATACTTTCTCTGGAAGATACGTGCAGTAGTGGACGGTGTTGGGTGGTTCCGACGTCTGATCCCCAATGTGTATAGTATATAGTGAGGGGAAATGGTAGTAAGATAACTCAGTTTCCAATGTGTATAGCAGACAATGAGGAGTGGTGGTCAGATGAGAGCAGAATCACGGTGAACGAGTACTGATCACCCGACGCACCACATTGGATTACAACAAAGAACGCTCTCTTCGATGAAGTCTGCGTCTTCCGTATTGGATACTCGTTTTCTTAGTACCTGACGGTCAGTATCGTACACGCCTTCGGAGACTTGGAACTCCTGTCACCCGCTGTCCCTGAGGTCCCTCCTTCGCCCCCCACTGTGTTCTCTCGCGGTAGTGCTTACAGTATATAGTACAAGTATGCAAGATTTTGATAGTGGAAGCAAAATAAGTGAGGTGCAACTAAACTAAGTTGTTTATAGATGCACGCTGGATGCTGGCTGAGACCGTGTCACCGCCTTTTGCATCTTGTTATGATGTCCTAGGAGATTTGCCACGGGGTTTATTTCGAGACTTCACAGCCCAAGCAGCCGTAGGGCTCTGCCTGCTTATTGGTCAATCGGACGCCGAGTGGGGAATAAATCTAAGAGCTTAGATATCATTCTGAAATATCAATGGACTTGTAGGTCTCTGGAGGAAGACACATCCACTGGGATTCAACAGAAAGAAGAGAAGAGATTATAGAAGCCCTGAATGGAGAACCAGAGGTTGTTCTGGTAGAAAGACGGACGGAACCCGATGATGATAGAGAGAAGTTACGCAACCTGGTTGCCGTCCCTCTAATTTTATTGAGCTTGGCAGTCTGGACTTTTTCTCTGAAACTCCTCAGTATTCCATTTGGCTCAGACCAGGAGCTCACTAATGAATTATCTGAGAAGAGCGATGTTGATCAAATCAAGGTGGATATGCCGATCACGCCATTAGTTTCTGAAGCACGGAAGGCTTGGGCGTTCGTAAATTGGCTGGTGATTGTTCTTGTTGCTCTCATATATTTCACAGCCGGACTGAGCAGTGCAGTATTTACTCTGGTAATATTTTTAACGATACTCTTCGTTAGTTTCGTCGCTGCAACAGCTGCACCTAGGAATTATGCAATAGCGGTAAACACTATGCAGACCGCTAAAAAGAACGAATATGAGCGTGCCGTATTAGTTGTGGGTGATGAACACACCGAGGAAGTGAAACGACACATCAGTAGAGCTAACGAGAAAATAAGGCTCGTGGAAACCTGATATATTGTAGTCAACTGTTAATCTGAATTGAGCGATTCGTGTATATGTCGGAGATATCTTACAATAGCTTCATCCCGCACTAACGCGTCCTCGGAAACCACCCTGGATTGAGGGTTTCTACACGACCGTAAAATTATGTCTCAGTGATCAATCCTATTGCTCGCAGTCAAAGACTGTCCGATAAGACGAATGAGCGGTCTCGGCTGAGCAGCGTGGCTCCCGTGTCTGGGGCCAATCACACTGCCGTTCACGATTGATCACGGCATCTTCACACCTCTTCTTGGACATCCAGGATTCAACATTGGCTTCACTGAACAATTCCGATCTAAATCCGCACATCGCCACTGAGGAGGGTACTTCCGAACTCCGCGTCTGTGACCTAATCAAACTTCTGTCGATAGGTATTGTCGTGACTGCTTGGATCCGTTCGACTTGCTTCTCGTGGTTGGTATCCACGTGATCGTTGTTGATGTAGTAATTCTTGTTGTGGTGTAGCACGGTGTTCCCGAAGCAGACTCGCTGAGATCTGACCTGTATCGGTGCTCAGTGTATCAATGTAATTGGCCTCGTTAGCCTCAACGTGGGTGTCAGAGCACGAGAATCCAGGATTCCTCACTGGGAACGTTACGGAGGTCTCACTCAGGATCCTCTACATCGGATCCACTCGTGCTCTGGTCCGTTTCAGAGGAGACTGATTGTTTTGCGTCAGTCCAGGAACCGAAGGCTCGCTGAACCGTCTCTGGAGAGCAAAAATCGTTGTCGGAAGCGAAGACGTGGGCCGTACACGTCCCGTGTCGGTCCTTACACGTTCGGAGCATCTCCAGCAGCTCGTCTTTCGTGTATTTCGAGGTGTGTCCGGTGTTGAGACCGGCCTGTTTCTTGGCCTCGGACCACGATCCGAATCGTTTCCGAACCGCTCCCGACGAAGGGAAGTCCTCGTCGCTATCGAAGGTGCGCTGGGTCACCTTCCCGTATTTCTCCTCGCACTTCCGAAGGAGTTCGAGGTACTCTTCGTCGGAGTACTCCTGCGGGCGTGAATTCGAGGCCCGTTCGTCGAGTTGTAGTCCCGCCCGTCGCTTGGCCTCTTTCCACGAACCGAAGCGTTCGATCACGACAGACGGGGCAATCAGGTCTCTCTCCTGGCGCAACAGTTCAGTCGTACATTTGCCGTGTCGGTTCTGGAGTTCCGTTAGGTGCGACAGGAGCTGTTCGTCCGAATACTGTTGCTTCCGACCGGACTTCCCCGAGAGATCCTCCTCAATGCCGGCCTGCTCTTTCGCCTCGTTCCAAGAGCCGAACCGGCGCATCACCGCTGAAACCGAACAGAAGTCCGAATCTGAGTTGAACGTGCGCGGTGCGCAGTCGCCGTGATGCTCTTTGCACTCTTGGAGCATCTCGAGCATCTCCTCGTCGGAGTAGCGCTGGTTCCCGCGTCTCGAAGTGCTGTCTTCGTCCCCATACCTCTCGGGGTCCGTGAGGCCTGCTCGGTTGCAGGCCTCCTCCCACGTGCCGAAGCGATCGATGATCGTCGACGGCGCGCAGAAGTCGTCGTCGGTCTCGAAGATGCTCACTGTGCACTCGCCGTGCCGTTCCTGGCACGTCCGGAGCATCTCGAGTAGGTCGCTTGTGGATTTATCTGAGGACATCGCTGTAGAGTCCGTCTCTGAGTGATTGCTTCTGTAAGCGTTTATTCGTGAATCGAATCCCATAGCTATTATCCCATTTTGTCGAGCGCGTCGCGCCGTTCGTCAACTGGAACCTGATCATACTTCGCGGTGGTCTGAATCGCCTCGTGACGAAGCTGAGCCTGTGCTGCAGCGAGGCCTCGTTCTTTGGCCATTCCAGTCCCTACTGAGTGTCTGATCGAATACCAACTCATCTTGCGGTTCTCGGTGTCGATCCCGGCTTCCTCACAGAGTTTCCGAATCAGCCGTCGAAGAGAGCCCGATTGATAGGGATTTCCCTCGCGCGTCAACCATAGCGCGTCAGTCTCTTGGTACTGTTCGTACTCCTTCCGCTCACCTAACCACCGTTCCAGCGCATCGGCAGTCCTCGTGGTAACGCTTACAATCCAGTTGTTCTCGTTTTTCGATGAATCTTGGACTGGAATCCGGAGTACCTTGTTCTCGGTGTCAACCCAAGAGGTGCGCGCGCGTTCGACTTCGATCGGCCTCAATCCGGTATCCAGACTGGTCCAGACGAGCGAGGTGATCTTCCACCCGTTGACAGTCTCCCAGTCATCGGGCGTCACCTCCTCCATTGGTTTGCGCAACACCTGGCTAACGTGGCGCTTCCATTTGGTGCGCTCTGTCGGTGTTAATGAATCGTAGCTCGGAATGCTTCCGTAGTCGAGGGCTGCTTCGCGTATCTGCTTCCGCTCGCTCTCCGTCAGGTAATCTCGTGGGTTGGTGGATCCATTGCTGGAGAATGTAAACTCTGGCTCCCACTCCGGTTCATCGAACTCGAGGTGGCGCCATTTGAAGTACCGCTTCAGCGACGATTGGGTGTTGGAGCGGTGGGAGTTCGAGAACTCGTTTGTCGCGAGATATCGCATATACTCGTCGGCATCCTCGCACGACAGTGGGACGGTGTATCCATCTCCATTGGTCCAGACCCATCGCTCCCACTTCCCGATCCGATAGGCGGTCCGTTTCACCGTATCTGTAGCGTAGCCCTGGACAGTGTCTGGATCCTTCCCAAATACGCTGAGCCACTCCAGAAACGGTTTTCGGTAGGCTTTGTAGTCGACTAGCTGTTTCTCGTTGAGATACGCGCGGGTCTTGTCTGGCACGACTGGGAACTCGTATCCGCTCATACTGAGCCCCTGTTCGTTGGGTTGAACTCAAACGGACCTACGACACTACGCACTTCTGTCTCTGTCCTGCGATTCTCCTCGTTCGGCTGAACCGAAGTGTTCTGTCGGTGCATAGCTATTTGATCACCTCGAGAACAGAATTCTGGGGTATTGAGGCTCTAGAGTGAGGATTCGGATGCGGGGGATGGGATTTGAACCCACGAACCCCTACGGGAGCGGATCTTAAGTCCGCCGCCTTTGGCCTAGCTCAGCCACCCCCGCGCAAGCGGCCATTCCGCGGACGGCCGGTTAGTGGTTTCGCTTCGCCTGTCGGGCGGAACGCACGTCGTCGCTCGCCTACCAGTCGACGCTGAGCGTCCCGTCGCCGTGCGGATCCGGTGCGATCTCTTCGTCAGTCCGCCGGTCGACGACGTGGATGACGCCTTTGTCTTTCTTTCCGGGACAGACCTCCGCAGCACGGATGTTCTCTTCGAGATCGTCCTCGCCGATGAAGTACGATTTCGGATTGGCGAGACCGGATTTGATGTCCATCTCCCAGTTGTCGGCGACCTCCGCACAGCGGCCGGCCCCGATGCATTTGTTCCCCTCGAAGATGATCTTGTAGGGCTTCTCGGAGATCGGCGGGGCGTTCGACTCGTCGCCGACGTCGCTGGGCTTCAGCGGCTCGTCCTCGGCGTCGCTCATACCGGCTCGTAGCCGCGCGGTCGTCTTTGCGCTGTCGGTTCACCGAGGTCGGCACGTGGTCCCATACTGTCGGACAGCAGTTCGTGAACTATGTTGGCACCCACGGGGTGCCGATACGCTTCACACAGTTCTGTCCGACAGTATCAGCCCCAGTAGGACGCCCTTACTGGCCGCCGTGGTGCGCTTGATCGAACGATCTGTGAAACTGCTCTCCCGAGGCGTGGTATCATACGTAGTTTCGCGCCCGCGCGTGCGAGGGTTTAAGAATGGAGGTAGCTTAACGAAGACACGTTCAATGTCACGCGATACTGAGTACGGGGCCGGGCAGATTCAGGTCCTCGAAGGCTTAGAAGCCGTCAGGAAGCGCCCGGCGATGTACATCGGGTCGACGGACTCGCGAGGGTTACATCACCTCGTCTACGAGGTCGTCGACAACGCGATCGACGAAGCGCTCGCGGGGTACTGCGACCACATCGAAGTCACGCTCCACGACGACGGCTCGGTGTCGGTCTCCGACAACGGCCGGGGCGTCCCGGTCGACACCCACGAGCAGTACGATCGCCCCGCCGTCGAGGTTATTATGACTGTCCTCCACGCCGGCGGGAAGTTCGACAACAAATCCTACCAGGTCTCCGGCGGGCTCCACGGCGTCGGCGTCTCCGTCGTCAACGCGCTATCGAGCCGCCTCGAAGTCGAGATCAAGCGCGACGGCGCGCTCTGGCGAGACAGCTTCGACCACGGCGAACCCGAGGCGGGCGCCTTCGAGCGCGTCCGCGACCTCGACGAGGACGAAGAGACGGGCACGACCGTTCGTTTCTGGCCCGACGAGGAGATCTTCGAGACGGTCGACTTCGAGTTTTCGACGCTCGAAAACCGACTTCGCGAACTCGCCTTCCTCAACTCCGGCGTCGAGATCCGACTCGTCGAAGAACCCGGTGCCGTCGGCGACGAAGACGACGAGACCGTCCCCGAGGGGCGCTCACGCGAGTTTTGCTACGAGGGCGGCATCCGCGAGTTCGTCCGCTATCTCGACGAGACGAAGACCGTCCTCCACGACGACGTCATCTACTACACCGACACCGAGGACGACATCGAGGTCGAAGTGGCGTTGCAGGCAACAGAGGAACTGCAGGGCTCGATTCACGCCTTCGCAAACAACATCAACACCCGCGAGGGCGGGACCCACCTCACTGGCTTCAAAACGGCGCTGACCCGCGTCGTCAACGACTACGCCAGCGAGCACGACTTGCTGGACGACCTCGACTCCCTGAAGGGCGAGGACGTCCGCGAGGGACTGACCGCAGTCATTTCCGTCAAACACCCCGATCCACAGTTCGAGGGACAGACGAAGACGAAACTCGGCAACAGCGAAGTGCGCGGGATCACCGAATCCGTCACCCACGAGAAACTGGGGACGTACTTCGAGGAGCATCCCGACACTGCCACAGCGATCGTCAGCAAGGCGGTCGAGGCCGCGAAGGCCCGCAAGGCCGCCAAGCAGGCCGAGGAACTCACCCGCCGGAAATCCGCGCTGGAGTCGACGTCGCTGCCGGGTAAACTCGCGGACTGTCAGAGCCGCGATCCCGCCGAGTCCGAGCTGTTCGTCGTCGAGGGTGACTCGGCGGGCGGTAGCGCAAAGCAGGGTCGCGACCGCCGCTTCCAGGCTATCCTCCCGATCAAAGGGAAGATCCTGAACGTCGAGAAACACCGGCTCGACCGCGTGCTGGAGAACGACGAAGTGCGAGCGCTCATCACCGCGATCGGCGCGGGTGTCGGTGAGGAGTTCGACATCGAGGACGTCCGCTACGAGCGGATCATCCTGATGACGGACGCCGACGTCGACGGCGCACACATCCGGACGCTGCTTCTGACGCTGTTGTATCGCCATATGCGGCCGCTCGTCGAAGCGGGCTACGTCTACGCGGCCAAGCCGCCGTTGTACCGCGTCCGCTACCGCGGGGAGACCTACGACGCGATGACGGAGGCCGAACGCGACCGCATCATCGAAGAGAAGTGCAACGGCAACCCCACGCAGGTCCAGCGGTTCAAGGGCCTCGGTGAGATGAACCCCGATCAGCTCTGGGATACGACGATGAACCCCGAGAACCGGGTTCTCAAGCAGATCACCGTAGAGGACGCCGCTGCGGCGGACAAGATGTTTTCCGTGCTGATGGGCGACGCCGTCGAACCGCGCAAGCAGTTCATCAAAGACCGAGCGACCGAAGCCGAATGGGTGGACATATAGATGAGTTCTGACGCACCAGAGGCCTTCGATCCCGGGGCGGGCATCGCCGCGGAGGTCGAGACCGCACGGATCGAACAGGAGATGGAACAGTCTTACATCGACTACGCGATGTCGGTCATCGCGGGGCGGGCACTCCCGGACGTCCGGGACGGCCTCAAACCCGTCCACCGGCGCATCCTCTATGCGATGCACGAGTCGGGCATCACCGCCCGCTCCTCGCACCGGAAGTCGTCCTCGATCGTCGGCGAGACGATGGGTGATTACCACCCGCACGGCGACTCGGCGATCTACGACACGCTCGCACGGATGGCGCAGGACTTCTCGATGCGCTACCCGCTCGTCGACGGTCAGGGGAACTTCGGCTCCGTCGACGGCGACCCGCCGGCGGCGATGCGGTACACGGAGGCGCGGATGGCTCCCATCGCCGAGGAACTCCTCGACGACATCGAGATGGACACCGTCGACTTCCAGTCGAACTACGACGACCGGCTGGAGGAACCCGAGGTCCTGCCCTCGGCGTTCCCGAACCTCCTGATCAACGGCTCTTCGGGGATCGCAGTCGGGATGTCTACGAACATCCCACCGCACAACCTGGGTGAGGTGATCGACGCGACGACTCACCTCATCGAGAACCCCGACGCCACCGTCGAGGATCTAATGGAGTACGTCAAGGGGCCGGACTTCCCGACCGGCGCGAACATCGTCGGCCGCAACGCGATCCACAAGGCGTACAAGACGGGTCGCGGTCGGGTCCGCGTCCGTGCCGAGTTCGAGGTCCAAGACGACCGGATCGTCATCACCGAACTCCCGTATCAGGAGAACAAAGCGCGACTCGTCGAACGCATCGCCGACGACGTCAACGAAGGGAAGATCGAGGGCATCCGCGATCTGCGCGACGAGTCCGACCGCGACGGCATCCGCGTCGTCGTCGAGCTCAAGCGCGGTGCCAACGCCGAGATCGTCAAAAACCAACTGCTGGAACACCACCTCGAATCGACGTTCGGCGTCATCAACCTCGCGCTCGTCGACGGCCAACCAAAGGTCCTCACGCTGAAAGAGACCCTCGAAGAGTACGTCAAGCACCGACGCGACGTCGTCCGTCGCCGTTCGGCGTACGAACTCGACGAGCGGAAAGAGCGCGCCCACATTCTCGAAGGCCGACTGCAAGCTCTAGAGAACGTCGACGACGTCGTTTCCGTCATCCGAAACTCCGAGAGCCGTGACGACGCGAAAGCCGCACTGCGCGGCGAGCACGTCGTCGAGGCGGACGGCGAGCCGCTGCCGTCTTTCGACTTCTCGGAAGCGCAGGCCGATCACATCGTCGCGATGCAGCTCGGGTCGCTCACTGCGATGGAAGCCGACGAGATCGAATCCGAGTACGAGGAGGTCCAAGAACGGATCGAGCGCCTCGAAACGATCCTCGAGGACCCCGACGAACTCGACGCCGTCGTCACAGACGAACTGGCGAAGATCAAAGACGAATACGACGACGACCGGCGGACGTCGATCATCGAAGACACCGGCACGGTCACACACGAGGACCTCATCGCCGAGGAGGACGTCGTGGTCGTCGTCACCAAGGACGACTACATCAAGCGGATGCCGCTGGACAGCTTCCGCGCCCAGCACCGCGGCGGGAAGGGGATCATCGGCACCGAATTGAAGGAAGGCGACCGGGTCTCCTCGGTGTACGTCGCGAGCACTCACGATTATCTGCTGTACTTCACCAACCACGGACAGGTCTATCAGCTGAAGACCTATCAGGTTCCGGAGATGTCCCGCACCGCCCGCGGGAAGTCTGCCGTCAATCTGCTCGATCTCGACGACGGCGAGGAGATCACCGCCGTCGTCAACACCGCCGAGATCGAATCCGAGGAGGAGAAGTACCTCACGATGGCGACCCGGAACGGGTACGTCAAGCGGACGAGCGTCGAAAAGTTCCAGAACATCCGTTCGACGGGGATCATCGCGACGAAACTCGACGACGAGGACGCCCTCGCCGACGTCGAAGTCACCGACGGGAGTCGGGACCTGATCCTCGCGAGTCGCGACGGAATGGCGATCCGCTTCGCCGAGGACGAAGTCCGGTCGATGGGCCGCTCGGCCCGCGGCGTCCGCGGGATCGACCTGGAGGGCGGCGACGAGGTCGCCGCGCTGGCGGCCGTCGAACCTGACCGCCACGAGTGGGTCCTCACCGTCACCGAGAACGGCTACGGCAAGCGGACCGACGTCGGACAGTACCGCCGACAGTCCCGGAACGGGAAGGGCCTCATCGACATCAAGACGAACGACCGCAACGGCCGCGTCTGTGAGTTAGAGACGGTCGGCCCCGGCGACCACCTGTTCGTGATGAGCGGTGACGGGCAGATCCTCCGGACGCCCGTCGAAGACGTCTCCATCGTGGGTCGAAACACGATGGGCGTCATCGTGATGGATCTCGCCGCCGGCGACGCCGTCGCGAGCGTCGACGTGCACTTCGCGGCGGGTGCGGAGGACGAACTCGAAGACGAAGCCGAGGCTGAAGTCGACGCTGACGACGATACCGAAGCCGAATAGCGGCGTTCAGGGCGAGCGGTCATCTCGCCGACGGTTCACCGGAAATCCGGTGTGCGGTGACGTCGCATAGAGCGTCAGAGGATCTGTTTTCCGAGCGCGCTCGCCGCTAACTCGACCGCGAGCGACGCTGTTTCGTTGCGTTCGTCGAGGATCGGGTTGATCTCGACGAGTTCGAGCGAGCGGAGGCAGTCGCGGTCGGCGACCGCTTCGAGCGCCGAGTGGGCTTCGCGGTACGTGACGCCGCCGCGAACGGGGGTCCCGACGCCCGGTGCTTCACGGGGATCGAGCCAGTCGAGATCGAGGCTCACGTGGAGACCGTCTGTTCCAGTGGTGGCCACGTCGAGCGCATCGTCGACGACGTTCGTGATCCCCCGTTCGTCGATGTCGGACATCGTGAAGGTGGTCACGTCGGTCTCTGCGATCGCTTTGCGTTCGCGCTCGTCGACGTCGCGAAGCCCGACGATCGCGACGTTTTTGGGGCGCAGTCCGCTCGCGTTGGCCCACGCCACGTCGGCGAACTCGCCGATGCCGAGGACGGCCGCCAGCGGCATCCCGTGGACGTTCCCCGACGGCGACGTCTCCGGGGTGTTGCAGTCGCCGTGGGCGTCGAACCACACGACACCGATCTCGGCGTCGCGCGCCGACCCGGTCACAGAGCCGATCGCGACCGAGTGGTCGCCGCCGAGTACGAGCGGTACCTCGCCGTCCGCGAGTGACCCCTCGACGCGATCTGCGAGACTCGTCACCACTTCGCGAGTTTCGCGGAGAAACTTCGCTCGTCCGGAGGGGAGCGTCTCGGCGTCCGGATCGCGTTCTTCGGCGTGCGGTGCGAGGACGTCGCCGTCGTCGACAGCCTCGACTCCCGTGCGTTCCAGTTCTTCGGCGAGTCCGGCGTACCTGATCGCCGAGGGCCCCATATCTACGCCCCGTCGGTTCGCGCCGTAGTCCGTCGGCGCGCCGATGATACGTACGGTCGTCATACGTCGACCGTAGGCGTCGCTGTCGCCTTACGCCTGGCGTTGCTATCCTGATCCTCGCTTACTCCAGATACGGTTCACAGACGCGGGCGACGCCTTCCTCGAAGGAGATTTCGGGCTCCCAGCCGGTCGCCTCGCGCATCTTCGTGCTGTCTGCCATCGTGTCGTGGACGTAGACGTCGAGTGGGTTCTCGACGTACTCGGGGTCGACGTCGGTGCCGAGTACGTCGTTTATCATCTCGATCATCGTGTTGAAGGTGTAGCTCTCGCCGGTGCCGAGGTTGTAGACGCCCTGGAGTTCGTGCTCGGCCGCGAGTTCGATCCCGCGGACGATGTCGCCGACGTGGGTGAAATCCCGCGTCTGGGAGCCGTCGCCGAACACTTTCGGTCGCTCGCCGTTCGCGATCTTCTCGGCGAACTGCGCGACCGTGTTGGCGTACTCGCCTTTGTGTTCCTCGGCGCCGCCGTAGCCCTGATAGACGGAGAAAAAGCGCAGGCCGGCCAGCGTCATCTCGTAGTGGTGGTGGAAGTACTCGCCGTACTTCTCGCGAGCGAGCTTCGAGGCCTCATAGCAGGTGCGCGCCTCGACCGGGAGGTCTTCGGGAGAGGGCTCGGTCCGCGAGCCGTAGATCGACGACGTCGAGGCGTAGACGACGGTCTCACAGCCGTCTTCGCGGGCCTGCTCGACGGCGTTGACGAAGCCCTCGACGTTCACGCGGGTCGCCTCGCGCTTGTGTTCTTCGGCCATCGTGTACGAGGAGTACGCCGCGAGGTGGAACAACACGTCCACGCCCTCGGTGGGCAGGTCGTCGTCGAGGACGCTCGCGTCGACGAACTCGACCCCGTCGTCGAGATTCTCGGGCGTCCCGAGGTGGAGATCGTCGACGGCGACGACGTCGTTCCGCTCGGCCAGGTGGTTCGCGAGATTCGAGCCGATGAATCCGGCACCCCCAGTCACGAGGATCCGTTGATCTTCCATACCGATCACACGAACGAGGATTCACAAAGCCGTACCGGATCGGTCAGTGGGAGACCCACTGCTGATAGGGTGGCTCCGAGCGAGCAGAAAAACGTGACGAACGCGCCTGAATCGGAAGAAAATCGGGAGACTGTTTCACACTGTATCCATCCATCCACCGGATTTAAGACCGTATGCGGCGAACGATTGGATATGTCATCGATTGAGCTGACGTCCAGTCAGAAAACTATCCTGACCGCACTCATCAACCTTCACCGCGAGAGCGAAGACGCGGTAAAGGGCGAGGACATCGCCGCTGAAGTCGACCGCAACCCCGGGACGATCCGAAACCAGATGCAGAGCCTCAAAGCCCTCCAGCTCGTCGAAGGCGTACCTGGCCCGAAAGGTGGCTACAAGCCGACGGCGAACGCCTACGAGGCGCTCGACGTGAACCAGATGGACGAGCCGGCGTTCGTCCCGCTGTTCCACGACGGCGAGGAAGTCGAGAACGTCAACGTCGACGAGATCGACCTCTCGTCGGTCCACCACCCGGAACTGTGCCGCGCGGAAATCCACGTTCAGGGTTCGGTCCGTGACTTCCACGAGGGCGACGACGTGACTGTCGGTCCGACACCGCTCTCGAAACTCGTGATCGAGGGCGTCGTCGACGGCAAGGACGACACGGGCAACATCCTCATCCTCCGCATCAAGGATATGCGCGCGCCCGTCGGCGAAGCGTCGCACTGAGAGTACGTCACGGCTGCGACTCCGTCGGCTCTCTCCAATTCTGAGCAACCCTCTCGGTTCCTCGTTCTTCGCTGTGTTCCACCGAACAGCGCCGCTGCTCGCGAGCAGCGACGAAGCGAGAGCACGAGGAGAAAAACGGACGGGTGAGGTGGATCCCGTCCCCGGTCAAGAGAGAGTCTCTGCAGCCGTTCTCACATACTGTCCCACGCGTCGATCGCGTGGCGCGGCGAGGCGACGTCGGCGATCCAGCGTGCGGCGATCGCCTTCTTGAGGTTTCGCGCGGCCGGTCCGCCGAAGACGCTCACCGGGAAACTCCCGAGAACGGGAAGTTTGACGTCGTGAGCGACGGCGTCGTCGCCGACGGAGACGACCGTCCCCTTGTCGTCGTGACGCCACGTCTTGAGCGGCTTGCCGGCGACGGCGCGAGCGACGTTCTCGCCGGCGACGTCGGCGGCCTGCCAAGCGGCCTGCGCCGTCGGCGGCGCGACGGAGTCGGGACCCTGCTCGACGAGTGCGGTGTCGCCGAGCGCGAAGACGCGCTCGTCCGAGGTCTGGAAGTCGGCGTCGGCGAAGACGCGGTGGGAGCGCTCGTCCTGGTCGAGGTCGACGCCGTGGACTTCCTCGTGGCCGGTGATGCCGCCGGTCCAGATCAGCGTGTCGTAGGCGAGTTCTTCGGGCTCTTCGTCCTCGCCGCCGCCGAGGTAGGCGAACTCGTCGTCGACCTTCGAGATGAAGTCGCCGGTGAGGATCTCGATGTCGAGATCCTCCAGTCGCTTGCGGAGCGCACCCTGGAGTTCCGGGTCGTTGCCCGGGAAGACCTCGTCGAGGCCCTCGACGAGCGTGACGTCGATCGGGGCGCGGTGTTCGTCGCGGTACTCGGCGATCTCGCCGGCCGTCTGGATGCCCGAGAGGCCGGCCCCGCCGACGATGATCTCCGCGGGGTCGTCGCGGGAGGCTTCCTCTGCGGCCTGCTTTACGTCCGCGTGGATCGACCGGGCGTCGTCGAGGCTCTTCAGTTCGTGGGCGTGCTCTTTGAGCCCCTCGATGCCGAAGAAGGCGGTGCTCGATCCGATCGCGAGCAGGAGGTAGTCGTATTCGATCTCTTCGTCTTCGAGTTCGACGACGCGCTCGTCGACGTCGACGTCGGTGACGTGGCCCTTGACGAACTCCGTCGAGGGCGATTTGATGTCGTCGATCGGGATCGCGATCTTCGATTCGACGCTTGGATCGCGGATACAGCGGTGGACCTCGTGCAGGACGAGGTGATAATCGTGCTCCGAGATCCACGTGAGGTCTGTCCCCGGATCGAGTTCTTCTTCGAGACGCGCGACGGCACCAGCACCCGCGTAGCCGGAACCGACGACGACGACCTGCGTACTCATAGACGTTTCTGCGGCGGCATCGGATAAAGGAACTGCGGAATGCGGCTCGGGTTCACGTGGGAGGCAGCGTCGCTCACTCGATGGAAAGCCCCGGGTGCCAGTGGTCGACGCCGGCCTCGCGCTTCGCCTCGTCCATCTTCGCGAGCAGGTGTACGGCCAGGCTCGCGGTTTCCGCCGCGCGGGATTCGCCTTCCGCTCGGAACTCGCCCGTGACGCGGTTCGCGTAGACGGAGCAGACAGCCCCCGCACGGAGCCCGTAGACGTTCGCGACGGTGAGAAGCGCAGCGGCCTCCATCTCGATGTTCTTCACGTTCGCCTCCTGAAGTTCCTTCACCAACGTCTCCGAGCCGGCCGCGCGGAACCCCTCGAAGCCGGGGCGACCCTGTCCCGCATAGAAGGAATCGGCGCTCATCGTCAGCCCGACGTGGTAGTCGTGGCCCAACCGCTCGGCGGCGGCGACGAGCGCGGCGACGACTTCGTGGTCCGCGACGGCCGGGTAGTCCTCGCGGACGTACTCCTTCGAGGTGCCTTCCTGACGGACGGCACCGGAGGTGATGACGAGGTCGCCGACCGCCATCTCGGGCTGAATCGCCCCGCAGGACCCGACACGAATGAAGGTGTCTGCCCCGACGCGAGCGAGCTCTTCGATGGCAATCGCGGCGGAGGGACTGCCGATGCCCGTCGACGTGACTGAGATCGGCGTCTCCCCGTAGGTCCCGGTGGCCGTGCGGTACTCGCGGTGACTGGCTCGCTCCTCGTAGTCGTCCCACAGCGCGGTGATCTTGTCGACGCGCTCGGGGTTGCCCGGGAGGAGGACGCTGTCTGCGACGTCGTCGGGGCCGACGGCGACGTGATACTGAACCTCGTCGTTCGGGTCTTCGCTGTCGCTCATAGGTACTCTCCCGGGCGCATCGAAAATATACTGTCGGCTGGGTTCGGGAAAAGCCCGCTACTGATCGGTGTCGCCGCTGCTGTCGTCGGCGTCGTCGTGCTGACTCTCTCCCTCCCGCTGCTCCGCGGCCGCAGAGAGCGTCTCCAGCGAGATCGTGTTCGGCAGGAGTTCCCCGAGCGTGTACGTCGACGTGTCGTCGCCGCCCTCGTCGCAGACGACTTCGAGGTCCGCGTCGGCGAACTCCGCGAGTGTCTGGCGACACATCCCACACGGCGTCACGCCGTCGCGGGCGCCGGAGGAGACCGCGATCCGGTCGAACTCTCGGTGGCCGTCTCGGACCGCCGACGCGATCGCGACTTCCTCGGCGTGGAGGCTGTTCGAGTAGTTCGCGTTCTCGATGTTGCAGCCGACGTACACGGTGCCGTCGGCCGTTCTGAGCGCCGCGCCGACCCGATACTCCGAGTACGGGACGTAGGCGTCTGCGAGCGCGTCGCGAGCGCGTTCGACGAGGTCGTCTGTCATCGCCCGGCGGTTCGTCCGGGGGGCGTTTGTACGTTGTCGTCCCCGGGAGAACGTCCGCGAGGGCCGTCAGCGGTCGACACGTCAAAGGGCAAGTGAAAAGCCACTCCCGGCCGTAGCGAGCGTGTGCACTCGGATACAGACACTGACGCCGAGGGAGGCGGCGACGCGCCCGACTCGGACGTCGAGACGGCGGACGCCGGGACGCCCGGACTCGGCCGACGAATTATGCTGGTGCTGGGCGCGACGATCGTCGCGATTTCGGGCGGCGTCGGTCTGCTCGTTGGCGGTAACGGCGCGGAGTCGGCCTCCGAGGCGGCCGTTCTGGGCACCTCGGTGACGATTCCGCTGACGCCCGGCGCGGTCGCACTCTACGGGATCGTAGTCTCGACGCTCGTCCTCGCAGTCCTGTTCGGCCTGGTCGAACTCGCCTCCCGTGCGGAGGCCGACGCCGGGGATCCAGAGGCTCAGCGCTAAGCGCCGCATCGAGGACCATCTCTGTCTGGCGGCCTCTACGTGCGAGAGACAGCGCGGCGCTTTTGTCGCTGCAGTCCCGACAGCGCAGTATGGCTTCAACCACGTCGGCCGACGACCGCGCGGACGCCGCGGCGACCGACGAGGAGTTCGATCCGAACGCGCCGCTCCAATCGGAGACCGGGAACAGAAACCGCAAGCGGGCAGCGCTCGCCGTCGCGCCGTTTCTCGCGATCGGACTCGGCAACGTCGTCTTGCTCCTCGGCTGGGGGATCGAGCCGCTGTGGGCGTTCGCGCTCCTCCCACCGATCCTCTTCTGTACGGTCCTGGCGTACCTCGTTTTCAGTACCGACTTCCTCGACGGTCGGACCTAAAACGAGGCCGATCACCCGCCGCGTCAGCGAGACTGACTTCAGCTGCCGGTATCGTACTTGTAGGTCGCTTCCTCGGGGTCGATCCCGAAGTCCTCGGCTGTCTCCTCGACGGGGACTTCACCGTCTTCGGGTTCGTCTGCCGGAGCGGCGTTCTTGAACCGCTCGCGGTACTCCTCGGGGACCGTGAAGTCATCCGCGTGCACGCGCATCGCGATGACCTCGTCGCCGCGCTCTGCTCTGACCGTTTCGAGCCGGGACGCGACGGGCTCGGGAAGGTCGCCGGATTCTAGCGGCTCGAAGCCGAACGGCGTGAAGTACGACGGCTGGCGTGTGAACGTGTAAACCGCCTCGTAGCCCTCGTCGCCCGCCTCGGCGACGAGTCGCTCGATGACGTGCGCGGCGACGCCCTGCTGTCGCCACGGCGGGAGCGTGTAGACGAACGCGAGTTCACAGAAGTTGCCGGCCTCCGTCTTGTGGACGCGAATGCGTCCGAAGCCGGCCTTACGAGAGGACTCCTCGTCGAGCGCGATCACGTAGTCCCGGGAGCGAAACGCGGGATCGTCGATTTCGGCCTCCTCGATCCTGTCGAGTAGCCAGACCTCGTCGCGATTTTTGGCGTCCCGGACGTACATACTCGGTGATACGACACCGGGATGCAAGTGTATTGCGGAGCCGTCTGTCGAACCACGGCGCACAGGCAACACCTTTGTATCGGTCTGCGTTCTACGAGCGCACGATGGCTCGTCTCTTGCCCTCCCAGTCCGAGCCCGACGTCGACGCCTCGCCGCGCGTCGTCGGACTCGACGACGACGATGCCGACGACCTGCTGTCGGCGCTCTCCTCGGGGACCGCACGGCAGATTCTCTCGGCGCTTCACGAGGAGCCGACCAACCCCGCCGCCCTCGCGGATGCGGTCGATACGTCCCTGCAGAACGTCCAGTATCACATCCAGCGGCTCGAAGACGCTGGCGCCGTAGAAGTCGTCGACACGGCGTACTCGGAGAAAGGCCGCGAGATGAACGTATACGCGCCCGCAGACCGCCCGCTCGTGGTCGTCGCGGCCGACGGCGAGGAAACCGCCGGCCTCTCAGCGGCGCTCAAGCGACTGCTCGGCGGCGTCGCAGTCGTCGGGCTCGTGAGCATCCTCGCGCAGGTCGCGATCGAAGGCCTCCCGTTCGGCGCGCAAACCGGCGGGGCCGACGGCGGCGTGTCCGTCCAGACGACTGAATCGACCCGGATCGCGACCGAGACGGCCGCCAGTTCGGGGTTCCCGCCAGGACTACTCGTGTTTCTCGGCGGTCTCACGGTCCTCCTCGCGTGGTTCGCGGTCTGGTTCGTCCGCCAGCGATAGCGGCTCGACGGCGCGGCTCGCACCGTCGGTCCCCCTCCCCGAAGAATCTTCTCCCGTAAGTATTCGTACCCTGACCCACAAGAGGCAGGTATGAATCACCCGGGCGAGGTCGAGGGTATCGCCGTCGGCGTCGACGCGGACGGCGACAACATCCCCGCGGTCGTGGTCGCGGCGCGGTCCGAGCTGTTGCCGATCGTCGTCACGGCCGATCAGGCCCGGGCGATCCAACTCGCGATCGCCGGCGAGTCCTTCGAGCGACCGCTCACACACGACCTTCTGGTGGAGATGCTCACCGAGTTCGGCGGCGCGATCGACAAGGTCCGCATCGACGACATCGCCGACGGGACCTTCTACGCGAAGATCGACGCCGAGCGGTACGACAACGGCGAGCCCCAGCGGTTCGTCTTCGATGCGCGTCCCAGCGACGCGGTCGCGCTCGCGGTCCGCGTCGACTGTCCGATCGAAGTGTCCGACGCTGTCCTCGACGAAGCCGGACAGCCACCGGATCGGTTCGACTTCGGCGAGGGACGCGACGAGGACGTCTCCGACGAGCCCGACGACTTCGACGATTTCGACGATCTTGACGACTTCGGCGGCGGGCGCTGATACGGTCAAACAACTGTGTAGATCGATTCCTCACTCGGTGTAGCAACATACGCCACAGATTCGTATCCGACAGTGGGAGTGCTACCCGGGCCGTCTACTGGGCATCGGCCTGTCCGCGTACCCTTATCCCGACAGAACTCGAAGGCCCCGCTATGACCCTCTCCGTCGAGACTCCTCCGGTGCCCGAACTCGAAGACACCGTCGATCCGAACGAGTACGAGGACGCGGACGTCGTCGGCGACACCGACTACCGGCGCGCGGACCTCGAAGAACTCCTCCGCGACGGCGCGTGGGCGGACGCCTTCGAGCAGTGGTGTGCCGAGACCGACGTGACCGCCGACGAGTGGGCGATCGTCCTCGACCTCGAGATGCTCTCGCACTTCGACTTCTTCTGGGACGACTTCGCCGACCGTGTGGGGTATCACGCCCCCGGGCTCCCCGAGGACTGGAAAGAACGCGAACTACACTCCGAGATCACCTCCTGGAAGACGGTCTCAAGCATCAATGCCGGCCTGACCGAACTCGGACAGACCGTCTGTGAGGTGCTGAAAGACGACTACATCACCTGGGAGTCGGAGTACGAAGCGCCCGACGATCTGCCTGATTTCTAAAACCCACCTTTTTCCACGGTGGGTTTCCTCGCGGCGCGTCGCGCCGCTGCGGGAACCCACCGCGCAAAAACCTGGAGGGAAAAAGGCCGCTCGGCCCGCGTTGCTCGCCTCGCGGTGCAAATCGGTGTGACGACCGCAGAGCGACGCGAGCAGTAGTCCATCGCCCATCGGACTGGCCCAATTCGGTCACGCTCGGACCCACGGAAATATATTTGTGGCCCCGGGAGGTCCGTCCGTGAACCGCAGAGCCCTCCTCTCGGCGACCGCGTCGGCCGCCGCCCTGTCGATGACCGCTCTCTCGGGATGCACTGGAGCGGTGCGCCGAGAAATAAGTGACCGCGTCGTAATGGACATCGCCACGATGGTCTTTCACCCCGCGTCGGAACCGTGGGTCACCGATGGCCTCTCGGCGTCCGGGGACGCGACCCGCCACGCCGCGCTCTTCACCGGGAAGCCATCGGACGTGTCAGAATTCTTTACAGATCAGTATCCGACGAACGAACGCACGTTCGACAACAAACTGCGAAACACCGACTACTCCTCGAACTTCATCCTGCTCTATGAGGTGCGGATGTCGCGGGCGGAGGCCTACCAAGTCGCCCCGACCATCCTGTACGATGATCTCGGCTGGACCGGCTGGCGGACGGTGACAGCGCCAATGGCGCGAGCGTCACGGGACCCCTCAGAACTCGATCTGTCGCCGGAAACCGAGGACGTGATCGCGACGACAGTCGTCCGGTACAGCGCCGAGGCGACGCCCCGGCGGGTCCGCCTCCCCGTCTACGACGAGGAGACCGGCGCGCTACGTTCCGAGATGACGGTCCGAGCCGAGTCGTAACGGTCGGTCGCCGCCCGCTCGGAGAACAGACCGTACGCCGCGGTTCCACGGATTTCATATACATTCGCTGGTACTCCCTCTGTATGGACGAAGTCGACGACCAGTACACGCCCGCGGAGGTCGAATCCGCGGTCGGGGAGTACTGGGACGACACCGACGCTTACGAGGCGACGAAGGAGGCCCACGCCGACGACCCCGCCTTCTTCTTCGTCGACGGCCCGCCGTACACCTCCGGCCAGATGCACCTCGGCACGGCCTGGAACAAGACGCTGAAGGACGCCATCATCCGTTACAAGCGGATGACCGGCCACCGCGTCACCGACCGCCCGGGATACGATATGCACGGGCTCCCGATCGAGGTGAAAGTCGAGGAGGAACTCGGCTTCGAGACCAAACGCGACATCGAGGAGTACGGCATCGAGTCGTTCATCGAGGAGTGCAAGGACTTCGCCGAGCGGAACCGCGCGGCGATGGACGAGGACTTCCAGTCGATCGGCGTCTGGATGGACTGGGACGACCCCTACGAGACCATCTCGCCCGAGTATATGGAAGCCGCCTGGTGGGCGTTCCAGCAGGTCGACGAACACGGCCTCGTCGAGCAGGGCAAGCGCTCGGTCAACTACTGTCCGCGGTGTCAGACCGCCATCGCGGCCAACGAGGTCGAGTACGACGAGATCACCTCCCCGTCGATCTACGTGAAGTTCCCGCTGCAGGATCGAGAAGGGAGCCTCGTCATCTGGACGACGACGCCGTGGACCATCCCGGCGAACACCTTCGTCGCCGTCGACGGCGAGATGACCTACCAGGCCGTCCGCGCCGAGAAGGACGGCGAGGAGGAAGTCCTCTACGTCGCGGAACCCTGCGTCGAGGACGTCCTGAAACAGGGTCGCTACGAGGACTACGAGGTCGTCGACGAGTACGAGGGCGAGGATCTGGTCGGCTGGACTTACGACAACCCCCTCGAGTCGCACCTGAACGAGTACGCCGACTTCGAGGGCGCAGGTCAGGTCTACACGGCCGACTACGTCGAAGCCGACCGCACGGGCCTCGTCCACTCCGCGCCCGGACACGGGCAGGAGGACTTCGCTCGCGGGCAGGAACTCGGCCTCGACGTGTACGTCCCCGTCGACGGTCGCGGCGAGTTCACCGAGCAGGCCGGCGACTACGCCGGCACCTTCGTCCGCGACGCCAACGACCAAATCGTCGACGACCTCGAGGAGTCGGGCGCGCTGCTCGCCTCGGGCACGCACGACCACCGGTACGGTCACTGCTGGCGGTGTGACACGGACATCATCTTCCTCGCGACCGACCAGTGGTTCATCACCGTCACCGACATCAAAGACGAACTGCTCGAGAACATCGACGACTCCGAGTGGTACCCGCAGTGGGCGCGCGACAACCGCTTCCGCGACTTCGTCGCCGACGCGCCGGACTGGAACATCTCCCGGCAGCGCTACTGGGGTATTCCACTCCCGATCTGGCAGGCCGACGACGGCGAGTGGATCGTCGTGGGCACGCGCGAGGAGCTCGCCGAGCGCGCGGACCAGGACATCGACCCCGACGAGATCGACCTCCATCGGCCGTCGGTCGATCCGCTGACGATCACCGAGGACGGGAAGACCTACGAGCGCGTGCCGGACGTCTTCGACGTCTGGATCGACTCCTCGGTCGCGACGTGGGGAACCATCGACTACCCGAGCGAGACCGAGGCCTACGAGGAACTGTGGCCCGCCGACTTCATCGTCGAGGCCCACGACCAGACCCGCGGGTGGTTCTGGTCCCAGCTCGGAATGGGCACCGCCGCGGTCGGCGAAGCGCCCTACGAGCAGGTGATGATGCACGGCTTCGTCAACGACGAGGACGGCCGCAAGATGTCGAAGTCGCTGGGCAACATCGTCACGCCCGAGGAGGCGATCGAACGCGCCGGCCGCGACCCGCTGCGGGCGTACCTCCTCAGTCACGACCAGCAGGGCGTCGATCTCTCCTTCGAGTGGAACGGACTGGGCGAGATGCAGTCGACGCTCAACATCTTCTGGAACGTCTTCCGCTTCCCGCTGCCGTATATGGACCTCGACGGCTACGACCCCGCCGAGGCCGACCTTGACGACGGCGACCTCACCGTCGTCGACGAGTGGGTGCTCTCGCGCCTGCAGTCCGTCGAAGCCGAGGCCGCCGAGGCCTGGGAGAACTTCGAGGTCAGCGACGCGCTCAACGCGGTGCTCGACTTCCTGACCGAGGACGTCTCGCGCTTCTACGTGAAGGCGATCCGCGAGCGGATGTGGGAGGAAGAAGACTCCGCCTCCAAGCGCGGCGCGTACGCCACGCTCGCGACCGTCCTCGACGAGACGATCCGCCTCCTCGCGCCCTTCACGCCGTATCTGGCAGAGCAGATGTACCAGCACCTCGACGGCGAGGCGACGAGCGTCCACGCGCTGTCGTACCCGACCGCCGACGGGACGCTGCGCGACCCCGAACTCGAACGGCAGATGGCGGTCCTCCGCGACGTCGAGGAGGCGGCCGCGAACGCGCGCCAGCAGGGCGGCCGAAAGCTCCGCTGGCCCGTCCAGCGGGTCGTCGTCGCCACCGAGGACGACGCCGTCGCCGACGCCGTCGAATCGCTCTCAGACCTCCTCGCCGAACGCGTCAACGCTCGATCGATCGACGTCGTCTCGGAGTTCGACGAACTCGTCGAGCGCGCTGATCCCCAGATGGGCGTCATCGGACCGGCGTTCGGCGCAGACGCCCAGAAGGTGATGGAAGCCGTGCAGGGCAAGACGCGCGCCGAGGTCGAAGCCGGCGTCGACGTCGACGGCGAGACCTACGACCTCACCGACGAGATGGTCGAGTACGAGGCCGAACCGCCGGCGCACATCTCAGGAGCCGCGTTCGACGACGGCACCGTCTACGTCGACACCGAACTCACCGACGAGATCGAGGCCGAGGGCTACGCTCGCGACGTGGTCCGGCGGATTCAGGAGATGCGCAAGCAGCTCGAACTGGACGTCGACGCCGAGATCGACACGTACGTCGACGTCGCCGACGACCGCATCACCGAGTTCGTCGACCGCCACCGCGACGTGGTCGCCGAGGAGACGCGGACCCGGGAGTTCGTCGACGGCGAGGAACTGGCGTCCGACGGAGACTGGGCGCTCGTCGAGGAGTGGGACGTCGAAGGTGTGACCGTCACGATCGGCGTCGAACCGGTCGGCGCGTAACAGACGAGCGAAACGGGAGCGGCCGCGTAGGGCGAGACGCGTTCGCGCCCCGCACGCGACCCCTCAACAGAGCGCTTCTTCGAGCAGTTGCAGCGGGTGTTTGATGTCGTAGCCCGTGCCGTGCTCCATCTGCATCGAACACGTCGGACACTCGGTCATCCCCACCTCTCCCGTCGCATCGCGCATATGTTCGAACATCTCCTCGCCGATCTTCATCGACGTCTCGTACTTCTCTTCCTTCCAGCCGTAGGTGCCAGAGATCCCAGAGCAGGAGTCGCCGACGTCCTCGATCAGGACGCCGTCGAGATCGCGGAACAGTTCGACCGCCTGGCGGTCGAGGCCCTGATTGCGCGCGTGACACGGCGCGTGGTACGCGAGCGCCTGGTCGTCGACACTCGCGTCGTCGAGTGCGCCCCGTACGTCCTCGTGAATCCGGAGGTATTCGAGCGCCTCGTAGGTGTTTGCCGCGACTTCCTCGATGCCCGATAGCTCGAACAGTTCGGGATACTCCTGCCGCAGCGACATCGAACACGACGTACAGGAGGCGACGACGTCGTAGCCCGCTTCGAGGAGGTCTGAGAATTCGCCGACGTTCACTTCGGCGGCGCGTTCGGCGTCGTCGAGCATCCCGTTGGCGAACATCGGCGTGCCGGAGCAGCGCTGGCGCGGGACGACGACCTCGTAGCCGAACGACTCGAAGACGCGGACGAGCGCCTTCGCCACTTCCGGGGTGTTGTAGTTCGAGTAACAGCCGTGGAAGTACGCGATGCGCTTGTCCTCGTTTTCGACGTTCGCGCCGCCGCGCTCGTGCCACCACTCGCGGAAGGTTTGGGACGCGAACGCCGGGAAGTCGCGTTCGGAGGGGATGCCGAGGACTTTCTCGTTGATCTTCTGGACGAGGGAGTTGCCCATCACGAGGTTGGTGAGCCGCGGGACCTTGCTTCCGAGTCGCGCGAGGGTGCCGTAGTTCGCGAGGATGCGGTTCCGGACGTACTCCCGCGAGAGTTTGTCCATCTGTTCGTCGACGTACTCCCCGCGGGCGGTGTTGTGCATCTGTGAGAGCGGCACGCCCGACGGGCAGGCGTCGTCACAGCGCATACAGTTCGAACAGGACATAATCGAGTCGTCGATCTCGCCGCCCTCCTTGCGCTTGAGCCGCCACTGCTCGGGCCCCTGGAATTTCGGGCCGGGGAAGTCGTCGTCGACTTCGGCGACGGGACAAGCGGTGTCGCAGACCGAGCACTTGTAGCAGTTGTCCGCGCCCGGGCGGAGGTCCATCGTCTCGTCTCCGTCGAAGACCGAGACCGGATCGAAGTCCGTTTCGTGTTCTCGTGTCGGGTCGATTGGCTCTGTCGTGGCTGGGGGTTCTGCGTCGCTCATACTATCTGCGCTCCGTATCGTTCATCGCGTCGCCTCCTCGCCCGCCCGTCGGCCGGCGTACGCGCCCGTCGCGAGCGAGACGCCGGCCGCGGACTTCTCGCGGGCGACATCCGCGCCACCGAGAACGCCACCGGCGGCTCGGAGGTTCTCGAAATGCGGTTCCGCCGCGTCGTCCGTCGGCCGGAGGTCGTCGTCGGGGACGACGCCGAAGCGTGCGAAGGCGTGGTCGCCGAACGCGTCGTCTTCGGACCAAGCGTAACGGTCCGACGGGTGCGGGACGTGACAGTCGAAGATCGGTTCCGTGACCGACTCGCGGTCCGAGTCGATACCCTTGCCGACGAGGCCGCCGGTGGCCAAGACGACCTCCGCGGCGTGGTACGGGACGTTTTGGCCGCGGCGGTCGACGGTGACGGATTCGAGTCGGCCGTCGGCCGCTTCGTAGCCGACCGCGGGGTTTCCAGCGGAGATTCGAACGCCCGCGTCGTCGAGCGCGTCGAACAGGAGATCTTCGAGTTGCATCCCGAGGAGGCTCGGCGGCCCCGTCGGGATCTCGAAGACGGCCGCGCCGAGCCGATCCGCCAGTTCGTCGCGGACGGCCGCGGCGTGGTCGTCGCCGAGCATCGCCGGGAACCCGACCCGGTCGTAGTCGAGGTCGGTCTCGGCGTCGGCAATCGCATCGGCGAGACGCTTCCGCGCCTGGTCCTCGTCGGCGTCGAGTGCCTTCGCGAGGCGGGTCGTTCGCGCGTCGTCGCGGAACTCGATCGGGAATCGGACGGTCACGCCGTCGACTTCGAAGGGCACGCCGGTCGCCGCGAGATGGTCCGCGGCCACTGGCGCGTCGAAGTCGGTCAGCCCCGCAAAGCCGACGAGAAGCGTGTCCGCGGCCGCGCTCGCGAGGCCGGGCGCGACCGACTCCGGGTAGCGCGCAGTCGGCTTGATCGTCCCGCCGTGGGTGAGAACGAGGGCGTTGCAGTCGGTGTGACCGCCCGCGTAGACGTCGCCCGCGATGTCGTCGAAGAACCGCAGTCCATCGCGGATCGACTCCGCGCCCACGACCCGGTAGGGATGGTCGTCGGGGAGGCGCTCGATGGCTTCGAAGGGGTCCGCGATGGGGCCGTCGCCGCCGACGGCACCGAGCACGTCGACGAGGCCGCTGGCCTGTCGCAGCGTGCTCTTCTTGTGTGAGAGGAGACGGACCTCCGCACCGGTTTCCGCGGCCGCGAGCGCCGCTGTCGTGCCCGCGATGCCGCCGCCGACGACGAGAACCTCCTCACGAATCGGCATCGGCTGCTCCTTCGCCCGCGTTGGTTTCGTCCGTGATGCCACCGTCGGCGACGGCGTCCTCCGACTGCTGGCCGTCCCCGGTTGCCGCCCCGCCGTCCGGGCCGGCGTCGAACGCCGTGAAGTCGACCGGGTCGTCCGTCTTTGCCGGGTCGCCGTCGCGGTTCATCGTCGTCGCGTGCAGCAGGTGTTTCAGCATCGCCTGTGAGAGCTGTTCACCCCACAGCGCGTGGCGTTCACCCTTCCAGCGCTCCTGATAGAGGTCGTCGAGCGCTTTCCGGGCGACGGATTCGTCGTACTCCGGCGACAGTTCGTTCGCCATCCGATGACAGCAGAACGCACCCTGGCAGTTCCCCATCGACGCGCGGGTGCGGAGCCGCACGGCGTTGAGCTCGGATCCGGCGTCGTCGATGGCGTCGTTGATCTCCGCGCGCGTGACGGCCTCGCACTCACACACCGTGGGGTTGGGGCCGTCCCACTCGCCGAGCACTTCGTCCGTCCGCGACCCGAGCCGCTGGGCGCTCCGCTTTCCGATCGGCGATCGGAGGCCGAACTCGTCCATCCACTCCCGGAGGACAGAGAAGTCCTCAGACCCCGGAAGCGGCTCTTCGGCCGTGTGACACTCGGCGTCGACGCCGAGTTTCTCGCAGACGTGGTCGGAAATCTGCTCGGCCATCATCCGGTACGTCGTGAGTTTCCCGCCGACGATGGAGGCCATCCCGGGCAGCCCATCGCGCTCGTCGTGATCGAGCAGGAAGAAATCCCGCGTGATGTCTGTCGGGTCCTCGCTGCCGACCTCGGGCGGTTCGTAGAGCGGGCGGACGCCCCAGAACGAGCGGATCGTCCGCGCCTCGTCGAGGATCGGCACGAGTTCAGAGAGCGTGTCGATCATCAGATCCACTTCCCACCCTTCCTCGGGGTAGTCCTCGGGGTCTTCGACCTCCTCGTCGGTCGTTCCGAGGATACACGTCGTCTCGTGCGGAACGACGATGTCGGCGTCGCCTTTCGGTCGACAGCGGTTGATGACCGTGTCGACCTGCCGGACGTTCATAATGGTCATCACGCCTTTCGAGGGGCGGACCGCGACTTCGACGCCGGCCATCTCGCCGATCTGCCCGGCCCACGCGCCCGTGGCGTTGACGACGTAGTCGGCGTACAGTTTCTCGGTTTCGCCCGGATGGCCGTGGACGTACTTGCCGGACCCGGCGGCGTGTTCGACTTCCACGCCGACGACTTCGCCGTCCTCGACGAGTACGTCGGTCACTTCGCTGTGGGTTTCGACGCGTGCACCGTGTTCGACAGCGTCGGCGGCGTTGGCGACGCAGAGTCGGAACGGGTCGATCGCTCCGTCGGGGACGCGGATCGCGCGCTCGATGTCCTCGGCCAGGTACGGCTCGATCTCGCGGGCTTCCGCCGCGGAGAGCACTTCGGCTGGAATCCCGCACTCGCGACAGCCGTCGAGTTTCTGCTCGAAGTACTCGTCGGCGTCTTCGGGGCGCTGGACGAACAGGCCACCAGTCATCTCGACGCAGTGGCTCGCGATCCGGCGCAAGACGCGATTTTCCTGGATGCACTCCTCCGCAGACGCCTGATCGGAGACGGCGTAGCGGCCGCCGCTGTGGAGCAGGCCGTGCATCCGCCCGGTCGTCCCGTGGGTTAGATTCCCCTTCTCGACGAGCGTGACGTCGACGCCGCGCATCGCGAGGTCGCGCGCGATGCCGCAACCCGTCGACCCCCCGCCGATCACGAGGACGCGAGAGCTTTTACTCATTTCACAGTTCTATCTTGGAGGGCATCTACTTTAGGGTAGTGTCTGAGCGTTCCCACGTGCGTCGACTGGCACCGAACGAGCGGTGCTCATTTTGCTCGTCGCCCCCAAACCGCGGTAATGACTACCGATACGCCGCCACTGGCTCTCGACATCGACGGGACGCTCACGGACAGCGCAGGAAGTCTCGATCCGCGCGTCTTCGAGTACCTCCCGGTATGGGACGCGCCTGTCGTCCTCGCGACGGGGAAGGCGTTTCCCTACCCGGTAAGCCTCTGTCACTACCTCGGCCTCGATCTGACCGTGATCGCCGAGAACGGCGGCGTCGTCCTCGCGGACAACGCGGTCTCATACCAGGGCGATCGGGAGCGCGCACAGGCCGCCGCCGCCGAGTTCGTCGAGCGCGGTGGCGACCTCGGCTGGGGTGCGTTCGACGCCGTCAACGAGTGGCGCCGAACGGAGATCGCGATAAACCTCTCGGCCGACGAGGAACTCCTCCGGGAGACAGCCGCGGCGTTCGACCTCGAAGTCGTCGACACCGGCTACGCCTACCACCTCAAGACGCCGGGCGTCGAGAAGGGAACGGGGCTGAAGGCCGTCGCGGAGACGCTCGGCCGCGATCCGACCGAGTTCGTCGCCATCGGCGACAGCGAAAACGACGTCTCGACGTTCGAAGTCGCCGGCCGGTCGTACGCCGTCGCGAACGCCGACGAGGCCGCCAAAAACGCGGCGGACGTCGTCGTCGGGGAATCGTACTTCGACGGCACGGCGTCGATTCTCGAATCGCTCGCGTCGACGTGATGACGACCGTGAATCGAGGGCTCAGGCTTCCGCAGCGCTGGATTCGTCCTCGAACGGCACGAACCTCCCGTTGATGTCCCACTCGTGGATACAGTAGGGACTACCGATGGCCTGCGGATTGCCGTCGTCGTCGACGGCGAGACGCCACGAACCGACGTCGTCGTCCCAGATCTCCGTACGGCCGCAGCGCTCACACGTTCGTTCGGTCGGGGTTACGAGTGTCAGTGACATATCCCTGGGTCTGCGCGCGACCCTGTTAATCTTGTCTGCTACGGCAGCGTGGGGACGTTCCGGATCCGGTGCGGTAGTCCCTACAAGTTACTGCGATATCGAAGCATCTGCCGGCGAACACACCTTTAGGTCCGCTCCACGTCTGTATCAGATATGGGATTCCACACGTTCGACGCCGAACGGGCGGAGGCACTGGAAAGACCGGACCGCTATCGGTTCTGTTCGCGCGAGGAACTGCTCGCCGCGCTCGACCCCTCACCGGACGGTGTCGTCGCGGACGTCGGCAGCGGAACGGGCTTTTTCACCGACGAGATCGCCCCGTTCGTCGAGAAGGTCTACGCCATCGACGTGCAACCGGAGATGCACGATCACTATCAGGAGAAGGGCGCGCCCGACAACGTCGAATTCGTCACGGCCGAAGCGTCCTCGATTCCGCTCGACGACGACGAACTCGACGCCGCGTTTTCGACGATGACGTTCCACGAGTTCGCCAGCGACGAGGCGCTCGAAGAACTCGCACGCGTGATTCGCCCGGGCGGTCGCGTGATCACCCTCGACTGGTCGAAGACGGGCGCAGGCGAAGATGGCCCACCGGTGAGCGAACGCTTCGGTCTCGCCGACGCCGTCGAGTACTTCGAGAGTTCCGGCTTCCGAACCGTCGATGCCACGTCGAGAATTGAAACATTCCTCCACTCAGCGAAGAAATAGCGCCCAGATATTTCACGTCTGTCCGATATATTATTTGATTATAACCCTATAGAAGTCATTCTTGCCATATCAGGACAACAGTTATCCGTGCGTGTGATTCTGTAACAGGTATGGTGATATACAACGGACGCGTCGACCCATACCACCCCGACAAGAGTCGATACGAGTGCCGAGCGTGTGGTTCTCGCGTCGATAGCGGCGGTGTCTGTGAGAAGTGTGGGAGCAAATCGCTGGTGAACATCGCGGTCCCACGGGAGTGATCGACTGGACAGGACCCTGACGACGGCGACGCCGAACGGTTGGTGTCACGTGTTTGGTCGAGCGACACCACACGCCATCGGCTCGCCGTTTCTCCCATAGTCGAGTGGTAACCTCCCCCCGACCGCGCGGACGCCCCGAGGTGGCCGGATCGAATCGGGCTCGCGTATCCGCGATCGACCGCCGACGCGGTCGGGGATCCTGTGTCTTGCTGTCGTCAGTCACGGTCCGGCCCCACTTTCGTTCGCTCTTCGTGGTCTCTCCGAGCGTCGGCTGCGGTCAGATACCGCCGTCGATGTCGGCGATGCCAGTGTAGTGCTCCAAGAGCACCACGAGAACCGCGCCGACCACTGCCGCCGCCACGAACGCCGCGACCGCGGTCGGTGTCCAGGTGCGGCCGAGTTCGGTTAGCTGCTCGCCCGTGCGGACGACCGGCGCACGGAGCGCGCCGACGATCAGCGCGACGAGGAACGCGAGCGTCGCAGTTCGGGCGCGGTTCAAGGCCCATCGAACGGCGTGTGCGACGGTGAACAGGCCGACGAACGCACCCGCGATGAAGGCGACGACGACGACGCCGTGCTCTCGCAGCGGCGCGAGAGGCCCGCCGGTCACTGTCGCGAGCAGCGCGTCGACGAACGCCGAGAGCGTCCCCGTCATGTACTCGTACTGTCCGAGGATGACGAGCAACAGCGACCCCGAGATGCCCGGGAGGATCATCGCGCTGACTGCGATCGCGCCGGCGAGGACGGTCACGGGGAGTCCATCACCGAGCGTCGCGGCCGCTCGCCCGGAGACGACGAACGCGAAGACGAACCCGGCGACGGCGGCCGCCGCACGGGCCGGTGTGTCGACGGCGACCTCGGAGAAGAGCACCCACGCGGAGGCGGCGATCAGACCGAAGAAGAACCCGAAGGTGAGTACGGGCATCGTTTCGATTCCGGTGTGGACGATGCGGGTGACGGTCACGATCGCAGTGGCGATTCCGGCTCCGAGTACGAGCAAGAATCCGGCGTCGACCGCGCGGAGAGCGTCGGCGGCGTCGTTGCGATAGCCGGGGAGAACCCCGAGGAGGACGGCACGGATCCGCGCGAGCGAGACAGCGGTGATCGCAGCGATCAGCCGCTCGTAGATGCCGGTCACGAGTGCAATCGTCCCGCCGGAGACACCTGGGACGGCGTCTGCAGCCCCCATACAGACGCCTTTCAGGTAGACGACGAGCCAAGACGACGTCGCGGCCTGGTGTGACGTCTCTGCGGGACTCCGAGACGTCTCGGTACCTCCGCGTGACGTCCCCACATCGGACGTTTCGCTCGCCGCGCGCGACCCGTCTCGCTCTTTCGACATAGCGCACCCTTCGGTGGCCCCCTACTCCGGGCTTTCGCTTCGGCCCGTAGGCGGCGCGGAGCGTGATCGCGACCGTAGACGCGAAAATTGAAACCGGCGGCCGCTGTCCCCACAGATATGCGAATCAGCATCGTCGGCAGCGGCTACGTCGGGACGACGATCGCGGCGTGTTTCGCCGAGGTCGGTCACGACGTGGTCAACGTCGACATCGACGAGGAGATCGTCGCGTCGCTCAACGACGGCGACGCCCCGATTCACGAGCCGGGGCTCGACGACCTCGTCGCCGCACACGCCGGCGACGGCCTGCGCGCGACAACCGACTACGCGGCAGTCCGTGACACCGACGTGACCTTTCTCGCGCTCCCGACGCCCTCCGAGGAAGATGGCCACATCGACCTCTCGATTATGGAGGCCGGCGCGCGCTCGCTCGGCGCGGCCCTCGCCGAGAAGGACGACCACCACGTCGTGGTCACCAAGAGCACGGTCGTGCCGACGACCACCGAAGAGGTGATCGCGCCGATCCTCGCCGAGGAGTCGGGCAAGACGCTCGGTGACGATCTCGACATCGGGATGAATCCCGAGTTCCTGCGCGAGGGCAGCGCTGTCGAGGACTTCCTCTCGCCCGACAAGGTCGTCCTTGGCTCGGAGACCGACCGCGCAGCGGAGACGCTCCGCGGCGTGTTCGACCCGCTCGTCGCGCAGGCCGGCGACCCGCCAGTCGTCGAGACGGGCGTCGCCGAGGCGGAGATGATCAAGTACGCCAACAACGGCTTTCTGGCGGCGAAGATCTCCCTGGCGAACGACATCGCGAACATCTGTAAGGAGTACGGCATCGACTCCGAGGAGGTGCTCTCGGCGATCGGCCTCGATCACCGGATCGGCGCGGCGTTCCTCGGCGCGGGCGTCGGCTGGGGTGGGAGTTGCTTCCCCAAAGACGTCGCAGCGATCATCGCCGCCGCTCGCGACGTCGGATACGACCCGGCGATGCTCGAAGCCGCCGTCGAGGTGAACGACCGTCAGCCCGTTCGATTGCTCGATCTCCTCGGAGACCACGTCGATCCCGACGGCGCGCGCGTGGCGGTGCTGGGTCTCGCGTTCAAACCCGGCACCGACGACATTCGGAATTCGAGAGCGATCCCGCTGGTCGACGCCCTACTGGATGCGAACGCCGAGGTCGTCGGCTACGATCCCGTCGCGACCGAGAACTTCCGGGAGCGCTACCCCGAGATCGAGTATGCTGAGTCGCCGGCGGACGCGCTCGACGGAGCAGACGCGGCGCTCGTCGTCACCGACTGGCCCGAGTTCGCCGACCTCGACGAGGCGTTCGACGCGATGGCGACGCCAGTCGTCGTCGACGGTCGTCGGATCATTACGCGCCGCGACGGCATCGTCTACGAGTCGCTGGTGTAGACGGTTGCTGGTGTAAAGTGGCGAACAGTCGGCACTCGCGTTATCGCTCTGTTCTCGCGTCGACGTGCCGAACGACCGCTGCCCGGCGCGAGGCGAAGGTCAGATCACGGCGGGGGTGGCCCCGGCATCGGATATAAACCCTCGCGGCGGGCGGTGTCGCAGGAACGTCGCCGCTCGCGGTGATGGAGCGGGGAACGCGACCCGACGGACGGAAACCTACTTGCCGCCGTCGCCCGTCTCGTCGATATGCTCTCGCTAGCGCTCGCTGGCAAGCCCAACGCGGGCAAGTCTACTTTCTATCGGGCGGCGACGATGGCCGACGTCGACGTCGGCAACTACCCGTTCACGACGATCGATCCCAACCGCGGCGTGACCCACGCTCGGACGCGCTGTCCCTGTCTCGACCGCGAGGAGCGCTGTGGCAACTGCGAGGACGGCGTCCGCTACGTCCCCGTGGAACTGCTCGACGTCGCCGGACTCGTCCCCGGGGCGCACGAGGGGCGCGGCCTCGGCAATCAGTTCCTCGACGCCCTGACCGACGCCGACGCCATCCTGGCCGTCCTCGACGCGGCCGGCGGCACCGACGCCGAGGGCGAACCGGTCGAGATCGGGACGTACGACCCCGTCGAGGAAGCTGACTTCGTCGAGGCCGAACTCGAACAGTGGCTTGCGGGGATCATCGAACGCAACTGGGAGACTGTGGTCCGCAAGTCCCGGTCGCCGGACTTCGACATCGACGAGGCGCTCACGGAGATGCTGACGGGATTCGGCGCGACCGAGTACGACGTGGCCGCGTCGCTGCGGGCGCTCGAGTACCCTGACGACCCACAGCAGTGGACCGACGAGGACCGCGAGCGACTCGCACGCGACGTCCGCGAGCGGACGAAGCCGATCGTTCTCGTCGCCAACAAGGCCGACGTCGCACCGCCGGAGAACGTCGAACGCCTCCGCGAGGAGGACAAGCCCGTAATCCCATCGACCGCCGACGGCGAGCTGGCGCTCCGGACGGCAGCGGAGTCGGGGGTGGTCAGCTATCATCCCGGCGACGACGACTTCCGGGTCGTCGGCGACGTCTCCGACGCCCAACGAGAGGGCCTCGAAACGATCCGCGAGGTGATGTCCGAACACGGCGGCACCGGCGTCCAGCAGGCGATCAACACCGCCGTCTACGACGTCCTCGATATGGTGACCGCCTACCCCGTCGAAAACGAGACGAAGTGGACCGACGGGACCGGCGAGACGCTCCCCGACGCGTTCTTGCTCCCCCGCGGGTCGACGCCGAAGGACCTCGCGTACGCGGTTCACACCGACATCGGCGAGGGGTACTTGCACGCGGTCGACGCGCGCTCGAAGCGCCGAATCGCCGAGGACTACGAGCTCGAAGAGGGCGACGTCATAAAGATCGTCAGCACGGCGTCGTAGCTGTCAGGAGGCGTCGCAGTATTGCGTTGGTGTGCCAGTAGGTAAGCGGTTCACAGAGTGCGCGGCCCAGGCGGCGCGCTCGGCCTTTTTGATCCAGATTTTAGACGACGGCGTCGTAGGCCTCGGCCATCACGTCGAGCGCCTCGCGCAGGTCGTCCTCGTCGGTCGCATACGAGAGTCGCGCGTAGCCGCGGCCGTGCTCGCCGAACGCCTCGCCGGGCACGACGATGACGTCGCGGTCGAGACACGCCTCGACGAAGCCCTCGGGCACCTCGGGCATACAGTAGAACGCGCCGCCGGGCGTCGGCACGTCGAGACCGATGTCGGTGAGGCCGTCGACGACGAGGTCGCGTCGCCGTCGGAACGACTCGGTCATCTCGTCGACCTGCTCCTGGGGTCCGGTGAGGGCCGCTTCGGCGGCGAACTGCGACGGTGCGGCGGCACAGGCCTGCGCGTACTGGTGGACTCGGAGCATCCGTTCGATCCGGTCGGACGAGGCGGTGACCCAGCCGAGCCGCCAGCCGGTCATCGAGTAGAGCTTCGAGGCCGAGTTGACGACGACGACGTTGTCGCTCTCGGCGAACTCGATGGGCGAGCGGAACTCGCCGTCGAAGACGGTGTACTCGTAGACCTCGTCAGAGATGCAGAGCACGTCGTGCTCGTCGGCGATGCGGGCGAACTCGCGGACGTCTTCGGGCGGCGAGACCGCACCGGTCGGGTTGCCGGGGCTGTTGACGACGAACGCGACGGTATCCTCGGTGATGGCGTCCTCGACGGCCGCGGGGTCGAGCGTCAGGTCGTCGCGCAGCGGCACGGGGACGGGTGTGCCGCCGGTGAGTCGGGTGAGCGCGTCGTAGGAGACGAAGCCCGGGTCCGGAATGAGGACTTCGTCGCCGGCGTCGACGTGGGCCTCCAGGGCGATGTGGAGCGCCTCCGACCCGCCGGCGGTGGCGATCACGTCGCTGGGGTCGACGTCGACGCCCTGATCGCGCGCGTGCTTGTCGGCGATGGCCTCGCGGAGCGGGCGCATCCCCTTGTTCTCGGTGTAGCCGTCGGCCTCGCCGTTTCGGATGGCTTCGGCGGCCGCCTCGCGAGCGTGCTCCGGCGCGGAGAAGTCCGGCTGTCCTAATCCGAGGTTGATCGCGTCTTCGCTCGCGGCCTCGAACACCTCGCGGATTCCACTGATCGATACCTGCTCGACTCGGTCCGAAAAGTGAGTCATACTCTCTGGCGCGTCGGCCACCGGGTTAGGTCTTGCTTCCTCGGCCGGGAGTTCCACTCAATCGGGAACGGCCCCAGCCTGTTACCGGCAGAATATTCTGGTATCTCGGACGCCACCCGTTTCGCTCTGCCGTCACGGACGAGGCGGCTGCGACGACCGAATCCGCCGAAATCGGTCTTTTCGAGCGTCGAGCGTGGGTGCGAGGTTCGCCGCGTACACGCTTCAATTATACGTAGGGCGCTAGGAACAGATAGATGACGACCGATCCGACGAACGAGCGATCGACGGTCTCGCGACGGCGCTTCCTGCAGACGACCGCTGCCGCTTCGGCGGCGGGACTCGCGAGTGTCGCCGGGTGTGCGGGCGGGACCGGCGGCGGAAGCGGCCTCGACGAAATCCGCGTCGCGTATATGCCAATCTACCCCGATATGCAGTACTTCGTGATGCGCGAGGAGGGGTACACCGACGAACTGTCTGCGACAGTCTCCGGTGAGGTGTTCTCCGACGGGCCGAGCATCGTTCAGGCGTCCGCCACTGGCGACTTCGACGTGATGATGTTCGGCGTCGTGCCGGCGATGATAGTGATGGACAAGGGCATCCCCGCGAAGATCACCGCCGCGAACATCCAGAACGCGATGCAGATCCTGGCGCACGACGACTTCGCAGCCACCTGGGAGGCTGCTGACTCGGGCGCTGAGGCCTTCGCACGCTTCGAGGAAGAGCAGGGGCGAAAGTTCACCTTCGGGACGTTCCCCCCGGGCTCGGTTCCGGACATCCTGCTCCGCTACTGGCTCGCGGAGGTCGTCGGTGTCGATCCCGAGAACGACGTGAACATCACGGCCCTCGGCGGCGCGGGACCGGTCCGACAGGCGCTTCTCGCCGGCGAGATCGACGGCACCTCGATTATGGAGCCGGTGCCGACGGTCGCCGAGATCCGGGATGCGCCGTATCAGTCGATCGCGTGGGCGGGCGACTTTATGCCCGGCCAGCCCGCGGCGGTCACGCTGATGCACGACCGCCTCCGCGAGGACAACCCCGAGCAGGCGGCGGCGTTCGTCGAGCAGCACCAGCGTGCGACGACGTTCGCCACGGAGAACCCCGACGCGGCCGCCCAGCACGCCAGCACCGTCATCGGCGAGTCGTCGCTGCCGGTCGAAACCGCGCGGCAGGCGATGGACTCGCCCGCCTCCGACTTCGTCACGGACCCGCACAAGATCGCCGAGGGCGCGCAGATCTTCTCGGAGTACGCCGCCGAACTCGGGAAGACCAGCGAGACGCTCTCGAACGACCAACTGTTCGACTTCGGGGTGTACGACTCCCTATGAGCCTCGAAGCGGGAACCGGTGCGGCGTCGGACCCGGCTGCGGCCCCAGAGGAGGCCGCCGAGGCGGACTCGTTCGGTGATCTCTCGGAGTTCGACGTGTCGAGCCTCGCCTACGGCGCGGTCGGGACGACCGTCTTCCTCGCGGTCTGGCAGGCGGCCGCGCTCGCTGTCGGGCGAACGTATCTGCTCCCCTCGCCGGTCGAGGTCGCGACCGCGTTCGTCGTCGAACTGACTGCTCCGACGACGTTCACGGTCCCGTTCGTCGGCGCGTCGCTGCCGGCGACGCGACTCACCGCGAATCTGCTCCAGAGCCTGTTGCACTATCTCCCCGGCCTCGTCGTCGGGAGCGTCCTCGGCATCGCGCTCGGCGTCGGAATGGGCTGGAGCGGCCGACTCGACGACGCGCTCACGCCCGTCACGCGGTTCCTGCGACCGATCCCGCCGCTGGCGTGGATCGTCTTCGCCATCGTCTGGATCGGTATCGGCCACGGCGGCGCGGCGTTCATCGTCGGCATCGGCGCGTTCTGGATCAACTTCTACAACGCCTACGCGGGCGTCGAGGGCGTCTCGACGCACCTCCGGGAGGTCGCCGCGAGCCTCGGCGTCGACGACGATCTGACGATGATCCGCAAGGTGGTCTTGCCCGCCGCGACGCCGTCGATCGCGACCGGCATTCGGACGAGTATCGGGCAGTGCTGGATGATCGTCGTCGCCGCCGAACTGTTCGGCGCGCCGGGCGTCGGGTTCCAGATCATCAACGCGGCGCAGAACCTCGCGACCGACGTGAGCGTGGCGTATATGGCCGTCATCAGCCTGGTGTTCCTCGTGAGCGACGGGGCGTTCCGCCGGGTCGAACGGAGGGTGTTGGCGTGGCGGGACTGAGCGAGCCATCCGCGTCGGAACCGCGTTCCGACGACGCGAAAGTCGTCGTCGACGGGGTAGGGAAGGTCTACGAGTCCGAGCGCCAGCGCGTCCGGGCGCTCTCGGGCGTGGACTTCACCGTCGACGACGGGGAGTTCGTCTGCCTGGTCGGCCCCTCGGGCTGTGGGAAGACGACGCTCTTTCGGACGATCGCCGGCCTCGAAGCGGCCACGGACGGCGAAATCAGACTCGACGGCGACCCCGTCACCGGGCCGGGAACTGACCGCGGGATGGTCTTCCAGGAGTACGGGCTGTTCCCGTGGCGGACCGTCCGCGAGAACGTCGCGTTCGGCCTCGAAGAGCAGGACGTTCCCGAACCCGAACGGAGCAGCCGCGTCGAGGAGATGCTCGGGCTCGTCGGCCTCGCGGAGTTCGCCGACGCCTACCCGAAGGAACTCTCCGGCGGGATGAAACAGCGCGTCGGCATCGCCCGCGCGCTCGCGGTCGACCCCGAGATCCTGCTCGCCGACGAGCCGTTCGGCAGCGTCGACGCCCAGACCCGCGATATGCTCCACGAGGAACTGCTGCGGATCTGGTCGGAGACCGAGAAGACGGTGCTGTTCGTAACGCACGACGTCGAGGAGGCGGTGAAGCTCTCGGATCGCGTGGTCGTGATGGCTGCCGATCCCGGTCGAGTGAGCGAGATTGTCGACGTCGATCTCGACCGCCCGCGCGAACGGACCGAGCCCGCGTTCGCGGACTACGTCGACCGGATTCGGACGCTGATCGGGGAGTGAGAGGCGGTACGCGGCCGGTCGGCTATTGGTTTTTGCCGAGCGGCTATTGATTTTCGTGCGCGTCGCGGAGCTCCTCGACGTGCGTCATCACGACCGAGAGCGTCGCGTCGGCGTCGACGTAGCCACGGTCGTAGTCTTCGTGCGCCGAGTCGACGTCGCGGAGGAACTGCGCGACGGTTTCGTCGAGCGGTTCGGCCTGTTCTGTTTCGTTTTCCTCGACATCGCTGGAGTCGTCGGTCATACCGGGTTCTCTCGCGTCGACGGTGAAAAGCGCGCCGTCCCGGTGCGGACGGACCGGCCGCGGCTGTCTCGGAACGACCGGATACCACAGCCGCGGCCGACAGTATATATACGATCACGACGGACCAACGAGCGTGATCACGCTGCGGTTCGAGGACGGCACGATCCGAGTGTCGGGACTCGAGGAGTCGGATCGGGCCGTCGAGTCGCTGCCGGGCGTCGCGTGGGACGAGCGCGGACTTGTCGCTCGTGCGCCCGCCTATCGGTACGCAGAGCTTCGCACAGCCCTCCGCGAGCGCGACGTGGCGTTCGAAGATCAGGTGCTCCCGGACGAACGGCTGTCGCTGTCGCACTCGTACGATCTCCGGCCGTACCAGACCGAGGCGGTCGACGCCTGGCGCGCGAACGACGAGCGGGGCGTCGTCGAACTCCCGACCGGCGCCGGCAAGACGGTACTCGCGGTCGACGCCATCGCCGCGCTCGGCGTCCCGACGCTCGTGGTCGTGCCGACGATCGACCTCCTCGACCAGTGGCGACGCGAACTCGAAACGGAGTTCGACGTTCCGGTCGGGCAGTTCGGCGGCGGCGAACAAAAACGAGAGGCGATCACGGTCTCGACGTACGACTCGGCGTATCTCCGGGCCGAAGACGTCGGTGGCGACTTCGGATTCGTCGTCTTCGACGAAGTCCACCACCTCGGGGGCGAGGGCTACCGCGACGCCGCGCGCCTGCTTGCCGCACCCGCACGGCTCGGCCTGACGGCGACGTTCGAGCGGCCCGACGGCGCCCACGAAGTCATCTCGGACATGGTCGGTCCGAAGGTGTACGAGGCGTCAGTCGACGACCTCGCGGGCGAACACCTCGCCGACTACGAGGTCCGGCGGATCGAAGTCGCGCTCAGTTCGGCCGAACGCGACGCCTACGACGAGGCACAGGGCACGTTCGTCGACTACCTGAAACGCTCGAACCTCTCGCTGCGGAGCGGCTCGGACTACCGAAAGCTCGTGATGCGCTCGGGCACCGACCCGAAGGCTCGCGAGGCGCTCCTCGCGAAGCAACGCGCGCGCCGGATTATGATGAACGCCGACGCGAAAGTCGACACGCTGGGGCGGCTCCTCGATCGCCACCGCGACGACCGGGTCATCGTCTTCACCGCACACACCGATCTCGTCTATCGGCTCTCCGAGCGGTATCTCCTCCCGGCGATCACGAGCGAGACCGGCACGAAAGAGCGGCGCGAGATACTCGAACGCTTCCGCGACGGCACGTACTCGCGGGTCGTGACGGCGAACGTCCTCGACGAGGGCGTCGACGTCCCCGACGCGAACGTGGCCGTCGTCCTCGCCGGCTCAGGTTCCGAACGGGAGTTCACCCAGCGGCTCGGGCGGGTCCTCCGCCCCAAGCGCGACGGCGGACGCGCGCTGCTCTACGAGGTCGTGAGCGAGGAGACCGCCGAAGAACGGGTCGCAGACAGGCGGCGATAGGGCCGAGCGGTGTCTTCCGACGCGCAGCCCTACGCAAGCGTGACGTTGAGGTCGCCGTTACTCGTGAACTCGTCGTAGGCGACGTCGAATGTGACCGCCCACTCCGCGGTCCCATCGGCGGCGACAGTGACAGAGGTCTCTCGCTCGAAGTCGTCGCCAGCGACGCGGACCGTGACGACGACGGTGGCCGTCCGCTGGGCACCGCTGCGGTTCTCGACCGTCCCGAAGACCCGGAGCGCGTCGTCGTCGGTCGCCTCGAAGTCGAACATCCCGATCGTGAGATCGGGGCGAGCGGGCGTCTGTCGAGGCTGATCGGCGGGCGCGTCGGGGGCGTGACGCGGTCCCGTCGCCCTCGGCGGGGCACCGAGACAGCCGCCGAGGACCGTCGCGACCAACCCCGCACCGGTTCGGAGGACGGTTCGTCGCTTCATCGTCCGCTCAAGGCTCGGCCGCGCGTATGAGTCTTCTCCTCCAGTGCTTCGGGGCGGCGCACAGCCGAGAGACTGTACGGGACGATGCCACTGCCGTGAGACTGCACGGGGCGATGGCCGCAGCGGCACGCTCTTGTCCCGCCGTCTCGAACCCCTCGGCGTGCTGCGAAAGGACCTCCTCCGGGTCTCCCGGGCCGGCGGCGGCTATCACCCGCAGTTCGCGGGCCGGAGCGACCGCCCGCTCGCGGCCCGAGTCATCGGCGTTTTCCAGGGCCACGTCGGACAGCCGCGACACGCCCTCGACGAGGCGCTCGACGACCTCGAACGCGACGCCGACGACTTCAAGCTCGTCCGGGGGTTCGTCGCGCTGCTCGAACGCGAGGCGACGTTCGAGACGCGCGCACCGCTGCCGCCCGAGCGCGTCCGCCGCGTCGTCTTCGAGGCCGCCGAGGACGCCGGCGCTGTCGTGAGCGACGACGACCGACAGGCGGCGCTGGCCGAGGCCGCAGACAGGCTCGGGACCGGTATCGAAGCCATCGAGCACTCGCTGTACGCCGACCGCGACGTCAACGAGGTGCTCGCGGGGTTCGACCCGCGCTGGAGTCCCGACCAGCTCGTCGAGCAGTACAACCTCTCGCTGGCGCAGACCGCGCTGTTCGACGCGACCGAGGTCCGGATCCGAAATTCCGATCCGAAGCGGCTCGTCTCGGCCGTCAAACGACTCGGTCTGCTGTACGAGATCCGGCGCAGGAACGTAGACGACGGCGACGGAGCCGGCCAGCCGATCGCCGAGCGCGAACTCGTCGTGACGGGGCCGGACGCGCTCTTCCGTCGCACGCGGCGCTACGGGACCGCGTTCGCACGCCTGTTGCGGAGCGTCGCGACCGCCGCCGAGTGGTCGCTCGCGGCGACGATCGACGACCGCGGGACGGAGCGCGAGCTACGGCTCGGTCCTGAAGACGTCTCGGTCCCGGAGGTCGAACCGGTCGCCGAGCCAACCTACGACAGCGGCGTCGAAGCCGACTTCGCCGCCCGCTTTTCGAACCTGGATCTCGACTGGGACCTCTCCCGAGAGCCCGAACCGCTCGCGGCGGGCGCGCGGGCGATGATCCCCGATTTCGTGTTCGAGTACCGGCCGGGCGGCGACGGCGGATCCGCGAGGCCATCGCTGCGTGTCTTCTTCGAGGTGATGGGCTTTTGGACGCCCGAGTACGTCGAGAAGAAACTCGATCAGTTCGGGAGCGTCGACGACGACGTCGAACTCCTCGTGGCGGTCGACGAGTCGCTCGGCGTCGGCGAGGAGATCGAAGCCCTCGACCACCGCGTGGTCACGTTCTCCGGACGCGTGCGCGTCAAAGACGTGGTCGACGCGCTCGGAGAGTACGAGTCCGACCTCGTCGCGGCGGCCGCGGCGGAACTGCCCGACGAACTCGTTCCCGACGACGACGTGATCGACCTCGACGCGCTGGCAGCGGAGCGCGGTGTGAGCGTCGACGCGCTCGATTCGGTCTCGTTCCCGGAACACGAGCGCGTGGGTCGGACACTGATCCGTCCCGACGTGTTGGAGGCACTCGACGCGGAGATCAGCGTGGGGATGTCACTCGCGGATGCGGAGTCGGTCCTAGAGGCCCGCGGCGTCGACGACGCATCCGCAGTCCTCGCGCGACTCGGCTACCGAGTCGCGTGGGAGGGACTCGGCGGCGGAACGATCGAGCAGAAGTAGTCTCGGGGTGGGGTCGCGGTAGCTTGGCTCGCCTATCCGGTGACTGCCCGTCTCGCCTATTCGAGGTCCTCGCGCCGCCCTTTCGGGACGGTCGAGCGGAGTTCGCCGTGGAGATACAGGCCGACGCCGATCGGCTCGACGTCGCCGGCGATCTCGTGGGCGGCGACGACGTAGCCCCAGTCGCCGTCCCAGCGGGGGAGTTCCTGGTCGTCGCCGCGGGCGAAGCAGGCGGCCTCGTCGCCGTCGAGGACGACGACGTTCTCCGTGGCGTCGCGACAGAAGCGCTGGACGGCGTTCGTCGAGGGCTTCCAGTGTTCCTGGCGCGCCCGCAGGATCCGCAGGCCGAGTCCCTCGACCGCAATCGGTGAGACCACGTCGGCCGCGAACGCCCAGATCTTGCCGTTACCTTTCTCCCAGAAGGTGTGTCCGTCCCACGTCTCCGGCGGGACGCCGAAGCGTTGGTCCCACCACTGAACGACCTCCTCGCGGGTGGGTCGGCCGGGAACGACGCGCTCGTCGGCCGTCGCCGGCAGCCGATCGAACTGTTGGCCGTCGTTCTCCGGCGGGTCGGCGTTGGAGTCGGCGTCGGTCACGCCGTCACCTCCAGTTTGGCGCAGAAGAACCCACCCGTGTCGTTGCGGTGCGGGTAGACTCGGTGCGCCAGTTCGACCGACGGGTCGTACGTCTCGCCGTCCCACTCCGTGACGCCGGGGTCCGTCTCGAACCCGTCCGGGGCGTCCCACTCGCGCATCTCACAGTCGCCCTCGTCGAGGACGTGATCCAGCACGGCCTCGTTCTCCTCGGGCGCGAACGTACAGGTGGAGTAGACGACGGTGCCGCCGGGTTTCGTCGCCTGGATCGCGCGGCGGAGGATCCCCTTCTGGATCCCCGCGACGCTCTCGACGTGGGTCATCGACCAGCGGTCCAGCGCGTCGGGGTTCTTCCGGATGGTGCCCTCACACGAGCAGGGGGCGTCCACGAGCGCTTTGTCGAACGCCTCGATGCGCTTTGCGTCGTCGGTGCGGTCGCCGAACGGCTTGAACGAGAAGTTTCGAGCGTCCTGATTGGTCACGACGAGGTTCGTGATGCCCAGTCGTTCGGCGTTGTGTCGGAGCGCCGAGAGCCGTCCGAGGTTGTTGTCGTTGCCGACGAGGACGCCTTCGTCGTCCATCAGGTCCGCGAGTTGGGTCGTCTTGCTCCCCGGAGCCGCCGCGGCATCCCAGACGACCTCGCCGGGTTGTGGATCGAGTGCGAGCGCGGGCAGCGCCGAGACTTCCTCTTGGCCGTGGAGCCAGCCGTGAAAGTACGGCCAGGACGTACCGGGGCCGCGCTCGTCGAGACGAAGCACGCCGGGGTGCCAGTCGGTCGCCTCGTAGGCGACGCCCTCGGCGTTGAGCGCCTCGCGAGCGCGCTCGATCGACGCTTTCAGCGTGTTGACGCGGACGACCGAGGGCAGCGGCCGTTCACACGCCGCGCGGAACGCGTCGAAGTCGTCGACGAGCGACGCGTACCGCTCGAGTGGTTGCATACCTTCGTCATTTGCCCGCGCTCGCTTGTGGGTGTCGGTTCAATCCGCGGCGCGGGCGAGTGCGATTATTCATATCACTTATATTTTGGTCGTCGTTCTCGATGTGCTGTGTCGTCGAACCACATTTATTGCTCAACTGAGACGACTATGAACTATGAACGACGAAACAGTTGCAAAAGTCCGCAGGGCGGTGGAATGTGCGATCGAAGACACTGACGACCGGGAAGTCCGCTTCGCGCTGCGGCAGGCCGCGCAGTTGCTCCTCGCTGTCGAGGAACGCGCCGACGACGAGTTGGGTCCGCGACAGACAGCAGGGCCGGTGTGAATCTCCTCGTCCGTCTCGTCACAGAGCGTTGATGAAAGGATTACTACTGCCGTCTGACGTCGCAGTCGCAATCTCCCAGCGGTTTTACCACCGGCCGGGTCGTCTGGGGGAATATGGCTCGGATCTCCGTGCTCACAGACGACGTGTCGCTGTCGGAACCGTCGATGGTGGAGGGCTTCCCCGGGGTCGGACTCGTCGGGAAGATCGCTGCCGACCACCTCGTCGAGGAGTTCGAGATGACGCACTACGCCAACGTCTACTGCGACGGTATCCCCGAAGTCGCCGTCTATCGCGAGAACGACGCCGAACTCCAGCCACCAGTCCGCATCTACGCCGACGAGGACCGCGATCTGCTGGTTCTCCAGAGCGACGTCCCCGTTCGCCCGGACGCCGCGGGCGAACTCGCCGGCTGTCTCGCGAGCTGGTTCGAGGAGCTCTCGGTGACGCCGCTGTATCTCTCGGGGATCCCCCGCGAGAAGGAAGGGACCGTGCCGTCGCTCTACGGCCTCGGGACGGGCGAGGGAGTCGACATCGTGGCCGACGTCGGGATCGAAGCTCCCCACGAGACCGGCCTCGTCTCCGGACCGACGGGCGTCCTCCTGAGCAACGCCGTCGAGTCGGGGCGGACGGCAGTCGGGCTCGTCGTCGAGTCGGATCCGAGGTTCCCCGATCCGGAAGCCGCGCGCGTGCTGATCAAGAAGGGGATCGAGCCGCTCACCGGGCTCGACGTTCCCGTCGACGACCTCGTCGAGCGTGCAGAGCAGATACGGCAGGCAAAAGACCGGCTCGCAAAGCGGATGCAGGAGGCCGGCGAGGAGAGCACGCAGGCGCGCCCGATCGGAATGTACCAGTAGCGGCCGGCCGTTCGGCGCCGCGGTCTGCGCGCTGGGACGACACCTTTCTACACGTTTAAGGCTCGCCGACTACTCCCTCCGGGTATGAGCGACGAGTCCCCCGAGAGTCGTGCGGCGGCGTCCGACGCCGAGAACGCCGAGGCAGAACACGAATCCGTCGACACGGACGCTGCCGCAGCGAACGGCGAAGTCGACCCCGACAGCGGGGCCGCCGGGGCCGCGGCCGACGAGGAGATTCCTGACGTCGCCTCGCGCGTCGCCGACTACGACGACGACCTCGCCGACGAGGTCGCGGCGCTGGAGTCGCGGGTCGCCGAGGCCGAGTCCGACCTCGAAGCGAAAGCCGAGCGAGTCGAGGAGCTCGAAAGCGCGCTGAAGCGCTCGAAGGCGGACTTCAAGAACTACAAGAAGCGCGCGAAAAAGCGCGAAGACGAGATTCGAGAGCGCGCGACCGAGGACTTCGTCGGTCGCGTCGTCAGCGTTCGCGACAACCTCGTCCGCGCGCTCGACCAGGACGAGGACGCCGACATCCGGCCGGGTATCGAATCGACGCTGGAGGAGTTCGATCGCATCCTCGAAGACGAGAACGTGACGACGATCGATCCCGAACCCGGCGAGGCAGTCGATCCGATGCGCCACGAAGTGATGATGCGCGTCGACGACGAACAGCCCGAAGGGACGGTCGTCGACGTCTACCAGCCGGGCTACGAGATGGCTGGATCGGTCCTCCGTGAGGCACAGGTCACCGTGAGCACCGGCGAAAGCGACTTCTAACCCCGTTCTGTCGCGGTCCGTCGCTTATCATCCAGTCGCCAGATAGCGGCGGCCGACCCGCCAGAGGAGGCCGGCGACGACGAGGACCGGCAGCGCGAACGCGATCAGGTACGGCAGCGCGAAGGCGAAGCCGACGACGACCGCGCGGGCGACGACGACGACGCCGTCGACCGACTGCATAAACGCCGAAAGCACGGGCGTATCGTACCAGCGGTCGGGTGCGACGCGGTTCGGCGTCGGACGGGGTTCTTCGAGCCGAACGGTCAGCGTCGAGTACGCGACCTGTCGCTGGAGGTTCTGCTGTCGCGCTTCGAGGCGTTCGATCTCGCCTTGCACGTCCGAGAGTTCGCGCTGCACGGCGAGGACGTCCTCGGTGTCGTTGGCCTGCTGATACAGTTCTCGGAGGCGGTCGCGCTCGGCGCGGAGATTTTCGAGGCGGGCCTCGATGTCGACGAGTTGGTCGGTCACGTCGCGGGAGTTCACCTCGACGGACTGCACCTCGCCGAGTCCCTGGGCGTCCGCGACGAGGGCGTCGAACTCCTCGCTCGGCACGCGGAGCACCATCTCGCCGCGGATCCACGTCTCGTTGCCGATCTGTCTACGGTCCTGCCGGGTGTCGCTGACGTAGCCGCCGTAGCCCTCGACGGTCGTAGTGAGGTTCGACTGCGCGGCCCCGAAGTCGTCGACTTCGACGGCGACGGTGCCCGTGCGGATTATCGCGCGGTCGGTGGGCATCGCGACGTCACCCGACGCGCCGCTGCCAGCCTCCTCTGGCGCTTGGGTCGCTGCGGGCGTGCCTGTCGCCCGCGCGCCCGAGTCGGCTGCGATCTCCGTCGCCTGTTCGACCCCTCCGCCCGCGCCGCCGTCGCTGCCGCCGCCGGTCGACGCGCCGCACCCGGCGAGGGCGACGAGTCCGACGATCGCGAGCGCCGCGAGTGTGCGTCTCGATACCATTTCGAGTTCGAGTACGACAGACCGACGGAAAGGCGCGCCGGTGGCACAAAGGGGTGTTTGAGTTTCGAGCGGTGGGTCAGAATGGTGGGTTACGAAGGACTGCGCAAAAGCGGTGTTCGGGTGGGAGATACGGCCCAAACGGCGCGCGCCCGGCTATTCGGCGTCGCGAGAGCCGTCCGAGCGTATCAGTCGCATATCGCCGGACGCACGAATCGTCCCGTCGACGTCGCCGCCGTCGTGGAGTTCGAGATCCGAGCAGGAGACGTCACCGAGGACGCGAGCGCCGTCGGCGATCGTGACGGTGCCGTCGCGGGTCGTCACGTCGCCGTGGACGCGCGTTCCCTCGCCGACGGTGATGTCCCCGCGGGCGCGCAGGCTCCCGAAGATGTTGTTGTCTTCCCCGACCGTGATCGTCTCCGCGCGGACGTTGCCGTGGAGTCGGCACTCGTCTCCGATCGTCGCCGGCGTCGACGCCTGCCAGGCGTCGTCGGAGACGGTCGAACCGCGCGGGATCACGAGCGGATCGTCTTCGCTGTCGCCGGAGAGCGCGTCCGCGAGTTCGTCGGCCGCCTCGTTCTCACCGAGACGGAGGAGTTGCGACAGGACGACGAAGTAGAAGACCAGTGTCGGGACCGGATTCCGGATGACGATCCAGCCGTTGGCCTCGAACCCTTCCTCGATATCGACGTCGTCGCCGATGTCCAGGTCGCCGGAGACCATCAGCCGGCCGCTGACGTGGACGCGTTCGCCGAGGTAGGCGTCCTCGCCGACGAGGACGTTGCCGGCGACGTCACACCAGACGTCGAGGCGACAGTCGCCCTCGGCCTCGATGTCGCCGCCGAAAGTGACGCGCTCGCCCGCGAGGACGTTCCGCCCTCTGACGCCGAACTCGACGGTGCTCTGCCCGCCGACCACGATGTCCCCGTCGGTAACGAGATCGTGCTCCTCGACGGTCGTGCCGTCTGGGATCTCTAGCGCGTCGAACGGGTCCTGACCGAGTGCCACACTCCGCATCAACACACCCGGCATAATAAACGGCGCGTCAGACGATCGTCCGACGAGCGGCCGTCTTCTCTCCGCCGGACTGATGGGCTTTTACTCCGGGACCGACTACGGGGAGCTATGACTGTACTCTCGTTCGATGAGGAGGGCGTCGACGTCGTCTACGAAGGGACCGAATTCCGCCTGGAGAAAGAGTTGATCGAGGAGGCGACCGAGAAGTCCTACCCCGACGTGACGGACCACGAAGTGCTGCAGATCGTCGAGGAGAGTCCCTCTCTGAGCGGCGAGCCGCGACGGATCGCCGACATTCTCCGGTCAGCGTAGGTCCGTCGACTCCCTCGCGACCGCGACGCGACCGCTCCGCCGCCTCGTTCTCACCCGAATCGTTCTTCGAGCGCCACCTTCACGATCGACTTCGCGATGGCCGCGCCGCCGCCGAACGGGTCGAGTTTGGTCTCGCCGGCGCGCTCGCGGTACGGGATCGGCTCCTCGCGGATCTCGTAGCCGCGCATCAGCGGTCGCATCAGCAGTTCCGCAGAGAGCCCCGTGTTCTCGGTCCACTCGATCTCGTGGAGGAGTTCGCGCCGGTACGCCCGCATCCCGGTCGTGGTGTCGTGGACGCGTTCGCCCATCAGTACCGACGCGAGAACCGCGAACGCGGCGTTACCGAGCCGGTTGAGACCGGGCATCGCGTCGGCGCCGTAGTACAGGCGGTCGCCGGAGACGACGTCGTAGCCCTCGTTGATCAGGTCCAGAAACTGCGGGAGCCGTTCCATCGGGTAGGTGTCGTCGCAGTCGGTCGTGACGACGACCGGACGGTCTGGTGTGAGAACCGCCTCGCGAACGGCGTAGCCGTACCCCATCGGCGGCTGTTCGATCACGGTCGCGCCGTGCTCCCGGGCGATTTCGGGCGTTCGGTCGCTCGAACTGTCGACGCAGACGACTTCTGCGCGACCGTCGGTGATCTTCTCGATGTCCGACAGCACCGTGTCGATCGCTTCCTCCTCGTTGTAGGTGCCCATCACGACCGCGAGATCGTCGAAGGTGTACTCGCTCATTACCGGTCGTATCAGTCCGGAGTATTTGTACTTTTAGGTTCGCCAAAAACAGCATCTGAGAGCGAGAACGGAGAGCTACGCGAGCGGGTCCGGGATTCCGGGTGATTCGTCCGCAACAGCCCCGAGCGAGTCGTCGTGCAGACGGCGGGCGACGACGTCGGCGAGGTTCTGGAGGTTCTCGGTGTCGTCGCGGTTGTACGAGACGAGCGTGTCGAGGGCGTCGTCGTCGCCGTCGCGTTCGTACTGGTACCACAGGCGGACCGCGTCGCGGCCCGAGAGGTCTGGACGGTCCCGATCGATCCCGATCTGTTTTTCGATCGATTTCAAGCCGCCCGTCAGGTCGATACGGCGGCAAGAGTACATCAGGTCGAGGTGGGGCGCGTCGACCGAGAGCGCGAAGTTGTCTTCGAGGAAGGGGACGTCGAACTGCTTGCCGTTGAACGAGACGACGAGCGGGGCGTCGCGGAACTGCTCGCGAAGCGCCGCGGCTGTCAGGTCCTCGCCGCGGACGAACGTCGTCGTCTCACCGCCCTGCGTGAACGAGACGGTGGTGACGTTCTCCCGACCGGAGTCGAGGCCGGTGGTCTCGATGTCGAAAAAGAGCGCGTCGTCGCGGAAATTCTCGTAGAACCGCCAGGTCTCACCGGAGGGGAACTGCTCGCCGAAGTAGCGCACGTCGCCGTCGTCGAGTCGTTCCAGGGCCTCCGCGACGAACGACTCCACTCGTTCGCCCGTCTTCTCGCCGAGCGGCGCGCGTGCGGGGTCGAACTCCTCCCAGGTGAGGATGCCGGACTCCCACAGCGAGCGCTCGCGCTTCGCGCCGACTCCGCTCGCGGGGACGAAACTGTTCTCGATACGCATACTCGGGTGAGAGAGCGGCGGCCGCCTAAACCCTTCGAGGGCAGGCGGTCGGTGCGCCAGTGGGAAAGCAGAAACGGCGACGACACGGCCGGGGTCGTTTTGAGGGCTCGCACCCATCGACGCGTATGTGCGGTCGTTACACGCTCTTTACCCCCGCCGAAGAACTGGCGTCGCGCTTCGACGCGACGTTCGAGGAGCCACCGGAGCCGCGGTACAACTGCGCGCCCGGGCAGTCCCTGCCGGTCCTCACGAACGACGACCCGGATCGCTTTCGGCGGTTCAAATGGGGGCTGGTCCCCTCGTGGGCCGACGACGAGGGCGTCGGCAACGACCTGATCAACGCGCGCGCGGAGACGCTCGCAGAGAAACCCAGTTTCGAGGCGGCCTACGAGCGTCGCCGGTGTCTCGTCCCCGCCGACGGGTTCTACGAGTGGGTGGAGGAGGGTGACGCAAAGCAGCCCTACCGGGTCGCGTTCGCCGACGACCGGCCGTTCGCGATGGCGGGGCTGTGGGAGCGCTGGGAGCCGTCACACACCCAGACCGGATTGGGCGATTTCGGCGGCGGGAGCAGCGCCGAGTCCGACGGCGACGACGCCGTCGAATCATTCACTATCGTCACGACCGAGCCGAACGACGTCGTCGCCGACCTCCATCACCGGATGGCTGTCGTGCTCGACCCCGACGAGGAGGCGACGTGGCTCCACGGCGACGTCGAGGAAGCGGCCGAACTCCTCGATCCGTCTCCGGGCGACGAGTGGGAGGCGTATCCGGTCTCGACGCGCGTGAACAGTCCCGCGAACGACGCCCCAGCGCTGATCGAGCCGGTCTGAGAAACACAGAACGTAGAGAGCGTGGAGGGCCGCCGTCGATGACGGCAGAGTCAGCAGGGACGTAGGCGGTCAGTACACGAGTTCGCCGGAGATGAACTGCTGAGTGCGGTCGTCTGTCGGGTTCTCGAAGATCGTCTCAGTGGGGCCGATCTCGGTGAACCCGTCGCCGAGCAACACCCCGACCCGATCGGCGATGCGTTCGGCCTGGTGCATATCGTGGGTCGCGACGACGACGCCGATGCCGCGGTCGCGAGCTTCCAGAACCGCCTCCTCGATCACACCCGTGTTCCGAGGATCGAGATCCGAAGTCGGCTCGTCGAGGAGGAGATACGACGGGTCGTACGCTAACGCCCGTGCGAAGGAAACGCGCTGAGCTTCCCCACCCGAAAGCGAGCGGGCCTGCTGATCGAGTTTGTCGCTCAGGCCCACCACGTCGAGGGATCGCGTCACCGCCTTCGGCGTTCCGTTCGAGCCGACGATTGACCACAGCGTGTCGCGAAGCCGATCGTCCCAGGGCTGACGCACTCGGAGTCCGTACTCCACGTTTCGGGCCACGCTGGCGTCGAACAGACTCGCTTCCTGGAACACCGTCCCGACCCGGCGTCGGAGCTGCAGTCGTTCGTCTTCGCCGGCCGACCATACCGACTGGCCGTCCAGTTCGACTGTTCCCTCAGTCGGTCTGTTGAACAGCGCCAAGATACGGAGCAGTGTCGTCTTACCGACGCCCGACGGGCCGATAACCGCGACGACTTCGCCCGGGTCGACCGAGAGCGTGACGTCTTCGACGACGGTCTCCTCGCCGTATGCTTGCGAAACGTTCGAGAGCCTGATCATTGGTTCACCGATCCCTCGTCGCCGAACCGAACGACGACAGCGTTCACTGTCAAGACGAGCGCCAGGAGGACCGCGCCGAGGACCATCGCGGTGTCGTACTGGCCTTGGCGGGCTTCGAGTTGGATCGCGGTCGTCAGTGTTCTGGTCTGGGAGATGCCGCTCGCGCTCGTGATGTTGCCGCCGACGATGAGAACGGACCCGACCTCGCTGATCGCCCGCCCGAAGCCCGCGAGAATAGCCGTTGCGATCCCGTATCGGGCCTCTTTGATCACGACGAGCGCGACGTCGAGACGCGTGCCGCCCAGTGCGCGGGCGGCGTCGCGGACGTTCTCGCTCACGCCAGTGATGGCCGCGAGGCTGATCGCCGTGATCGGCGGCGTCGCGAGCACGAACTGCGAGATAATCATCGCCTCCTTGGTGAAGATCAGTTCGAGCGAGCCGAGCGGTCCCTGATTGGAGACGATAAAGAGAACCAACAACCCGACGACGACGCTCGGAAAGCCCATCCCGGTGTTGATGACCGACTTGACGAACTGCTTGCCCGTGAAGTCGGTGAAACCCATCACGATGGCGACAGGGATGCTAAAGAGCGTACTCAACGCCACCGCAATCCCGCTCACGTACAGCGAGACGTAGATGATGCTCCGAACGTATCCCTCCCGGAAGGGAAAGTCGACGAGCGCCGGAGATAGTAGAGCCGGTTCGAGCGACACGCTCACTCGTCGGACGAGTTGCTACTCCAGCCTTCCGGAACGTACTGTTGGAAGTCGGGGTCTTCGGAGATGGCCTCCGGGAAGAACAGTTGCTCTCCGTTCATCGTGTATTCGGAGATCGCGTTCTGGGCACCGGGACTGGTGATCCATCCGATGTAGGCCATCGCGAGGTCGTAGTTTGCATTGTCGTGAACGCCGGGGTTCACTGCCATAATACCGTAGGGGTTCGAGAGGATCTCCGGCCCGCCCTCGATCGGTCCCTGCACGAGGATGGTAAGGTCGATCTCCGAACGCTGTGAGATGAAGGTCCCACGGTCCGAGAGCGTGTAAGCGCCCTGCTGATTAGCGACGTTCAGCGCCTCGCCCATTCCGGTCCCCGTCTCCTGATACCAGTCGCCACCGGGATCGGTGCCAGCGGCGTCCCAGAGATTGAGCTCTTTCGTGTGCGTCCCGGAGTTGTCCCCGCGGGAGACGAACGCCGCCTCCGCCTCGGCGATCGTCGTGAGCGCGTCGGTCGCCGAGCCCATTCCCTGGATTCCCGCCGGGTCGCTCTCGGGGCCGACGATGACGAAGTCGTTGAACATCAGGTCTCGTCGGTTGATCCCGTATCCGTTGCGCATAAATTCGTCTTCGAGGCCCCGTGCGTGGACCATCACCACGTCGGAGTCGCCGTTACGGGCCGACTCCAGCGCCGCGCCGGTCCCCTGGGCGACCGCGTCCACGGTCACATCGTACATCTCCTCGAAGTCGGTATGGATCGCGTCCAAGAGTCCCGTGTCGTATGTGCTCGTCGTCGTCGTCAACGTGAGCGTTTCACCGGATACGCCTGCTTGTGCCTGCTGGCTCTGTTCACCGCCGGTGACCTGTGAACAACCGGCGAGCCCGGTGGCTCCCGCAACGGCGCCAAGCTTGAGGAACGATCGTCGAGAGGTCGCCCCACTGAGCCGAGATCGTCTTCCATCGTCCGCGGTCGAACGTTGTTCCGACATAGATACAACCATCGTTCTCTCAGGGGAGACATAACGCTTTTGCTCGCTAACACGTACCGAACGGTATGGACGTCCGTCCTTCGTTCGACACGTACATCGGCAGCGACGGGGTGACGCTCGACTCACGCGACGTCGCCCTGTTGCGGGCGATCGATCGGGAAGGGTCGCTCAACAACGCTGCCGATTCTCTGGGGCGGTCGTACGCGCACGCCCAGCGTCGCATCGTCGAACTCGAAGAGGCGTTCGGGTCGCTCGTCGAACGACGGCGGGGCGGTTCAGGAGGCGGTGGCAGTGAACTCACGGACACGGCCAGAGAGTTGCTCGCCGCCTTCGAACGCACGCGGACGGGTTTCGAGGGCGTCGCCGACATCGCCGAGACCGTCCTCGCGGGGACTATCGTCGAGCGCGAGGGCGAATTAGTGACTGTCGAAACCGACGCCGGCAACGTGCGGGCGCTCGTCCCCGAGGGCGACGGCGACGTGCAACTGTCGCTGCGCGCGGACGCGGTGACGCTGACCGATCCCGAGGACACGCCGGTTCCCGAGCACACGAGCGCTCGGAATCGGTTTCTCGGGACCGTCGAGAGTATCGAATCCGGAGAACGCATCGCTCGCATCGCGATCGACATCGGTGCCGACGAACCGCTTTTGGCGCTCGTCACCGAGGACAGCCGCGCGAAACTCGGGCTCGAACCCGGCAGCGACGTGGTCGCCTCGTTCAAGGCGACTGCGACGCGCGGTATCTCGACGTAGTTGCAGACTGACTGGTCTTGGTTGCTCAGACTGAGCCATTTCTCTGCAACGATATAACTATAAGTGGTTACATTCTGTTCATCCCGAAACTATCGGTAGGGTCGGCGTGTTCGTTCGAACGGACTTCGGTGATTCGTCTTCTATTATATCTGTCATTTTGAGTGCTGAGAAGAACGATCGGATAAACGACTTCCGTAGTTCCTCTCGCACCACAATAGCTTACCCAGACGTTATATCTCCCGAGGGACTCTGTCGAAGTGATGGACGTCTTCGCCCGGGGCCAGTACAGTAATCGGCTCGATTTCTCCCGAAACGAACTCACGGGAGCGTTAGGAGATTCGGTTACTGTTCTCCCGGTCGTCGTCGCCGCCGCGGCGCTCACGGACCTCTCGCTTTCACGGCTCCTGCTCGGCTTTGCGGTCTTTCAGGTCGTCTGGGGGCTCCACTACGGGCTCCCGATATCGGTCGAGCCGATGAAGGCGCTCGCGGCCCTCGTCATCGCCGGTTCGCTGACGACGTCTGAACTGGCGGTCGCCGGGCTCCTCGCCGGGGGCATCCTCCTCGCTGTCGGCGCGACTGGGACGCTCGCGCGAATCGAACGGTACGTCGGCCAGCCAGTGATTCGTGGCGTCCAGTTGGCCGTCGGGCTCGTGCTCCTCGAAACGGGAGTCCGGTTGAGCCTCGACGGCGTCTGGTACGCGCTCCTCGCACTCGCCGTCGTCGGGATCAGCGTCGCGATCGGTCAGCGACGGGCGAGCACGCTGGCCGTACTCGCGGTGGGCATCGGCATCGGACTGGGACAGACCGGGCTCCCGGACCCGCACCTTCCGACCGCGGCGCTCGCCCTGCCGAGTACGGCGGGGCTCTCGTCGGATTCGATCGGCGCGACTGTCGCGCAGTTGGCGATGACCGTCGGCAACGCGGCCGTCGCGACGTCGCTTCTGCTCTCGGATTACTACGACGCGGACGTCTCAGCCGACGACCTCGCGAGCAGTATGGGCGCGATGAACCTCCTCGCGGTCCCGCTGGGTGCGATGCCGATGTGTCACGGTAGCGGTGGCGTCGCGGGCAAGTACGCCTTCGGCGCGCGGACGGCGGGGGCAAATCTCATCCTCGGGATCCTCTACGCGCTGGCGGCCGTCGTCGCCGTGGGCGCGATCGCGGCGTTCCCCCTGGCGATGCTCGGGGTCGTCCTCGCGGTGATCGCCGTCGAGCTCGGCCGTGCTGGCCTCAAAACCGACTCGCTCTCGCTCACGGTCGGCATCGGCGTCCTCGGCGTCGTGACGAACGTCGGCGTCGCGTTCGTAGTCGGGATTGCGGCGTATCTGCTGCGCAAGCGGTTCCGCGACGACTGATACTATCGGACAGAAATTCGTGAATGATGTTGACACCCACGGGTGCCGGTGATTTTCACATCATTCTGTCCGACAGTATGAAGCCGGCTGTACGAGCGATAGCCCCTCACCGAACGGAACCGCTATACTCGCTGAGCGAGTATTTTGTCTCAGTGTCGTCCGCCAGTTCGCGTCTCGATTTTCTCGGGGACACGTGCGAAGAACCAATCTGTTCGCGCCTCCCGTCTGCAGTAAGAGCGGTTTCGCCGACCGTACGCGATCGATGCGCAAGCGTGCGACGGTGCGCCGCCGAACGGCGTTGGTGAGACGATGAGCGGAGGTCCCGGAGCGAACCGTGCAGTGAACGTCACGGACGGCCCTCTGATCAAGCCGCTTTTCGTCCTCTCGCTGCCGATCGTCCTCACCAATCTGCTGCAGGTGGCGTACAACCTCGCAGACACGTTCTGGGTCGGACGGCTCGGACAGGACGCGGTCAGTGCGCTCTCGTTTTCGTGGGCGATCGTGTTTCTCATCATCACGCTCGCGGCGGGCTTCACGGTCGCCGGGACGGTGCTGGTCGCACAGAACAAGGGCGCGGGCAACCTGGACCGTATCAACGCAGTCGCCGGGCAAACTATCGCGTTCGTGATCGGCCTCTCTATCGTGTTCTCGATCATCGGCTACGCGCTGGCGCCCTGGTTGCTCCAGTTGATCGGTGCAACGCGCGGGACCGAGGTGTTCGCGCTCTCGGTCACGTACACGCGGACGATGTTTCTCGGGATTCCGTTCGTCTTCGGGTTCTTCATCTTTCAGTCGCTGCTGCAGGGTTGGGGTGACACGCGGACCCCGCTGTATCTGATGCTCCTCGGCGTCGTGCTCAACGTCGTCATCGACCCGTTTCTCATCCTCGGGTTCCAGAACAACCTCCTGTTCGAGGTCGCCGGCCTCACTACGCTTCAGGCGGACCTCTACAGCGCGACGGGCTTCGCCGGGTACGGCGTTCAGGGTGCCGCGATCGCTACCATCGCTTCCCGGGGCGTCGGAGCCGTGATCGCGATCGGGCTGTTGCTCTCGGGCCGCGTCGGCATCCACCTCACGCTGAGGGACTTCGTGCCGACGCGCGAGACGGTGAGCAAGATCTTCCGCATCGGCGCGCCCGCGAGCATCGAGATGAGTACGCAGTCGCTGGGTGTGACAGTCGTCACGGCGCTCGTCGCGCTCGCGGGCGCTGAGGCCGTCGCCGCCTTCGGGATCGGAACCCGGGTCACCTCCCTCGTCGTGCTCCCCGCGCTCGGCCTCGCACGCGGGACAGAGACGGTCGTCGGACAGAACCTGGGGGCGAAGCAGCCCGACCGGGCGAAGCGGGCCGTCTTCGCGAGCGCCGGGATCACTGCTGGCGTGCTCGTCGGGGTCTCTGTGCTCGTCTACCTCAACGCCGCCGCGATCGTCGGCATCTTCATCACTGGTGCGGAGGCCGCCGCCGTCGTCGCTGCAGGCGCGGAGTACCTCCGGATCGTCGGCGTGACGTACGTCTTCCTCGGCGTGTTCTACGTCGTCCAAGGTGCCTACCGTGGAAGTGGAAGCACTCGACTGGCGATGATCTTCGGCATCGTCGGGCTCATCCTGCTTCGCATCCCGCCGGCGTACGCCCTTTTGGCCTGGTTCGATATGGGTGCTACAGGCGTCTGGTACGGCATCGCCGTGGCGAACGTCCTGATGGTGCTGCTCTCGGGTGCGTACTTCCTTCGTGGGACGTGGACTGACGGCGTCGTCGACCGCGGACAGCCGAGACGCGACATCCCAGCAGACGACGATTAGCTGATCTAGCAGACGACCATAACCGATCTGCCGGAGGCGTCGACAAGTGAAAGTTGAGACTACAGAGGGTTTAGCGGGGCTACGATGCGTGAATTTGACCGATTCGATCTGTGTAAACTGCTCTAGATGGCTCTCCAAGCGGCTATTCCTGTCACACACTCAATCATATGGGCAAATTTTCGAGACTTCCAGCAGCGTAGCCACTCAGCGGCACGCTAACCCGAATAGAGTTCCTCACTACCCGATTCCAGTTTCCTTCTTCAGCAGCGTCAGCGTGTTGCCCGCTGTAATCACCGGTGAGTGCTCATACTCGCCAGTCAACTCGGCTTGGACGAGTAGATCAGCAGGAACGCCCTGAAGAGTTGTGACATCTCGTATCGAGTCGGACCGGAGTACTGGTCGTGGGGACTGAACTCCGCGTAGGACAGTGGATACTGACAGACGAACCCCTCGACCGAGTCGTGGGCGTTGTGCTCGTACCAGACTCCCGAGACGGTCCGGAAATCCTCAGTGAGCGCCGGTAGTGAACTCTGGTCGTACAGTGGCGTCGAGTCGTAGGCTGGCCAGTCGAGATACTGTGTTGTAGCTATCGAACGGAAGACATCGCGCCGAGAGACGGCAGTCGGTGCCATCGGGGACACGTCTGCCGTTCCCGGCCAATGATTTGCCGTTCTCTCCGACGCTCCCGTGGGGACCTAAGTTTCCTCAGTTTCGGGGTCATTCACAGACAGCAATCCCGTCGCCATCAGCCGTCGCGTGATTGCGACCAACCCGTTGTCGAATCCGCGGCCAAAGACGCCTTGTTCGTGCTCACGGCCGTCTGCCCTCGTTTCGGTGAACGAACTCACCAAAATCGCCTCACGGTCGGCCAGTAACAGCCGACTGATTTCGGTATCGTCATCTGGAAGCGGTGACCGGCTCAACCAGTCCAATCCTGAGACGAACACCTCTATATCCGGGAGGGCATCCTGAATCGCGGCCCGGAGGTCTTCATCGACTGTCCCAATGATGACGTTCACATCGCGTTCCTGAGCCGACTGCAGTTGTTCGGCCAACCGGTCGGTGAATATACTCTCGTGGCCGATCACGAGGATTAACTCCTCTGTCGCTCCCTCGATCAACTGCCGCGTCCGGCTCGTAATGCCCTGATCGCCGGAGATGGACCACACCTCGTGGGTAGCCTCTGTCGAGTCTCCCTCATCGGTCGGTTCAAGCCCGGTCAGGGCACTCCGGAGTGACTCGGTGCGCTCGGCGTACTCCGACTGGAGGGTGTTGATAGCCTCGTCGATAGAGACCGCCCGAAATATCTGCGGGTTCGAGTGCTGGGTTTCTACCAGCCCCTTTGATTCCAGTACGCGAATCGCGTCGTAGACGCGCGTCCGGGGTACTTCGGAGGTCTCGCTAATGTCCTTGGCCGTTCCGCGCTGTCGGCGTGCGAGCGCGACGAACGACTTGGCTTCGTACTCTTTGAGCCCGAGTTGTTGGAGCAATTCGATCGCTTGGTCTTGATTTGAAACATCTTCCATTGGTCCCAACCTCGACTGCTACCTTCTGGTTTGTGCCCCGGATGTTTAGTACGTCCCACCGACATCTATCGATGTCACCCAAATTATCACAAAATGACCTCGATTTTGAGTGCTCTGAGCGCCTTGAAATCGGAACTATTCATCTATTCACTCACTTAATCACAATACTTCTTTGTGCGGGTAGCACGGAGGGTAGAGTGGCGTGTAGGCACAGATTTGGTCCCAACCTCTCTGTCGCTACACGTCAGAAGCCACCATACACGGTGGTTTTCACGAGATTGGTGACGAGTTAATGTCCGGCGATCCATCCGACCAAGCACGATTCACGGCCGTCAAACAGCTCAAAGCGCTCGGCCTCAGTACCTACGCCGCCCGGACATTCGTCGCCCTGGTCAGTCTGGGCGAAGGGACTGCTCAGGACGTGAGCGAAGTTGCCGATGTCCCCCGAACACGCGTCTACGACGCAGCTGACGAGCTTCATGACCGCGGTCTCGTCGACGTGAAACAGTCGAGTCCCCAGCGATATTGGGCCATTTCGACAGAGACGGCCGGCCGTCACTTCGAACAGGAGTACAACCACCGAGTGACGGTCCTGACAAGCGCACTCGACGAGCTTGCATCAGCGACTCGCAGTACTGAACAGCAGGGTGTCTGGACGGTAACTGGCCGGGACACCGTGACCGAACGCGTCGTGGATTTCATCTCGTCCGCTGATGATGAGGTCGTGTATATGACTGTCGGGGAGCTACTGACCGACGAGGTCGCTGAATGCCTCTCGACCGCCAACGACCGTGGAGTCTCGATTCGGCTCGCAGAGATGTCACAATCCGTCGAAGCCCGACTCGAACAGGACGTTCCTGACGCGCAACTGTTCGAATCGGTGTGGGACTGGTCGGATACGCCTGCTGGTCGCCTCCTTATGGTGGACCAGAATAAGACGCTCGTGAGTGTGCTCGTCGACGGCAACGGTGAACACCCACCCGAACCTCGTGACGAAACCGCTATCTGGGGCGCGGGTCAGACGAACAGCCTTGTCGTAGTGCTGAAAGCGCTGTTCACCTGGCAGCTCAACAACAATCGCGACTCTCAAAATGAGTAGTAACTCGGATACTCACAACAACCCCATACAGACCCGAGTTCAATATACGGGACCAGAAGCAATGGTGGTTGCTCCCGCTGTCGCTTCTTCCACGACAACTGGTGATAGCTAATGGATGACGACACGAACAGAGTTGACGACTCGGCGACCTCCGACCAGACCGACAGCACAGATGCGAGACCCCCGACAGTTCGTCACAACTGGCAGCAGTCGGACCAGCCCAGTGTGATGGTCGTCGAAGCAGTTGCTGCAGCCACTAATCGGCCCACGACGGAGCTCCCACCGCTGCAGAAAACCCTCGATGCGGATGCACTCGATACACTACTCAACGGACAGCCATCATCAGTAACGGTCTCTTTCCGGTATGCCGACACCGCCGTCTCGGTGAGCGAGAACGGAAGCATAGAAGTCCACGTCGATGGAGACCTCAGAGAGGAAAACAACGGATAGGAACTGTGGTCCATCAAAACACGCCACGGGACCCCGACTATGTGACGGCTGCTCAATCGAATAACGATCAGGAGGTAAACGACGATGTCTCTTCTTGCTGCTCGTCGATGGCCTCAAGCAGTGCGAGAACATTTTGGAACTCTCGACCTCGATGCACGGTTCCCTGGCTGGTGTCGTACTCGATCACGTTCGCGTCCTGTAACTTCGGCAGGTGAACGTGGTGAAGTTCGATACTTCGATGTTCTACAGAACCGTTGCCATCGGGTTGCAGTGAATCCGCCCCTCGCAGGTGCTGTGTGAGTTGGTCGACAGTCGTCCCGTCGGGTGTGTCAGCCACCCGGCGGAGAATCTGTCGTCGCTGCTGGTTGGTCAGCAGCTCTAGTGCTGTCTCGGTCGCTATCCGCTGTTCTGAGTTACTCATAAGTAGTCCCACTAAGTTCAGTTGGGACGTTAGCTCGCGTGAACACGGACTAGATACTTCACAGACCTAACGGATACTCGTGTCGTTAACCCGAATCCTCAAAGTGTGCAGACGGTTCGAGATGTATCTGGGCGAATTTGGGAGAAAATGATCTCAAAACCGTATGCATTGAGACGGCCAGTCTCAACTTCTGGTCGACAGGATATTGATATAGCGGAATAAAGTTTATACGTTCGAGCACAGACGCGAATCCTATACACTACTTGACGGTAATCACAGAATACGGACAGATTGTGCGAGATCTAGTTATGAAGTCACTCAATTCTCTGTGTGGGGACAGGCGTGAACCCGGAAGGCTACAGAGGAGCGGCTCCCCCGCCTAGCGCGTGGCCTGCGCGTAGCGTAGTTGCATCGCACCGATGTCCAGGATGCAAAGAACTCGTTGGAAGACCGTTCATCGGCATCAGCCTTCGTTCATTCTTCTTTCGCTCTGATAGAGGCGCAGTCGGTACGAAAATGATGCCCCCTGAGCGTGTATGCCCGAGCGTACGTACGAGGTCCCTTCAGGCCGATAGGACGGCCAGAAACGCGCGCCGCAGGACAGTGGAGCGTCCGACCACTCCGAGGCGACGCCGCTTGGAGTAGGATCGAGCACACAACACGACACACAGCCATCAAAGATACCCCTGACTACGATCCGAACTCTCGCTCACAGGGTAGCTGCCACGTACCGCTTGTTTGCTATCGAGGCGGCGCGTATACGAAGGCGAGACAGTCGGGTCAGGTCCTCACGACTACTGTTTGGCGTTTCACGCTTTGCCAGAGAGTTCGGCTATCAGGGAGTAGAGAAGTGGACGATTCCGCAGGATGACGGGACGTTCTCGAACCCGTCGTACTCGGAGTACGTCGTCATCGAGGCCAGGGATACCGGTGACGGCGACCGCTTGTTTCTACCAAAGTAGCACGTCCCTGGTCTATCGAACGAACGGTGCAGCAGTTGCGCGGCTCGGTAATCGACAGCGCGATTGCCTGTGCAGAGGCCTACGGGGCACAGTTGGTCCTCGGCGCTCCCCACGGAGAGTTAGTCCCGCTGTCGAACGTCCGACGCAGATAGTATGTGTGTCCACGTAACGAGGAATCCGAGGTCCCGAAGTCAACACCAGTTCGACTGACTCGAATAGAGCAATGGCACGATACAGTCACATCAGCATCTGGTCGGGATATCGAACCGAACCCGGGAGACTGATCTTTGGCAGCGACCCCCCGGAGTAGCGGGCCGAAGATACCCATTCAGATTTCGGGGGCCGATCGGCGCATCCGAGTGACTGACTCGGGCGCATTCTGTTGCATCGACAGAACAAGAATTTCAGTACTGGATCGCCTCTGCTGGAAGCGACCTATTCCTCGAAAATAAGACCTATAAAGAACGTCAGAATATAAGTGTGTGAATACAAGCACTTCGCAGATTTTAGATTGTAGAAATACAAATAACCTGATTATAGCCCCGGAAAGTCGCAATCAGAAACACATCTAATCTCTCTTATTCTGGTATCTACAGTAAAGTGAAGTGGGGGGCAAACGCAGGGTGTGGTATGGCTGCCGAGGAAGTCGACACCGAGCGGGCGACGGTAATGACGTACGTTCCCACCTATCAGAAAGAGCGCTGGAAAGAACACGCAGAGCAGTTGGGGATGAGCCAAAGCGAGTTCGTTCGGACGATGGTGCAGGCAGGCCGCCGCGACTTCGAGGTCCCCAACAGGCCCGGATATGAAGAATCCGGTGAAGGGGCAAACGGAGGGTCCGAACCCCAGGGGTCAAGTTCCGAGAACGGGCCAACAACACAGGACACCGAAGACGACTTCGAACGTCGCGTCCTCGAGGTCCTCTCGTCCTCCGAGTACCTCTCGTGGGACGAACTTCTCGCGGCGCTGACAGACGACATCGAGAGCCGTCTCGACGAGACGCTCCAGGAGTTACAGGCGTCGAACGCCGTGCGATACAGCGGGCGGCGCGGCGGCTACGCTCTCGCACCCGGCGGGGCGGAGGAGCACAATGAGCGCTGAGACCGCCGAGGGCGAGGCTCTCGAAGATCCGATCGCGTACTTCCTGCAGGATATGACGTACCACGGGAAGTCAGAACGGACCCGAGACGCCTACGAGCGCGTCCTCCGTCGGTTCGAGGCCTTCCTGAGCGATCCGTCGACGACTCCGAGCGGGTCACAGACCTCGGTCGCCGAGGCGACACATCGCGACTGTATGGCGTGGATCCACTCGCTCCGGCGATCGGACGTCGCCGACAGTACGGTCGCGACGTACGCCTCCTATCTGCATCGATTCTACGCGTACCTCGCGCAGGTCGGCGCGTTCGAGTCCAATCCGATGACGCTCGTGATAGAGGAGATGGACGAACGGATCGACACGAACCCCTCACGGCGGGAGATTTCACTCCCCGATATGCGGGACTTTCTTGCCACGGTCACGCATCCCCTCGATCACGCGGTCGTCACGACGCTTCTCAAGACCGGAATGCGCGTGGGAGAACTCTGTAATCTCGACCTCCGCGACCTGGCGCTCGACGACGACACACCGATCGACGCTGTATCGAACGGGATCGTAACGTCGCGCCCGCACCTCGACGGCCGTGGACCGTCGCTCTACGTCGCCGCTGAACCCGCGGCCGGGGCCGTCGTCGCCGGCGAGGAGCGCACGGCGTCGAACAAGCGGAAGCGTTCGACGGTGATCCCCGTCGATGACGAACTCGGAGTCGCGCTGCGTCGCTGGCTCGCGATCCGTCCGGCGGCGCGCTCGCCTGCAGAACCGTTGTTCGTCAGTACGTCGGGGAGCTGGGGAAGTCGGCTCACACCCGATATGGTGCATCACCTCGTCGAAGGACACGCGAGCGACGCCGGCTGGCATAGATCCGGCGGTGGTGCGGAAGAGAACGTCACCCCACACTACTTTCGGCACTTCTTCACGACGCATCTCCGCGATCGGACCGGCGATCGAGGGATCGTCAAGTATCTCCGGGGCGACGTCGGGGGCGACATCATCGACACCTACACCCACAACTGGGGTGACCAAGTCCGCGAGACCTACGAACGGCACATTTACTCGCTGTACTGAGCTGGGGGCGTCGTCTGAGCGGACACACGTAAATTGTATATCGCTATATCAAAGCTCGGCCTGGGCGTGTGGGATCAGATGGACGGCTTGCGGCGGAATCGCCACTTGGACGGGAGCGCCGGCGTCGATTGCTAAGCGATCAAAGGCAGGCGGACGAACGGTCGTCACCAGCGCGAGCGACGTCCCGGCGGCATTCACGTGGACACGATATTCCGTCCCTTCGTTCAGCCAGTCGTCGACGGTCCCACGAATCACGTTCGTCGGGTGGATCTCTGAGCCGTCGGCTGGACGGGCGCTCGGATCACAGAGTCGGATCCGTGAGGGGTGCAGACAGACGGTTACGGCCGACTCGGCCGGAACAGGCTCACTTGTCCGTAGTTCGACGTCGCCGACCCGAACCGTCGCGCCGCCTGTGGCGACGCCCTCGAAGAGGTTCTCGTTCCCCGTGAACGTCGCGACGAACCGCGTTTCCGGTTCTCGGAGTACGGTCGACGGCGGGCCGATCTGCTCGATCGTGCCGTTCCGGAAGATCGCGATGCGGTCGCCCAGCGCTGTTGCCGTCCGCTGATCGTGCGTCACGTACACGACCGGGATGTCCAGCGAGTCGAACAGCGCGTGGAGTTCGATTCGCAATCGACGGCGGATGGGCGCATCGAGGCTCGAAAGCGGTTCGTCGAGGAGCAGCGCGTCCGGGTCGGCCGCCAGAGTGCGCGCCAGCGCGACGCGCTGTTTTTCGCCGCCGGAGAGCGTCGCGGGCCTGCGGTCGAGGACGTCCCGTATTTCGAGCAGCGTCGCGAGTTCGTCGATCCGACCGCCACTCGTAGCCGCGTAGCCGATGTTCTCGCGGGCGGTCAGATGCGGGAACAGCGCCCCGTCCTGAAAGACCAGCCCCGTCCGGCGGTCTTCGAGCGATCGCCCGCTCAATGCTCGGCCGTTCAGCGATACGGACCCCGAGTCGGGAGCGACGATCCCTGCGATCACCGACAGCAGCGTCGTCTTCCCGCTGCCCGAGGGACCGAGTACTGCGAGGACCTCGTCGTCGACGGTCGCGTCGACGGGGCCGAACTCGAATCCAGCGTACGTCTTCGTGAGAGCGTCCAGTTCGAGCATCGATTACTCCAGGGGGTTCTGTCCGAGAGCGTTGAGGACGACGAGCGTCGCGACCGCGATACCGACCAGCACGACGGCCGCGGGGAACGCGTTGTCCAGGCCGAGCGTCGTGAACGAGACCCAGATCTGCACCGGCATCGTCCGCGGGTAGTACGCGAGCATAATCGTCGCGCCGAACTCGCCGATCGAGCGCGCGAACGCCAGCGTGACGCCCGCGAGGATGCCCGGCCACGCGAGCGGGAGCGTGACCCGGCGGAACGTCGTAAAGCGGCTCTTGCCGAGCGACCGCGAGGCGTACTCCAGGCTTCGGTCGACGCTCTCGAAAGCCGCTTTCGCCGTGACGACGACGAACGGCGACGACACGAACGTCTGCGCGAGCACGACGCCCGCAACCGACCGAGTCAGCGGCAGTCCGTTGGCGGCCGCCAGCCGTCCAACGACCGTCTCCGGGCCGACGATCGTCAGCAACACCATCCCGCTGACGATCGGGGGCAGAACGAGCGGGAGTACGACGAGCGCAGTCACCACCGTCTTGATCTGCCCGTCAGCGCGCGCGAGCCAGTATGCGAGCGGGAGACCGAACACCGTCGCGACGAGGGCGCTCGTGCTCGCAGAGACGATCGAGGTCGTCGTCGCCGAGACGATGTCCGGCTGCGTGATGCGGCGCAGCACCACGTCGGGCGGCTGGCTGACGACGAGCGAGACCAGCGGCAGGAGGTAATAACAGAGCAGGACCGCGCCGAGCACGAACGTGATCGACAGCCAGTCGAACCGTCCGACGCCGGAGTCAGTTCGCGATTTCGCTGGGAACATTGCCGGTGTAGGTGGGGTAGTCGTCGGGGATCACGAAGCCGAACTCCGAGAGGTACGGTCCGGTCGTGTGGGTCTGAAAGACGTCGGCGGCGGCCGACGTCTGGCTTCGGAGCGTCGCACCGTAGCTGATGAGGCCACCCTCGACGACCTTGCCGCTCGGGAGTTCGTAGGTTGCGTTCGCGTACTGTTCGGCGTAGGAGGGATCGCTGAGGTCGATCGCTGCCGGGAGTTCGACGTAGTCGTAGCCGCGCTCGACTGCCATATTCCGGTAGGCGATCGCGGCGTCGATCGATCCGGTCTCGAACTGGCTGACGAGTTGCGTCTCGGGGTAGATCTGGTCGCGGCTCGGGATCGCATCGCGAAGGTCGCGGTCAGTGTCGTAGTAGTCCGTCGCGAGTTCGAGGACGAAGAGGGTCCGGTAGCCGAGCGGGTCGAGGTCCGGGTCCGTCCGCCCGAGTTCGACGTCGCCGTCGAGTAGCGGACGGTACCACGAGTCGGTTCCGGCGGCAGCGATGCGTTCCCCGCCGTTGCTGTCGGGGTTGTAAGCGACGACGACGGAGTTGGTCGCGAACTCGGCGTACCAGTCTGGTCGCATCGGGCCGTCGAACAGCGCGACGTCGGCGACGGAGACGACGTCCGGGTCCTTCTGTCCCTCCGCGACGAGGCGGGCGACCTCTGCGGACCCGTGGGCTTCGATCTGGACAGGCGTGTCGACGCTCGAACGGAGCCCGTTTTCGAGCGCGTTGTTCAGGCTCCCGGCAGCGAGTATCGAGACGGGGGTCGCAGTCGTCCGGTCGCGACCGACGACGCCGGCACACCCGGCGGTCCCGGTGAGGAGCGCCGCGGCCCCTGCGAGAAACGAGCGCCGACCAGTCGGCGGTGCGACGACCATCGGTCCAAAATCTAATGTTTAACCAATAAACTTACCTCAAACAGATCTGTTTGACTTCGTATGGCCAACGTGGACTCGACAGTCCTGACAGAGCGACAGGTCGAGGTGTTAGAGCGACGCGAGCAGGGTAAGACCCAGCGGGAAGTCGCCGAGGAGTTGGGGACCACGGACGCGAACGTGAGCGCCATCGAACGCGCCGCAGAGGCGAACGTCGAGAAGGCGCGTCGAACGCTCGAACTCGTCCAGACGCTGCGGGCGCCGGTGCAGTTCACCGTCGCGGCGGGGACGTGCTTCGAGGACATCGTCGATCAGATCTACGCGCAGGGCGACGACGCCGGTCTCAAAGTCGACTACTGCCGGCCCGAACTCTACGCGCATCTCTACGGACTGCTCGGCGACGTCGCGAGCGAGAATATGCTGGAAGAACCGATCGACGTGGGACTCACGAGCGACGGAACGGTGAAAGTGTTCGCCGAAAGCGGCTGACACCGGGATTCTGTGCAATGGCGTGGATCGTCGGGTGCGGCCGGTACTCGACGGAGACCCGCCCAGTTTAAGTCCCGGGAGGACCTCGGCCGCGTATGCACGTCGCGCTGGGCGGGACGTTCGATCCAGTCCACGACGGCCACCTCGCGCTCTTCGAGCGTGCGTTCGAGTTAGGCGACGTAACCGTCGGGTTGACGAGCGACGAACTCGCTCCGAAGACCCGCCACGTCGACCGCTACGTCAGGTCGTTCGAGGATCGGAAGAACGATCTCGTCGCCGAATTAGAGCCGCTCGCCGCGGCCCACGACCGCGAATTCGAAGTGCGCAAACTGACCGAGCCGACCGGAATCGCCACCGAACAGAAGTTCGACGTCCTCATCGTGTCCCCGGAGACCCGCGAGGGGGGCGAGCGAATCAACGAAATCCGTCGGGAACGCGGGTACGACCCGCTCGACATCGAGGTCGTCGAGCACGTCAGCGCCGAGGACGGCGAGCGCATCTCGTCGACGCGCATCGTCAAGGGCGAAATCGACCGCCACGGAAACGTCACGCCGGAGCGGGACGGCCGCGGCCCGAAGCAACCGAGCACCGAGGAGTCCGAGCGATCCGACGCCTGATTGTGTCCATTTCTGCGTCCTCTGCTACCACGACGGCGGTTGGAATCCCGCCGACTCGAGCACCGGCTTCCAGTGCTGTTGGACGCTGAGCCGGGTCACCTCCATCGCGTCGGCGACGCGAGATTGCGACCGTTCCTCGCCGGCGATCAACGCGCCCGCATAGAGGCTCGCGGCCGCTATCGCACGCTTGGAGCGGTCTTCTTCGGGGGCTTCCGAGAGGAACAGATCCGCGGCGACCGAGCGCGCGTCGGATCCGAGCTCCAGTCGGTCTGCACCGCGCTCGATCCGGTTCAGCCACTCCTCGTTGGCGACGCGGTCCCGGGCGCTGTACATACACTGAGGTGCGTCGCCACTGCATAAGAACCCTGCGCGCGGAGCGACAGGTTGATTTGGGCCTTCGCTGTAGATGGGGCTGCGCGCGGGTAGCCAAGCGGTCAAAGGCGCAGCGCTTAGGACGCTGTCCCATAGGGGTCCGCAGGTTCGAATCCTGTCCCGCGCATATTCTGTCCGAGCGACAGCGAGGACGAATATCGTTCCGAAGGATTCGAATCAGGGAGCGTCGCGAGCGGAGCGAGCAGAGCGACCGTGGTTCGAATCCTGTCCCGCGCACTGAGGAGCAAAGCGACGAGGGAGCAGGCACGGATTCGAGCCCTGCGAGTCGCAGCGCGCGAACGGAGTGACCGTGACCGTCTCGTTCCGGTTCGAATCCTGTCCCGCGCATATTCGGTCCGAACTATAGTAGCGTTTGCAAGTCTTCACTCACAGAATCCCACGCAGTCGTGCGGTTGGCTGTGTAATCAGTTGCCAATGCTACTATAGCGAGGGCGAACCGGCCGCGACGTCGAGGCCGGATCGGAACGATGTCGATCATTCTGAAGCCACGTCTCAGTGTGCCATCTTTGAGCCGCGCTCTCGTCCGATTGTGCCTGTGTGTCTGGAATCCGGGGAATGCGTTCGGGAGTGATCCAGCGGTCAGGCGTCGCCCGGTTCGGAGAGCTGCTGGTCGAGATTCGCCAGCGTCCGTTCGAGTTCGCGTCGGTTGTATCGGGCGGCGATCGGACCGAGCACTCGATCGAGGATCGGTGGCAACCCGAGGTCGTAATCGGCGGCGTAGGTGACAAGCGTCCGGTCGTCGACAGTCTCGAACGTCCACTGGAGGCGTCCCTCGATGTCGCCCGACAGCTCGAAGACGATCCGTTCCGGTGGTTCGTGGACGACGCCGCGCACTTCGCCACGGAACGGGAGGCCGAGGCGGTAGGTGTAGCGCGCTCGCTTCCCGCCGTTGTCGAGCACGCCGAGGGTTTCGACGCGCGACAGTCGCGGTGAGATGCGCGCTTGGTTCTCGGGCACGTCCATATACTCGAAGACCGCCTCTCGTGGTCGGTCGATCACAGCCTCTGCGACAGCTCTCATACCGACTGGTGGGTCGGCAGTCACTAAACGACGGTGGCGGATTCGTCGGGAGAGGACCCAACGGGGTGCGAACCGGCTGTAGCTTTTGTAGTTCCGCGCCTTCCAGACGACAATGGATGCGGATGGCGGCGACGGGCGGGTGGCGGGCGGCGGCGACGGGCAGGCAGCGAGTGGCGGCAGCGTCACCACCGGGCCGGAATCCGAGCGATCGACGACCCACAGCGCAGACGTCGGAGCCGAGACGAACGGGAAGAGACGACCCGGCGACGACACTGACGTCGCGTCCGGGTCAGCGTCGCTGGACGACCACGCCGACGTCGCTGTCGCCGTCGAGGGGCTCTCGAAGCAGTTCGGAACGGGCTCCGACGCCATCACGGTGGTGGATTCGGTCTCGTTCGAGATCGAACCGGGCTCGGTCGTCGGACTCCTCGGCCCCAACGGGGCCGGCAAGACGACGCTCATCAAGTCCATCCTGGGGATGGTGCTCCCGGACGAGGGCTCGGTCCGGATCTGCGGAGTAGACGTGCCAGACCGCCCACGGGCGGCGTACGGGCACGTCGACGCGATGCTCGAAGGCGCGCGAAACGACTACTGGCGTCTGACCGTCCGCGAGAATCTCCGGTACTTCGCGACCATCGGCGGCATCGATCCCGACTCCGTGGCCGACCGCCACGAGCGGCTGCTCGAACGCCTGGAGTTGGCGGACAAAGTCGACGTCGCGGTCCGGAATCTCTCCCGCGGGATGAAGCAGAAGGTGTCACTCGCGAGTACGCTGGCGGGCGACGCCGACGTGATCTTTCTGGACGAGCCGACGCTCGGCCTCGACGTCGAGAGTTCACGGACGCTCCAGCGTGAACTCCGGCGGCTCGCCGAGGACCGAGGACTGACGGTGATCCTCAGCAGTCACGATATGGACGTCGTCGAGGCGGTCTGCGATCGGGTCCTGATTATGTCCGGCGGGCGGATCGTCGCCGACGACAGCGTCGACGCGCTCCTCGGTCGCGGCGAGCGACACGGCGTCCGGATCGCGAGCGGCGACTTCGATGCCGACCTGCTGGCGGACCTCCGCGCGGCGTTCGACGTGACTGGCGTCGAGCGCTTCGAGCGTCGGCCCGGTGCGCGCGTCGACGTGACGACCGACAGCGACGGACTGTACGCGCTGATGGCGCGGCTCGAAAAGCAGGGCGTGCGGATCGATCGTCTCACTGCGGTCGATCCGGATCTCGAAGACGTGTTCGTCGACCTGACCAGCGATCGCAAGGAGGAAACAGAGGACCAGCGATGGGAGGAACGGCGATGAGTGCCGGTCAGCGGGCGGGGCAGGGACCGAAGCCGGCCGGGTACTACCACCTCGCGCGGGCCGTCCTCTACCGCGAGGCCATCCTCTTCGTTCGGTACCCCGCCAACGCGATCGGCGGCGTCGTCATCGCCCTGTTCTTCTTCGGCGTGCTGTTCTACGGCGGGCGGATGGTCGCGGGCCGAGCGCTGACTGACTCGATCGAGGGGATCGTGGTCGGCTACTTCCTCTGGACGCTCTCGGTCGGCGCCTACTCGTCGATCTCGAACGACATCGGCAGCGAAGTCCAGTGGGGGACGCTGGAACGGCACGTGATGACGCCGTTCGGGTTCGCGCCCGTCGCGATGCTGAAGGGGATCGCCAAGATCGTCCGGACGTTCCTCACCTCGACGGTGATCCTCGTCGTGATGCTCGGTATGACCGGCACGGCGCTCCAGCTCAATCTATTTACCGTCGTCGTCGTCGCCACGCTCACCATCACGTCGGTGCTCGGACTCGGGTTCGCGGCGGGCGGCGTGACACTGCTGTACAAGCAGATCGGAAGCTGGCTCAATCTGCTGCAGTTCGGCTTCGTCGTCCTGATCTCGGCGCCGTCGCTGGACGTCCCGTGGCTCAGCCTCCTCCCGTTGGCGCACGGCAGCGGCCTCCTCCAACGCGCGATGCTCGACGGGACGCGGCTCTGGGAGTTCAGCGCCTTCGACTTGGCGCTCCTCCTCGCGACGGCCGTCGGCTATCTCGGCTTCGGGTACTTGGTCTTCCAGTATGCGACCCGCAGAGCCCGACGCCTGGGTGTTCTCGGAGATTATTGAGCGGAGAGCGCCCGCCGCCGACCGGCCAACCGGCCGACGCGCCTATGCGGCTCGCTGCCCTCCTAAAGTAAGATGGACCGAAACGCGATCCGGCGGGCGTGGGAGGAGATTTCGGAGACGTACGCCGAGCGGCGCGATCCGAGCGGCTCAGACGCCGACTTACTCGGTCGGCTCCGAGACGAGTTGGGACCGGATCCGACTGTCCTCGACGTCGGCTGTGGCGACGGCGCACGGACACTCGCGAATCTCCCACCTGGCAGCATCGGCCTCGACATCTCCCGGCGCGGCCTCGAACTCGCCCGGGAGAACGTGCCGGAGAGCCACCTTCTCCAGGCGGAGATGCGGGACCTCCCAGTAAGGGACGACAGCGTCGACGCGGTCACCGCGTATCACGCCGTCTCCCACGTCCCGCGAGCGGCGCACCCGGACGTGTACCGGGAGTTCGCGCGGGTATTGCGTCCCGGCGGCCGCCTGTTGATGACGCTGCCGCGCGGTCGCTTCGAGACGGTGCGTCGGGGCTGGATGGGCGGTCGAATGTTGTTCTCGGCGCCCGGCCGCGACGCCACGCTCTCACAACTGCGGGACGCCGGCTTCGAGAACCTCTGAACCGAGACCGTGAGCGATCCGCTGGGGAGCGACGCGGAGTTCGTGTTCGCAGAACGGGCCACAGACGGCGCTTGAAATCGAAAAAAAACGAGAAGCGTTTCAGCTACCGTTGCCGCTCTCGGAACTGTCGACGCCCATCGCTTGAAACAGTTTCTTCCGGACGGCTTCTTCGGTCAGTTGCAAGAGCGTATCGCGGTTGTCGTCGCTCGTCTCGATGCCAGTGAAGATTCCCAGCGGGATCTCGACGTCGCCCTGCGTGGAGTGTCCGCCCGTTTCGCCGATGCCGGCGAAGGCGTCCTGCAGGATCTTCCCGATGTTCATCCGGATGTCTTTCGAGCGCGCAGAGAGGAAGATGCGGTCGTCCGCGATGCCGAAGACGGCGGTTGTCGTGATTCCTTCGAGCTTCAAGAGGTGCTGTGCGGCCTGTCCGAGCGCGTCGCGGTCGCGGATGAAGCCGGCGTTCGAGACCAGATGACTCCCCTGGACCTCGCGGTTCTGGATGGCTTCTGCGAGGACGTCGAGCGTCTCTGGCGACATCGAGGGCGACTCGACCTGTTCGAGCGTGTCGTGGTTGGCGAAGGGATAGAGATACGCGGCGGCGGTGAGATCGGCAGGGGTCGTCTCGCGCTTGAAATCCAGCGTCTCCGAGCGGATTCCGTAGAGCAGCGCGGTCGCGACCGCCTCGCTGGGCGAGAGGTCGAACTCTTGGAGGTACTTCGTGAGGATCGTCGACGTCGAGGAGACGTTGGGACGGACGTCGGTGAACTCCGCCTCGATGTCTTCTTCGGGCTCGTAGTGGTCGATGAAGATGTCGACGTCGACGTCGAGATCGGGGTCGCCCGACTTCATATGGTCGACCAGCGCGACGGCCCCGTACTCCGAGAGGGGCTTGCCCTCCGAAAGCGGGACGAGTTCGATCCCAAGCAGATTCACGAACGCGCGGTTCTCCTGGTGGCCGATCTCGCCGTCGTAGTTGATGACTGCGTCGACGCCGTGCTCGCGGGCGATCGCCTGCAACGCCACCGCCGAGGCGATAGAATCCGGATCCGGGTTGTCGTGTGTGAGAACTGCGAGCCCTTCCGTCGCCCCTTCGAGCACTTCGGCGAGCTGTCGGGCCTTGTATTCGAGTTCGCCCGATTCGAGCGACCGCAGCGCCGAGTCCGCGATGACCTCCGAGGGGTTGATCACGACGTCGGCACCCAGTTCAGCGAGTTCGTCCTCGGAGACGGGGTCCGACGCGCGCACGACGATGAACTGATCGCCGTTGCGCTCGCGGATCGCCGAGACCGCCGCCTTGTTCGCCTCGACGTCGGAGGCGAGGATGAGGACGACATCTCGATCGGCGACCGCGTCGGCGACGTCGGGATCGGCGATGTTCGTCTGTTGTGCGTTCAGATCCTGATCACGGAGGGATTCGACGCGGCTCTCGTCTTTGTCGAGGATGAGGACGTCTTTGCCCTCCTCGGCGAGTTCTTCGGCCACCGCGTAGCCAACGCTCCCGCACCCGAGGATGGCGTAGGTGGACATCGACGAGATAGTGACCCCGGCGCTCATTCTGACGCCAACTCCGGTCGGACGCCACTTAACAGCACTCGTTTGGTGAGCAGCGGTGCGGCACTCGGGGAGGCAACGCCGGGGCGTCCGGATCTGAGTCATTTCAATCGGGTCGTGAGAGTCACTCCCGACCGTCGGCCGAAAGGAAACACATATAATTGCGCCACCAGAACTCAGGGATGCAGTGGGCCGGTAGCTCAGTCCGGCAGAGCGTCTGACTCTTAATCAGACGGTCGCGCGTTCAAATCGCGTCCGGCCCGTCTTCTCGCCGCGAACAACTCCGCGAGTGGCGCGTATCTGATCTGGCCAGAGGCACATTGTACGGAGGTCGCACGCAACGAAGCGAGCACGTCCCACCGTGCGTTCAGATCGCGCCCCGCCCGCCTCTCCTGTCCCTACACCCGTAGATACACGTTCTCACTCGTCTGCGAGTTCGGTGAGCAGCGTCTCCAAGTCGTAGTTCTGCAGCGCCCGCGTGCTGTGTCGGAGCGTCGAGACGACGAACGTCGAGTTCGTCCGGCGGACCTCCTCGATCGTTTCGAGGTCGGTGATGAGGCGCTCGACCATCTCGCGGTCGGGGAGGTGTGCGACGACCACGAAGTCGGTCTCGCCCATCGTGAAGTACGCCTGCGAGACCCCCTCGACGGCGAGGATCTTGTCCTCGAAATCGTGGTGTGACCCGTGGTAATCGGTGAGTAACTCGACGAGAACCGTGACGCCGAGTCCGACTTTCTCCAGGTCGATGTCGTACAGATCGTTCTCGATGATGCCCGCCTCGCGGAGATTGTTCAGCCGATAGTGGATCGTCGAGACGGGAATGTCGGTCTCCTCGTGGAGTCGCTCCGGGCTCCCGGTCCCGAGATCAGAGATGGCTTTCAGGAGGCGAATGTCGCGTTCGTCCATAATTCCGATAGGTCCCCATTTCGACCCGGATTCTTTGTAACTTCCGCCTCGTTTGCCTGACATTCCACGAAAATGTGGACTCACGAGAGGGGTGTCTCCCGTCTCGTCATTCTCTGACCGGAGGAAAATAGCCCGGACAGTCGGCCGATATCGGCACGCGATCCCCACAAACGACTTATACTGCGGCGGGAGAGTTTCGGTATGCTCGATTCGTTACAACTGTCGCTGGACCCGACGCAGCTCGGCTTGGAGTTCGGGAGCGGCGCGGTAATCGGCGGCATCATCGGCTTCGCGGCGAAGAAAGTCGCCAAGATCATCGCCGTGATCGTCGGTCTGGAACTGGCGCTCTTCAAGTTTCTCGAATCCCGCGGGATCCTCTCGGTCGACTGGGAACGGCTCACGTCCGGGTTCGTCGAGACGACCCAGAGCGCCGCCAACGGGACGCCGCCGGACTGGATCTCGACGATTCTCTCGACGCTGTCGGTCTCGGCCGGCTTCACCGGCGGCTTCCTGGTCGGCTTCAAGAAGGGATAGTTCGGCTCCGTCGCTACCGCATCGCTACCGCGTGCTGAGTTCGTCTTTGTCTTTGATAATGCGCGTCTCCGCCTCGCCCGAGGTCATCTCGTTGACGAGGTCGTAGAAGTCGTTCTGCATCCCGGCTGGGAAGGTGACGACGCCGACCCACGAGCCGTCCGGCTGCCACTCCTCGCGTTCGAGGTCCCCGTACTCGCGGACCTGTGCCTGGGTCTTGCCGGCGTAGTTGGCCGGGACCTGTACCGCGACAGTCACCTCGTCGAAGCGAATCGGAATGACCGGCCGGAGGGCGTCGAGGGCGTCGTCGACCTGTGACTCCACGCGCTCCATCGGATCGACGCGGAAGCCGGCCTCTTCGAGGGCGCGCTCGATTCGCTCGGGGGGATGCGGCGCGTTGTCCATCTGCGGGTTCACCGCGTTGCGCGCGATGCGGTTGATGAGTTGCTTTCGCTTCTGTTCCTGCATCTCCCGCCGCTGCTCGGCGGTGATCTGGATCTCGCCTTCGCGGACGACCTCGGGGATGATTTCGAGGGGGTCTGTGGTCCCGAACACGGTCTCTAGGTCTTTCTCTGCCGGTCTGTCGCCTCGCGAGGCGTCCTCGAAGACGTCCTCGGCGGCGATGACGTCCTCTAAGTCGCCCTCGAATTCGTCCCGTTTGATGGCGAGAGCGGCGTCGGGGTCGATGAGTACCTCGAACCGCTCGCCGTGCGATTCGAGTCGCGCCGTCACGGCTTCGTCAAGTGAGATCATACCGCTCCCTACTTGCTCCGAAGTAAAAAGCCCTCCCCGCGGCGTCGTGTGAGTGCCGTTCGGATGTGGGACTCGCGTTCCGTCCCGCGGATTCGGGTCCTATCCAGTGAATTCGACCCTCCGCAACCGAGGGCTCGGAACCGCGGGCAGACAGCGGCGTCGGGACGGTAGTCGTGTACTTCCCGCATTAAGGCGCGTTTTCTCGAACGGCCGCCTTCGATAATCGACGATTAGCTATCACCGCTTCTCGCGACAGAACAGGTATGAGCCGCGCTGTCGATTCCGACGCGGATTCCGGAGACCGGGTCTATCACGTCGTCTGTCACGACTGTCCGACCGAACACCTCACGAAGCGGGCGGCCGAGGCCGAAAAGCTGTTCTCGGAGCACCGGTCGGTGACCGATCACGACGTCGACGTCGCCGCGCTGCGGGCGCCCGACGCGACGTGACGTGCGGGCTGTTCCCGCACTGTCTCGGTGGCACGTTCGAGCCATCGGCTCTGGGTAGATACTCGAGGAGGAGTCGACGCGAGGCGTCGAAGCGGTTACAGCGAACGTCAGACCGCCGCGACTGCGGCGCTCAGTTCGACAGCTGTTCGATGACGCCGACGAGGTCGCTCTTCTCTTGGACGCCGATGACGCGCTCGGCCTGCTCGCCGTTCTTGTAGAACTCGAGCGTCGGAACCGATCGGACGCCGGCGTCGCGCGCGAGGCCCTGCAGTTCGTCGATGTCGACTTTCAGGACGGTCGCGTCGGTCTCCTCGGCGATCTCCGCTACTGTGGGTTCGAGCATCTTACACGGCCCACACCACTCTGCGTGGTAGTCGACGAGGACGACCTCGTGTTCGGCGAGAAGTTCTTGGAAGTGTTCCGCGCTCTCGACGTGGATCGGCGCGCCGGTCGATTCTGGCGAACTCATACCACGCTCTACTGGGGGCAGCCCTTTACCTATTTCGAGGATTGGGGCCCGCCTCGCACGACCGTCGGGAACCGTCGATATCGGCGCCGTCGACATACAACGGCGGCGAACGCAGCGGATAAACGACCGATAGTCACCGACCGAGTACCTCGTAGCTGAGCAGGACGCCGTCGTCGACGCGCCGGACGTCTTCGAGCGACAGTTTCGGAAAGTCCTCCACGAATCCGGGACCGTCGACGAGCGTCGGCGCCTCACGGCCGCCGAGGACGAGTGAGCCGACGTACACCGAGAGTTCGTCGACGAGGTCAGCCGCGAAGAGCGAGTGGATGATCTCGCCGCCGCCTTCCACCATCAGATCTGCGACGCCGCGGTCACCGAGCGCGTCGAGCGCCTCCGGAAGCGACACGCGCTCGTCGCCGGCGACGACGACCTCGGCGCCGGCCGCCGCAATCGCGTCCCGGCGCTCGGGGGTCGCGTCCGCCGAGAGGAGGACGTACGTCGTCGCCGCGTCGTCGAGGATCCGCGCGTCGAGTGGGGTCCGTCCACTGGAGTCGACGACGACGCGGGCGGGGCTGGGGTCGTCGCCACGCGCTGCTCGCTCGTCTCGGAGCGCCGCGTCGTCGAGTGTTAGATGGGGGTCGTCGGCGAGGACCGTTCCGATACCGACGAGAACGGCGTCGCTGTCGGCGCGGAGCCGATCGACGCGGGCGAAGTCTTCGGGGCCGCTGATCCGCACCTGCTCGCGGCGGCGCGTCGAGAGTTTCCCGTCCGCGCTCGTCGCTGCGTTGACGACGACGTGCATACCGAACGCTCGGTCCCCCGCGGCAAGCGAATTTCGGTTGCGATTCGGTCGACTCCGCGCCCCCCCGAGACGCGGCACGGACAGGACTTATGTGCGCGAGCGTGGTCACTTCTAGCAAGATGTCGCCGAAAGTGCTGATGCTGGGCTGGGGGTTTCCGCCGAACGTGAGCGGCGGACTCGACACCCACGTCGGGGAGTTGTTCGACGGAATGCGAGCGCGGGGCCTCGACGTCGAACTCGTTCTTCCGTCCGAGTACGCCCCCGAAGACAGAGCAGGAATCGTCGGCGTGCCGACCGGCGACGGCGACATCATCACGCGCGTGGGGCGGATGAGTTCGACGTTCGCCGAGCGCGCACAGGACGCAGACATCGTCCACACACACGACTGGTTCGGCTACGGCCCCGGGTCGCGCGCGAAGTCGAACGCGGACGTCGAGTGGGTCACGACCTTCCACTCGCTGTCGACCGATCGGAACCTCGATCCGCCAAAGAGGGAAGTCGAGACCGAGCGCCGACTCGCCGAACGCGCGGATCACCTCATCGCCGTCAGCGAACTCACCGCCGGCGACGTCCGCGAACACTACGGCGGCGATTGCCGGGTCATCTACAACGGGTTCTCGGAGTGTGAGACGACCGGGCGGGACTTCAAGGCCGAACTCGGAATCGACGGCGAGATGCTCTTCTTCGTCGGTCGTCACACCGACCAGAAGGGAATCGCCCACCTCGTGTACGCCTTAGAGAAGCTCCGTCGAGACGACGTGACGCTCGTGATGGGCGGTTCGGGGCATCTCACGGCACAGCTCAAGCGATTCGCGGAACTACTCGACGTCGACGACCAGATCGAGTGGGTCGGCTACGTGCCCGAGGAGGAACTGGGCGACTACTACGCGTCTGCGGATCTGTTCGTCTCGCCGTCGCTCGCCGAGCCGTTCGGGATCACGATCACCGAGGCGCTCTCGGCCGGGACGCGCGTGGTTGCGACCGAGAGCGGCGTCAACGAGGTGCTCTCTGAGGGGTGCGTCGTCGAGGTCGAACCCGAATCGGAGTCGCTCGCAGATGGAATCGAGCGGGGTCTCGAACTCGACGGTGCGCCGACGTACGACCCGATCACCTGGGACGAAGTCGTCGAAGAGACCATCGCGTTCTACGAGGAAATCGTCTGATAGTGATTACTCTCACTGTGTACCGCCGAGCGCCACTCCCGGTGGCGATGGTCGGCGGTAAGAGACGAGAGTAACCATTATGAGACAATCGGAGGCGCCGGTGCTGTTTTTGCGGTCCTACCGAAGGAGCCGTACGTCTGTCACGGGCTCGGGATGTCGGATGCGGTATCCCTCCGCAGTCGGAACGAGGCCCTCGCTCGGCAGGCTCTGTCTGGCGGCCTGATACGGACTGTCGCTCTGGATTCCCTGATACGGGCTGTCTCGCGTCCCCCGGTACGGACTGTCGTCCTGTGCGGACTGGTAGGGGCTGCCATCGCGTCGGACCGCGTCGCGCTCGAAGTCCTCCGGCGGCAGGTAGATCCGTTCGCCCGACGCCGAGCGGACGACGACGGCGGTGTCGCGGTCGCCGCGCATCGTGATGACGGTCTCTCCGCCCTCGATGTTCACAGCGAAGTTGACCTGCTCGTCCGCGCCGCTGCTTCCGCTGTCGGGTTCGGCGCTCCCATCCTCGTCGCGCCCGTCTGTATCCATAATAACTAGAGTGACAGCATTGTACTTATATTTCTGCCGTAGCGCAGAGTCCTGCGCGCGTTCGGTGGTCACATCGAACCCCCGATTATATACACCGGCCAGTATATGTGGCCCCCGAAGGTCAAGTAGGGGGACGACGAATAAGGGGTATGGACGTCCGTGACGCAACGACGGAAGACGTCGACGACATCCGACGGGTCGCAACGGAATCGCTGACCGCCTCTTACGGGCACGCGATCGACGAGGAAACGATCACGGCTGCCGTCGACGAGTGGTACAGCCCCGAGCGACTGCGAGAGTCGCTGACCGACGACACCGAGGTGTTCGTCCTCGCGCTCGACAACGGCGCTGTCGTCGGGTTCGCCCAGAGCGAGATTTCGGACGGTCGCGAGACCGTCGGCTACCTGGACTGGCTCCACGTCGTCCCGGACCACCGCGGTGAGGGCATCGGCTCACAACTCCTGGCGCGTCTCGAACAGGAACTCGTCGACGCCGGCGTCGACCGAGTCGAAGGCCGCGTCCTCACCGAGAATCGGGAGGGCGTCTCCTTCTACGACGAACAGGGCTTCACCGAGGTCGGCGAGCGGACCGTAGACATCCACGGCGAGTCGTTCACCGAGCGGGTCTTCACGACGTTCCTCGACGAGGAGGAACCCGCGCCGAGCGGCCTCGTCGAAAAGCAGGTCGGCGATCGGACCGTCCACGTCGCCTACGACGAGTCGGTACGCGGCTCCGAATCGCCCTTCTTCGCCGTCTACCTCGACGACGCACAGACCGAGCGCTACGGGTGGATGTGCGGGGCCGACGAGAGCTTCGACGTCGCGATCGACACGATGGAGCGCTTAGAGTGTAACGAGTGCGGAAACCGCCGAAAGCCCGTCCGCTGGGACGCCGCGTATCTGTAACCCCACATTTTTCGACGGTGAGTTCCCTCGCGGTACGAAGTGCTGAACACACCAGGAAAACGCTCGCGTCGCTATCTGTACTCCGACGGCGTCTACGCCGATCCGCGACTCGGCCGCATCCGAGAGAGGAATCAGGTCGCGGGGCGCTTTGCGCCGTTTATCGCTCGACTTTGTCCTGGATCTCTTTGACGATCTCCGGGTTGCGGAGCGTCGTCGTATCGCCGAGTTCCTCCTCGTTCGCGATCTCTTCGAGCAGGCGACGCATAATCTTCCCCGAGCGGGTCTTCGGGAGTTCCGGCGTGAAGACCACCTGCTGGGGGCGCGCGATCGGGCCGATGGCGTCTTCGACGCCCGCGACGATGCGCTCGCGCATCTCGTCGTCGCCGTCGTAACCGTCTTCGAGAATCACGTACGCGTAGACGGCCTCGCCTTTCACCTCGTGTTCGCCGCCGACGACCGCGGCCTCGGCGACGCCCTCGACGCCGACGATGGCGGATTCGATCTCCATCGTTCCGAGTCGGTGCCCGGAGACGTTGATCACGTCGTCGACGCGGCCGAGGATCGTGATGTAGCCGTCCTCGTCGATCTTCGCACCGTCCTCCGGGAAGTACACCCATTCGTCGGCGTCGGCGTCGGAGTACTCCTCCCAGTACTCCTCGATGAACCGCTCGTCGTTGTTGTACAGCGTCCGAAGCATTCCGGGCCACGGCTTGTCGACGGTGAGATAGCCCGCGCGGCCGGACTCGACCTCGTCGCCGTTGGTGTCGACGACGCGCGCGTCGATGCCCGGCAGCGGCGGCCCCGCAGAGCCCGGTTTCATCGTACAGACGCCCGGCAGGGTCGTGACCATCATCCCGCCGGTCTCTGTCTGCCACCAGGTGTCGACGATCGGGCACTCCTCGTTGCCGATGTGCTGGTAGTACCACTTCCAGGCGCGGGGGTTGATCGGCTCGCCGACCGTCCCCAGGAGACGCAGACTGGAGAGGTCGTGTTGCTCGGGGAACTGCGAGCCCCACTTCATAAACGCGCGAATCGCCGTCGGCGCGGTGTAGAACACGTCGACGGCGTACTTCTCGATGATCTCCCAGAGGCGGTCGCGCTCGGGGAAGTCCGGCGTTCCCTCGTACATCACGGTCGTCGTCCCGAGCGCGAGCGGCCCGTAGACGATGTAGGAGTGGCCCGTGATCCAGCCGATATCTGCCGAACACCAGTAGGTGTCCTCGGGTTCGAGGTCGAGGACGGCGTGGGAGGTCCACGCCGTGTAGGCGAGATAGCCGCCGGTCGTGTGTTTCACGCCCTTCGGCTGGCCCGTCGTTCCCGACGTGTACATCAGGAATAACATATCCTCGGCGCTCCGCTCGACAGGGTCGACGCGGTCGCCCTGGTGGTCGGCCATCAGGTCCTCCCAGGCGTATTGGTTGCCCTTCAGGTCGTGGTCGAAGCCGTCGTCGCCGAGGCGGTCGACGACGACCGTCGCGTCGACCCCGTGGTCGACGCCCGCTAAGCCCTCGTTGGCCTTCTGGAGGTGATCGAGGGCGTCGCCGCGGCGGTAGTAGCCGTCGCAGGTGACGAGATAGCGAGAGTCCGCGGAGTTCATCCGGGTCGCGAGCGCGTCCGCCGAGAAGCCGGCGAAGACGACCGAGTGCGGCGCGCCGATCCGCGCACACGCCAGCATCGCGATCGGCAGTTCCGGTACCATCGGCATATAGAGGGTGACGACGTCGTCTTCCTCGACGCCGAGGTCGCGGAGGGACGCGGCGAACTCGTTGACTTCGCGGTAGAGGTCCTGATAGGTGTAGGTTCGCGTGTCGCCGTGTTCGCCTTCCCACTTGATGGCGACGCGGTTCTTGTCGCCGTTCTCGACGTGCCGGTCGACGCAGTTGTACGAGGCGTTCAGCGTGCCGTCCGGGAACCACTCGTAGAAGGGTTCGTTCGAGTCGTCGAGGATCTCACTGTACTCTCGGTCCCAGTCGAGGAGGTCGGCCGCGCGACGCCAACTGTGCGGCCAGTTCTCCTCGAACTCCTCGTAGATGCCCGGATCCGAGACGTTCGCCTGCGATACGAACTCTTCTGTGGGCTCGAAGCTCTCCTGTTCGACCAGTCGCGCTTCGAGGTCCCCGTCTCCGTCGCCGTTGTCAGTCATATTCACTCACAGTTTTCGAATACCGGGTGATAAATCTGTGCGACCCGGTCCGCGAGGCGTCGAAACCGAACTACTGCGGCGATGTTTCTCGGACAGTAGCCACTTCCTATCTGCTCTCAAAAGCCTGGAATCGCCCAGAGTCTTTTATTACGCGGTCGCGTAGCTTGGTCTATGTGTGAGGAGCAACCCTCGGGAGTCGACGAGCAGGCTGACGCGACGTCGGTCGGGCGCCGCCGCCTCCTGCTCGCGAGTGCGGGGGCCGCGACCGTCTCGTTGACCGGCTGTCTCGGTGGCGGCGGTGGCGGGAACACAGAGCCGCCGGCTGCGGTCACGATCCCCGAGACTGCGACCTGTGAGGTCTGTGGGATGGTGATCCGCCAACATCCGGGGCCGTCTGCCGAGATCTTCTACAAGGACCAACAGCCGAACGGGCACGAGAATCCAGCCCGTTTCGACAGTACCTGGGAGGCCTACCAGTACGAGTTCGAGAAGGACGACAGCGGCTGGGAGGACGTCGCGTTCTACGTCACCGACTACTCGTCGGTGGACTACGAGACCTACGAGGACGGCGGCGACATCCTCATCACGCGACATTTCGAGGCGTCGACGTTCGTCTCGGCGACCGACGTGACCTACGTCGTCGACTCCGAGGTGAAAGGAACGATGGGCCGTGACCTGATCGCCTTCTCGAACCGGGAGGACGCCGAGTCGTTCCAGTCCGAGCACGGCGGGTCGCTCACGACCCACGACGGAGTCACCCCCGAAGTCGTCGCCGGCCTCGGAATGTGATGGCGATCCTGTCGTCGACGGGGACGAAGTGGGTGACGGCCGCCGTGACCCTCACGCTCGTCCTCGCGAGTCTCTCGTTCGCCCTGACGCCGGCGAGCGGCGAAACGCTCCGCCCGGTCGACTTCGACGACACCGTGAGTATGGGCGGGACGGGCGTCGACACACGCCGCGCTGAGGCGGAGGGGTTCGCTCTCCCGCGAGCGCAGGTGTTCTACTCGGGCTACCGCTACGTCGTCGGCTACGTCGGCGTCGAGACCGTCGTCAGCGAACTCGGCGACGCGAGCGCCCAGCGGCAGTTCGGAGATCCGCTCGCGGTCTACGTCTCGGACTTCTCGGACATCACACCCAATCTGACCGAGGAGGGGTACGTCGTTCCCGAGCGCGGCCGCGCCGTGGGCTGGACGCCCGCCGAATCTGCGTACTTCGTCGTCGGGAGCGAGGCGACGATCCCGTCCGGATCGGTGATACTGCCGTTCTCCGAGCGCAGCGACGCCGAGCAGTTCGCCGAGCAGTACGGCGGCGACGTCGTCGACTGGGCGGCCCTCCAATCCCGCGTCGGCGACCCGCTGCCGTCCCGGCTCGATCGGTTCGAGGCGTCGATCGACGCCCGACACGAGTGGGCGAACGAGACCGTCACAGAGACCGCCGAGCGCCGCGACCGACCGCGGAGCGTCGTCGTCGACGCGGATAGCTCCACCACGGAGGGCTCTGCGATAGACGCCTCGGCCACAGGCGACGTCGCTACCGCGGCGACGATCGCGGACGCCACCGCCGCTGCACCGCCGAACACGACCGTCTACCTCCCGCCGGGAACGTACGACGTCGACGACGTGGTCGTGAACAAGTCCATCACGCTCGCGGGCGCGGGACCCGAGACGGTCATCAACGGTGACGGAAACCGCAGCGTCGTCTTTCTGAAGGGCGACGGCTCGGCCGTCCGCGACCTGCGCGTCACCGGCGTCGGCGACGTCGGGAGCCGCGGCCGCGACTTCCGGAACGGCTCGGTCGACTGGGATACGACGGTCCAGTTGGCGTACGGCTACGGCGACGCGGCGATCGTCCTCGACGGGGCGGCCGGCGCCTCGGTCGCGAACGTCGAAATCGACACCTCCGCGAGCGGTGTCATCGTCCGGGAGAGCCCCGACTCCGCGCTGACGAACCTGACGGTGCGCGGCGCTGCGACGGCCCGCGAGGGCTTTATGGGCGTCGTGCTCATCGGCGCGCGGAGCGTCGTCCAGGACTCGGTGTTTATCGACGGCCGTGACGGCGTCTACACCCACCGCGCGGACGGGAGCGTCGTCCGGGACAACCGCGCCGATCCCGGTCGCTACGGCGTCCACGAGATGTACACCTCCGAGTCGCTGGTGGCGAACAACACGGTCCGGAACGCGCAGGCCGGCGTCATCGTGATGACTCGCCCGACGGACAACATCATCGTGGGCAACGACGTCCGACAGAGCACGTACGGCATCGTCCCTGCCGGCGGCGACTCCTACTACGCGCGAAACGTCGTCGTCGACAACGAGCGCGGGCTCCAGGTCGCCGGCGACCGCAACACGTTCGCCGAGAACGTCGTCATCGGCAACGAGATCGGCGTGCGCGCGAGCGACATCCTCCCGTCGAACTGGGTGCTCAGAAACGACTTCGTCGACAACGAACAGACGGTGGAGTCCACCATCGGACCGCTCCGTACCTGGTCACACAGCGGGGTGGGCAACCACTGGGGCGCACTGCCGATCCCCGACGGGAACGACGACGGTATCTACGACCGCCCGTACCGGCCGTCCGGGTCGGTCGACTCCCGGATCGGGACGGTCTCGGGCGCGACCGCGTTGGCGCAGTCGCCCGCGGTCGCGACGCTCCGTCGCGTCCAGGACGCCGTCTCGGGGCTCCGACAGTCCGGCGTCGTCGACACGCACGCCCGGACGGAGCCGTTCCATCCCGAAGTGATCGCCGCCGCGCGGGCGGTCGATACCGAGGGGTTCCTCGCGGAGGAACGTTCGACGAACGACAGCGCGACTACCGACGAGACGATGATGACGAGACCAGTCGACGAACGGCGGATCGAAGTGGAATCGAATCGACACGTGACAGCTCAGGAGGCGACAGCGTGAGCGACGACAGACCCGCGGCGCTCCGGTCGACGGGCGTCGAGCAGTCGTTCGGCGACGTCGACGTCCTCTCGGGCGTATCGCTGACGGTCGAGCGCGGCGAGGTCGTCGCCCTCGTCGGCCCGAACGGCTCCGGGAAGTCGACGCTCCTGCAGATTCTCGCCGGCGTCAGTCCGCCCACCGACGGCTCGGTTACGGTACCGCGCCGCGCCGGCGGCGCACGCAGCGTCGGCTATCTCCCACAGCAGCCCGCGTTCCGCGAGGGGTTCAGCGCGCGCGACACGCTCGAATTCTACGCGGAACTCCTCGACGGCGTCGACAGCGAGGACGTCGCGGCGACGCTCGACCGGATCGGCCTCGGAGACGTCGCGGATCGCGCGGTCGGATCGCTCTCGGGAGGAATGACTCGATTACTCGGGCTCGGACAGGCCGTGCTCGGTGATCCCGCGGTGTTGATCCTCGACGAACCCGGGAGCGGCCTCGACCCCGCGATGGTCGAGCGACTGTTCGAGGTCGTCGGCGAACTCGCCGCAGAGGGCACCGCCGTCGTCGTGGCGTCACACGAACTCCCGGCGGTCGAGGCCCACGCCGAAACCGTCTACATTCTCGACGACGGCGGCTTCGTCGCGAGTGGGTCGCCGACGGAACTCCTCGAGGAGACCGACGCGGCGTCGCTCTCGGAGGCGTTCCTCCGGATCGTCCGCGCGCAGGCGGGCGAATCGACCGTTAGAGCAGGTATCGACGAAGGACAGAGCGCACAGGAGGTGTCGGGCGGTGAGTGAGTCGGACGCCGACGAGAGCGCCGACGCGCGGCCGGCGGACGGGTCGACGGCTGCGGGCAACGGGCAGGTCGACGCGTCTGCGAGCGAGGCCGCAGTGGAGGACGAACAGCCCGAGGCGACGACCGGCGAGGGCGACGAAGCGAGCGCGGCGGCCGAACGGAGCGAGTTCGCTCGTCTCCGAGCGAACCTCTTCGTCGTCGCGACGCGCGAACTCCGGACAATCGCCCGGACGCCGGCGCTGCTCGCGCTCTCGGCGGCGTTCACGCTGAGCGTCGTCGGCGTCGCGTGGGCCGGAACGGGCGGTGGCGGCGGGTTCGTCCCGCTGACGCTCGATCTGCTGACGTTCGTCGAGGTGCTCGTCCCGCTGCTCGCAGTCGCGTTCGGCTACCGATCGATCCTCGGTGACCGCCAGACCGGCGAGTTGGACGTCCTCCGGACGTACGACGTGCGGCGGGTCTCCTACGTCGGCGGGGTCTATCTGGGGCGCGCACTCGCGCTCGTCGGCGTCGTGGTCGCCACGCTGTTCGTCGTGGGGCTGTTCGTCCCGTTCCTCACGGCGGACATCCCGACGTTCCTGGCGATCAACGCCGCGGCCGACTCGGGCGTCCGCTACGTTCGGTTCGTCGTCCTCGCGGGCGTGTTCACGCTCGTCGTGCTCGCCGCGACGATCGCGATCTCGGCCGCGGCGCGAACCGTCCGGACGGCGTTCGCACTCGCCGCCGCGCTGGCGCTGGCGCTCGTTCTCGGCATCGACACCGCGCTGGTGGCCGGCCTCGCGAGCGGCGTGCTTCCCGAAAGCGGTCTCACGGCACTCCTGGCGCTGAGCCCGAACAGCGCGTTCCGCGGGCTGGTTCTCTCGACGGCGGTCGGTGTCGTCGGCGGCGCGGAAGTGAACGCGGGCGACCCGCTTTTGAACACTGTCGGTCTGCTCGTGTGGCTGGTCGGCAGTCTCGCGGTCGCCGTCTGGCGGGTCTGGCCCGCCGTCGAAGAAATCGAATCCTGATACTGTCGGACAGACCGATGTGAAGATGCTCGGCTCCCCCCGGTGCCGCACTGCTTCACGGACGTCTGTTCGACAGTATGACTGTCCTCAGCCGAAGTTTTCGACTTTCGCGTCGTCGGGATCGACGCCGGCGACGTCGAGCGCGGCCGTGGCGTCCTCGACGAACGCCGCGAAGCCGTAGACGAACACCTGCTCGTCGTCGGCGCCGGTCACTGCGGCGGCGACCTCCTCGTCGATCGCGCCGTCGACGACGACGACAGACGCGCCCGCCTCCCGGAGCGCGTCGAGGCGGCTCTCGTGCGCGGGCGTGTCAGTCTGGTATACGATCGCGGCCTCGTTGCCGTCGTCGACGGCGGCTTCGGCGATGCCAACCGCAGGGCCGACACCCGGTCCCCCCGCGAGAACGACGACGCGTGCCTCCCCTTCGTAGTAGCTCTGTCCGAACGGCCCGGAGATATCGAGTTCGTCTCCCGCTTCGAGGTCGAGCAGGAACTGGCTGAACGGGCCGGCCTCCTCGGGATCGACGCCGACGGTGACCTCGAAGGTGTCGTCGACGCCCGGCGAGGAGAGCGTATAGAAGCGCGCGTACTCCTCGCCCTCGACAGTGGCGGCGAGTTTGATGAACTGTCCAGGCTCGGCGTCGAATCCGTCCGGCGACTCCAACTCGAGTGCAACCGTCTGCGGTCCGACGTCTCGGACGGCGCCGACGGCGACTGTCGCGTCCATACGCTCACGTTTTTCGTCCGGTGAGAAGGACTTTGCCTTCCGGCGTCGATAGAGCACACCCCGATTGATACTGTCGGACAGAACTGTGTGAAGCGTATCGGCACCCCGTGGGTGCCAACATCATTCACGAACTTCTGTCCGATAGTATGAAAGCTCCAGAACTCCCGATCGGTCGGTCCACCCCTTCCCAGTCACGCGTTCGAAATTGCTTGTGGACGAACGGTCAGTTACTCGCGCAATATTTGCTACTCGCTTCTCAATATGTTCGATATTCGGAGTATACTCGTTTGTTCGTAAACTTTCTGGGCTAGCAAATCGCCCCTTTTTTCAATGCTTTTCAGAAGGCTTTTCTTAGATCCAAGGGAACCCCTTAGCCACATGCCTGCGGACTTCAACTGGGCCATCGGCGGCGAAGCCGGCGATGGCATCGACTCGACGGGGAAAATCTTCGCCCAGGCACTTTCCCGGGCCGGGCGACACGTATTCACGTCGAAGGACTTCGCGTCCCGGATCCGTGGCGGCTACACGGCGTACAAGGTGCGGACCGCCGTGGACCCCGTGCAAAGTGTCGTCGACCGCCTCGACGTGCTCATCGCACTGACCCCGCGCACGATCGAGGAAAACCTCGACGAACTCCACGAGGGTTCGGTCATCATTTACGACGGCGACCGAACGACGATGGAGAATGTCGAGATCCCCGAGGGGATGGTCGGACTGGACGTCCCCCTCAAGCGACTGGCCGAGGAGGCCGGCGGTGCCATTATGCGCAACGTCGTCGCCCTCGGTGCAGCGTGTGAGGTGTCGGACTTCCCGATCGAGAACCTCGACAGCGCCTTAGAGAAACGGTTCGGCTCGAAGGGTCAGGCCCTCGTCGACAACAACAAAGAGGCGGCCCGGAAGGGTCGCGACTACGTCGCCGAGGAGTACGACCACGAGTTCGACTACGAACTCGAAACGACCGACGCCGATTACGTCCTGCTCAACGGCGACGAAGCCATCGGAATGGGTGCGATCGCCGCGGGCTGTAAGTTCTACGCCGGCTACCCGATCACGCCTGCGACGGACGTGATGGAGTATCTCACGGGCCGAATCGAGCAGTTCGGTGGCCACGTGGTGCAGGCCGAAGACGAACTCTCGGCGATCAACATCGCACTCGGCGCGGCCCGAGCGGGCGCGCGCTCGATGACGGCGACGTCGGGTCCCGGGATCGACCTGATGGCCGAGACGTTCGGCCTCGTCGCCACGAGCGAGACGCCGCTCGTCATCGTCGACGTGATGCGCTCGGGTCCCTCGACCGGGATGCCGACCAAGCAGGAACAGGGCGACCTGAATATGATGCTGTACGGCGGCCACGGCGAGATTCCGCGGTTCGTCCTCGGCCCGACGTCGATCTCGGAGTGCTTCTGGAAGACCGTCGAGGCGTTCAACCTCGCCGAAAAGTACCAGACGCCGGTCTACATCGCCGCGGACCTCGCGATGGCTGTGACCGAGCAGACGTTCCCGCCGGAAGCGTTCGATATGGACGAGGTCGAAATCGAGCGCGGCAAGGTCGTCGACGAGGAGACGATCGACGAGTGGCAAAACGAGAAGGGGCAGTTCCAGCCGCACGCGATCACCGACGACGGCGTCTCGCCGCGCGCGTTCCCCGGCACAGCCGAGGGTGCGCATATGTCGACGGGCCTCGAACACGACGAGCTCGGGCGACGGACCGAAGACACCGAGATGCGCGTCGAGCAGGTCGACAAGCGCAACCGGAAGGTCGAGACCGCGCGCGAGGAAGAAGACTGGACGCCGCGTGAGTTCGGCAACCCGGACTCGGAGAACCTCGTCATCTCGTGGGGCTCGAACGAGGGCGCGATGACCGAAGCAATCGACTTCCTCGAAGAGGAGGACGTCGACGTGCGGTTCCTCTCGGTCCCGTATCTGTTCCCGCGACCGGACCTCACCGACGAAGTCGAGTCGGCGGAGAACGTCGTCGTCGTCGAGTGTAACGCCACCGGCCAGTTCGCGGACATCGTCGAGCACGACACGCTCTCGCGGGTCGACCGTGTGAACAAGTACGACGGCGTGCGATTCAAGGCCGACGAACTCGCAGCAGAGATCAAAGCGGCCCTACAGGAGGCAGACCAATGAGCTCGGACGTTCGATTCACGGACTTCAAATCAGACAAGCAACCGACGTGGTGTCCCGGCTGCGGCGACTTCGGGACGATGAACGGGATGATGAAGGCGCTCGCGAACACGGGCAACGATCCCGACAACACCTTCGTCGTCGCCGGGATCGGCTGCTCCGGCAAGATCGGGACGTATATGCACTCGTACGCGCTCCACGGCGTGCACGGGCGCGCGCTCCCGGTCGGCACAGGTGTCAAACTCGCCAACCCCGATCTCGAAGTGATGGTCGCCGGCGGCGACGGCGACGGCTACTCCATCGGCGCGGGTCACTTCGTCCACGCCGTCCGACGCAACGTCGATATGACGTACGTCGTGATGGACAACCGCATCTACGGTCTCACCAAGGGCCAGGCCTCGCCGACCTCGCGCGAGGACTTCGAGACGTCGACGACGCCGGAAGGCCCCCAGCAGCCCCCGGTCAACCCGCTCGCGCTCGCGCTCGCTGCGGGCGCGACGTTCATCGCGCAGTCGTTCTCGACTGACGCCCAGCGGCACGCCGAGATCGTCCAGGAGGCCATCGAGCACGACGGCTTCGGCTTCGTCAACGTCTTCAGCCCCTGCGTGACGTTCAACGACGTCGACACCTACGATTACTTCCGCGACAGCCTCGTCGACGTCGCCGAAGAGGGCCACGACCGCACGGATTACGACGCTGCCAAAGAGAAGATCCTCGAGGCCGACAAGGAGTACCAAGGCGTCATCTGGCAGGACGAATCGTCCGTGCCGTACGACCAGAAGCACGGTCTCGACGAGAACATGTCCGAGATCGACGACGGTGCGCCCGAGGGCGCGATGGACCTCGTTCGCGAGTTCTACTGAACGGAACGCGCTACCGCGTCTGATTTTTTCGACGGCACTTACTCGTGGATGGTGGGTCGCTACTGGGAGAAGCCAGCCGTGTGGTCGCCACCATCGGGCTGCGCTGCTGCGGCCGCACCGCCCGTGCCGGTTGGTGCCGGGACCGTTCCGGCGTCCGTTTCCGACGCGACTGACTGGTCGATGTCCGCGGTGTCACCGATCTCGAACTCCGAGACTTGGTCGTGGAGGGACTCCGCGAGTTGGGTCAGGTGTTGGATGTTGTCCGTTGCCTCCGACAGCGAGGCGGCCTGTTCTTCGGTTGCCGCCGAGACGTTGCTCGCCTCCGCGGCCGTTTCTTCGCTCACGCTCGACACCTCGTCGGCCATTGCGACGACCTCCTCCGAGGAGGCGGCCTGGTCGTCGGTGGCAGTACTGATCTCTCTGATTCCGCCCTCCGCTTGCTGGACCGCGGCCGCGATTTCGTCGAACATCTCGATGGCGTCCTCGATGGTGTCGGCGCCGCGTTGGACCTGTTGATCCATCGCCTCCATCTCGTCTGTCGTCTCGGCGGTCATCGCTTGAACGTCCGAGATGCTGGCTTCGATTTCGTTCGTCGCCTGCGCTGCTTCCTGCGCTAAGCCTTTGATCTCCTCGGCGACGACGGCGAAACCGTCGCCCGCCTCACCGGCCCGGGCGGCCTCGATCGAGGCGTTCAGTGCGAGCAGGTTCGTCTGCTCTGCGATGTCGGTGATCAGTTCGGTGATCTCACCGATCTCTTCCATCTCGTCGTCGAGCGCGTCGACGCGAGCGGCTGCCTGGTCTGCGTGCTCTTCGATCGACGTGATCTCCTCTGTCGCCGCTGCGGCGTACTCTTGGCCCTCCTGGCTCCGCTCGACGGCGGTCGAAGCCGTCGCGGCAACCTCCTCGGCGGAGGAGGCGATCTCCTCGACCGTCGCGGACATATCGTTCATCTCGGCGGAGACCTCCCGAAGGCTCTCGCTTTGGTTCTCGGCGCCCTCCGAGATTTCCTCGACAGAGCCGGCAACTTCCTCGCTCGCCTGTTTGATCTCTTCGGCACTACTGGAAACCTCCTCGCTCGATGCTGCCACCTGAGTGGCTATCTGTTGAATGCTACCAACGTTCGCGCGGAGTTGGCCGACTCCTTCGTCGAGATTCGAGAGGACAGTACCGTACGCACCGGGACGGTCCGTGTCGATCTCCTGATCGAGGTCACCATCGCTGAGGGCGTCGCTGACGTCCCTGATTTCCTTGAAACTCCCAGTGAGTTGGTCGGTCCCATCGTCGATTCGCATCAGAATATCGCCGTAGACCCCGGGATAGGACGTGTCGATGTCCTGCCCTAAGTCGCCTTGTTGGAGGTTTTGACTGACGGAGTCGAGTTCGTCGACGGTGCCGCGGAGATTCTCCTGGAGCGTCTGAAACGCGTCGACCATCCGACCGAGTTCGTCGTTCTCGGGATGGTCCTCGATATCGGCGTCGAGGTCGCCTTCACTGGCCGCGATGGCGGCTTCGGAGAGTTGCGAGACGGGGCGTTTGATCCGTCGGGCAACGAACACCCCGATTGCGATGGCCAAGACGAACGCGGCGACGGTGAGTCCGAGGATCTGGAGCTGTGTTCGCTGCGTGACCTGATCAGCCGCAGCGACCTGCGCTGTCAGATCTTCCTGTGCCGAGGCTTCGATGGTGTGCGCGTGCTCTTCCATCTGCGTTCGAAGCGCTTCCATCTCAGTCGCTCTGTCGGCAGCAACGTCGGCGTTTCCGGCGGCTCGCGCAGCGAAGAACTCCTCGCCGAGTTGGGTATACGTCTCGTGTTTCGACCGGAGTTCGCTGAACTGTTCCTGTTGGCTCGCGCTCAGGTGTGTGTCCTCTAACCGAGCGGCGGCCTCCGAGAAGCGTTGATTCGCCTGTTGGAACGACTCGCGTGCGCCCGATTCCTCGAGCTGTGCGGACTGGACCGCGGCGCGCTGCTGTTCGACCGCGATGATGAGCTGTGCGGCGGCGTCCATCTTCTCCCCGTCCTCGGCGATCACATGTGCCTCCTCGTCGACCGTCCCCACCGCTCCGTAGCCGACGAAACCCGTGACTCCGACGAGCGCCGCCACGAGCACGAACGCGATGATGAGCTTCGGACCGACGTCGAGTCGGTCGATCGTCAACCGATCGAAGAGACGGCGAAGTGAAGTTATCATTCGTTGTGGTCAGCTGTTTCCGTGTGACCAAGAGGCTAGGCCCGCAATTATCACTGCGCGAAATCCGAGAAGAACTACAAATAACTCTATTGGCCACCTATCATTTATCTGCCACTATTGGTGATGCGCAAACGAACGAGAGAGGAACAGGACACCGGTACCGTTCATTCGTAAGAGGCCCGGAGCAAGAGGGCAACTATGCCGGCCGAAGCCTACGACATCGTCGTCGGTGGGGAACCGCGGGATCGTTCACTGCGGGGACGGGGACGTCAGAGGTCCTCGACGCCGACCCGTCTTCGGCGTCGCCGGATGCGGTCACTCGTCTCCGACTGTCTTCGGTGAGGCAGAGATGCAAGCGACGCCACACGCATTGTGTTGCTTTCGAGTGCGGGATTTCGCCGTCTCACGGGGAACAAGACTGTTCCGGCGCGTTTTTTACTTACGCGCCGATGTGAGGTAGTAATGACTGCGGACGCCGTACTAACCGATCGAAGACGCGAACGAACGGGACAGCACTTCCAGCGCGGTGTCCGCACGACCACTGCAACAGTACACCAGTATCTGCAGCCGACGTACACTACGGAACTACGCTATGTCTGAGAACTACGACGTCGTCATCGCCGGCGCGGGGCCGGCCGGAGCACAGTGCGCGCGAGACCTCGCACAGCGCGGGTACGACGTACTCGTGCTAGAGGCAGAACCCGAAGACCAGTTCCCCAGGCAGTCGAACAAGTCGACGGCGGGAACCTTTGCGTCGATGACGGGCGCGTTCGGGATCCCCGACGACGTCGTGATGAACTACACCGACGAGGTCGTCCTCGAATCCCCCAGCGAGCACTTCGTTCAGAACCAACCCGGTGCCGTGCTCGAGTTCGCCGAGTTCAAGCGGTGGCTTGTCGCCGAGGGGCGAAAACACGGCGCCGAGTACCGCTTCGATGCACGCGTGAACAACCCCATCGTGGAGGACGGATCCGTCGTCGGGGTGCAGTACGCCGGCGACGAGACGGTGTACGGCGATATCGTCGTGGACGCCACGGGACCAGCAGCGCCGCTCGCGAAGAAACTCGACGTCTGCGATCTCAAGCGGAAGCATCAGGCGATCGGCATCGAGTGGGAGATGGAGGGCGTCGCTATCGACCACCCCGAGTTCGCGGATCTCACCGACGCGATGATGCTGCGCCTCGACCACGAGTACGCACCCGGCGGCTACTCGTGGATATTCCACACCGGCGGCGACACGGCGAAAGTCGGCCTGTGTTACATCCAAAACGAGAGCTACCAGGAGTACGGCGACACGTCGAAGAGCATCGACGACCACCTCCACCACTGGTTGGAGACCGACCCCCGCTTCGCCGACGCCCAGCGCCTCACGGACAAACAACAGCACCGCGGGAGTGCACACATCCAGATGCCGGACGATCTCAGCACGGACGGATTCATGGCTATCGGCGATACTGTTCCGACCATCGATCCGCTGTGGGGCGAAGGAATCCACAAGTGTATGGAATCTGCGCGGGCCGCTGCCATCACTGCGGACCGCTGCCTGATGGGTTCGAAGACGGACACGTCTGCGGACGCGATGTCTATCTACGATTCCCTCTGGCACGCCCGCGTCGCACCGGACATGCGGACGCGGTTGACGATGACCCAGCTGCTGTATCTCGCCCCGAACGAACGGTACGACCGCCTGATGAACGACCTGAACGCGATGGGCGTAGACACGCTCAGCGATGCAAACGACGGCAGTATTCGCAGTCTCTCGAAACTCATCCACCTCGACGATCTGCCGTTGCTCGCACGGTTCGCGAAACAGCGACTCACCGAGTGACCTCGTCGTCCGATATCCAAACATCTAATCGGCCGAGCGACCTTCATCGGATATGAGTTATCGCCAAGAGCAACGCGTACCGCTCGCGAACGGAATGCCGATGCTCGGACTCGGCACGTGGCAGAACGACGACCCCGAGGAGTGCGAGAACGCGGTCAAGACGGCACTAGAAGCGGGCTACCGTCACATCGACACCGCACAGGCGTACCGCAACGAGGAGAGCGTCGGGCGCGGGATCGCCGCAGCCGACGTCCCCCGCGAGGACGTCTTCCTCGCGACGAAGGTGTGGATCGACAACCTCGCGTACGACGACGTCCTCGCCACGACCGAAGAGAGTCTCGATCGGCTCGGCGTCGACTACGTCGACCTCCTGTACGTCCACTGGCCGTCCCGCGAGTACGACTCCGAAGGCACGCTTCGGGCCTTCGACGAACTCGTCGACGAGGGGAAGGTCGAACGCATCGGCGTCAGCAACTTCGAGCCCGAACACATCGACGAGGCGATCGAGCGAACCGACGCGCCGATCTTCGCGAACCAGGTCGAACTGCACCCGCTGTTGCCCCAGGAGGAACTCCGCGAGCACTGCGCAGAGCGCGACGTCGAAGTCGTGGCGTACTCGCCGCTCGCCCGCGGAGAGGTCTTCAACGTACCCGAACTGACCGAAATCGCCGAGAAACACGACGCCAGCGAGGCGCAGGTGTCGCTCGCGTGGCTCCGCGAGAAGGGCGTCACAGCCATCCCGAAAGCGACGAGCGAGGCACACATCCTCGACAACTGGGAGTCACTCGGTCTCGCTCTCGACGACGAGGACGTCGCGAAGATCGACGCGATCGAGCGGACGGACCGCCGTATCGACCCCGACTTCGCGCCCTGGTGAACCGACGCGCGGTCTAAGACGGCGTCACGCGGCTCGCTGTCGGTGCCGACGTTCAGCGTCGTCGACAGTTCGACGCCACGTTCGTTCTCGGTGGACGCGAACGGCAGCAACCCATTTGTCGCACGGGTGCTAACGCCCATCCGTATGGAATTCAACCTGACCACGACGGCCGGCGTTCTTCTGGCGCTGATCGTCGCCGGGACGGCAGTTCTCAGTGCCGCGGGCGTGATGGCCACGAGCACGGTATTGATGATGGTGACGCCCGCGATGCTCGTTTTCGGAATCATCTGCGTCGCGGTCGGCGTCAAACACGGCGAGTACCGCGCTCGCGCGTCCTAATTCGGCGTCCGACGGCCCTCGGAGAACGGTTCGCCCGCCGGATAGCGGGCCGAAGCGTACAGCGAGGCGGACCGGGCGGCAGTGACGCGACGACCCGGTTCCGCGACTGCACTCCCGCGACTGCACCCCCGCGACCACACGGTTTTCGTCTTACAGTAGCATTTGCAAGCCTTCGCTCACCCGATCGCCCGACAGCGTGTGATCGGGTGCGGAATCAGTGGCAACCCCGACGATAGATGCGTCTCACGTCTCGTACGCGTGGGCTTCGAGCGTCTCCAGTTCGACGGAATCTAACACGGCCTCGTTCGTCGCTTCGAGAACGACGGGCGGTACGGTCGTCTCCGGGAGGCGCTCGGTCCGCGTGGCTTCGAGCGCTTCGAGCCACCGGCCGAGACAGAGACACCAGCGGTCGCCCGGTTCGAGCCCGGGGAACTGGAACTCGGGCCGCGGCGTCACGAGATCGTTGCCCTGCTCTTTGCTGAACCTCAGAAATTCGTCTGTCATCACCGCACAGAGTTCGTGTCGTCCCCGGTCGTCGGGATGCGTTCCACAGCAGCCGTCGCGCTCGAAGCCGGTCGTCGGATCGGCGCTACAGGTGGCGAGTTCGCCGCCGCGGACGTTCCGTTCGGACATATCGACAGATTGGATCGTGTGAATAAAAGCTCCCGGCTGGTGCGAAACTCACTGCGCCACGTCGTCGAATCCCTCGCCGCTCATACTCGCCGCGACCCGGACGCCGACGATGCTGATGACGATCCCGGCGACGATGAAGCCCGCGAGCCGTTGCTGTGGCGTCACGACGTACCCGAGAATCTGTGGGTCCGCGAGGACGGCCTCGCGCTGGAGGAACCAGCCGGCGAAGCCGCGGACGACCAAGCCGAGCGCGACGACCCCGAACGGGAGGTTCAGGTAGGGGGTGCTGACGGCGTCGGCCCCGATGAGTTCGTCGAGCAACCGTCCGGCGCTCGCGGTGAGCGCCGCGAGCGCGAGCCACGGGACGGCGCTGTAGGTGAACTGCATCGTCCGGAGGACGATCGACTCGGGACCGAACTGCGGAGTCACCGAGAGCGCACCGAGGAAGATGCCGACGAGCCCCAACCCGAGGCTGACCGCGTAGGTGACGACCGACACCCGGCCGGAGTACAACGCGGCGCGCACCCGCTCTGGGATCTCCGCGAGGTACTCGTCGATCGCGAGACCCTTGTACAGCAGGACGGCGCCCAGAAGCGCCGCGAGGCCCGCGAGGGCGACCGTCGGCGCGAACTGCGTCAACAGGATCGGCATAAACAGAAGCGTCGCGCCGAGCGGCACGAGAACGGTCGTTCTGAGTTCTTCGTCGGCCAGGAACTGTTTGAGCAGGTAGTACGTCGACTCGATGTCGTGAGCCTGCCGGACGACGACGCGGTCGACCGAGTCGATGCGGACCCGACTCTCGACGACGGGCACGACCCGCTCGTCGTTCGCGGAATCGAGGACGACGACCGCCGACTCCGGGTCGTACTCCTCGACGAGGGCGTCGACCTGAGCCGATAGGGATCGGTCCGCCCCGACCAGCGAGTCTCCGCCGCCGGAGACGACCGCCACGACCGCCTCCTCGCGCTCGTCGCCGAGGTCGCGAGCGACGCGAAGCGCTTCCAACAGGCAGTTGACGCTCGAATCCTCCGGATCGGCCAGTCCGACGTCGGTGACGAGGGACTGGACGGACTCCCATCCGACAATCGGGAGTTCCAGCCCCGCCGTTCGGCCGATGTCGTTGGACCGGTCGACACAAAGGACGAGCGTGGTCACGGTCGTGAGAAGGTATCACTCAGTTAAATTACTCCCGGTCAGCCGAGCAGAAGTGAACGTGCGTGGGGCACGAGCGGAGCGTTTGCACGTCGTCGCCGCGCGAACGGCGTTCGGCGACCGCCCACGTCACCCTTTTTCAGGGGTGGGTGCGTCTGTCTGTGCTGGTGAGACAACAGATGGGCGAGAAGGTCACGCTGGTGACTGGTGCTAGTTCAGGAATCGGGCGGGCAACGGCGAGTGCGCTCGCCGAGAACGGACACAGCGTCGCGCTGGCGTCCCGATCGGAAGACGAACTGCAGCGTATCGTCGACGACATCGAGACCGAGACTGAAGCGGAGGCGATCGCGATCCCGACCGACGTGACCGAGGAGTCACAGGTAGAGGCGATGATACAGGCGGTCGTCGACGAGTTCGGTCGCCTCGACGCGGTCGTGAGCAACGCCGGCCTCGCGCTGAGTGGGGACGTCGAGTCGATGCCGACTGACCACTACAAAACGATGATGGGTGTGAACTGCGATGGGATGTTCTACACCGCGCGCGCAGCGATCCCCCACCTGCGAGAGAGCAGCGGCACCATCGTGTTCACGGGGAGCATCGCCGGGAAATACCCGCGCGGAACGTCGCCCGTGTACGCGGCCTCGAAGTGGTGGACGCGGGGGTTCGCCCTATCGCTCTCCGCACAGATCGGCGACGAGGACATCGGCGTGACGGTGATCAATCCATCCGAGGTTCGCACCAACTTCAACAGCCAAGAGGGGACCGCCTTCGAGGACGCGTTTGAGGAAGGGGAGGTCACGGAGCCAGGGGACGTCGCGGACGCGGTGATCTATGCGCTGAGTCAGTCGAATCGGAACACCGTGGCCGAACTGGATCTGTACAGAAAAGACAAACTCGAAGACATGGAACTGGGCTGAAGGCCTCGGGAGACAGAGCGACGGCAGGTCGTCTCAGAGTGTGTCGGCGCCGATCGAGACACGTCACGCTCACGGGGCCCGTCGAAAAGGTGAAAACGAAAACCGCGGCATAGATCGAAGAATTCCGAACCGGTCGGGTCCGGGGGTCGCCGGCGTTTAGAGCAGCCCCGTCTTCTGGAGCTTCATCAGGTCCTCGGTGTCGAGGGTCTCGCCTTCCTTGAACTTCTGGTAGATCTCCTCGGCTTCTTCCTTGGCGGCCTCGCGCTCCTCGGCACGCTCGTCCTCGCGCTCCTGCTCTTCCTGCTTGTCGAGCTCGCGGAGGCGCTTTTGGACGCGGACGAAGTCCTCGTGGTGCTTGTCGGCGGACTCCTGGGCTTCGACGAACAGCTCGTGCATCGCGTCGGCCTCGTCACGGATGTCGTCGGCCTCGCGGTAGGCCTCGATCATCTGGTTGTGATGTTCCTGGGCCTTGTCGGCGAGCTCTGTCACCTTCTGGTGGTGCTGGGAGGCTTCCGAGCGGACCTCTTCGGCCTCTTCGATGAGCTCTTCGAGTTCACCGCTGTCCTCGACCTTCTCCTTCTTCTGGCGGAGCTCCTCGCGCTTGTCCTCGATCTTCTCGATGAGTTCGCGCTCGTCTTCGGTCGAGAGCACCTCGGTCTGCTGGCGGAATTCGAGCTGCTCGATCTCGTCTTCGAGCTCCTCGATGTCCTTGCCGTCGTCGAGCTCGAGGTCCTCTTTCATCTGCTCGACCTTGTCGAACAGCTCGTTGGCCTTCGCGTTGAGCTCGTTGCGGCTTTCTTTGTGCTCTTGGACCTGCTCGTTGAGCTCGTCGCGCTTCTCGCGGTGTTCCTGAGCCTCGTCGACCTTCTCACGCGTCTTCGCGTTCAGGTCGTCGCGCTTGGATGCGCGCTCGGAGGCCATCTGGTTGAGCTCGTTTCGTCGGTCTCGGAGCTGGCCAGCGACCTTGATGAGCTGACCTTTGGAGCCGTTTTCGAGCTTGTCGTCTGTAAGCTCGATATTGTCCGAATCTTTGAGTTCCTGTACGTCGTAGTCCTGAAGAACGTCTTGCTGCGTCACCATGCGTAATCAAACCTCGATACCATCACCGCTCCGGACCGTGGCGGCCGCTCTTCGAGCGCTGCCGACCGTGGATAAGAATTCCCGATCATTCTGCGTGCTGTGCCGCCGGAACGCCGGAGGCGTTCTGGTATCTACTTCTTGTCGTCTACTACATATAAATCTGCCGGTGGTCGCGACGGCTGAAAACGCCTGTCACACCCCGTCTGTGCGCCGTGTGAGTCGTTCCCAGTACCCAGTATGAGTATATAAATCAAGGTGGTACTGTGTCACACAGTGCGCGGCGAGTCGCCGACCGAGCGAGACTTACGGAGGGGTCGCCGAAGGCCGCGTATGCGAGAGCGAGAAGTCGTCCACGCACGCGGACACGAGAACGTGACAGCCGAGCACAGCAGTACGTTCGAGGTGACCAGCGACGACTGGCTCACTCCCGCCGGCGACTGCATCCTCGCCGTCGAGGCGGACCGCGTCCCGGCCGACTTCGACGACGCTTTCGTCGAGGCCTGCCGCGATCCCGAGGCAACGATTATGGCCACACTCACGGTGACGACCGACGAGGGCGACACCTACACGGAAACTGTGGAGGGACGCGGGCACCCGGACCTCGTCTTCGAGAACGAGCGGAGTCACGTCGGGCGCACGAGCGACTACGTCGACGACCGGACGATTCTCGTCGGCGCCGACGCCGCCGCCGCAGACTTAGATCGAGAACTCGTCGACGCGCTCGCGGCGGGGGCAGACGTCCGATTCGAACTCGTCGTCGAACGCGATCAGGACTGACGTCGCTGTACCGAGTCGTCGTGGACGGTTCCCGACGGGGGATCGGCCGACGACTTTTTTCACGCGCCGCCGAACCTCGGAGTATGCCCGAGGAACCGCAGGAGAACATCAGCGGCGGCGCAGACGGGAGCGCGGCCGCAGTGTTCGAGACCGGCGAGGCCGGCACGCGCGCGGAGGCAGTCGTCGACGAACTCGGTCGGCGCTACTGGCAGAAGACCTACGGGGGAAAGGACGCCTTCGAGTCGCTCGTCCGGACGATTCTCTCACAGAACACGAGCGACGTCGCGAGCCAACCCGCCCACGACGCGCTGATGGAACGCTACGGGGGCGACGACAGCGACCTCGCGGCCGCGCTCGCCAAGGCAGAACAATCCCAGCTCGCCGAGACCATCTCCTCGGCCGGGCTGTACAATCAAAAGTCGGAGATGATCATCGGCGCGGCAGAGCGCATCTGCGAGGAGTACGGTGGTGCGGGCGGCTTCGACGCGTTCGTCCGGGAGGAACGGCCGAGCGACGTGCGCGAGTCACTGTTGGACATCCACGGCGTCGGTCCGAAGACCGCCGACTGCGTGCTCCTGTTCGCGGGCGGGCGCGACGGCGTTTTCCCCGTCGACACTCACGTCCACCGAATCGCGCGGCGGATGGGGTTGGCCCCGGCCGACGCCGACCACGAAACCGTCAGGGAACGTCTCGAGGCCGACGTGCCGCCCGAAAAGTGCGGCTTCGGACACACCGCGATGATCCAGTTCGGCCGCGAGTACTGCAGCGCACGCAAGCCAGCCTGTCTGGACGGTCCCGAGGCGTGTCCGCTGTACGATCTCTGTGACCGGGTCGGCGTCGACGAAGTCGCCGAGTCGGTCGTCGATCCCGCAGCCGCCGGCGGCGAATAGTGGAGACGGGGACGGAGACTGAAACGGAGATCCGAGCAGTCCGTGGTCGGTTCAACAATCGCGCGTATCGACGCCCGAAACCGGGCCGTCGCTCGGTTCGTACGTGGAATCGTCGATCGAATCAGAGAACATCGGCAGCGAGAAACGGTAGTCGAAGAGGATCACGAACGAGTCCCAGACGCCGCTCGCCGAGACAGTCTCCGGATCGCCCTCGAAGACGACGCCGGTTCTGAGTTCGATGATCTCCGAGCCGACCGCGACGCCCTCGGCCGCCAGTCCGAGCGCGCTCGGCGGCGCGGGATTCGTGAACAGCGACGTGTGAACAGTCACGTTGATGTGCGGGTTGCCGTCGCCGATCGTGAGGTCGTGACCGCCATCCGGGAAGCAGCGGCGCTCGTTCGTGTCGGTACCGCCCGCAGTGGAACCATCGCCGCCGCTCGATTGTGCTGCGACAGGTGCCGCCGCGACCAGGAGTGAACCGACGACGAGGAACGTCGCAAAGAGTGCAAACGACCGGACAGAGAACGGGTCGGGCGTTCGGGAAAGAGGCATAGCGAACGCTTGATCGCTCTCGGGATTAAGTCTCGGGGCGCAGTTCTCAGCGTTGAGATTCTACAGTTGAGTGACAGCCGCGGACCGGACCCCGAAAATCGGGAGGGCAGGTCGCCTACGACGACTCGCCGTCCAGGCCGCGGACGAGTTCGTCGAGGACGGCGTCAGCGCTCGCGAGGTTCGTCGCCAGTGGGATCTCGTGCACGTCGCAGATCCGCAAGAGTGCGGTGATGTCTGGCTCGTGTGGCTGTGCGGTCAGTGGATCACGAAGGAAGACGACACCGTCGCAGTTCTCGTCGGCGATCTCCGCGCCGATCTGCATATCGCCGCCGAGCGGCCCGGACTGCTTCCGCTCGATGTCGAGCCCCGTCGCCTCTCGGAGGCGTTTGCCCGTGGTGCCCGTGGCGATCAGGTCGAACCGTTCGAGGTCGTCGAGCCGGCTTCGAGCGAAGGAGATGATGTCTGGCTTCTTCTCGTCGTGAGCGATCAGCGCGAGGCGCATACGACCGTTCCGCGGGCAGGTGATAATAAGATTCGCACGGGGTCGAATCGACGCGAAAAGCGCTGTGGGGCCTACAGGAATCGGAACGTTTCGAGGTTCTTCGGCGCGAACGTCCGCAGGTGGTAGTCGTGGTACAGTCCCGACGAGAGGTCCTGGACGGAGCGCTCGTCGCCGTGGACACAGAGGATCTTCTCGGGACGGGGGTTCATCGTCTTCACGAAGTTTTCGAGGCCCTGTCGGTCGGCGTGCCCAGAGAAGCCGTCGACCGTCTCGACGTCCATTTCCAGTTTCAGCGTCTCCGAGCGCCCGACGCGGTCCCCGCCGATCGGGATCTCGTCCCAGCCGTTCTGGATACGGCGGCCGAGCGTCCCTTGCGCCTGGTAGCCGACGAAGACGAGGCGGGAGTCCGGCTCGGGGCCGATGTGCTTGAGCCAGGACATAATCGGGCCGCCGGTGACCATCCCCGACGTAGAGAGGATGATCGCCTGATCGCCGTCGGCGACGTCCTGGCGCTCGTCGTCGCCGCCGTCGATGTGGTTGAACTCGTCGGCGAGGAAGGGGTTCTCGTCCTCGTGGAAGATCCGGTCCCGGAGGTCGTCGCGGAGGTACTCGGGGTAGGTCGTGTGGATCGCGGTCGCCTCCCAGATCATCCCGTCGAGGTGGACGGGCATACTCGGGATCTTGCCGGTCCGCATCGCCTCTTCGAGGACGAGCATCAACTCCTGAGAGCGCCCGACGGCGAACGCCGGGATGACGACCTTGCCGCCGCGGTCGTACGTCTCGTTGATGACGTCGAGCAGTTCGCGTTCGGAATCTTCCTGGTCGGTCTGGTAGTCGTCGCGGCCGCCGTAGGTCGACTCCAACACGAGCGTCTCCACGCGCGGGAAGTCGTTGACGGCGCCGTTGAACAGGCGGGTGTCCTCGTAGTGGATGTCGCCGGAGAACGCGACGTTGTAGAGGCCGTCGCCGATGTGGAAGTGCGAGACCGCAGACCCGAGGATGTGCCCGGCGTTGTGGAACGTGAGTTTCACGTCCGGTGCGATGTCGGTGACGTCGCCGTACTCGATCGGGATGGTGTGTTTGATCGCCTCGCGGACCATCTCGGACTCGTAGGGCGGCGTTCGGCCCTCCTTGGCGGCGACGTCGAGGTAGTCCAGTTGGAGCAGACCCATCAGATCCCGAGTCGGCTCGGTCGTGTAGATCGGCCCGTCGTAGCCGTACTTATACAGGAGCGGGACGAGCGCCGAGTGGTCGAGGTGGGCGTGCGTCAGCACGACCGCGTCGAGCGAGTTCGCGCCCGCACCGAGCGCCTCGGGCACCTGCAGATACGGGACGTCGTCGGAGCCGGGCTTGTCACCGCAGTCGATGAGGATGCGCGTCTCGGCCGTCGAGAGAATGAACGAGGCGCGGCCGACCTCGCGGCAGCAACCGAGCGTCGTGATGCGGACCCACTGTTCGTCTGCGAGCTCCTCGCGGTGGATCTGTCGGCCGACGCGTTCGAGGATCTGTCGGCGGTCGTCGCGCTCCTGTTTGAGGAAGTTTCGGACGTTCGACACCGTCGAGGACTCGATCGGCGGCGTCCGAACGACCTCGGGGGTCCAGCCGACCTCCTGGGTGATTTCGCGCAGCGTCGCGCCGTGGCGGCCGATGACCATCCCGGGCTTTTCGGCTTCGATGACGACCTCCCCGGTGTCCTCGTGGAAGTCGAGGTCGGTGACGCCGGCTTCCTCGGGGATGACCTCGAGGATCCGGTCGCGGGCCTGATCGGGCGGCGAGAGCGCCGCCGGATCGGGGCGAACGGTGATGCGCTTGCGGAGTTTGCCGGCGAGGTCACGGACGAGGTCACCGTTCTGGGCGAACCGCTTCGGATCGCGCGTGTAGATGACCAGCTCCGGACCCTCGTAGGTGACGTCCGACACCGAGATGTCGGCCGGCAGTTCCGCTGTGATCTCTGCTTTCAACTCCTCGAGTTGCGTATCTACTGAACTCATAACTGAGAGCGTTCCGTCGGGATCGTCACGGACGGACGATTGATCGGGGTACCCTTCTCCTGAAGCGGAACCGGCAGTGCGAACACTCCGTCGATGCGGGGATGCGACGATGTCGCGTGAGAGAGCATAGGACGACGTTGTGAACGGCAATCTCTGCGGTTCTAGCTGCGAAGAGGCAGGGAGAACCCGCTTAATCCAGAATACTTCGGCCGGCGTATAAAAGCCTTCGCAAAGTCGAAACCCTGAGGGGTCTTCGTGGCGGGTATGGACGTTACTCCCGACCGCGTCGCGACCGAAGCCGCGTGGGTCCTAGACAGAAGCGACGAGGTGGTGCCGATCATCAACGAGACGCGGCAGCGACTCGCCAACGAGTTCGACGTGACCGTCGACACAGTCGAGACGGAACGGTACCGCGAGGAGGTCAAACGCGTCTTCGCCGACGGCGACGTCGCCGTCAACGTCGCCGCCTACGTCGGCCTCCTCCGCGAGTTGGACGTCGCGGGCGACTATCCCGGCTTCGTCGTCGACGAGGTGCTCGGGCGTGAACTCGCCGCGACGATTGCCGGCGGCGCGCCACTGTCACTGCTCGCGCAGGCGACGTTCCACTACGCGGACGTGCTGACGCACTCGGACGGTGGAGCCGGAATCGACGACCTCGACGCGGCGCTCGCCGCGGGGTTCCAGACGCGACTCCCGGGGTGGAGCTGGCAGGAGACCGAGAGCCCCTTCGCGGTCGACCCCGATCGGTTCGAATGAGGGTGCCCGCCCGTCGGCACGTGGCGTGTCCGCGCGTCGGGTGTCGGCGCTGGGCGTCCCGGAGTGAGCCGTGCGACGTTTCCCGCGTCTTCGGCGCCCGCCGAACCCCGATAACACAGTCCCAGCCGTCCTATCAGGGGATTTAAGACCGCCCTGAGGCTCGAAATACGTAATGAGCGACGACCAGGAACTCGGCATCACCGAGTCGAAAGAATACAACACCGGCGAGTGGTACGCCGAAGTCGTCCAGAAGGCCGGCCTCGCGAACTACGCGCCCGAGGGGATGAGCGGATTCATTGTCACGCGCCCCCGCGCGTACGAACTCTGGGAGCGCATCCAGGGCCACCTCGACGGCCTGTTCAAAGACACCGGTGTCCAGAACGCCTACTTCCCGCTTTTCATCCCCGAGAGCTACCTCGAACGGGAGAAAGACATCGTCGAAGGCTTCGACCCCGAGGTCGCGTGGGTCGAGCGCGCCGGCAATCAGGAACTCGAAGAGCCGCTCGCGGTCCGCCCGACCTCCGAGTCGATCATCACGCCCTACATCTCCCAGTGGGTCCGCAGCCACCGCGACCTGCCGCTGCGTGTGAATCAGTGGGCGTCGGTCGTTCGCTGGGAAGCGACGGAGACGAAGCCGTTCTTCCGGACGAAAGAGTTCCTCTGGCAGGAGGGTCACACCGCGCACGCCACCCGCGAGGACGCCTGGGCGGAGACGACGCGCCGCCTCGATCAGTACGAGGAGACCTACGAGGATCTGCTCGCGATGCCCGTCCTCCGCGGCGCGAAGCCCGAACACGACAAGTTCCCCGGCGCGGACACGACGACGACGGTCGAAGCGCTGATGCCGGACGGCAAGTCCGTCCAGGGAGCGACCTCCCACTACCTCGGCACCTCGTTTGCGGAGGCGTTCGACATCACCTACACCGACGAGGACGAGGAGACCCAGATCGCGCACACGACCTCGTGGGGGCTCTCCTGGCGGGCGCTCGGCGCGCTCATTATGACGCACTCGGACGATCAGGGGCTCGTTCTACCGCCCGCGATCGCGCCCGAGCAGATCGTCATCGTTCCGATCTGGCAGGCCGACACGAAGGAGGACGTCCTCGAATACGCCGAAGATATCGCCGCGGATCTCGAAGCCGCCGGCATCCGCGTCGAACTCGACGACCGCGACGAGCGCAACCCCGGCTTCAAGTTCAACGAGTGGGAGCTGAAAGGCGTCCCCGTCCGGATGGAGATCGGCCCCAACGAGGCCGACGACGGGACGGTCACGCTGGTCCACCGGCCCGACGGCGAGTCGACCGAAGAAGACAGAGACGACATCGTCGAAACTGTCGAATCCCACTTCGACGAGGTGTACGCGAAACTGTACGCCGCCGCCGAGGAGAACCTCGAAGAGAACGTCCGCGAGGCCACAGACCGCGCGGAGATCCTGGGCACGCTCGGCCAGCACGGCGGCTACGTCAAGGCGCCGTGGTGCGGCGATGAGGAGTGTGAAGCCGAGATCAAAGAGCCGATCGCCGCCGAGATCGTGATGGTTCCGCTCGACGATCCTGACGCGGAGATCCACCACGACGAAGACTGCGCCATCTGCGGCGACGACGCCGTCGAGACCGCGTACTTCGCGAAGTCGTACTGACGCGTACGCGACTTCGCCCGGATCTGTCAGTCATTTTTTATTACTCGTCCTCCGTCTGTCGTCCGTCTGACGGCTATCACCTTCGAGAACGTCCCACAACGCTTTACAGCGCCCGGAGAATAGCGGTAGCAATGTCGGCGTTATCGGACATCCTGGGCGATCTCGTGTCGGACGTCGAGAGCGTGTTTCTCTTCTCGCCGAGCAGTTCCCACTACGAGCGGTTCGCAGACGCCGATATCGACGAGGAACTGGTCGTCATCGCGCCCGAGAACGCCGTCGAGGCCGAGACGTACGTCGAACTGCCGCTGGAGTTCGACAACGTCAGCGATCGGATCAGATTCGGCGTCGAGGGCGCGCTCGAACAGGAACTCGTCGAGGAGGGCGACGTCGTCGCGTGCAGCGTCCGGATCTTCGACGGCGACGCCGACGGTCTCGTTCGGGTCCGCATCGACGAGTCGATGCGTTCTGGCATTTACGACCTGTTCGCGAACTCGCGGGCGGATCCGAGCGTCATCCGCGACGTCTTCGAGGTCGCGATCGAGCTCGGCAAGAAGGGACAGAAGGGCAAGCCGGTCGGCGCGCTGTTCGTCGTCGGCGACGCCGGCAAGGTGATGAACAAGTCCCGCCCGCTCAGCTACAACCCCTTCGAGAAGTCACACGTCCACGTCGGCGACCCCATCGTGAACGTGATGCTCAAGGAGTTCTCCCGCCTGGACGGCGCGTTCGTCATCTCGGATTCGGGGAAGATCGTCAGCGCGTATCGCTACCTCGAACCGGCGGCCGAAGGGGTCGACATCCCGAAAGGGCTCGGTGCGCGCCATATGGCCGGCGCGGCGATCACCCGCGACACGAACGCGACGGCCATCGTGCTGTCTGAGTCCGACGGCCTCGTCCGGGCGTTCAAGGGCGGGCAGATCATCCTGGAGATCGATCCGGAGGAGTACTGATGACGGGGGAGGGCCTACTGTCGACACACACTGTGTTACAGTTCGACCCTGGGCAGTTCCTCGACATCTTCGACGCGGTCCCGCGTGTGGTCTGGGCAGTGTTGCTCGTCGTCGTGGTCGGGCTGATCGCCGCCGCCGTGCTCGGCACGCTGACGACGCGTGCGCTCGTGCGGTTCGGTGTTCCCGAGGCGATCGAGGGCACAGCCTTCGAGCGGACGGCGCGTGAGTTCGACACCTCTACTGTCGAAGTACTCGGCACGCTCGTCCGATTTTTCGTCCTCGGCATCACATTCCTGGCGGTGCTTTCGGTTGGCAACATCACTGTCGCAGCCAGTTTCTGGAGTCACACAGTACAGTTCCTCCCGCAACTCTTCTTCGCGGTCATCATCCTCATCGTCGGCGTCGTCGTCGGCGACAAGGTCCAACTCGTCGTCGGCGAGCGACTCACCGGAATCAAACTCCCACAGATCGGCGTCTTCCCCCGCCTCGCGAAGTTCTCCGTGTTCTACGTGGCCGTCCTGATCGCGCTGTCGCAACTCGGCGTCGCCACGCTCGCGCTCGTCGTACTCTTGGCCGCGTACCTCTTCGCGCTCGTACTACTCGGCGGCATCGCGCTCTCGGATCTGCTCAAATCCGGGGCCGCGGGGTCGTATCTCCTGTTGAATCAACCGTACGCGATCGGCGACGAGGTCCAGATCGGCGACGCGCGCGGCATCGTCCAGGAAGTGAATCTGTTCGTCACACACGTCGAGAACGACGGCGAGGAGTTCATCGTGCCCAACAGCACGGTGTTCGAGAAGGGCGTCGTTCGCATTCGGGAGTAGCTCCGCCGTCTGTTAGGGCGCTTCCGTCGTCTGTGCTGCGCTCGTCACTCGTCGCTTCCGTCGGTGCCGCGCTCGTCGCCGTTTTCGTGCTCGTCGCTATCTGCTTCGTCGTCTGCACTCTCACTCTCTCCCATCGGTCGCGCCGGGACGCCCGCAACAGTCGCGTTCGGCGGGACGTCCCGAGTCACGAGGGAGTTTGCCGCGACCTGTGCACTCTCGCCGATCCGCACACCCGGGAGGATCACCGCTTTCGCACCGATCATCGCGCGGTCGCCGACGACGACCTCGCCGGTCCGGTACTCGTCCTGTAAGAACTCGTGACAGAGGATCACCGAGTCGTAGCCGACGACGACGTGATCGCCGAGCGTGATCAGTTCGGGCCAGAACACGTCCGGCGTCGCCTCCAGCCCCCAGGAGACGCCCCTCCCGACGGTTACGCCGAGGCGGCGGAGCGCCCAGTTGCGGACCCGAAGGGAAGGAGCGATCCGGGCGATCCACACGAGGACGTAGTTGAGGGCGACGCGCCAGACCGGCTTCGCGTCCGTCCAGTACTGTAGCGAATTGAGCGGTCCCGGCGTCGGATGCCGCTGGACGCGGCCGTGTCTGCGACCGTCGTCGGCAGCGGGGTCGTCCGCGTCGTCTGGAGAGTCGGCGTCGTCGCTCACGACCGCCCCTTCTCGGGCAGTGACCAAAAGGTTCGCTCGTCGGGCGCGTCTCGAAATAGTCGGCGGGCGCGTCTCGCAATCGCCAGCGGGCGTTTCTCGCGACGCTCCCCCGTCGTTACTCGCCGCGCAGTTCGGCCATATGGTCGATCCGGCGCTGGACGAGGTCAGGTTTCCCGACGTCGTGGCGCACGCGGAGTCCGTCGCCCGCAGCAGCGAGGGCGTCTTCGGCCTGTTTTTCGGCTTCTTCGATGGAGTCGGCGACGCCGACGACGGCGAACGAGCGGGAGGTCGTGGTGTAGAGGCCGTCCTCGCGCTCGTCGACGCTGGCGTAGAACAGGAGCGCGTCGCCGACGCTGTCCTCGTCGACGGTGATCTTCGCGCCGCTCTTGGGGTCAGTCGGGTAGCCCTCGGGAACGGCGTACTTACAGACCGTCGCCTTGCCGGCAAATTCGAGCTGCGGGAGCGGCTCACCGTCGCGGGCCGCGGTCAGTACGTCGAGGAACGAGGTGTCGAGGACGGGGAGCGTGTTCGTCGCCTCCGGGTCGCCGAAGCGCGCGTTGAACTCGACGACTTTCGGACCGTCGGCGCCGAGCATAAACTGTCCGTAGAGGACGCCTTTGTAGTCCGGCAGCGCGTCGACGGTCGCCTCCAGAATCTCGACCGCGTCGGCGTAGTCCGCGGTGGTCATAAACGGCAGTTCGGGGCCGGCGTCGCTGTAGCTTCCCATCCCGCCGGTGTTCGGTCCCTCGTCGCCCTCGTAGGCGCGCTTGTGGTCCTGCACGGCGGGCGTCGGCCGGACGTCGCCGTTCGCGACGAACGCCTGCACGGTGAACTCCTCGCCGACGAGGCGCTCTTCGAGGACGACCTGCTCGTAGTCGTTCTCGCGGAGGTACGTTTTCGCTTCTTCGGCGGTCACCTGGTCGCCGATGACCTTCACGCCCTTGCCGCCGGTGAGGCCCGCGGGCTTGACCGCGAGGTCGCCGTCGTAGTCGTCGATGTAGTCGCAGGCGGCGTCCATATCGTCGAAGACGGCGAAGTCGGGACAGCCCGGGATCGACTCGGACTGCATAAACTCCCGCTGGAACGCCTTGTCGGTCTCGATGCGGGCGGCGTCGGCGTCGGGGCCGAAGGTGTAGACGCCGGCCTCGTCGAGCGCGTCGGCGACGCCGGCTTCCAGCGCCGATTCGGGGCCGATGATGGCGAGGTCGGCACCGACGTCGGTCGCGTAGGCGACGATCTCCTCGGCGGCCGTCTCAGCGATCGTCTCGAAGCCCTCGGCGAGCGCCGTGATACCGGGGTTGCGGTTGCTCGCACACGCGTAGAGGTCGCACGCCGGGTCGTCAGTCAGCGCGCGGGCGATCGCGTGTTCGCGTCCGCCGCCACCGACGAGAAGCACCGTCTCCGAGTCAGACATACTCGGAGGGCATACACACGGGAGTGTAAAGGTTGCTCTTTTTCGGTATTCGTATATGCACGTTCGTGCGGTTCTGCGGCCGGGGAGGCACCCTCCAAACTTGCGCAACCGACGCGACAGCGACCACGACACGTCACACTGTTTTTGCACCGCAGCGTCGTACGGTCCGTATGGACGATCCCCTAGTCCGGAACCGACTCGACGAGGAGGAGAGCCCGTATCTCCGCCAGCACGCCGACAACCCGGTCAACTGGCAGCCGTGGGACGACGCCGCGCTCGCGGCCGCGAAGGCGACCGATCGGCCGATCTTCCTCTCGATCGGCTACTCGTCGTGCCACTGGTGTCACGTGATGGCCGAAGAGAGCTTCGAGGACGAGGAGGTCGCGTCCGTGCTCAACGAGTCGTTCGTTCCGATCAAGGTCGACCGCGAGGAGCGCCCCGACCTCGACCGGATCTATCAGACCATCTGCCAGCTCGTCGCCGGCGGGGGCGGCTGGCCGCTGTCGGTCTGGCTCACGCCCGAGGGCAAGCCGTTCTACGTCGGGACCTACTTCCCGAAGCGGGAGGACCAGCGCCGCGGCAACGCCCCCGGCTTCCTCGACATCTGTGAGTCCTTCGCCGCGTCCTGGGAGACCGACCGCGAGGAGATCGAGAACCGCGCCGACCAGTGGACCGACGCCTTGCGTGACCGCCTTGAGACGACCTCGGCGAGCGGATCGACAGGCGGGGCGCCGACCGGCGGCCCCGGGGCCGCGAGCGACGACGCCGACGACACGCTCGGCGCGGACGTGCTCGGCAACGTCGCGAAAGCGGCACTCCGGGCGACGGACGAGGAGTACGGTGGCTTCGGCTCCGGCGGACCGAAGTTTCCGCAACCGGGTCGGGTCGAGGCGCTCTTGCGCTCCTACGTCCGGTCGGGAACTGAGGAGGCACTGTCGGCCGCGACCGGAACGCTGGACGCGATGGCCGCCGGTGGCCTCTACGACCACGTCGGCGGCGGCTTCCACCGCTACGCGACCGATCGGGAGTGGACCGTCCCGCACTTCGAGAAGATGCTGTACGACAACGCCGAACTGCCGCGGGTCTACCTCGCGGCGTACCAACTCACCGGCCGCGAGACGTACGCGACGATCGCTCGCGAGACGTTCGCGTTCCTCGATCGGGAGTTCCGACACGACGACGGCGGGTTCTACAGCACGCTCGACGCCCGCAGCGAAGGTGACGAAGGGAAGTTCTACGTCTGGACGCCCGAGGAAGTCGCGGCCGCCATCGACGACGAGCGCACGGCCGAGATCGCGTGCGATCGCTTCGGCGTGACCGACGCAGGGAACTTCGAGGGGTCGACGGTGCTCACCATCGCAGCGTCGATTCCCGACCTCGCCGAGCGGTACGACTGCTCGGAATCGGAGATCGTCGACCGACTCGACGAGGCCCGCGAGGCGCTGTTCGAGGCGCGCGAAGAGCGCGTGCGGCCCGCGCGCGACGAGAAGATCCTCGCGTCGTGGAACGGCCTCGCGATCTCCAGTCTCGCCCGCGGGGGCCTCGTCCTCGGCGACGACACCTACACGGACCTCGCGGCCGACGCGCTCTCGTTCGTGCGCGAGCACCTGTGGGACGCCGACGAGCAGCGACTCGCCCGGCGCTACAAGGACGGCGACGTCAAGGGAACGGGCTATCTCGACGACTACGCCTTCCTCGCGCGCGGCGCGTTCGAGGTGTATCAGACGACCGGCGACGTCGACCACCTCGCGTTCGCGCTCGATCTGGCCCGAGTCGTCGTCGCGGAGTTCTACGACGCCGACGCCGAGACGCTGTATCTGACACCCGCGGACGGGGAGTCGCTCGTCACGCGCCCCCAGGAGCTACAGGATCAGTCGACGCCGTCGAGTGCCGGCGTGGCAGCGTCGCTACTGCTCGATCTGGACGCCTTCGCGCCCGAGGAGGGCTTCGCAGACGTCGCCGACGCAGTGCTCGATACCCACGCGAACCGCGTCCGCGGACGGCCGCTCGAACACGTCTCGCTGGCGCTCGCGGCGGAGAAGCGCGCCCGCGGCGGGACCGAAGTGGTGATCGCCGCTGACGCGTCGACGGATGGGAGCGACGCGGCGGCCGGGATCGCAGCTCGTGGAGCGGTCGGCCTGCCCGACGCCTTCCGAACGTCGCTCGCCTCGACGTATCTCCCGGACGCAGTCGTCTCTCCCCGTCCGCCGACGGACGACGGCCTCGCCGCGTGGCTCGACGTGCTCGGCGTCGACGACGCGCCACCGGTCTGGAAGGGCCGCGAGCAGCGCGACGACGAGCCGACGGTGTACGTCTGTGAGGGTCGCACCTGCTCGCCGCCGACACACTCGCTATCGGAGGCACTCGATTGGTTCGAGAGCGAGGTCGGTGGCGATCCCGAGATGGATACTCTGGAGACCGACGACCTCTCGCTCGACGACGTCGACGGACTCGACGTCGGGAGCGAGGAGTAGAGCAGCGGAAACGGCGGGAACGGCGAGAACGGCAAGAGCGGCGAGAACGGCGAGAACGGCGAACAAGACGACGAAACGTAGCGCGATTTCCGCCGACAGCGAAGTAGTAAGAGTTTCGTTCTATGACGAAAGTGGGCAACCAATGGAAGGTGGCACTCGACTGTCCAGTCTCGCCCGCCATCTTCTCCTGGGATTCGTCGGCGTCGTCGTCCTGTATCTCGTCCAGACGCAGAACTACCTGCTCTTTCACAGCATCGTCGAACTCTTCAGTATCACCGTCGCGTTCGCCGTCTTCACCGTCGTCTGGAGCGCACGCGACGAACTCGGCAATCAGTTCTTCGCCATCCTCGGCGTGGGCTACCTGTTCGTCGGCGGTGTCGATCTGCTACATACGCTCGCGTACAAGGGGATGGGCGTCTTCCCCGAGGCCGGGGCCGACCTCCCGACACAACTGTGGATCTTCGCGCGCTATCTCGAAAGTGCGACGCTCGTCGGCGCCGGAGCGCTCGGCGTCGTCTCCAAGTACAAGCATCCGCCGTTGCGGGAGTGGAGCGACGGACTCCTCTCGGCGCTCGTCGGCGGCTACGCGACAGTCGTCGCGCTGGGCCTCGGTTCGATGTTCGTCTTCGATCTCTTCCCGCGAGCCTACGTGGCCGGGCGCGGTCTCACCGATTTCAAAATCCTCAGCGAGTACATCATCATCGGCCTCCTGACGTCTTCGCTGTTTCTGTTGCGCCAGCAGCGAGACCGGTTCGAATCGCCCGTCTACAAACTGCTGGCCGCCGCAATCGTGATCGGTGCCGTCTCGGAACTGGCGTTCACCGCCTACATCGACGTCTACGGCATCTCGAACGCCGTCGGGCACTTCCTCAAGTTCGGGTCGTTCTATCTGGTCTACCTCTCGGTCGTCAAAACCGGGATCACGGAGCCACAGAAGACCCTCTACCGGGAGTTGGCGCGGCGCGAGGACGAGGCCCGAAAGTTCGAGCAGGCAGTCGAGCACTCGGGGCACGCCGTCGTCATCACGGATCGAACGGGAACGATCCAGTACATCAACCCGGCGTACGAGGCGATGACGGGCTATACGGAAGACGAACTGCTCGACGAGAATCCGCGGATACTGAAATCTGACGAACACGAGGAAACGTTCTACGAGGAGATGTGGGCGACGGTGCTCTCCGGCAACGTCTGGGAGAGCGAAATCGTCGACGAGCGAAAGAACGGCGAGCAGTTCGTCGTCAATCAGACGATCGCCCCGATCACCGACGACGCCGGCGAGATCGAGCACTTCGTGGGCGTCCACAAGGACATCTCCGAGCGCAAGAAACAGGAACAGGAACTCCTGCAGCGCTACGAGTTGCTGTTCGACAGCATCCGCGATGCGATCGTCGTCGCCGACACCGACCGCCGGATCACCAACGCGAACTCGGAGTTCACCAGCCTGTTCGGATACGACCTCTCGGACATCGCCGGCAAGTCGGTGAAGGTCCTCTACGAGGACGACGCGGAGTTCGAGCAGATGGGCCGAGCGATCGGCGACCACGCCGACGAGCGGCGGTTCTCCCAGACGGTCGACTACGAGAAGAAGTCTGGACAGGTCTTCCCCGGCGAGACGACCGTCTTCTACCTCCGAAACGCGGACGACGACGTGGTCGGGGTCATAAGCCTCATTCGAGACGTCTCCGAGCGGGAGAACCGCATCCAGCAGTTGCAGATACTCGATCGGACGCTCCGGCACAACCTCCGGAACGATATGAACATCATCCAGGGGTACGCGGACGTCATCCAGCACACCGGGTCGGGCGATGCCACCGAGAACGCACAAGAGATCATCGACGCCAGCGACCGCATCATCGAGAACGTGAGCAAGCAGCGCGAGGTGACGAATCTGCTCTCCGAGCCGCAGCCCCGCAAGAGCGTCGATCTGTCGACGGTGGTCGAGGCGGTCGTCTCGAACATCCGAGAGCAGTACTCCGACGGCGACGTGTCGCTGTCCGCGCCCGACGAGTGCACGGTCCGGACGCTCCCGTCGATCTCACGGGCGGTCGAGGAACTGATCGAGAACGCGCTCGTCCACACGGACCACTCCGATCCGAGGGTCGACGTCACCGTCCAGTGCGGCGAGGAGACGATCGAGATCCGGGTCGCAGACGACGGTCCTGGCATCCCCGAGATGGAACGGGACGTGCTGCGCAAAGACAAAGAGATCGGCCCGCTGTATCACGGCAGCGGCATCGGCCTCTGGCTGGTCAATCTGGTCGTCCAGCAGTCCGACGGCGTGCTGACCTTCGAGGAGAACGAGCCACGCGGTAGCGTCGTGACGATTCGACTGCCTGCTAATTGAGCGGTCCACTGTCCGTCAAGTGAGACGTGTGTGCGGATGAGAGACCGGAGAGAGTAGCGCTACGCTTGCAGTCGCTCTGCGAGATACATCGCGATCGGGACCGCCTCGTTTTCGACGTACCGTGCGACTTCCTCGCCGTCGCGTTCGACGACGACCGTCGGGATCAGTTCGATGCCGTACTCCTCGACGAGCGGGCCGGTCTTGCTCCCGTCGTCCTCCTTCTCGACCGGGTAGTGATGGACGCGCTCCTCGGGGACGCCGGCGGCGTCGAGCGCGGCGGCGAAGTCCGGGAGTTGGCCCCGGCAGTCCCCGCACCAGTCGCCACCCCAGACGCGGAAGACGAGGTCGTCAGCGGCGAGTGCCTCGACCGCGTCCTCGTGGGCGTCGGCGTTCCACGCGGGGTTCGGCTGCATCGTTTCGAGCGTTCCCGAGGCCGTCTCGGGTTCCGAATCGGCTTCTGACATACGCGGCGTTACGACAGCCGAGCGGGTAAAGTTCGCGATGGCTGTCGGTCACAACGACCTGGACCCCCGTCAGTCTGTGATACCGGCACTGCGTGGCCAACGTCGTCACCGTCTTGTGCCCGACCGACGAAGGACGGCGTGATGAACGGGAACGTGCTGGAGACCATCGGCTCGCCGCTGGTCCGCGTCGACTCGCCCGAGGGGGCGACGGTCGCAGCGAAGATCGAATCGAAGAACCCCGGCGGCTCGGCGAAGGACCGCCCCGCGCTCGCGATGGTCGAGCGCGCCGAGCGCGAGGGTGAGATCACGCCCGGCGACGCGCTGGTCGAACCGACGAGCGGGAATACGGGGATCGGCCTCGCGGTCGTCGCCGCGGCGAAAGGCTACGACCTCACGGTCGTGATGCCCGGATCGAAGTCGCCCGAGCGCCGCCAGATTATGAAGGCCTACGGGGCCGACATCGAACTCGTCGACGGTGACATCTCCACGGCGAAGGACCGTGCGGACGAACTGGAAGCCGAGGCAGGAATGGTCCAGCTTCGACAGTTCGAGAACCCCGCGAACCCGCGGGCGCACTACCTGACCACGGGCGAGGAGATCCTCGAACAGATCGGCGACCGCACCGTCGACGCCCTCGTCGCGGGCGTCGGTACCGGCGGCACGATCACCGGCATCGGGCGGCGACTCCGCGAGGAGTTCCCCGAGATGGAGATCGTCGCGGTCGAGCCTGCCGACAACGCCGTCCTCTCCGGCGGCGAACCGGGCATCGACGACTTCCAGGGAATGGGTCCGGGCTTCGTCAGCCCGAACCTCGACACGGATCTCCTCGACGACGTCGAGACCGTCACCATCGACGACGCGGAGGCCGAGTGTCGCCGCCTCGCCCGCGAGGAGGGCATCCTCGTCGGGCAGTCCTCCGGGGCCTCGAACCTCGCCGCCAAGCGCGTCGCCGAGCGCATCGCTGACCCCGACGCGAACTGCACGGACCCGGAACCGGGATACGTCATCGAAGATCCGGACGCACCCACTCCCGCCGAACACGACACCGCAGACGAGACGGACGCCGACGACTGCCCGCTCGTGATCACGGTGTTCTGGGACAGCGGCGAGCGGTATATGTCGACGGGAATGTTCGACGCGGAGTAGTTCGGATACTGTCGGACCAGCACCCAGAAGGTGCCAACGTAACTCACGAACTGCTGTCCGACAGTACGGTCGGCCGCTACACAGCGAAGGCGTCGGCAGCCGAATCCTTTCGGCGAGCGTCGCTGCTCCATTTCGAGATATCAAATCCGAGAAATCGAAGGACGGCGACGTGATATCACGGCTACGTCGCCGACGATGTCTCGCTAATACTGGACTCCGAGTGAATACTCTCTGCCGTATTTATAAGCCAGGACAACAGAACTGTTGCGTCTTCCCCTGAACTCCCTCAAGATCGGTAAGAGGATATAAGTATCAGGACGGAGAATTGTCTTAGTGCCGGGGTGCCTCTGACAACCGGCAATTAGCCGACGGTTCGGCTACGGTACTAGCCCGGTCGACGACGTTCGATCGGAACCGACGGCCGAGTCAACGGCCGACCGTCCGCGCCGGCCTTGCCCGGACCGGCGCGGCGTGTCCGTACTACCGTCTTCTCACAGCACCGTTCGAAGCGCTTCTAGCACTGCCGAGCGAAGCGTCTCTGCGTCCGGTCCGGAAACGAGGTGTGCTCGACAGTCGCAGTCGGACGCGCCAAATCCCTCGATCGGTGACGACGCGAGTTCCCGGCTCGCATCCGACCCTCGCGATTTCGTCGGACTGCTGTCGGGTGATTTCTGATCGGCGTCCGCCATCGGCGGCAACTCCCGTGCGAGGCGGCATTCGGCGTCTGCGTCGGGCGCGGCGACGACGCTGTCCAGCGAGACTCCGGGATGGCCACCCAGGTAATCGACGTGCCAGTGTGTGACGTCGTGGTCGCCGGCAGCGACGCGGCGGTGGCGGTCGACGCGTCCCAGGCCGTTCGAACCGAACGCGCTGCCGACGTAGGCGTACGCTCCCGCCGGGAACGTCGTCGTCCCGAGAGCCCCCACCGAGATCGTCGCCGCAGTACTGAGTTCGAATACGAGTGCGTACGTCCCCGGCGGTGCATCGCCAGCCCCGATGCCGAGCGCGTCTTCGCCCCCGGCGATGGCGTCAGGATCGACGACGACGCAGTCTGCCGGCGCTGCTGTCGACACGGCACTGGAATCCTCGCCGGGCATCGCTCAGGCGAGTGCCTCCGGTTCCGGCTCAGCCGCTTCGACGAGCCCATCGAACAGCGCTTCGGCGTCGTCGTCGAGCGGGTAGATCTCGTGGTAGTCGTCGGGGTCGCGTCCGCGCCCGCTCGCAGCCCCGACGACCTTGGCGATCCGGTCGTAGTTGTCGCGGACGAGCGAGCCGACGATGCCGGGCGTCCCGGCTCGCTCCGCCAGCTCCTCGGCCGCGGAGCGGCCGGCGTAGACGCGTTTTCGGCGACGATCGACGAGGAACATCGCGAACGGCTCCTCCCCGAACTGGGCGTCGAGGAATGTCTGAGCCGCCTCGTCGTACCACGAGATCGCGCCGACGTCGTCGAGGCGCTGGAGCGCTCGCGCGGCGATCGAGCAGTAGGGACACTCCCCGTCGTAGATGAGTACCGCGTCGTACTCGCGCATACCCGGAGTTGGAACCGGGCGGGCAAAACCGTGCTGGGCGATCGGGTCGTCGGTCGCGTGGTCCGGGACGCCGCGGCGGGTGACCGCCGCCGGAGCCAACTGCGACGACCGTAACGGTCAGGTCGCTGTCGTCCTGACAGAGGATATCGTGGACGAACTCCTCGCGCAATTGAAGTCGCGCCCGTACTATGCGGGGCAGATACGCGATCACCGCCGCGTCGACGGGCGCGAGGCTGCCTACGCCGACGTCGACCTCGAATCGCGGTTGGCGGGCGCGCTGTCGGATCGCGGCATCGACCGGCTCTATCGCCACCAGGTGGCAGCCATCGACGCCGTTCGCGGCGGCGAGAACGTCGTGCTCGCGACGCCGACGGCGAGCGGGAAGAGTCTCGCCTACACCGTCCCGGCGTTCGAGCGCGCGATGGATCACGGCGGCCGGACGCTGTATCTCGGCCCGCAGAACGCCCTCGTCGCTGACCAACAGGAGACGCTCTCGGATCTGGCGCATGGGCTCGGCTTCGGGAGCCGCGTCTCCGTCGAGCAGTACACCGGGCGGCTGTCGAAGTCGGAGAAACGCGACGTGCGCGACCGACGCCCGACAGTGCTGCTGTCGAACCCGGATATGCTTCATTACGCGCTGCTCCCTCACGCCCACCGGCTCTGGGAGTGGTTCTTCGGTTCGCTAGAGACGGTCGTGATCGACGAGATTCACGGCTATCGTGGCGTCTTCGGCAGCCACGTGGCGCTCACACTCCGTCGATTGAACCGGATCTGCGAACGGTTCGGGAGCGATCCGCAGTACGTCTGCTGTTCGGCGACCATCGGTAATCCGATCGAGCACGCCGCGCGCGTGACCGGTCGCGACGCGGGGACGTTCCGTCTCGTCGACGACGACGCGAGTGCGACCGGGGCGAAACACTGGCTGCTGTGGAACCCCCCGGAGTATCGAGACGACACTAGCGGAGACAGCGGGAGTGGAGGCGGCGGCAGCGGCCGCCGTCGGTCGAGTCACGTCGAGACGAAGAACCTCTTCGTCGACCTCGTCGCCCGCGGCTACCAGACCCTCGCGTTCACGCGGGCGCGACAGACGGCCGAGCGGTACGCGACAGAGAGCGCCACAGACCTCAGAGAGCGCGGCAAACACGACGAAGCGTCGTCGGTGACGGCCTATCAGGCCGCGCTGAAACACGACCGCCGACGCGAGATCGAAGCGGGACTGCACGACGGGTCGGTCCGCGGCGTCTGGTCGACGAACGCGCTGGAACTCGGCGTCGACGTGGGAGAACTCGACGCCGTGCTCATCGACGGCTACCCAGGCACGCGGATGTCGGCGTTCCAGCAGGCCGGACGGGCCGGGCGCGGCGACGACGACGCGCTGGTGGTGCTGGTCGGCGGCGAGGACCAACTCGATCAGTACCTACTCAAACATCCCGAGGAGTTCTGGGACGGCGATCCCGAACGGGCCGTCTGCGACCCCGAGAACCCGGAACTCCTGCCCGATCACGTCGCCTCCGCGGCTGCCGAAAACTGGCTGAAAACGGGCGACGAGGCGCACTTCGGAGAGGCGTTCCCGGACGTCGTCGCGTCGCTGCTCGAAGACGGACAGCTCGAACGCCGCGAGACCGAGCGCGGCATCCGGTGGCTCCACGACGGCGGCGGGAGCCCCCAACACGAGATGAGCCTCCGGACGATCGAGACCCGCGAGGTCGACCTCCTCGACGCGCGCTCGAACGAGGTGCTGTCGTCGCTCTCGTTCGCGGACGCGCTGCGCGACGCGCACGAGGGCGCGATCTACCACCATCAGGGGACGACGTACGAGGTGGCGGAACTCGACCTCGACCGCGACACCGCGCTGTTGCAGCCGACCTGGGCGGACTACTACACCCGCGTGCTGCACGAGAAGACGATCACGGTCGAGGCCGACCGACGAGCGAAGTCGCTGTCGGCCCGTCCCGACACGGAAGTTCGGTTCGCCGAAGTGACGATGCGCAAGCAGATCACCGGCTTCGAGCGGCGCGATCCGCGGCGCGGCGAGGCGATCGGCCGCGAGGCGCTCGACCTCCCGGAGACGACACTGCGGACGGCGGCACTGTACGTCACCGTCCCCGAAGACGTCGAGCGGGAGATGCGGGAGATGGGCGGCGAATACGGCTTCAACGGCGGCATCCACGCCGCCGAGCACGGGATGATCTCGCTGTTCCCGCTGTCGTTCCTCTGTGACCGCGGCGACATCGGCGGGCTGTCGACTCCCCATCACCCACACACGGGCCAGTCGACGATCTTCGTCTACGACGGCTATCCCGGCGGCGTCGGATTGACAGAGAGCGGGTACGGTGAGATCGAGACCTTGCTCTCCCGCACCCGGAAGATGATCGACGACTGCGACTGCGAGGACGGCTGTCCGGCCTGCGTGCAGTCGCCGCACTGCGGGAACGCGAACGACCCGCTCTCGAAGGCCGAAGCGATCCATCTACTGGACGAACTCAGTACGTGAGCGCGTCGCGGCGAACGACTCTCACTCGGCGCGGAACCTCGAACGGGCTAGAAGGAACCGAAAGAGTACGTAAGCACTCGGTCGACGGCGAGGAGAGAGACGACCGCCGGGAGGACGACCAGGAGTGCGGCTCTCGGCTCGAGTAACCCGAGCGCGACGATGAGCGTCGTCGCACAGGCTGGCGGATGAACCACGTTTCCAAGTCGCATTCCGGTGGTGGTGAGCGCGACCGCGACGACGCCACTCGCGAGCAGCCACGGCGGGTCGAACACGAGCGGTGACGAGGGAACAGCCACGACGGCAGTGACGCCGAGATACGCCACGAGCCCGGCAGCAACGCCGACAGCGTGCCCGCCGACGACCGTCCGATCGGATGGACAGGGAGGATCTGTCGAGAGCGCGAACGCGGAAGGCCCGAGACTCGGAAACACCGCAGGGGCGCCCGAGACCCACGCAACGGCGGCCGCGAGAGTGAGCAAGATGCCAGCACGGAGACCCACCGCGACGTCAGCTCGCGTATTCGTTCCCGACACGGCTCTACCACGTCGTTCGGAGCGGAAGAACGCCGCGATTGTGACTCCCTCAGGGGCGGCGACTACAGAGCGACAAGATTTTTAGGGTGGCCTAAAGAGCTAGCGGTGATGAAGCAGGATGTCTGTGTCGTGGTGCCGACCATCCGCGAGTACGACTGTATGCGGGCGTATTTCGAGAATGCACGCGAACACGGCTTCGACCTCGATCGACTGTTCGTCCTCCTCGTGACCGAGGACTTCTGTGACGCCGAGGCGATGGAGCAGATGCTCGACGAAGAAGGCGTCGACGGCGCGGTCTACGACGGGTCGCGGCGCGAGGCGTGGTTCGAAGAGCAGGGGCTCTCGGCGTATTCCCACCTGATCCCCGCTGCGTCGCACGCCCAGACCAGTTTCGGACTGCTCTATATGTGGGCGCACCCGCGGTTCGAGCGCGGCGTGTTCATCGACGACGACACGTTGCCGCACGAGGAGTGGGACTTCTTCGGCCGTCACCTGGCGAACCTCGACCGTACCGACGAGGTCGAGTCCGTCCGCTCGGACGAGCGTTGGGTGAACGTGCTCTATCAGAACGCGGACGAGCACGGCCTCTACCCGCGCGGGTACCCCTACTCCGCGATGGACGAGGCGGTCGAGACCGGCCGCAGCGAACTCAGCGACGTGGTCGCCTCTCAAGGCCTGTGGACGAACGTCCCCGACCTCGACGCCGTCCGAATCCTGATGGACGGCGACCTGCAGGGCCAGGCACAGACGCGCACGGAACACGAAGACTTCGAGGGCGACTTCGTCGCCGAATCGGGCCAGTATCTGACGGTCTGTTCGATGAATCTCGCGTTCGAGCGCGAGGTCATCCCCGCGTTCTATCAGTTGCCGATGGACGACAACGAGTGGGATGTCGGCCGCTTCGACGACATCTGGTCGGGCGTGTTCCTCAAGCGCGCCGCCGACCTCTTGGAGAAGGACGTCGTCAACGGCTACCCGCTCTGTGAACACAACAAGGCGCCGCGGCCGACGTTCGACGACCTGAACAACGAGGTGCCGGGCCTCGAACTCAACGAACACGTCTGGGAAGTCATCGACGCCGTCGGCGACGACGCCGACTCTTGGACGGCCGCCGCCGACGCGATGGCACGGGCGTTCGCCGAGGGAGACTTCTCCGAGTGGAACAACGGCGCGTTCCTGAATCACTGCGGCGAGTACTGGCTCGACTGGCTCGACTGTCTCTCGGAGATCGAGGAGTCGAACGCCGAACCGCCTCGCGACGCCGCCGTCGCCGACGACTGACACACAGCAGCTCGGGTCAGACTCCCGATATCGACCTCGTAGCTTCCTTTTCAGCCGAATCTATCGTCGTCAGATCGGACAGATCACGTACGTGAACCGGAAGGTATATAGGTTTTAGGCAGGCCTAAATTCAGTATGGACGGATCAGACAACACGTCCCGGACGCGCCGCCGCTTCCTCCAGGCGGCCGCGGCGGCGGGCGTGGTCGGCGTCGCCGGCTGCAACACGCCGGGAGGCGAGACGACGGAGACGGAAACGGACACTGCTGGCGGCGAGGAGCCGGCTCAACAGATCGGTTCCGGTCGTTCGCCGTTCGGCGAGCGGGACCTCTCCGCCGGCGTGTCGATGGCGGAGATGCCCGACCTCGAAGGCGAACTGACGCTGTACTCCGGACGCGGCGAGGCGCTCGTCGGCGAACTGGTCAGTTTCATCGAGGACCGCTATCCCGACTTCACCGTTCGGCCGCTGTACAACTCTGCGGCCGAACTGGTCAACCAGATCATCACGGAAGGACAAAACAGCCCCGCTGACGTCTTCTACTCGGTCAACGCCGGTTCGCTCGGTGCGCTCGCGGACCGCGACCGAACCCAGGCTCTCCCCCAGGACGTTCTCGATTTCGTCCCCTCGAACTTCCGCGACCCGGACGGCTCGTGGATCGGAACGTCCGGCCGTGCGCGCTCGGTCCCCTACAACACGAACACGTTCTCGGCGTCGGACATCCCGACGAGCATTATGGCCTTCCCCGAGACCTCGGCCTTCCAGGACCAACTCGGGTGGGCTCCCACGTACTCCTCGTTCCAGGCGTTCATCACCGCGATGCGCATCCTCGAAGGCGACGAGGCGACGCGGCAGTGGCTCACCGGGATGCAAGAGCTCGGCGTGAGCCAGTACGGCGACGAGTTCCAGGTCGCACGCGCGGTCGCCGACGGCGAGATCGCCGCCGGCCTGACGAACCACTACTACATCCAGCGCGTGCTCGCACGCCGCGGCACCGGGACGCCGCTCCGGACTGCGTTCACGCAGAACGACGCCGGTGCGGTCTTCAACGTCGCGGGCGCGGCCGTCCTCGACACCGCCGACGACGCCACGCTCGCCTCGAACTTCGTCCGACACCTCCTCTCGGCGGAAGCGCAGGACTACTTCGCGCGGACGACCTTCGAGTATCCGCTCGTCCCCGAGATCGAGCCGATCGGCCGGCTCCCGTCGATCGACGAGTTGAACCCGCCCGAGGATATAGACCTCTCACAACTGTCGGATCTCGAAGGAACGATCGATCTGCTTCGAGATACCGGCGTCCTCTAAGGGGCTGAAACGCCTACGATGGCCACAGAACACCGGACGAGCGCGGACGACGACGCGGACGAAGAGACCCAACTCCCGCTCGGAGTCTCGATCGCCGCAGCCGCGGTGTCGGCCGCGGTGCTCCTTCCGATTCTGTGGCTGGTGAAGACCGGCCTCGACGTCGGTTTCTCGGAGGCGATCGCGCTTCTCACGCGACCGACGACGCTCGAAGTGTTCGTCAACACGACCGTTTTGGTCACGCTGACGACGGCCGCGTGCGTCCTGATCGGCGTCCCGCTGGCGTATCTGACTGTCCGGACGGACCTCCCGTTTCGCCGCTTCTGGACGATCGTCGTCTCGTTGCCGCTCGTCATCCCGAGCTACGTCGGGGCGTTCGCGTTTGTCTCGGCGTTCGGGCCGCAGGGGAGTTTCCAGCGACTCCTCGCACCGCTCGGCGTCGAGAAGATCCCGGAGATCTACGGGCTCGAAGGGTCGGTACTGATCCTCACGCTGTACACCTACCCCTACGTCTACATCACCGCGCGGGCGTCGCTGAAGTCGATGGACACGACGCTCATCGACGCCGCGCGGACGCTCGAACACGACCGCTGGGAGACGTTCAAGCGGGTGACGCTCCCGCAGATCCGCCCGGCGGTCGCCGCGGGTGCCTTGCTCTCGGGGCTGTACGCGCTCGCCGACTTCGGAACACCCTCGATTATGCGCTACGACGTGTTCACGCGCGTCATCTTCGTCGAGTTCGGCACGTTCGGCCGCGACACCGCGACGCTGCTCTCGCTGCAGTTGGTGGCGGTGACGCTCTTCATCCTCTGGCTCGAGGCGCGCGTCCGCGGCGAGGAGCGGACCACGGCCGGCGGCCGTTCGCGCGGGGTCGTCTCCCTGGGCAAGTGGCGGTACCTGGCGATGGGGTTCGCCGCGCTCGTCGCCGGCTTGGCGCTCGTCGTCCCGGTCGTGATCCTGCTGTCGTGGCTCGGAACCGCGTCGACGGCGGTGAATCAGTCGCTGGCGTTCCAGTGGTCCTACGTGACCAACTCGGTCGTCGTCGCGGCCGCGGCCGCCGCCGTCGCCGTCGTCGCCGGGCTGCCGGTCGCGTACCTCTCGGCGAGATACGACGGCCTGCTTCCGACGGCGTTCGAGCGCGTCAGCTATATCGGCTACGCGGTTCCGGGTGTCGTCCTCGGCCTCGCGCTCGTGTTCTTCGGGAGCCAGTACGCGACGCCGATCTACCAGACGCTGTACTTACTCGTGTTCGCGTACGTGATCCGGTTCCTGCCGCAGTCGGTCGGCTCGCTCCGGGCGTCGTTCCTCTCGGTCGACCCGGCGCTTCCGGAGGCCGCCCGCACGCTCGGTCGGACCTCTGTGGGGGCGTTCCGGTACGTCACGCTCCCACTGGTCGCACCGGGGCTGTTCGGCGGGGCGGCGCTCGTGTTCCTGACGACGATGAAGGAACTACCGGCGACGCTTCTGCTGCGACCGTCGGGTTTTACCACGCTCGTCACACATATCTGGACAGCATATGAATCGGGGTACTTCGGACAGGCGGCAGTGCCAGCACTGGTTCTGCTCTTCGTGTCGGGGCTCTCGATGCTCGTGATTCTCAGACAAGAGGGATACGATGTCAAATAGCACGCAAACACCGGTGGAGTCGAACGCGAAGTACCGAACTGACACAGCCAGCGACGGACAGACGGAGCCGTTGACGGCCGGTGTCGGTGAGGACGTCGTCCTCGAACTAGACGACCTACAGAAGTCCTACGGCTCCGAGCCGGTCGTCGAGGGGCTCTCGCTATCGGTCCGCGAGGGAGAGATTCTGACCCTCCTCGGTCCGTCCGGCTGTGGGAAGACGACGACGCTCAGGCTCATCGCGGGGCTCGAACGACCCAACGGCGGCGCGGTGCGACTGAACGGCCGCTCGGTTTCGGGATCGACGTTCGTGCCGCCCGAAGAGCGCGGCGTCGGCGTCGTCTTCCAGGAGTTCGCCCTCTTCCCGCACCTCACCGCCCGCGAGAACATCGCGTTCGGCCTGAAAGACCGGCCGAAAGACGAAGTCGACCAGCGCGTCGACGAACTGCTCGAACTGGTCGATCTGGCCGGGCAGGGCGATAGCTATCCCGATCAGCTCTCGGGTGGCCAACAGCAGCGCGTCGCCCTCGCGCGCTCGCTCGCCCCCGAACCGGAGATTCTTCTCTTAGACGAGCCGTTCTCGAATCTCGACGTCGACCTCCGCGTCGAGATGCGTGAGGAGGTCCGCCAGATCATCAAAGAGACGGGCGTGACCGCCATCTCGGTCACGCACGATCAGGAGGAGGCGCTCTCGATTTCCGATCGCGTCGCCGTAATGAACGACGGGGAAATCGAACAGGTGGGCGACCCAGAAGGCGTCTTCCAGCACCCCGAATCGCGGTTCGTCGCCGCTTTCCTCGGCTATGCGAGCTTCATTCCCGGCTACGTCTCCGGCGACGTCGTCGAGACCGACCTGGGCACCGTCCCGCGGGACCAGATCCACGGGCTCGCCCCGGAGTACGACCGCACGCGCGTCGACCTGCTCGTCCGCCCCGACGACGTGAGCGTCCGCCGACTGGACTGTGAGGGCGTCGAAGCCTGCGGCAACGTCGTCGCTCGCCGATACCTCGGCCCGACGTTCCTTTATGAGGTCGAACTCGACACCGGCGAGTCCGTCCAGTGTATGCACAACCACGACGAGAACATCCCCGACTCGGGCCCCGTCGGCCTCGAACTCGACGCCGACCACGAACTCGCGTGGTTCCCGCGCGAACAGCGCCCCGAAGACGACTCCCGGTACAGCGATTGATCCGTGTCCCGGCGACGACGCCTCTCGTCCGCCGGAGGCGCCCTCCCACAGCGGCTCCGTGCCGCCGCGCGTGATGCGCCCGAACGAGTCCTCGCCGTCCTCCTCGCGGCCGCCGTCGGTGCACTCGTCTACTACCTGGCGATCGATCTCTTTCCGTACCACTCGGTCAACGACGACGAGGGCGTCTACCTCTATCAGGCCGCGATGTTGCTGGAGGGGAAGCTCTTTCTCCGCCCCGGCGACATCCCGTGGGAGGCGGTCCGGCCGTGGTTCTTCGTCGTCGAGGGCAGCGGCGAGAACGTCCGAATGTACGGCAAGTACTCGCCTGTCGCGCCAGCGATCTTCGCCGTCGGACGGCTCCTCGGAGACTGGAACATTTCGCTCGGCCTCGTCGCCGCCGGCACCGCTCTCGGGGTCTACACCCTCGGCGCGGCGGCCTTCGACCGACGGGTGGGACTGCTCGCGGTGCTCGCGCTCGCGGGGTCGCCGCTGTTTCTCCTCACGTCGTCGACGTTTTTCTCGTATGCCCCGACGACGCTCCTGAACGTCGCCTTCGCCGTCGCCTACATCCGCGCCGCGCGAACCGGGAGCCTGCGATGGGGTGCAGCCTCGGGCACGGCGATCGGAGTGGCGTTCTTCGCTCGACCCTACACGGCCGTCCTGTTCGCGCTCCCGTTCATCGGCCACACGCTCGTCTCGCTCGGCGTCTCGTGGCGGCGCGCGGGGTGGACGCCCCAGTTCCGAGGCGTGCTCGCCCGCGCGCTCGCCATCGCGGTGCCCGGTGCGGCGTTCGTCGGCGTCGCGCTCGCGTACAACGCAGTCGTGACGGGCGATCCGCTGGTCTTCCCCTATGCGGCGTTCGCGCCGAACGACGGCATCGGCTTCGGGCCCCACGAGATCCTCAACTACGAACGGGACTACACGCCCGCGCTGGCGGCCGAGACGACCGTCACGATCACCGAGTACTTCTTCACCGAGTGGGTGACGGCCGGCCGAATCGGCACCGCACTCGCCGCCGTCGGCGTCGGTGCCGCGGCGTGGCGCGAACGCCGACGGATTCGCGGATGGGTCGGAACGCCGAGTTCGCTCGGTAGCGGCACTCTGGAGCAGCGGTTCGATCCCGCAGACGGGATGCAAAGCTGGGAAGTCGCCGCCGTCCTCCTCGCGATCGTCCCTTCGGTGTTCCTCGGCGAGGCGTACTTCTGGGGGACACACAACGGCCTCCGAAACGGCCTCATCGATCTCCTGGGGCCGTTCTACCACTTCGACGCGCTCGTCCCAGTCGCGATATTTACCGCCGCAGGAGTCGCGTTCCTCGCGCGTGGCGCTGTCTCGACGCTCCGCGCCTACACCACGCGCCGCCGCGCCCGACTCGCGCTCCTCGTCGGCCTCGTCCTCGCCGCACCGGTCGTCGCCTCCGCGGAGTTGGCAGTCGTCGAGGAGCCGTTCGCGGCGAATTCCCAGCGCACCGATAGTCTCGAAGCGACCTACGAACCGTTCGAGGAACGCTCGTTCGACGACGCGCTCGTGTTCACGCCCGACCCCTACGGCGACTGGCAGGCCCATCCCTTCCAGTACCTCCGCTACGATCCCGGCTACGACGGCGACGTGGTGTACGCGACAGACGGCGGTCCCGACCGCGACCTCGCGGTGTTGGCGGCGACGAATCGGACGCCGTATCGCTTCACGTATCGGGGCGTCTGGACCGGCGCGGCGACGCCCGTGAACCCAGAGATCCAGCGCCTTCGCGTTCTCGAAGGAGAGTCAGTACAGGCGCGAACGACGCTCGGGATTCCTGCGGAGGCGACGAGCGTGAGCGTCCGGGTCGAGACGCCCGAGGGGTACGCGCGCTATGCGGTCCCCGACGCGGCGCGGACGAACGAGACGGTCACGGTCGCGTGGCGAATCAGCCCCGACGCGGCTCGGGCGGAGAATCTGCGCTTCGAGGGTGGTTCGCGGTTCCGCAACGTGCCGCTGGCGGCGGACGGGCGCGGCGAGGTCGACCTGGTCGTGACCTTCGTCGGCGTCGGTGGATCGAGCATCACCTACCGACAGGAGGCGACCGTCGAGTCGACCCCGGAGGGCGTTCGCGTCGTCTGGCCGCCCGAGACGCGTATCTGTCGGCTGACGACGGAATGTGGCTCAGAAGGTACGTGGGTCGGTTCCGACGGCGACTACGTCGCCGGAGTGTCGGTCGCGACGAACGCGAGCGTCGTCTGATCTTCACATCGTTCTGTCCGACAGTATAGCGTTCAGAGCGGACCGGTGAAACTGAGCTGGAGAAGACCCTCGCGGACCGCGTACTGCAGGCGCTCGTCGAGCGGCATCTCACCCCAGTCGTCGGGGCGTTCGGCCTCGGGCACCTCGTCGAGACGCTCGACGAGCGATTCGTGGAGGAACCGCCCGTTCTCGCCGCAGTCCGGACAGGTCAGGATGATAAGACGGACCCGGTAGGGGCGGTCTTCCACACGCCCACAGTGCGGGCAGACGTACGAGTCAGTCACTGGGTCGCGGTACGAGCCGAGGTAACTCGTATCTGTGGGTTTCGACCCGAGCGCAAACGCGAGGGAGCGGCGTCATTTCGCGCGGAAGACGGCCACGTCGTCTACTTCCAGACCTGCAGCCGTCGCGCGCGACTCCCCAGTGATCAGATCCGTCGCGTCGACGTCGCGGTCGTCGAGCGTCACTGTCGCCGGATCGGCCTCGAAGTTGAGAACGCAGACGTAGGTGTCGTCGAGTTCGCGGGCGAACGCGACCGCGCCGTCGGCGTCGGTCTCGTAGTCGATCCGTTCGAGCGTGCCCTCGTAGCCGAGTGCGGGAATCTCCGAACGGACGTCGAGCAGGCGTTCGTAGTGGTCGGAGAACTCCTCGCGGGCGTGGTCCCACGCGAGGGCGTCGCGACGACCGCGCTGGCCGAGTTCCTGGCCGCCGTAGAGCATCGGAACGCCGGGGAGCGTGACCAGTGCACCTGCGGCGGCCATCGCAGCCTCGTCGCCGCACTCGACGACGTACCGCGTTTCGTCGTGGTTCTCGATGTAGAGCATAAACGCCGCGTGCGGCGGGAATCCCACGCCAGCGCGCTGGTCGATGGCATCGAGAATCGCCTCGGCGGGGGCGTCACCGCGGCCGACCTGCCGCAGCGTGAAGTACAGCGTGGTGTCGAAGTGCATATCGAACATCCCGTCGTGGAAGTCCGCCACGTAGGGGATGGTCTCATCCAGCAGGAGAAACTCGGAGTCGCGGGACTTCACCCGCTCGCGGAGTTCCCGCCAGAAGGTGTCGGGGACGGCCCAGGCCATATCGCACCGAAATCCGTCTGCGACCTCGAACCACGTGTCGACCGCATCGAGGAGGTGCCGGCGGACCGAGAGGTTCGCGAAGTTCCAGTTGGCGATGTACTCCCAGTCGAAGTACGTTTCGGGTTCGCCGCTGTCCTGCCAGTCGTACCAGTCGTAGTACTCGGAGTCGGGATTGCCGTAGGCGTCCTGAAAGAACGGGTGGTCCCGCGCGGAGTGATTCAAGACGAGATCGAACAGGACCTTCATCCCGCGGTCGTGGGCGGCCGCGACGAACTGCTCGTAGTCCTCGCGGTCGCCGAGGTCCTCGGCGATGCTGAAGAAGTCGGTGATGTTGTAGCCGTGCGGCGCGTGATCGTTCTCGAGCACCGGCGTGAGCCACAGGCAGTCGACGCCGAGGTCGGCGAGGTAATCGAGTCGTTCCTCGATGGCCTCGAACACGGTTTCTGATTCGATCTCGGCTGGGTCACCCGCGAAGCCCCGGACGTAGATCTCATACAGCGTGACGTCTTTCGCCCACTCCGGCGGGTCGTTCGGTCGGACGACCTCGAAGGCGTGTCGCTCCTCGACGACGGTCCCGGAATCGGCGTCTGCACCCTCGGCCGCCTGGGACTCCGACGAGAGCGTGATGGCGCGCCCCTCGCCGCTGCCGTCGGGAACGACCTCTCGACAGAATTCGATGGTGTCGGGGACGCTGTAGGCCTCCGCGACCGCGACACCGTGGATCCGAACGCGGTCGCCGACTGCCGCGGTCGGGATCCGGAGTTCCCAGCCCTCCGTATCGATTTCGCTCTCGTCGACGTCGTCGCGGTCGTCGACGAGGAACTCGACGGCCATCTCCTCGCGGTCGACGTCGCTGTCGGGATGCGGTTGCGGGTCCGCGCGAACGACGAGCGTACTTCCTTCGACGCTGCCTCTGAGTTGTATTCGCGGTCGGCCGCCGCCGCCGCTTCCGGATCGGGCCCCCGACCCTGATCCGGAGACGCCGCCGCTCTCGCCGGGTCGCCGTCCCGACCCGCTCTGGAAGCCGCTCCAGCCACTCACACCGCTGCCACCACTGACGCGGTCCGCGGGAGCGAGTTCGCCCGGGAACGCGCGGATAGTGAGTCGGTGGATGCCGTCGGGTGCGTCGAGTTCGAGCCCGAACGTACCCGCAGCGTCGGGGACGAACTCGACGACCGGCTCGTCGTCGGGCAGTTCGGCCGTGCTCGCCGCCGGCGCGCTCCGAACGCGCCAGCTGTACGTCGCCTCCGGGTCGGGGTCCCGAGGCGCGAGCTGGACGGATTCGCCGACCGCGACGAAGCGAGGGGGGCCTGGGTGTTGCATACTGATATCAACGATTCCTCGGGACTTTGTCTTTGCCCCGCCCTCTGACGTCTGTTTTCATCGATCGTTTCAAATTCTGCGGGAGCGGTTACAACGGGGAGATGTTCCCGGCGAACACCGTGAGTTTCCCGCCAATACTTATGTCGCGGGCACACTGGTGCGTGTGTATGAGACTTCGGACCGTGCTGAACGAGTACAAGCGCGACCGTGACGGGCGCTTTCCGGGGGAGTTGCCCACGACAAACGGCGCGTTCTCCGGGCACGGCGATCGATTGGTCTACGTCGGGGCTGACGGCGCCCTCCGCGATTATTCCGCGGCGCTCTCGGGTCTGTACGGGATCGACCGTTCTCGGTTCGCGATCGAGGCGGACGGCGAGATACGCTGGTTCGACGAACTCGAACGCGTGCGCCAGCACTACTATCGGGAGACGACCCTCGTCGAGACGGAGTACAACGCCGGTTCCTACACCGTCCACCAGTACGACCTGACGCTGGGTCGCGCACACGTCACCCACGTCGAACTCCGCGGAGCGATCCCGACCGACGCACACCTGACGGCCTTTCTGACGCTCGCTCCCGAGAGCAGCGAGACGCAGGTCGGTCGCCTCATCCACGAGCGCGGCGGTCCGAACGACACCCAGGCCGTCGAGGTGTTCCACCGCGACGAGCACGATTACGTCACCGCTTCGACCGGCCTCGACGACGTTCGCGCACAGGTCCCCGAGCGATTCGAGGAGATGCTCTCCTCGGAGGCGTTCGAACTCCCCCGCGACGCCGTGCTCGAACGCTACGAGGACACGCACCTCAGCGGCGACATTGTCGTCTCCGCGCCGCTCGAACGCGAAGACCGGGGCGTACAGACGACGCTCGTCACGCAGTTGTCGGATCACACCGAGGTCGACCGCGAGGACGCACTGGCGGACCTCCGGAACTGCGCGCTCGAACACGCCACGGCGGACGAAATCCGCGCTGCTGCCCGCGAACGTGCCGAGGTGGCGGTCCCCGAAGACGTGCCGAGACCCCGCACTGTCCGCGCCGATCTGCGGGCGCTCTCGCTGCTGACAGCGCCCTCCGGTGCGCACATCGCCGGACCCGAGTTCGATCCCTTCTACACGCACTCGGGCGGTTACGGCTACACGTGGTTCCGCGACGAGGCCGAGTCCGCTCGACACCTTCTTCGAAGCGACGGACTGCTCGACCTCGATCTGACAGAGCGGCTCTCGACCGTCGCCGCGTTCTTCTGTGATACCCAACTCGACGACGGATCGTGGCCCCACCGGGTGTGGGCGATCGACGGGTCGCTCGCTCCGGGCTGGGCGAACGCACAGATCGAAGGATCAGACGCACCCGAACACCAGGCCGACCAGACGGCGAGCGTCGTCACCTACCTCGCGACGCTCTTGACAGAGCGGCAGTCTGATCTCTCGGCGTCGCTCACCGAGCGGATCGAGGAGACGATCGAAGCCGGCGTCGCCGCACTCGATTCGGATCTCGCAGACGACGGGCTCCCGCGGGAGTGTCAGAACGCCTGGGAGAATATGATCGGCCGGTTCGTCCACACGACGGCGACGTTCCTGCACGCGTACGCGAGCGTCGCAGCGGCCCCCGTGGAGACCGACCTGGCGGTCCACGCCGAAGCGCAGGCCGACGCCGTCTTCGAGGGCCTCGATCTGCTCTGGGACGACGACTACGAGGTGTACGCGCTCCGTCTCCGTGACGGGAACGGCGACCGCGACTCACGATTAGATTCGGGCTCGTTCGCCCTCGTCGAGGCGTTCGCCGCCTACGACGACGTCGACGAACTCGACGAGATACCGACGCAAACGCTCTCTCGGCTGGAGCGACATATGCGAACGGCGTTCGACGACCTCTATCGGGAGTCGGCGGGCGACGACGTCGCGGGCATCATCCGGTTCGAGGGAGACTACTGGCGCAGCGCCGAACAGGACGACGAGAAGGTGTGGTCCGTCGCGACCGCGTGGGGCGCGAACGCCGCTGCGGGGTTCGCCGTCCTGCTGGACAACTACGGGCGGAAAGCGGCGTCCGCGGACTTCTTCGAGTACGCGACGGAACTGTACCACCTGATCCGTCCGAACGGCCCGTTCTGTACGGGCGCCGGCTACCTGGCAGAGCAGGTGTTCGACGACGGCACGCCCGACAGCGCCACGCCGCTCGCGTGGTCGCACGCGATGCGCCTCCGCGCGACGGGCGTTCTCGAAGCCCACGACGCCCTGCCGGCCCCGAAGTCCGCGCCGTCGGGGCCGACTGGGCGACCGCGCTGGACGACCGGCGAGAAGTACGGCGTCGGGACCGTCGCAGATCACACCTCAGAGGACCCCTCGCGCGTGTGGTTCACGCTGACCGAGGGGGCGTTGACGGAGGTCCGGTTCCCCCGCGTCGACCTGATGAACCTCCGCACGCTGGATCTCCTCGTCGTCGACGCCGACGCCGACTCCGATTACACGGCCCGGACGTACAACGAGACGCGCCGCGACGACGAGGCCGACACGATCGATCGGCGCGTCGAGATCGTCGACGACGACGCGCTGTTGTTCCGGCACGTCGTCTCCGAGACCGGCGACGGCCGCGGTCACGAGTGGCGCCTGCACGCAGAGTACGTGACCGACCCCGAACACGACGCGCTGCTCGTCGACGTCGACTTCGAGGCCGACGACGACAACGAGTACGAACTGTACGCCATCGCGGACACCGCGCTCGCGAACACAGGCACGACCGACCGCGGGCTCCGGCTCGGCGGCCCGGACGGCTATCACCTGGTCGCCCGCGACGCCAGCGCGTACGATCAGCGCGGCGACGTCGAACCGCTCCTCATCGACGAGGACGGGACGGAGTACAGCGTCGCGGCCGCGATGGCGACCGCCGGCCGCTTCGAGTGGGCCACCGTCGGCGTCGCGGGCTCGAAGTACCTCAACGAACTCTTTTCGGACGGGGCCGCGCCGACGCCGCAAAACAGCGTCGACGACGAGAACGTCGTCCTCGTCGGCCGCCTCGGCGTCGGCGAGGGAGTCGCCGACCGGATCGCACTCGGATTCGCCGAAGACGCCGACACTGCGGCCGCACTCGGTGAGGCCGCGGGGGCGCTCAGCCGCGGCTACGAGACTGTCCGGCGGGACTACGTCGACTCCTGGGACGACTTCCTCGCGGACAAAGAGCTCCCGGCCTCCGTCGCAGACGACGACACGCTCGCGAATCAGTACAAGACGTGTCTGATGAGCCTGCGCGCCGTCGAGGACAAGACGTTCCTCGGGGCCGGCATCGCCTCGCCGTCGGTGCCGTGGGGCGAGGCCGTCAGTGCCACCGAAGCGAAGGGCTACGGCTACAACTTCGTCTGGTCGCGCGACCTCTATCAGGTCTTCACCGTCTTCGAGGCGGTGGGAGACATCGAGACCGCGCAGTTGGCGCTCGAGTACATCTACCGCTTCCAGCAGGACGAGCGGGGGTTCATCCCGCAGAACACCTACCTGAACGGGCGGACGCGCTGGGGCGGCGAGCAGATGGACAACATCTCGTTCCCGCAGGTGATGGCGTGGATGCTCCGCGAACACGGCGTCGACTTCGCCGATACGGAGTACGATTACGTCAACGTCAAACGCTCCGCTGACTACGTGGCCCGGAACGGGCCGCCGACGGCCCAGGAGCGCTGGGAGGAAGAAGCGGGCTACTCCCCGTCGTCGATCGCCGCCGAGATCGCCGGCCTCGGGTGTGCTGCCGACATCGCGATCCAGGAAGGACACGACGCCGACGCCCTCATCTGGCAGGCGTTAGCCGACGACTGGGCCGACCGCGTCGAGGAGTGGACCGCCACGGAGACGGGAACGAAACGCCACACGAACACGCCCTACTACGTCCGGATCACCCGCGACGGCGACCCCGACGTGGGGCACCTCCGCACGCTCGCGAACAACGGACCGACGCTCGACGAACGCGAGATCATCGACGCCGGCTTCCTCGAACTCACCCGATTGGGAATCAAGCCCGCAGACGACGAAACGATTCGAAATTCGGTGACGGAAGTCGACGAGACGATCCGCGTGGATACGCCGCACGGTCCGGCGTTCTACCGGTACAACGGCGACGGTTACGGCGAGCGCGCGATCGACGAGGAGGGCGCGCCGTGGTCGATCGAATCGAAGGGCAAAGGGCGACTCTGGCCGATCTTCACCGGCGAGCGTGGGGAGTACGAACTGCTCCATAGGCCGGACGAAGACGCGCTCGATCCCCGAAACCTCTTGGAGACGATGGCCGGCTTCGCCAACTCCGGCCGGATGCTCGCAGAGCAGGTCTGGGACCGCGAGCACAGCACGCAGTACAACTGGGCGTTCGGCGAAGGGACCGGCGCGGCGACGCCGCTGGCGTGGTCGATGGCACAGTACGTTCGCCTCGCACACAGCATCGACGTCGGCGAGCCGGTCGAGATGCCGTCGGTGCTCCGCGAGCGGTACGTGGAGACTGAACGGCCGTCGGGGCCGCGGCTTAAGATCAGTACGCGCTTTATGCGCGACGAACTGGTCGTCTCGGGGCGAACCGATGCGGCCATCGTGGCGATCAAGACCCCTTCGGAGACTGAAATCGTCGTGCCCGAGAAAGGGTCTTTCGAGGAGTCACTCGACATCGAACACGGAGAGAACCAGATCACCGTCGCGGGCGCGACCGACGTCGATCTGAAGCAGGCGGGAACGAGCGTCACGCGGTTCACGCTCTGAACCGTTCTATGGGGATAAATCGAGGAGCGGTCCAGACCGCGCTCCTCACTTCGCCCCCTCACGGCAGATAGACCGCTCACAGCAGGCTGACTTTCCCACGCACGAGCGTGGGCAGTTGTGCGATGACTGCCGGGAAGGTGAGCCCCAGTTGGTCCATACACTCCCGTTGGTCGAAGTAGACGTGGTGTTCCTGCAGTTTGCCCTCCTCGATGTGAAACTTCGCCATCATCTGGATTTCGACGCTCCGATACGTCGGCGGCACCCCGTTGAACACGCCTTCGTGGGTCCCCGTGAACGTCACTTCGTCCATCACGAGATCGTCCGTCGCGACGAGGTCGGCGACGGCAAACTGAAAGTCGGGGAAGCCACGCTCCAGTCGGTTCATAAAGGACACTAACCCGGTCGGGCCGCGCGCTTCGCCCACCGGGCCCGTGCCCACGTCCTCCGGGACGGCCGGATCGTACAGGACGAACGAGTCGGACACGAGGTCTGGGATCTGTCATAATGATTACTCTCGTCTCTTACCGCCGACCATCGCCACCGGGAGTGGCGCTCGGCGGTACACAGTGAGAGTAATCACTATGAGTAGTCCCGTTCGTTCCAAACGTCCACGTACGCCTCGACTAATGTTTCGTTTGCTGTGCGATTCGGAGTCATCCTCGACTCACGTTCGAATGTATGTCACAATGTGTCATAATCTCTCGTGAGCATTTTTTGAAATGTAAACCGAGATATGGATTGTGCAGCGAGCACGGAGAGCAGACACGACAGAGTGGATCTCCCAACGTCCGGCGACAGAGATCTATCGACCGAGCGTCGGCCGAATCGCCCACGTCGCTTTTGTCTCGTCGGGTCCTCTCTCTCCTATGGCGACGTACTCGCGGCTGACACGCGTTTCCGCACCGCTCTCTGAGGTCTGGGACTTTCACTCGCGCGTCTCCGGACTGAAAGCGTTGACGCCGGGGTGGATGAACCTCCACGTCGAGGCCGTCACCGGTCCCGACGGCGACCGCGATCCCGAGATTCTGGAGACAGGGTCGGAGATCCAGATGTCGATGCGACCGTTCGGTGTCGGGCCGCGACAGCGCTGGACGTCGGTGATAACCGAACGCGAGTCCGGCGAAGAGCGGGCGATGTTCCGCGACGAGATGCGCGGCGGCCCGTTCGCGAAGTGGGTCCACACCCACCGGTTTATCGCCGACGGGGAGGAGGCGATAATCGACGATCAGGTCGAGTACGAACTCCCGGGTGGTGGCCTCGGTCGGACCGCCTCGCCACTGGCCGTGGTCGGCTTCGAGCCGATGTTTCGAGCGCGACACCGGAAGACGAAGGAACTACTCGAGTAGGGGCGACGCGCACCGAAAGCACTTATCGGTCGCTCGGGCAGTTGACAGTATGTCAGGCCCTCCACCTGTTGACGCGTCGGATATTCCCGCCCGACCCGAGACCGGTCCCCCAAAGCGGAGCGAGAGCGACGTAAACGGCGACAGCACCGCGGATGGTAACGCGGACGCAGGCAGTGGCAGGAACGCGGATGCAGACAGCAACGCGGCCGACGGCCGGCCCACTCGACGCCGGGTCCTCGCGAGCGTCGCAGCCGTCGGCGCGGGACTCCCCCTCGCGGGGTGCGGCGGCATCGGCACGCCCGGAACCGAAACCGAGGGCGACACGGCCACCGAGACGGCGTCGTCGCCGACGGACACATCTCCCGGTCGCGGTCCGGCACCGTCGGTAATCGGGCCGTGGCCGCAGGCCCGCGCTGACGCGGCGAACACCGGCGTCGCGGCCGGAACCGGACCACTCAGTTCGCCGAGCGTCCGGTGGACCACGGCGAGCGCCGGAACGATCGGCGCGGCGGTCGGCGTGGGTGGCGAAGCAGACAGTTCAGCAGACCACACTGGCGCGTACGTCGTCGCCGAAGACGGACGCGTCGCCGCCGTCGACGCCGCGGGCGAGGAACGCTGGACGGCCACCGTCGACGCGGCGCAGTTCCCGCCGGCCGTCGAGTCGGGTCGCGTCGTCGTCCCGGAACGCGAACGCCTCGTCGTGCTTGACGCCGCAACCGGACAGCGACAGCGGACGATCGGCCTCCCGGGCGGAATCCTCTACGCGCCGACAGTCGTCGGGTCGCACGCGTTCGTCGGCACGTTCTCCGGCGGCGTCGTCGCAGTTGATCTCGCGACGGGCGAGACGCGCTGGCAGGCGGGCGACCCGAGTCGTTCGTACCCGCCAGTCGTCGTCGACGGCGTCGCCTACGTCACGGCGCGGCGGTGGGGGACCGATGAGACTGGCGAGCGCGAAAGCGGCGCGTCCGACGATGCCGGCGTGTTCGCCGCACTCGACACCGAGACGGGTGATCGACGCTGGTCGGTGCCCCTCGACGGCAACCCGACCGCGCCCCCGGGATACCACGACGGCGTCGTCTACTGCGGGACGCACCGGGGTCACGTGTATGCGGTGGACGCGACGACAGGTGAGACGCGCTGGCGCGAGACGGTTGGCGGCTGGGTGACTCGCGGTCCGACGGCCGCGGCCGACGGCGTGTACGTCGTGGTCCTCGGGGAGGGGCCAGTCAAACTAACGCACGACGGAAGCGTGTCGTGGCGCTCGACGATCGACGCCGGGACGAATCCCGTCCTCGATTCTGGCGTCGCCCTGTTCGGAACGAACGCGGGCGTCGTCGCAGTCGGACGAGACGACGGCGAGGTCCGCTGGCGCGGTGAGACGGACGCGCCCGTCCGATTCGACGTCCAGGTCGCCGACGGCGTCGCGTACGCGGGCGATCAGTACGGCACAGTCCTCGCGTTCGACGTTGCCACGGGCGACCGACGGTGGGAGTTTCCCTTCCGTCCGAAGACGATGTCAGGACCGGTGGTCGGCCCGCGGACGGTGGCGGGTGGTAACAGAGACGGCGGCACGTACGATCTCCTCGCGACGGACGGGATCGAACTGTCCCACATCGGAAGCGTCGGCGGGCCGAGCCTCACACCGGTGTTTCTCGGCGACGAGCCAGGCTCGTCGCGCGAGACGTTGCTCAGCGGCGGCGGAGACGGCGTTTTCAACCGCGTGCGGACGATCGACTACGGCGACTCGCCGACGACTGATCTTCAGCCCACCCCGACGCCGACCGCGACGCCGGGGCCAGACGAACCGACGGCGACGCGGACGCCACACATCGACTTTCCGCAACCCGAGCAGCTCTGGGGCACCTCACTGGACGTCGATCCGCGCTCGCCGCTGACCTACGCCGACGGCGTCGCGTACGTCGGAACGGCAGAGGGGATCGCCGCCGTCGACGCACGTGACGGTGATCTACGCCTCAGGCGAGATCTGGGGGCGGTGGTGAGCGGTGCTCCCGCGGTACAGAGCGACCGGGTGTTCGTCGCGACGCGGGCCGGCCGACTCGTCGCGCTCGGGATCGGCGGGACCGGCGACAGCAACCTCGCCGAAGCGAGCGTTCAGTGGGAAGTTTCGGTAGACGCGCCGGTCCGGTCTGGCCCCGCCGTCGCTGACGGCGCGGTAGTCGTCGCCAGCGAGTCCGGACGCGTGGCGTCGTACACCGTCGACGGCGACGACCGCTGGGAGCAGACGCTCGACGGCGAGATATACGGGGGGACAGCGACGACGAGCGAGCGCGTGTTCGTCGGCACGAGCGTCGGGGAAGTGGTTGCGCTCGAACGGACCGACGGCTCCGTGGCGTGGCGTGCGTCAGCCGAGGGAGCGGTGCACGGGACACCCGCCGTGGGTGGAGAAGGCGACGACGAGCGGGAAACCGTCTACGTGGGGGATCACGCGGGGACGGTTTCGGCGTTTGCGGGGGCCTCCGGCGACGTTCGCTGGCGGCTGTCGGTCGGACAGTGGGTCGACGCCCCGCCGGCGATCGGCCACGGCGCGGTGTTCGTCGCCGACCAGACGGGCCGCGTGTATGCCGTCGTCGGGTGACTTCGATCGCGGGGTCCGGCGGGAAGCGTCCCGGTCTCATAATGATTACTCTCGTCTCTTACCGCCGACCATCGCCACCGGGAGTGGCGCTCGGCGGTACACAGTGAGAGTAATCACTATCAGGCGTCGTCGTCGCGTAAGTCGCCGAAGACTTCCTCGGCGGTAGAGGGCGTGTCGAAGTCGTGGTAGTGTTCGCCCTTCTCTTTGGTGAGGACGTTCAGCGCGGCGGCGGCGCCGTCACCGGCGGAGATGACGGCCTGCCACTCCTCGGCGCGGATCATCCCGCCGGTCGCGTAGGCGTCTTCCACGCTCGTCTCCATCGTCACGTCGACGGCGACAGTGCCGTCGTCGTCGAAGTCACAGCCGAGCGACTCCGCGAGGTCGCGGTTCGCGCCGGTCGCGAGCACGAGGTAGTCGGCCTCGTGGTCGTCGTCGCCCGCGGTGACGACGAAGCCGTCGTCTGTCACGTCCACGTCGTCGACCTCGACGTCCTGGTGGCGTTCGGCCCCGAAATCGTCGGCCTGCTGGCGCGCCGTCTGCATATACGCGTCGCCGTCGAGCGAGCCGATTCCGGGGTAGTTGAACAGATGCGCCTTGTGCATCCACGTCTCGTCGGTGTCGAAGACGAGCGCGTCGAGACCGTTCTTCGCCGCGAAGAGGGCTGCCGAGAGGCCGGCGGGACCGCCGCCCACGATGGCTACTCGTGTCATCAGTTCTGCATACAGTCCCGTCCCGGTTGAGTGTTCGGGCTAGCGTGGCGAGCACCTCGTCGCGGGCGGGGACAGCAAGATGGGGCGAAGTGTGGCGTGGCCCGCTGATTAGGACGGCGTCGGGAGCAGTTCGCGCCACTTCTCGGGTAACGGGGCCGCCGAGCCAGTCTCCGGGTCGACGACGACCTGCACCGACGAGCCGGTGGCCGCGACCTCACCCTCGAAGGTGAGTTCGTAGGTGGTCTCGAAGGAGGTACGGCCCACGTCGCTGACGTCCAGCGCGACTTCGACGGCGCCGATGTCGTCAATCGGGGTGCGATAGTCCATTTCCAGATGGGCGACCACGATGCTGAGGTCGCTCAGACCTTCGCCGAGAATCTCCTCGAAGAACTTCACGCGGCACTGTTCGCAGTACGTCGCGTACACGACGTTGTTGACGTGGCCGACGGCGTCAAGATCGCGGAAGCGGACTTCGTGCGTCGTTACGTAGGGGTATTCGAGAGGTGAGGACATACCACACCGCTCGGAGGCGGCGAACGATAAATGCCCGGTCGGTCGGCGCACTCGGATCGGTCTCGGGGACCTCGGCGCGTCGGTGCACCAATCGCACCGGTACGTCAGTGCATCGGTCGTACCGGTCCGTCGAGTTCGGCGGGATCTGCGGACCGGGAAACAGTCGCGCGGCGCTCGGGGAGTTCGAACGCGCGCCAGACGTTCGAGCGAACGCCGACGCGGGTCATCGTCAGCGGGACGGTCGTACCGGACGGGAGCGCTTCGAGTCGCCGGCGGAGTTCGGGGGACGCGTATTCGGTGAGGTGTCGCGTCTCGTTCGTCTCGCACACCTCGACGGTCATCGCGCCGTGGTCGTTCATCGGGCGGCGTACGACCACGTGGGTGGGGGATTGGGGCGCAGGCATCGAATAGTCCCAACGGGCATCGCTCAGATAAACTGTTATATTTTCAATACAACTGGCTACTAGAAGCTACGTAGTTTCGGTAGCCGACGGGAGGGCGGCGTCGATCAGCAGTGACTCGCCGCGTTCCCGACGGCCGGCGTGGTGATTTCGGCTTCGATAAGCACTGAACCCTGGCTGTCGTCGGGGCGGTGAACCAGCCGATACACCTCGCCTTCGCACGCGGGATTCAGTGCCGAATCGCTGCCGTAGCCGTCGATGTGTGCGTAGTCGCCGGCCGTGAGCGGACCCGACGTCGTCCAGACCTGGTCCCAGCGAATCAGATTCCCATCGCTATCGACGACGTAGAAATCTTCGCCGGGTTCGATACGTCCCTGCGTCAGGGTGATGGTCACGTAGGGCCGGTCGTCCGTATTTCCGGAACCGTCAGCCACGTGATCCGTCTCGTAGCCGTACTGCGGCGACGGGTCGTTGGGAGAGTCGATCCCGATCGCGAGGGTTCCGAGGATGGCGGCGAGCGCGGCAAGAATAGCGAGCATCAGGACGGCGCCAACAACCGGGGAGACGCCACGTCGGTCCAACGAAAGATGGGACCGCATTGTGAAACGCTTCTCCGCGGACGTATTGTATCTTACTGCGATCGCTCCACGGTTCTGTCGAGCCAGCCCCCACGAGACGTGTGAACATTACTTTTAATCATTTGGTATCTGATTACTACTGTGAGATGTACGACAACATCCTCATTCCGACGGACGGGAGCGAACAGGCGGGCAACGCGGTCGAGGAGGGGATCAGACTGGCGAACGAACTGGACGCGACGGTACACGCGCTGCACGTCGTCGACGAGTTCGAGGCCAAGATCGTTCCGATCACCGAAGCCGAGGACGAAAAACGCGAGGAGTACCTCGAACACGGCGAAGCGATCACCGACGAGGTAGCACAGTTGGCCGAGGAAGCGGGGCTCGACTGTGTGACTGCCGTCCGAACCGGGATGGCTCACAAGGAGATAGAGCGCTACGTCGACGAGAACGACATCGATATCGTCGTGATCGGCTCGCGTGGACTGGGCGCGGTCGAAGAGATGTTGCTCGGGAGTACTGCGGACAAAGTCGTTCGGATCGTCGACAAACCCGTGACCGTCGTCTACAAACGACCCGCTGAGACCGTCCAGTGGATGTTGCCCTCTGCGGAGGATACGATTCATCGTTGAGACGATAGGACGAGGTGCCCGAAGACGAAGATCGAGACGGGATACCCGACGATCGAGAGGCGGCCCTGGCATCGGTAGGCCGGCGGTGAGTCCGCCCTGATCGAGATGTGTTTCACCGACGCAGTTGTGCTCTGAAAGTGTTAGCTAGACCACAGTAATTATGGATCGCCGCGTTGTACATCGAGTGTCGTGACTGACAACGAAAATCGGGATGGGGGGACGTCAGGACGCGCGAGTCGATCGAGTCAGGAAACTGGGTCGGAGTCGTCCGAGAACCCGGTCGATCTCGCGGTCCTCGAGCGCGATTCCGTGTTTTCAGTTTTGAATGATCGACGCCGGCGATACGTACTCTACGCGCTCGCGGAGGACCCCGAGTGGACGTTGCAGGAGTTGGCGACGCGGCTCGTCGCCTGGGAAGAAGGCGTCGAGGACGATGACGTTGGCGCGCACTGTCGCGAGCGGCGGTACATCTCGCTGTATCACACGCACCTCCCGAAACTCGCCGACGAAGACGTCGTCGAGTTCGACGCGGACGCCGAACGCATCACGTCCGGTGAACGTGCTGCGGAGGTAATCGAGTTTCTGGCGGCCGTCGAGTGAGAGACGAGCGGAACGGGAGGTTGGATCGCTCGTGAACGGTTTTCCTGTCGGGACTTCGTTCGCGCGCGTGTAGTCGACGACGTACCGGCCTGTGGAAACGTTAGCGCAGCGTTCGCTGTTCCGTTTTAGCCGTCCGCTCACGCTACCAGCTGGTCAGTGATCGGTTATACAATCCTGATTGCAATAAGAAAAGTTCATTTTGCGTCGTCGTTGAGCACAGTGCAATGCGATACCGTCTACTGATACTAGTCGGGTTGATTCTGCTCAGCCCGATCGCTACTGCAGCGAATCCAGCACAATCGCAATCTTCGGTGGGAGATTCGGTCGTTTTCGATCAAAGCTCGACGGATACCTCAACACCGACGCCGACTCCAACACCGACACCGACGCCGACTCCAACGCCGACTCCAACACCTACACCAACGCCGACTCCAACGCCGACTCCAACGCCGACACCAACACCTACACCGACGCCGACTCCAACGCCGACACCAACACCTACACCGACGCCGACTCCAACACCGACTCCAACACCGACACCGAGTGAGAGTACCTGTGATCTTCCGATCACGGAGACAGACGTCACGAGCCACACCGTGACGATCGAAGAACCGCCGACGCGGGTCGTCACGCTCAACCCGAGTGCCGCCCAGACGATGTGGGAGATCGGAGCCGAAGACCGGGTCGTCGGCGTCTCACAGTATGCGACCTATCTCGACGGGGCCGACGAGAAAGCGAACGTCTCCGGCGCAGGGGGCCCGAGCGTCGAGAAGGTGATCGACGCCGAACCGGACCTTGTGCTCGTGCCGAACACGACGCACGCGTACACGCCCGACCGTATTCAACAGATACGCGACGCAAACATCCCCGTATACGTGTTCGGGACAGGGACCTCTCTCGAATTCGTCGTTAAGAAGACCGAGACCACTGGACGTCTGGTCGGCGAGTGCAGTGCTGGCCGCGCCCGGGCCGACGAGATGCGACGTTCCATCGAGGATATCGAGGCGGCACTCGCGGACGAATCGACACCTGTCGGGCTCAACGTCTTCTACGGGTACACCTCCGGCGCCAATACCTTCATCGGGAGCGTGATGGAGACGGGCGGTCTGAAGAACGGTGCCGCAGAAGCCGGCATCACGGGCTTTCAGATGATCAACGACGAGACTGTCGTCGAGATCAACCCGGATTGGATCGTCACGCCGTCAGGCGTCTCCGTTCCCAAAAATCCGGCGTACAACTCGACGACTGCCGTGAAAAAAGACCAGATAATCAGCGTAAACACGAACTATCTACAGCAACCCGCGCCTCGGGTCATACAGGCCGTAGAAGTGATTCTGAAACAGGTCCACCCGGACGCATACCAGGAGTACAAAACCGGTGTGGACCCCAGTGACTCGGATCCGGAGGCGGAAGAATCGAACGCCGATTCGGACGACTCTGACGAGTCAGACGACGCAGATAGGTCGGATGATTCTGACGAACGTGACACCCGGTCCACAACCCGGAGTCCAGCGACTCCGGGGGCTCCGGGTGCAAATACCTCCGCGCAAGCAGTCGATCTGAGCAATCAAACACGATTGCAGACAACCGGGAACGCTACGGTTGATCGGGCGGAGGCAAGGGCGAACCAGATGGTCAACGTCACAGCACGAAATATCTCCGCGAACGAAACGGTCTCCGTTGAAGTAAGTTCCAACGGTGTGCAAAACCAGACGCGGAAGTCCGGTTGGGGCGTCGAACGCGTCAATATGTCCTTTGGCACAGATACCAACACGACGATCGGCCTCTCGGAAGCCAACGCGACGAACGTCGAGGCATCGCTCCAGCGGGGGTCGTCGGATGAAGCTACGACCGAGAGACCGGTGATCGGCTACCTCAATGTGAGCCACACGGCCGGGAACGAAGAGATCACGAGCGGTGAGATCGTCGTCCGCGTGAACGAGACTGCTCTGCAGAACACCTCCGCCGAATCGGTCACAGTCTATCGGTATCACAACGGAACGTGGACGGGGCTAAACACCACCGCGCTAGGCGACGGGCGGTTCCGGGCTGAGACGCCAGGATTCTCGACGTTCGCAATTGCGGCCTCGGAGGCTGCTTCGGAGCAGAACTCTCCGACACCGGATCCCACGACGACAGCCACGAGTACGTCTACCCTGACCACATCTACCGAAAGAGTGCTGACGACTGCGGCCGACACACCTGGATTCGGATATACCGCCGGGCTCATCGCACTCACCCTGGTCACGGGACTCCTTGTCCGACGACCGGAGTAAGCCGTAACACGTCTCGGATCGATCGAAGACGGCCACAGCGCCACAACTGGACACCCCGCGTAGCCACCACCGTTTTGACGCGACCAGACTATATACTTGTATGACACGTACTGCTGTCATCGCCGGCGTCGGTTCCGGGTTCGGCGAATCGCTCGCCCGTCGGTTCGCTGCCGAGGGCTGTCGCGTCGCGCTATTCGCCCGGACGGCCGACTTCATCGAGGAGTTGGCTGCCGACCTGCCCGAACCGGGAGAGGGGCTCGCGGTCCCGACCGACCTCCGGGACGGCGAGGCGATTCGAGAGGGGTTCGACACAGTCAGAGCGGAGTTCGGGTCCGTCGACGTCCTCGTCAACCACGCCAGTGGCGCGTCGTGGAAGGGACTGATGGATTCGAGCGTCGAGGAGTTCGAGGGGGCGTGGGAGGTAGGCGGCCGCGGGGCGTTCGTCTGCTCGAAAGAGGCAGTGGGTGATATGCTCGATTCAGGTGGCGGAACGGTCATCTTCACCGGGGCGACTTCGGCCGTTCGGAGCCTCGGCGGGACGATCGGCTTCACCGCCGCGAAGTTCGCCGCGCGCGGGATGGCAATGGACATCGCCCAGGAGTTCGGACCCGATGGCGTGCACGTCGCACACGTCGTCATCGACGGCCAGATCGACGGGCCGAACGCCCGCGAGCGGTTCCCCGATCGCTCCGAGGACACGTTTCTCGATCCCGACGAGATGGCCGAGACCTACTGGCACCTCGTCGAACAGGATGCCATAGATACGATGCCGTTCGAGGTGCACATCACGAACGGGCCGCAGAACACAGAGTTCCTGTGAGCAGTTCCGGTACCGCGACGATCCCGTGAAGGTACGAGGTGACGGCTGGATTCGAGTGTACGAGTCGAGCGAGACCGGAGAGCCGTGATCCGAACGGCATAGACGGCCGTTCACGGATTCGACGTAGTCGAAGCTCGACATCGAGAGCTGATTTCGACTGGGGCTGTAGCAAGGGACATTACGGGAACGGACCGTCTGTTGGATATGGTCATTTCAACCACGTCGATATGGGACGAACTGACGGAGGAGTTCACCGCCGAATCGGTCGTCGAATACGAGAAAGCGACAGTGTACGGAGACTTCGAACAGGAACGGGTTCTTCACCAGGGCAGAATTCGGCTGCTTCCGAACGGCTGGATCGCCTTACCGACCGGGCGACTGCTGTCTCCCGAGGCCGTGCATCATATCGATCCTTAGACGGATCCCACCGCGATCGACTCCGGGCCAACAAAGGCAGAACAGAAGTGAATTGGGAGAAACAGAGTGGTATGGTCGACGAACCGGCCCTAGACGCGCCCGAGGACGGGGTCCCGACTGTCTCGTGTTCACGGTGCAATCGCGAGTGGGACCTCCACTACGAACTCGACGAACTATACGCGGGGAACCGAGCCGTCGAACAGTTCGCGCTCGATCACGAACGCCACACCGGACACTTCCCCGACGACGTGACGCCCTGGGTCGTCGATTGTCGGCAATGCCCCGATGGCGACCGCTACCTCGAAGAACGGCCTGCGCGGCGCTGGGCGGAGACCCACGCCCGCCATACCGGTCATACAGTCGAGCTTCAGTCGCCGACCGAGGAGGGGCCGACCGAACGCATCGGTGAGGAGTAGGCGTCTCAGGTATTTGTCCTCACCGTCCAGCAACCGAGCGACTTCGACGATCAGTGCAGATCGGGTAAACAACCGAATTCAGATGTCTGCTACGATTCGGCAGGAAAGGAAGTCCGCCCTCCCCGAATTGAACGGGGGACAAGCCGATCTACAGTCGGCTGCTCTACCAGGCTGAGCTAAGGGCGGGCACCTCAACGTAGCACCGCTGTTGGACTTAAGGGTTACTCATCGTCGCCGTCAGTCGGTCCGGTTCGTTCTCTCGGGCGATGGCTGTTCGTCGAGAACCGACAGGAACTGTTCTGCCGCGCGGTCGATGTCGGTCTGGACGGCCTGCAGCTCGGGGATCGTCTTCTGGTTGTACGCGCGCTTCGAGCAATCGACGTGGTCGGGAACGATGGCGTGGGCACGTTGTGAGAGCTCCGCGAGTTGTCGCTGCCGTGGACGCGCTCGCCACTCCGGTAACGCGAGGCGTTCGACCGTCGACTTCGAGAGACTCGATTTCCCGCCCGAAGAGATGGTACGGAGACAGCGCTGGTACGGTGCCGAATTGAGGAGCGCACAGAGGTAGTGCGCTTCGTCTTCGTCGTCGGTCCCGACGAACATACAGTGATCGCCGGGTATCACGGGCTTCTCACCGACGAGGGGGTCGGAAACTGTGGAGACGACCGTGAAGTGCGGCTTGAAACCGAGCCGGCACCAGACGACTTTGTACGTCGACCACGTGTACGAGCCGAGCCCGAAGAGCGAGTAGAACGGCCCATCGTCGAACCACGACGACCCGCGATCGGTGAGCCGTTCGCGGTGCGCGTCGAGGTACGCGTACGTCGCCGGCGCTTCCTGCTTGAGTTCGCGTTCGTTGTCCTCGCCCGCCTGTCGCTGGGGGACGAGTTGCAGGTCGTGGCCGAACAGCCCGTACTTCACGATGTGTTTCGATTTCAGATACGGAAAGACGTGCTCGGATTCGAGTTCCTGCTTCTCGATGGTCGCCCGGTCGAGGGCATAAACCGCCTTTGCGTCGTCTTTCACCCCGTGACGGATGCGATACGGACTCGAACCGAGTGCACTTCGTTCGGCGTCGGCGCGGATCCACGGTGACGTCGGGTCCTCGGGGTCTGCGGGTACGAGACGCGTCTCCGCGCGGTCGAACGAGGCCCGCATCCGCGCCAGCGACTCAAACGCTGACGTTCCATCGGAGCGGTCGACGTCGCGAGCCGACGTCGTCGCCGGAGCATCCGTCCAGCGACAGGTCGGAATACCCTCGTCAGTCGGGAACGGTGATCTGCCGTCGTCGGGTGAGAGACGAAGTGAAAACAGCGCGGTGCCCGCATCGACGTCGGTGAACGGTGACAACGAGCCGAAGTCGTGGACGCGATCGTACGTGATCGATCGATGACCCACCTGCGGCCGACGGAGACGTGCCCCAGCGGGTCCGGTGAGGAAATCCCGTTTGAGGACGAGTGCAGCACGACCACCATCACGGAGGAGCTGGTGGAGACACGTCAATGCGTATGGCACGGAGAGGTCGTCGTTCGCGTATCCGAGTCGGGCGTCGGCGCCGGTGTGGTCGAACAGTTCGAGTCCGGCTTCTTCGAACGGTCCCGCTCGCCACCGGTCTTTCGCGCCCTCCGGAAGCGAATCCCAGGTCAGCCACGGCGGATTCGCGAGGAGGACGTCCGCGCGCCGACCGTCGAGCGGAGGGTCATCTGCGGTCGCGTCGGCTGCATCGCCGAGAACGACCCGGGGTGCGACGGTCGGCGACCCGTCGGCGGCGGCGAGCAACGGTCGCACGGCGAGCACCAGCGCCAAGCGCGAAGCACGGACGGCTGTCGGTGAAACGTCGAAGCCGCGGACGGCATCGAAAATGGCCTGGATGGGTGTCCCGTGACTACCGTCGGCGTTCAGTGAGTTCTCGGCGAGAGCGTCGACGTACCGGGTCGCCGTCGCAGCGAGAAACGCACCGGCGCCACAGCCGGGGTCCACTACGAGCGGGAGGTCGGCAGGTGGTCGATCGGCAGCGATCGACGTCTCGTGGTGGGCTGGTGTCTCGTCGTAGGCTGGTGTCTCGTGGTGGGTTGGTGTCTCATCTCGGGTCTGCGTCCCGTCGTGAGGGGATCCGGCGTCGAAGGCAGAGTCGACGGCGAGTGCGGCGAGTCCCTGCGGTGTGTCGTAGCGGCCGAACGCTCGACGGGCGAGCGGCGAGACGCACTCACGGTGGAGGAGTGCGACGTCCCGACTCGAAGCCTCGCGGGCGAAGGTAGACGCCTGGGTGTCGAAGTCGCATCCTGCGTCCGCGGTTCCGGTGTCGAGATGGGGTGAAATCGACTCGTGCACGGCCTCGAAATTCGGCGTGAACGGAATCGCGGCGTCCGCGGCGAGCGAGCGTGTGACCGTGCACTCGAACTCTCGTTCGACCGCATCGAGGATCTCGGTGAGGAGGTAGTCGAACGCGAGCGTTTCGACGAACAGGTCGCGGGCGACGTCGGCGGCCGATCGGGCTACATTGGCGGTGGATCGGTCGGCGCCGCCCGTGGTTCCGCCGCCGTCGACGGGGGATCGTTCGCCGCCTGCGGCCGCGAGAGTGGCGAAGACGTCGCCGTGTCGCTCTCGAACGTACCGGTGCCACGCCTCGAACGCGTCGGCAACCGGGGGATCCGAGAGCGAATCCTGAAGTCGTGAGCGGTATCGAGCGAGGCGCTCGCTGTCGGCCAGGTGGCGCGCGCACGCGGCGGTGTCGACGTCCCGGCGCTGGTCGGCCATCGGCTGCTTACTCCTCGCCGTTTGCGGCGGGATCGGTCGTCGCGGGCGAGGCCTCGGATGCCGAACTCTCTCCGTCCGATTTCCGGGTGCTGCGGTCCGTCTCAGTCACGCGGATACCCTTCTCGGCGAGGTGGCGCATCTGTCGCTGCGCGAAGTCTTCTTCCGAGGTTCCGCGGGTCGCGAGCACGTACACTTGCGATCCGCCAGCAGGACGCATCGTCCGGCCGGCGCGCTGTGCTCCCTGCCGGCGAGACCCACCGAGTCCGGAGGCGACGATGGCGAGTTCCGCGTTCGGGAGATCGATCCCCTCGTCACCGACGCGCGAGACGACGAGGGTTCGGAGATCGCCCGCGCGGAACGACGCGAAGACGCGCTCGCGACGGTGGTGTGGCATCTCTCCGCTCACGAACGGCACGTCGAGCGCGTCCGCGAGGGCTTCGCCCTGATCTAGCCAATCCACGAAGACGAGCGTCCTCGCGTCCGGGTGTGCGTCGAGGAGCCGCCGCGTTTCGTCGATCTTCTCGGGATTCTCGGCTGCGATCCGGTGTCTGTCGCGGCCGTCCGCACTCGCCCACTCGTTCCGGGCGAACTCCTCACCCCAGGGCACGTATCGGATCTGTACTTCGGGCTCTTGAACGTACCCTGCCTCGAAGAGCTTCGACCAGTCGGTGCCGATCGGGCGTCCGATGAGCGTGAAAATCTCCTTCTCTTTGTCGTCTTCGCGCACCGGCGTCGCCGACAGTCCGAGCCGATGTTTCGTCTGGAGGTCGGCGCTACGTCGGTAGATCCGCGAGGGGATGTGATGGACCTCGTCGTAGACGACGAGCCCCCACCCGCGGGAGTCGAACAGGGAGCGGTGACGGTCCATCCCCGCCGTCTGGTAGGTCGCGATCGTGACTGGGTTGATCTCCTTTTGCCCGCCGTGGTACTCACCGATCTGCTCTTCGGTGAGCGTCGTGTGTTCGAGCAGTTCGGCACGCCACTGTGCGGCGAGTTCCCGCGACGGGACGAGAATCAGCGTCTCGCCGCCGACAGCCGCGAGGACGCCGATGGCGGTCACGGTCTTGCCCGCGCCGGAGGGGCCGACGAGGACGCCGGAGCGCTGATCGAGGAAACGCTCGACCCAGTCGGATTGGTACTCGCGCAGGTCGACAGTCAATTCCACGTCGAGCGGTTCCCCCGTGTCGAGGTCGCGGTCGTCTTCGACGGGGTAGCCCGCTTCGTAGAGGATCCGCTTGATCTCGGCTTCGGCGCCGTCGCGAACCCAGCTCTGCGTATCCGAAATCGGCGCGACGAGCTGTTCGTCGTCGAGTTTCTGCCGCGCGACGTTGCCCATCAGGCTCTCGGAGGCGGCTTCGAGGACGACGTATCCGTCTTCGTGGGTGAACAGGCGGAATCGGTTCGCGCGTTTCCACTGTGATTCGACCCACTCCTCAAGCGGGGGTGACCGCCGCGGGAGCACCGACCGCATCAGCGACAGCAAGTCGGCGAGATCGTCGAAAGGGGCTTGCCAGACGTCCTCCTGGCGGATCTCGTAGATGTAGCCGCGGGTGCCGGTCTGCCGGTCAGTGGTCGACCGCGCCCGCTCGCCCGTGGAGTCGACGAGGTGGGCGAACTGTGAGAGTTGCGCGCGGGTGTACTGCGTCGGTTGATCGACCACGATCTGTCGCCGTTCCGGGAACAGCACGATCCGCTCGCGCTCGGCGAGTTTCGTCCACTCGCTCGGGAAGTAGACGATCGGGTCCGTCTCGACGTTCACCCGTTCGACCGCCCCGTCGTCAGTCAGCGCATCGAGATCTGCGGCGGCGGCCGACTGCGTCGTGTCGAGTCGGCGTGCGACTTCCGAGGCCGTCACGACCGGACGGCCCTCCGCCTCCAGTACGTCGTGGAAGCGATCGAGATCGACGTTAGCAGTAGACGTATCGGCGTCGTGAGACTCGTCGGTGTCGTAAGCGCCGTCGGTGTCGTGAGAACCGTCGGCAGGCGTCGCTTCGGGAGACGCCCTCTCCGGTGCAGTTGGCCCGCCAGTCCCCTCCTCTTCCGTCATTGTCTCTCGGGACGGTCCCGACCGGGAAACGGTTTGCGACTACGTGGGTTCGAGTCCGGCTGTTAGCGTCGACTCGAAGGGGACAGGCGAAGAGTGTGTCCCGAAAACGGCGCCCACGTCCGTCAAAGCCACCCACACCGTGTTTCCGGTGAAATGCCCGCGAACTGGGTCCGGCGAACACCGTGTGAAGGTGAATCGCGAACACCGAGTTTCCGGTGAAACGGTGAACTGGGACCCCCCCTTCGAGATAGGAGTCTCGACTTGGTGGACGAGATCCTCAGTTTCTCACGGGAACACACCGTGTTTCCGGTGAAACGCCAAGAAGAATCGGATCCGAGGCCGACTATTTCAGATTGAGCGTGATTAGAGCGGCTTGAGTTGATAGCTATCTCCAATTTCTCCGCTAACCATATCGTGTAGCCCCGAAAGACCGCAGACCTCACTCGCGATGTCGAGAACAGTCGAAGTGTGGCGAATTCCACGCGGAGACACACCACGTTTCCGGTGAAACCCGCTGGTAGTCCCCCTCGTCACGAGCGACGACGACCACGCATCCGCGCGTACCGAACCAATATCTGTCCTCTATAAAGCAACAAATATATACTAGATACTCGTCACCGTCCATTGACCCCAATCGAAAAGTTATAAACTAGCTTCATCGAAGTAATTCGATCGGAAACGGACCCGAGACACCGCGCCGCTTTTTCGAGCAGGTATCGGACGGACGCTCTGAGAACCCCACAGCGATACGACCAAACTTGTTCGCCGTAGAATACCGATAGCCGACGATCCCACGTATTGGCCTGTCTCAGTGCGTATCTGCGTCCTCGCTTGGGAAGTACCGTTGTCGGCCAGATTCTAACGCCTCGCCACACACCGTGTTTCCGGTGAAACTCATCCTCTGTTTCAACTGGACCTCCCCCCGGTATTTCCCCCGTTCACCGGAAACGTGGTGTGTGTGTCGTCCGGTAGTCTGTCGAATCAGTCGCCGTGCCCTGTCGGAACAACGTGGCCGTCATCCGTCTGGCATAACCGTACGAAGATGCCCAGTACCCCGGATGTCGCGATGCTTCCCGAGAACGTGTCCGACAGTATCACCGTCGAACCGGGGGAAATAACAACGCATTTCACCGGAAACCCGGTGTCCTGTAGTATGCCGAACACCAGCGACGACCTCTTCACCCGAGAGGACCCCATCTTCTCCAACAAAGAGCTCTTGGAGATCAACCACCTTCCGGGGGAGGGACGGATCGTCGGTCGCGACGACGAAATCTCTGATCTGGCGGCGGCGGTCAATCCGGCGATCTTCGGTCAGAGTCCGAGCAACGTTCTCATCTACGGCAAGACGGGTACGGGTAAGTCGCTCTGTGCGAAGTACGTCTCACAGCGGTTGGTGGAAACCGCCGGCGAGGAAGACGTGAAAGCGACGTTCGCCTACGTCGACTGCGCACAGGACACGACCGAGACGCAAGCGGTCCAAACCATCGCGGATGGCGTCAACGAATCCGAAGTTACCGGAATCAAAGTCCCGGACAAGGGACTCAGCACGTCGACGTACTACAAGCGGCTGTGGCGAATCCTCGATGCACAGTACGATGTCGTCTTGATTCTGCTCGACGAGATCGACAAACTCTCCGACGACGACATTCTGATGCAACTCTCGCGGGCGGGGGAGGCCGGCAAGATCGACCAGTGCAAACTCGGCGTGATCGGCATCAGCAACAAGATCCAATACAAAGACCGGATGGACGAACGCGTCAAATCCAGCCTCTGTGAACGCGAGTTCGTCTTCCCGCCGTACGACGCCAACCAACTCCGAAACATTATGCAGGCGCGGTCGGACGCCTTCCGCGACGACGTCCTCGACCCCTCGACGATCCCGCGCGCGGCAGCGCTCGCAGCCAGAGAACACGGTGACGCCCGCAAGGCGATCGACATTCTTCGGTACGCCGGTGAGATCGCTCAATCGAAGGGCGCACAGATCGTCCGCGAGGAGTTCGTGACGCAGGCTCGCGAGCGTGCGGAGACCGATCGCTTCCGCGAACTCATCCGCGGGTCGACGCCGCACTCCCGGTACGTGTTGCAGGCCCTCGCGATCCTCTCGCTGTCGAGCGAGCGACAGGAGGGATTCCGAACGAGTCGCGTCTACGAGGTCTACGAGAACATCTGCGACGGCCAGGGCTCGGATACGCTCTCGCTACGTCGCGTCCGCGATCTGCTGAAAGAACACGCCTTCCTCGACATCATCGAGCAGTCCAAACACAGCGGTGGGAGCGCCGAGGGGAGCTACACGAAGCACCAGCTTCTGGAGGATCCTCAAGTGGTCAAAGACGTCCTGACCGAGAGCGACGACGTCTGACCGGACTTTGATTCTGAGTACACTGTCGACATCGTCGACTCCGGCGACGGACCGTCACTCCACGAGGAGACCTTCGACATCGGCGATGGAGTCGAGGACGTAATCGGGATCGACGTTCACGTCGGCGATCATCTCACGGTCGGTCACGCCCGTAAGCACGAGGACGGTGGTCATCCCGGCACGGTCGCCCATCCGGATGTCCGTCTCGATTCGGTCGCCGACCATCAGGCAGTCGCCGGGATCGACGCCGACCTCCCCGAGCGCCGTCTCGACCATCGTCGCGGACGGCTTCCCGAGCACCTCGTCGACGGTCTGTCCCGTCACGCCTTCGATGGCGCCGATCATCCCCGCGGCGTCCGGGATCGCACCCTTCTCAGTCGGACAGGTCCGGTCCGGATTCGTCGCCAGGAACGGCGCACCGTCTTCGAGCGTTCGGAGCGCGGTCTCGAGCGTGTCGTAGTCGAAGTGGCGGTCCATCGATGCCACGACGATGTCGCCCGGTGTCTCTGTCACTGTCGTGACGCCCGCCTCCCGGAACTCCTCGAGAAGCGGGGCTTCGCCGACGACGAACGCCGCCGCAGAAGGGAAGCGCTCGCTGACGTACTGGGCGGTTACCCACCCGGAGTTGACGACGTCGCTGCGCTCGACGTCGATGCCGAGTCGTCGCAACTTTTCGCTGTAGTCGCCGCGGCGCGCGATGGCCTTGTTCGTGAGGAACAGCACCTCTCCGACCTCCTCGCGCAGCAACTGCACGGTCTCGCCGGCACCCGGGATGAGTTTGTCGCCCAGATAGACTGTCCCATCCAGGTCCAAGATCGCGGCCTCGTGCTCGGCGATGCTCATTGGCCGTCCGGGACTGTGTGCCCGGCGAGCGCCCTCCGGTCGTCGGGCGCCTCCGAGGCCTGTACGGCCCACCTATCCGACGCTGACCGACGGAGCTGTTTGGTTACTGGAAGTATGATATGCATCAATAAAGAAATTGATGACCAAATTACAATAATCTTTGGCTGCGCTAGCGCTCGGCCTCGACGTACGGGTTCGGCGCCACCGTGGCGCTGATCTCCGTCTGCGTGTGCGATTCGACTTTGGGGTTCGGCGATTCACCGCCCGGTTCGCCCCACACCAGCGTCACCTCGGTTCCAGGTTCGCTGTACTCCTCGTCGACGAGTGCCAGCGACAGGACGGCACGCTCGTTGTAGGTGTAGCCGAAGTACTTCGAGAGACCGACGGTCTCACCGCCTCTCAGGACCTCGTCGTAGTGGAAGACCGCCCAGTAGGGCATCGAGAGGTCGAAGTACTTGTACGTCTCTCCGTCTCGCAGTAACGACGCAAACAGGTCGATGACGTCGTCGTCGTCCCAGACGAGCGTTACTTTCTGGCGCTGCGACGCCTCTGCCATTTCCGCGAGCGCGTCTCTGCCGGGGAAGTCGCGGGCGAAATCGACGAATCGTTCGTATCCGAGTTCGATCGGATTCAGGTAGTACTCGGATACGTCGTCGGCGGCGAAACTCCCGCCGAGCGTGCTGCTCGCCTCGTAGCTGTCCCCGTCCAGCCACTCCCGATACTCCGCCATCTCGTCGCCGAAGATCGCGGGGAGCGGACGGGCGATCCAGCCTTTCTCAGAGCCCTGCGCCTTGTAGCTCTTCTCGCCGAGTTGGCGGAGGCCGTGGTCCTCGCCGGCGTCGAGGATCGTCTTTCGAACGGTCTCGCTCGCCTCCCACGGCCCCCAGATCTCGAAGCCGACGTCCGACGCCATCGAGTGTTTCAACGCGCGCACGTCGACGCCTGCGATCGTCACCTCGTCGAAATTGAAGAACGGAATCTCCGGGAGCGACCCCTCGACTGCGGCTCTCATCACGTCGAGTGCGTTCGGCCCCTGTAGCTGATACCGGAAGGTTCTGTGCGGTTCGTCCTTGTCGTGATACCGCTCGTCCGCTGTCGCGACCGCGTCGTAATCGCCCGTTTCGAGGTTGTACTCGACCCAGTTCGGCGCGATCGGTGTGCCGGTGAGTTTCAACCGCTCGTCGTCGAGGTAAAACAGGATCGCGTCGCCGATCAGGTAGCCGTCGGTGTTGCAGGCGACGAACTGTTTGGCCTGACCGGGCTCGAACCCCTCGAAGTCGTTGGCTCCGAGGTCGACGAAGACGGCCAGCGCGTCGGGCCCCTCGACGTAGAGGTCTTTCTGGTGGTGAGAGAGGTCCGACAGGCTGCACGTCTCTCGCCAGCTCCGTTCCTCCTCGATCCAGTTCGTGTGCTCGCTGGGAACCGGATAGGGGTGTCGTCCCCGGTTTTCACGGAGCAAGTCCATCGGACTACCTGCCGCGTCCAGCGCGTCTTCGAGGCTTGGATCAGTCATTTGCCCAACAAACATCTTCTCGGGTCGTCATCTTAAAAATTACCTCCAATCTGGGTAGTGACAGTAAATAAGTGGCGCTAGATGGCACTCGGCGTCCCCCCACAGCCATCTGGCCGCTCTTCTACATCCATCTGGCCGCTCTTCCACAGCCATCTGGTCGTTCCTCCCCAGTCACTTGGTCGAGCGGATGACGTGGAGCGTCTCCGGATCGAAGCCGACCGACAGGGTGTCGCCCGTCTCGACGTTCGTCAGCGACCGATCCAGTTGGAGTGTCAGTTCTTGGCCGTCAGCAAGCGTCCCCGTCGCCTGGATGTGCTCGCCCTGATAGAACAGGTTCGTCACTTCGACGGCGGCGTCGCCTTCACCGTCGCCGACGCGGATGTCGTCCGGGCGAACGAGAACCGTCACGTCGCCGCTCGACCGGAGTCCGTCGGGCGCGTCGACGTCGCCGAATCCGAACGAGATCCGCCCGTCCGTGACCGTCGCATCGAGCAGATTCGCGGTGCCGATGAAGCCCGCGACGAACTCGTTTGCCGGCTCCTCGTAGATCTCGGCCGGCGTGCCGATCTGTTCGAGGTGGCCGTCGTTCATCACGGCGATCCGATCGCACATCGACATCGCCTGCTCTTGATCGTGCGTGACGTACAACGTCGTCACGCCGAGATCGTCGAGCAACTGGCCGAGCTCTTGCCGTAGGGTCTGTTTCAGCTTCGCGTCGAGCCCCGTCATCGGCTCGTCGAGCAGCAGAATCCGGGGCTCGATCGCGAGCGCGCGGGCGAGGCCGACGCGTTGCTGCTGGCCGCCCGAGAGTGTCTGGGGGTCGCGGTCGGCTAACTCCTCGATGTCGAGGAGTTCGAGTAGTTCACGCGCGCGCTCTCGGCGTTCAGCTTTGCCGACGCCGTGCATCTTCGGCCCGAACGTGACGTTCCCGAGCACGCTCATATTGTTGAACAGCGCGTAGGACTGAAAGACCAGGCCGACGTTTCGATTCTCCGGCGGGACGGGCGTGACGTCCTCGTCGTCGTAGCGGATCGTCCCGTCGGTGGCGGTCTCGAAGCCGGCGACGAGCCGGAGCGCCGTCGTCTTGCCACAGCCGGACGGGCCGACGATTCCCATCACTTCGCCGTCGGCGATGTCGATCGAGACGTCGTCTACGGCGACTGTCGAATCGAAGCGTTTCGTGACGTTTTCGAGTGAGACTTTTGCCATTCGTTAGACCCTCCGAATCGTCCCTCTGTTACCGACGATCTGCAGCGAGATCGTGACCAGTGCGATGAGCAGGAAGAACACCGAGACGGCCGCGGCCGCGTTCAGGAACGAGGCGTTCGTGATGTTGTTGAACAGGAAGATCGCGAGCGGCGGCGTCCCGCGAGAGTAGACGATGTACGAGAAGTTGAACTCCGCGGCCGCGAGCGTCCAGGAGATGATCGAGCCGGCGATGATGCCCGTCCGGGCGTTCGGGACGATCACCGTGAGGAACGTGCGCGGCCACGACGCACCGAGCGAGCGGGCGCTCTCTTCGATCTGTTGGAGATCCATCGACTGAAAACTCGACTGCACCGCCATCACCATATACGGCGCTTTCAGTAGCGAGTAGCCGATAATCAGGGCGATGCCGGACGTCGAGAGGTCCGGGTACGTCCGGAGGAAGGCCACACCCAGGATGATCCCGGGCGCCAGCGGGAGAATCGCGAAGACGTTGACCCAGTCTCGCCCCCAGAAGTCGTAGCGTGCGACCGCGTACGCGATCGGCACGCCGACGATGAGGTTGATGACGACTCCACCGAGAGCGAGCCCGGTACTGTACGCCAGCGAGGACCCGACTGCGACGTCGGCACCGACGCCGGTACCGACGATGACGTCTTCCCAGTTCTGTATCGTGACGAAGCCGCTGGGGAAGACGCCGAACCAATCGGAGGCGAACGAACTGACGAACGTCATCACGACCGGGAACGCGAGGAAGACGAGCGTCAGCACCAACACGAGTTTGACGACTGGCCGGCCGAAGCGGGCAGAGAGGCTGCCCCGTTGGAATCGTTCGGTCATATGCTCACCTCCGCACTGGTGTACCGAAGTGCGAACACCGTGAACCCGAACACAAAGACGAACCAGATCGTCGCCATCGCCGAGGCCTGCGCGATGTTGAAGCCCTGGGCGAGTTCACGGTCGATCTGGAGCGTCCAGACGAGCAGCCCCTTCAGGATCAGGACGGTTCCGAAGATGGCGAGTCCGGTCCGGAACACGAGGATGAACGCGCCGATCAAACCCGGTTTGATCTGCGGGAGCGTCACGTAGCGGAACGTCTGGAGGGGCGTCGCTCCCAACACGCGGGCCGCCTCCTCGGCGTCCGTGTTAATCTCCGAGTAGGTTCCACGGAGCAACAGGAGCGCGCGCGGGATCATCGAGTAGAGGTACGCGAAGAACAGCCCCAGCACGCCTGTCGAGATGGCAACGTCGATCCGCGATTGCCCCGACAGGAACGCGAGGAGGTTGGTGAACACGCCCGTGTTTCCGAACAGGATGATGATCATAAACGCCGCGACGATCCCGGGGAGGCTGTTCGGGAACGACAGGATCGTCAGGATCACCGACTTCGCGGGGAGCGCGTACTTTTCGAGCGCGTGCGCCACGGGGACGGCGATGCTGATCGACGCGACCGTCGTCGCGGCCGCGAACCACAGCGTGTTGAAGGCGATGTTCCGATAGTACGGATCGTTCACCATCGTCCGATAGTACTCGAGGGTGAAGCCCTCGGTCACGAGCCGACTTTCGGAGAAACTGATTCGAAACATCTCCGTCAGCGGGAAGACGCCGGAGAACACCAAGAGCACAGAGAACGGCAGACAGAGGGCGACGATGCGCCGTATCTCCCGCTGTCGCTCGGACGTCGGGGACACTACCGATCCGACGGCGGTCCGGACCGCACCCGTCGCCCGCGTGCCCATCGATACTTGATCGGCCGCCATCGCTTACAGGCTGGCTCCGCGCGTGATGTCCTGGATGATCGTCTCCTGGTTTTCGACCAGCGCCGACTGATCGACAGTGAACTGTGTCTTGTCGTATCGGCTCTGCGGCGGGAATTCGTCGGGCATATCCATCTCCGAGGCCCGGATCGGCCGCGCGTACGCCTTGAGGAACTTCCGCTGGCCTTCCAGCGAGAGCACGTAGTCCATGAATTTCTTCACCGCCTCTGGATTCGGTGCGTTCGCCAGCATCGCGTAGCCGTACAGCGCGTTGAACGCGCCGGCCTCCCCGTTCGGCCCTTCGAGGAGCGCGACGCCGACGTTCTCCTCGGCGATGTCCTCGACGTTGTACTTCAGATCCAGCCCCGAGTAGTCGTAGCGGATGAACGAGCCGTACTCGCCGCTCGTGAACTGCGCCAGGAAGTTGTCGGTGAACTCCGCACCCCCTTCCTGGATCTCGTTGTAGTAGTCGATCACCGGTTGGACGTCGTCGAGGGACCCGCCGTAGGCGTTGTTGATCGAGAGGGCCGCTGCGAGCCCGACGGCCGCCTGCGGCGTCTGCAGCGCGAGGTCCTGCATAATGTCTGGGTGCTTCAGGTCCTCCCAGGTCTGCGGTTCGTCGAGTCCGCGCTCCTCGAAGAGGTCCTTCCGGTAGGTGAGCGCCGTCGTCACCTTCCGCGTCCCCGTACAGTGGCCGTTGTCGGTCTTCGCGCTGTCGGGGACTTTGTCCCAGTTCGCCGGCTTGTACGCCTGAGTCAATCCGTCCTGCATCGCCTGGATTGCGTAGGTGTACCCGCCGTTGAACGCCGAGTGCGTGGGGTTCTGCGCGTGCGAGCGGGCGTCCTGTAGCGCCTCACCCGACGACCGGTCGTCGTCGTTGAGCTGGACGCCGTACTGCTCGTTGAACGCCTGCATTACCTCCGGCCAGTTCATCCACCCCGACTGAACCGCGTACACGTACAGTTTCTCGTCGGTCGGGAAAGCGTCCGAACAGACGGTCGTCTGGGAGTCGCCGTAGCCGACCTCGTAGGTCTCACCCGAGCAACTCCCGCTCCCCCCAGAGGTGCCGTCGCCTCCCGTACCCGTCGTCCCGCCGGTGTCGCCGTCCCCAGTACCGCTTCCACTGTCGCCGCCACTGAGGCACCCAGCGAGACTCCCGCCGAGGACTGCACCGCCCGATGCGAGGATCTTGCGTCGCGTCGCGGAGTCTTTCATTGAGAACATAGCTACCAGCAATAAAGGTATTGACGAGAAATTGCAATAAATCTTTGGTGAATAAATATAATACATAGGTGTATGTTACTCGGCATCTCCGAAAATAGCGCTATTAATCGCTGAGACGGTCATTTATTCGTTCAGTACACAATGTTACCGGACGATATTTTGCGGCAGTCGGCTGTCTTGAGGATTGCTCGCGTTGCCGTGCTCCGTCCACTGCTGTTCCAGTGTATGCATCTGAAACCGCCTTGGACTCTCTATCGCGTGAAATAGCCATTTCTAAATAGGTTATTTGTGGCTAGCCTATCGAAGATAAATATCACCGTGTGCCGTGGCACCTGACGACGGCGTCGACGACGTCGCCCCAGTTCTGGTACGCCGTCTCGGCTGCACTCGCGTCCCCGGACGGCGTGAACGCCCGCCCGGTCGGTTGACAGGGCGCGAGGTCGTCGAGCGAATCCCACACGCCTGTCGCGAGACCCGCCGCGAATCCCGCGCCCAACGCCGTCGTCTGCGTCACGTTCGATCGAACCAGTCGCCGATCGAGGAGATCCGCCTGCCACTGCGCGAACTCGTCGTCCTGGATTGCGCCGCCGTCGACGAGGAGGGGACGCTGTTCGATTCCAGTCGCGGCTTCGGCCGCTTCGAGGACTGCCCGCGTCCCGAACGCGATCGCCTCCACGGCCGCTCGCAGTACGTCGTCGGGGTCGGTTTCTCTGCGTAGCCCGAACACTCCCGCCCGGAGGTCCGGCACCCAGTGGGGTGCACCGAGACCGCCGAAGCCCGGAACGAGCTGCAGATCACCCGGCGACTCCGTGCTATCGAGTTCTGCGAGTCCGCCCGCGTCTTCGAGCAGCCCGATCGTCCGGAGCCACTCCAACACCGCGCCCGTGGCGAAGACCGGCCCTTCGAGCCCGTAGCGTGGTTCCGCACCCGCCCGCTGGAACCAGACCGTCGTCAGAAGGTCGCCGTCGGCCGCGACCGGATCGCTCCCGGTGTTCTGCAGGAAGAAATTCCCCGTTCCGTAGGTGACTTTGGCGTCGCCCTCGCCGCACGCGACTCGTCCGAGGAGCGCCGCTTGCTGGTCGCCCATCACGCCCGTCACAGGAACGGCAGCGTTGAGGATCCCGTTCGGATCGGTCGTGCCGAACCCCGACGGGTCGCTGGAAGCGTGTACCGCAGGCAACGCCGCTCGCGGCACGTCGAACAGGTCCAAGAGGTCGTCGTCCCACTGCAACTCGTGGATGTCGAACAGCATCGTCTGGGCCGCGTTGGTGACGTCCGTCGCGTGCGTGCCCGTGAGATTGTAGAGGAGCCACGAGTCGACGGTGCCGAGAAGCACCTCGCCGGCTTCCGCCCGTTCACGGAGGCCGCTCTGGTCGTCGCTGCCGCGGTGCAGACGGCTGCTGCCCTCTTCGTGGTGGTCGCCTTTGTCGCCGCACCGACCGCGACCGTGATCGAGGAGCCATTTAGCGTTGGGCGCGGCGAAGTACGGGTCCGGTTCGAGCCCGGTTCGCTCGCGGATCAACCGTCGCTCCTCGTCAGTCAGTTCCGTGATCTGCTCGGTCGTCCGCCGGTCGCGCCAACTGATCGCGTTCGTGACCGGCGTTCCGGACTCCGCCTCCCACAGCAGCACCGTCTGGCGCTGACTCGACACGCCGAGCGCACGCAGCGCACTCGCCGAGTCGACATCGGCCTGCACCAGTCCGCGCCGGATCGCGTCGGTCGCACAGCCCCACAGTTTGAGGGGGTCGTACTCGACGCGGTCGCCCTCGCGTGTCGTCGGACGATGACTGGTGAACGCCTCCGAGGTCGGATCGCCGCGTTCGTCGAAGACGACGAATCTGGTTCCGCTCGTCCCCTGATCCAGCGCGCCGATGTAGGTCGTGCTCATCCGCCTTGCAGTGCGGTAAGCAGTCGGGGGGCGAAGTTCAGCGCGACGCCGCTCGGTCGTCGCCCGGCCACCTGGGCGCCGACGGAGACTTCCCGCCGTTCCAGAACGCCGAACTGCGCGAGTTCGTACAGTAGTCGTTTGACCGTCCCGTGAGTTAGGTCGGTCCGCTCGGCGATCTGCTCGGCCGCGGTCTCGATCCGCGCCTCGCCGTCGAGTGAGAGTTCCAGTAGCTGGTCGAGAACCAGTCGTTCGTTGTCCGAGAGTGCCAGCACTTGCCCGATCGGGACGCCGTCTCTCGGTACGGCCGCTCTCCCGGCGTCGATGTCCTCGTCGCGGAGCCGCGTTGCCCCGTCGGTTTCCGCGTTGCTCGCGGCGAGGAACAGGGCCGCGAGCGCGTTGTGAGCGTCGCCGTCGGCCCAGTCTGCAAGTCGCTGTGCGTGGACGTGATCGAGTGTCTGTGAGAGCCCTCGCGACCCGCGGACCGTCAGGATGTCGACGAGTTCGTACGTGTACGCGGGCACGTGGATCTGCTGTTCCGGCATCGGGAGCGACAGTTTCTCGGGCGGCGTCCGCCCGACACCGATCCACGCGAGGTCTTCGAACGGCTCGAAGAACGTATAGAGGTCCGCCAGATCGACTGTCGTCTGTTCTCCGAGGTGATCGACGGCGACCAGTACGGTTTCGCTCGCGGCCGTGACAGTCTCGATCCGCTCGCGCAGCGCATCGGTGCTCACCCCGCGTCTCGGGACCGACTCTACGAGGAGACTGTCGAGCAGCTCCCGATAGAGTCGAAAGCGGCTCGCGGCCCGCCGTGCGTCGAGATAGACGACACGGACGTCGTCGCGGTCGCTTCCGCTCCGGGTGGCAGTGTAGAACGAGTCGTGGGCACCCATCTCCGTATCGAGCACCGATACGAGCGCGGTCACGATGGCCGACTTTCCGGAGCCCTGTGGTCCCCAGACGTAGGTGTTCGGCGGCACGGCGTGATCGAAAAGTGGGTCGATCGCGTCCAGTAAGGCCTCGAAGAGGGTTTCTCGGCCGACCGGCTCGGAGAGATGCATCGCGGGGTTCAGCGAGTCGCGATCGACGATAAGCTCGTTGTTGCTGCTCCGGTTTCGGCGGCGTTCGATGCGTTCTGTGAGATCCATAGGACTCCCTGACGCTATGCAGTATACACGGGAGTGTGGGTAAAACACTTTTTCCCGGTTGCAGGGCGGTTTCTCCGGATTTAGTCCCACTCTGTCGCGTTCGCTCGAACGCGTGCGAACGCCTCAGTCACCCACTCGACGAACCCGGCTTCTGCACTGTCCGCACTCGCAACGAGGTTTCCGTGCTCGTCGTAGGCACCCAGATAGGCGTGTCCGTCGACGAGGAGGAGTCCGAACTCCAGCGGCTCCTGTGACACGTACAGCGTGAATCCGTCCAGGCCTTTCGCCCGCTCGAGCGACTCCGGATACTCCGTAGCGGAGGTCTGCAGCACGTCCTTATCGACGATTAGTTCCACCTGGGTCTCCGGTCCGATGACGCTGCCAGCAGCCTCGTTGAAAACGCGGCTCACGATCGGTGTAACCCCACGGAACTGCTCTACGGGTTCGTCTCCCACGATGGCGAGAAACCGGTCGATAGGTGCGTGCGGATTCTCCGCTGTCGACTGGGCGTACGTCGTCCCCGATAGCGTCTCACACTCTATCTCCTCGGCGGTCCCACGCAGATTCGAGAGGAGATGCTCGAAGCGGTTGGCGACGTCCATACACTCCTCGAACTCGTCGTAACTTCTCGCGACGAGTACCCCCGCACGCGTGAGACGATATCCGTCGCTCGTGGATACCTTCTCGGCCCACCCGCGTTCGACGAACGCCGTGACCGCACGCTGGGCGGTCTCGCGGGCACACGAGCATTCCGCAGCCAGTTCGCTCGGGCGGTGCTCGCCCGAACGAAGCGCTCGTAGCACGGCTATCCGGATCTCGGATCCGGTCAAAAACGCGACATCCTCGCGCGCGGTCATTCGATCAAAACGTTATACTGCGGTTGTCATTACGCTGTCGCTCCTCGTCGGCTCCCACTCGTCGGCGGCCGCCGCGTTGCGTTCCGGTTCGGGCCTGTTATCCGAGCAGGCCCAGATCGTCGATGCGCTTGACGATCTCTTCGACGGCGGTCTTCGCGTCGTCGGTCCGCTTCCCGCCGGTGATGACGATTTTTCCGGACCCGAAGAGCAGGATGACGACTTCGGGTTCGTCCATCCGGTAGACGAGACCGGGGAACTGCTCGGGCTCGTACTCGACGTCTTCGAGGCCCAGACCGATCGCGAGCGCGTTTAGGTTCAGGTTGTGACCGAGGTCGGCGCTGGAGACGATGTTCTGGACGGTGATCTCGGGGTCCTCGTCGACCGGGATGCTGAGGCCACGGAGCTTCTCGAAGATAATTCCGAGCGCCTCGTGGACGTCGTCGATGCTCTTTGCGCCCGTACAGACGATCTTCCCCGAACGGAAGATTAGGGCCGCTGCCTTCGGCTCCTGCGTTCGGTAGACGAGCCCGGGGAAGTTGTCCGGGTTGAAGTCGGCTCCGGGGAGGTCCTCGGCGAGAGCTTCGAGATCGAGCTCTTGGCCGATACCGGTCGATGCGACAACGTTCTGAATCTCGATGGAATCTGCCGGCGCACTCATACTCTGTCGGATTATCTCTGCCCTCCCTTATAAAGGCCCCCGTTATAAAGAGGGTCGGTTCGCTCGTCTCCGGCTATCCGGGAGTCGGTCGTTGCCAATTACTTGTTTCACGTGCGCTCGCGCGTGACCAGTCGTCGATCCCGTCAAAACACCAAGTGGTCGAACGTCCACTCTACTGGTACTCTATCAGAACGTTGTTAGACGAACACACATATCTAACACCATTTTTCGAAAATCGTTCGGAATCAACGGGGTTAAGTACAACCCACGCATCAGACAGTAATGCGAAGAACACTACGCGACTGCGGGCGGTTGAACTCCGTCCGCGCTCGCATTCCGACGTCCGTGGCGATCGACGCCGCGGGGCGAAACGGATTCAATGGGTTTATACCCATCCGACGTTTCGCTTGAGTCGGACACGGAATGAGGATTCCACCCCTGCGGTCCGCCGTACAGATGGGATCTGATGTTAGCCTTGATGGTTCGGTGACACCTGTCTGGTGTCCACTGAACCACGAACGGACCACGCAATGATATATGGTGATCTCCCTCTCTCCGAGAGGGAAATCCCGCCACACCCCTCTCCCACTATGGGA